>CALRAL010000006.1 GCA_943350875.1 Candidatus Nomurabacteria bacterium | reverse complement strand
TAATGGAAAGTTCAGCAAGAAAAGAAAAGGGTGTTTTGAAATCCACGGAGAGCGCGCTTGCGCGCAAATGGCGGTTCCATGAGCTAAAGCTCATTTTGTGGAATACCACAGGAGCCGATGGGAAGCGAGATTTAGAAATTGTCGATGTAATGCAAAACCTTTTTCAATTTAATTCACGAAGCTATATGATCAAATATTTTATATATTGTAGAAAATCAAGTGAGGATGAAGAACGCCAAGTTTTGAGTATTGAGGCTCAACTAACGGAGCTTCGTGAATTCGCCAAGCAACAAGGCTTGTTTGTTGTTCGTGAATATTATGAAAGTAAAACTGCCAAAGAACCTGGTCGTGAAGTATTTAATGAAATGCTTGGCGAAATTGAAAAAGGTGTTGCCTCGGGAATTTTAGCGTGGAATCCAGACCGTTTGGCGAGAAATAGTATTGACGGTGGCAAGGTCATATATTTTGTGGACACGCTAAAAATTGTTGCGCTAAAATTCCCGACATTTTGGTTCGAAGCGACACCGCAGGGAAAATTTATGTTGAGTGTCGCTTTCGGTCAAGCCAAATATTACACCGACAATTTAAGAGAAAACATTTTGCGCGGAATACGGCAAAAGATTCGTCGTGGTGTATTTTCAGGAAAAGCTCCAATCGGTTACTTTAACGAACCGAGACTCCGTACGATTGAACCTGATAAAAAGACATTTCGTAAAGTAAAAGAGGTATTGGAGCTTTTTGCTACTGGGCAATATTCACTCACGGGAATTCAGCGCAAAATGTTTTCTCTTGGCTTGGTTGGCGCACGATCCAGCAAACCTTTCGCACTCGCCTCGGTAGAACATATTTTGAAAAATCCTTTTTACTATGGATATTTTTCTTACCGAGGCGAAGTGCATCAGGGTTCGCACAAGCCAATGATTTCAAAGAAAACTTTTGACAAGATACAGGAAGCACTTGTCGCAAATGGAAAACCCCGCAAAAATCAAAAGAAAAAGAATTTTCAGTTTCTCAATTTTGCTACTTGTGGGGAATGTGGCTATGCGATAACCGCCGAGCGACATATCAAGAAAAGCGGTTTGCAGTTTATCTATTATCGTTGCACCCACAAGAGCAAAATTACTAAATGTTCTGAAAATAAATTTTTGCGGGAAGAAGAATTTGAACGACAAGTGCAGGAACTTTGTCAAAAGGTTTCTTTACCCGATGAATGGCGGGACAAGTATCTCGGCAAGCTCGCCGAGTGGGAATTAGAGAACCGCCAATCATCGGGAGTTTTCGCTCAAAATCTGCGTTTTTCTATTTCTGACATCAAAGCTAAAATTGACCGCCTTATGGATGGATACTTGGATGGCGGTTTTGAATTGTCGGAGTTTCAACAGAAAAAGAACGCTTTGATGTCTGAGAAGAAAACGCTAGAGGAAAAATTATCTGATTTTGAGCGAAAAGGAAATCATTGGCTCGAACTCGTGCGAAACTGGATTTTACAAGCCAACCAAGCACAAAATCTCGCTTCTTCAAAAAAGTTTGAGGAAATGAAAACTTTTTTGAAAACCATCGGCTCGAACCGCCATTTGCGCGCAAGCGCGCTCTCCGTGGATTTCAAAACACCCTTTTCTTTTCTTGCTGAACTTTCCATTACCGCGCGGAGCGCGGACGCATTTTCGCGGGGAAATTCAATCGGGTGGACCGTACAGGACTCGAACCTGCCACCCCCTCATTGCAAATGAGGTGCTCTACCAGATGAGCTAACGGCCCAAAATGAGATATATATTATTCTATCTTATTTTACCAATAATGCAATCTATGCTAATCATTTTTGAAATAATGTGAATATACTGAAGTATAAGTTAGTATTATGATAGCGATGACCCATAAATACACTATGTCGTTTGGAATAATACCTGAAGTTTTTGAAAGTAAAAGGATCGGGATGAATAATGCCTGGAAAAGCATCTTTAGCTTGCCAGCGTTGGTGGCCTGTTTTTTGTGGCCAGTAGAATTTATCGCTTGATAAGCGAGGAGAGATTCACCTGCGATTATTAGAACAGTGAAAAGATTTAAACCAAAGGGAATCAATAAAAAGATTATTAAAATCTTATCACTTAATCTGTCGAGCATGCCACCTGTAGCGTGATCATGCGTCTTCTCTTTTGAAATCTGTCGAGCAAGTAAACCATCAAAAAAGTCTGTCAAAATGGTTAAAGTATAAAGTACGAGGGTTAAAATCACTAAAAATCCACTTTTGCTTGAGATTGATTTAGAAATAAAAAGTGCAAGCCATGGGGTCATAAATATCCTCACATAAGTAAGTATATTTGGTGTGATGCCATATCTTTCATATAAAAACAGTACAAATGTTTCTAGCTTTGTTTTCATGCAAAAATTGTAGCACAAGTGGGAATTAATTTCATTTAGCTTGTTTTTTGGCCTATTTCTGTTAAGATATTATGAGTTCTTTCTAAATTCGTAATATATTCCGGGGTAGCTCAGCGGTAGAGCGGTCGCCTGTAAAAACGTCTTTATTTGGTATAATAGTATTATGTCAGATACAAGAAAATATGCGGACAGGCGTGAAGCACTTATTAAAGCTGTTGCCAAAAGAAGAAAAAAATTGAAAACACTTGCTGTTGAATACAAAGGTGGTGAGTGTCAGATTTGCAGTTATAAAAGATGTGTTGGGGCCTTAGAACTTCATCATATTAATAAAACTGACAAAACATTTGGAATTGGTGATAAAGGTTATACTAGATCATGGGAGAAAGTAAAATCTGAACTTGATAAATGTATCTTGCTGTGCGCAAACTGCCATCGAGAAGTCGAGGCAGGGATATTGCAGCTTCCTATCGAAAGATAGGTTGATAAACGAGGTGAATTCGGGGAAACCCTTTGAGACAAAAATCTCAGGGCAATCCCGAGCCAAGCTCTGAATAAAATCAGAGAAGGTGTAGAGACTATCCCTTTATGGGAGTACACTAAATTAGTTTAGTGGAAGCGCCTTGGTCCTAAGTTATAATTTATGATATGGATATGATATAGTCCGTCCCTTTTAGTAATAAGAGGATAAGCGTAAGCGATTGGTCGTAGGTTCGATCCCTACCCCCGGAGCAATGTGAATTTCGTTAAATTTACTGCTAAAATAAGTTTATGGCAATAAACACATTAAAAAATACACAAGAAAGAGAAAATTTTATTTGTCTGATTACTGGACCAGCTGGTTCTGGTAAGTCGTCAACATCAAAAGCGTTGGCAGAAAAATTTGAACGAAGTGCTGTAATAGAGGTAGATGCTCTTCGTGGAATGATAAAGGGCGGTTATGTAAGACCTTGGCCTTATAACGAAGAAGTGGAATTACAACTTTCTCTTAGTGCAAAAAATGCTTGTGATATGGCCAATAATTTACTAGAAAAAGGTTTTAGTGTTTTTATTGATGATGTAGTTGGAAGAAAGCTACTAGAACAGTATTCAAATTTTTTCAAAGATAAAAACTTCAAAGCATTCTTGCTTATGCCATCATTAGAAGCTCTATTGAGACGCTTTGACGACAGAGGGAATAATAAAGAACTTCATCAAAGAACGGTGGAATTACATAAGAGATTTTCAGAAAAGAAGGATGAGTTAAATTGGCAAATTATCAATTCCAGCAACCAAACTTTGGAAGAAACAGTGCAGGAAATTTATAAAGCAATTTTATGAAACTAATTAAAATATGTTAGAAGAAATAAAAATTTGGCTAGGTAAAAAGGTCAAGGTCATAATGGATAGGTCCTTAGGGTCAAAACATCCTGATCCAAAGATTGATACAATCTATGAGATAAATTATGGTTTTATTCCTGGTACTATCTCAGAGGCAGATAATGAAGAAATCGATGCTTACGTTCTTGGTCCCACAGAACCATTGAAGGAGTTTGAAGGTATCGTAATTGCTGGGATAAAGAGAGGGGAAGATGGTGAAGTAAAATTAGTAGTTTCTAATGGAGAGGATTATAGCATTGAAGAAATAGAAAAATTGACTAATTTTCAGGAAAAATATCATAAACATGAAATTTTTAAATAAGTAATGATATAATTAATGTATTAAAAATATAATTATTTTTTTATATGACAAATGAAAAAAAGTTTGAATGGTTGCTTCGAGTTGGGGTAGCAGGCGAATTTATTGGGCATGGTTTGCTCGCTGTTGGTGGTAAAGCTGATTGGGTAGGTTGGATTAGTCAAATGATAGGGGTAGATAGTGGTACTGCAACGACATTGCTCATGCTTGTGGGTATTTTTGATGTCCTAGTAGCATTAATTGTTTTAGTAAAACCTGTCAATTCGATTTTACTTTGGGCAACCTTTTGGGGTTTCTGGACAGCCCTCGTAAGGCCTCTTGTTGGACAATCGATTTTAGATTTTATTGAAAGATCTGCTAACTGGGCAGCACCACTTGCTCTCTATTATTTTTACAAGAGCAAAAATTAACACCTAGCAAGGACAGTCCTTGCTAGGTGGACTTACAATTTGATATGTGTTAATCTCTAACAAACAAATAGTACCTTGAAATAAAGGTTTTTCAATGAACAATTTAATCTGATCAATGATTAGGAGGTAATATGAATCTAAATTTTAACGTTGGTGATATCAATAAAATTGATGGTGCTGATTTTCGTGTAATTTTTGATTGGGAAACTATTCAAAAAAATATACGAGAAATAGCGAAAATAATTAAGGCTGATTATACTGGCTGTAGTCCACCTGTACTTCTTTTTGTGGCAATGGGTGGAGTGTATCTTGGGACATTTCTGTCTCAAGCTCTTGATGATATTGGTTTTGATCACATTACTGATATCATTCGTTTGAAAAGTTATGACGGAGAAAATCAAGGAAAGATTGAAATCTTGAACAAACCAGTTTCAGTTTTCTTTAAAAGAAATATAATAGTTGTTGAGGATTTAGTTGACACTGGTAATAGTATAGAATTTTTGAATGCTTTTTTAGAAAGCGAAGGAGCGGGTTCGATTGATTATTGTGTGCTTCTCGAAAAGGGAAAACATGATTTATCTTTTGATATAAGCTATAAAATATTCAAAGATATTTTAAATAAAGATGCTTGGCTCGTTGGGCTGGGCATGGATAATTTAAACCTCTTTAGAGGTTTGCGATGTGTTATACAAAAGATATTATAATGTTTTGTTTGATTCTGTTGCAGAAATGCAACTTGGTAGTATTTGGAGGTCTTGGAACTTAGCAAGTTTCGGACCTCCTTTTGCGTTTTAAGCCAGTTTTACATTTTTACTATGATTTGGTATCATTTTAGTTATGAGTATGGAAGCAAATTTTTTTACTAAAAAGGCTGAAACAATAGAAGATCCAGAAAAAGTAGTAGCACAAAAAATAGAAAAATTTAAGGAACTTCCCGTTATCGAAAAAGCATTTGAAATGCTTGATCGCTTACCTAAAGATTTAAAATATCATGTCAAAAAACATACAGAGGATGTCTTACACGAAGCGATATTGTTTGGAATTAAAGATGGTTTAAGTGAAGCCGATTTAGAGAAAAATGCTTTTGCTGCATCATGGCATGATATTGGTTATTTAATTAGACAAGACAAAAATGAAGAGATAGCTGCTTTCTTGATAAAAAGAGAAGATTCTATTTCAGATTCATCTTCAGATATTGCAGATATGATTATGGATACAAAAGTAGTGAATACAGTTGATGGCCTAGTAATAAAAATGACCAATCCAATGTCTGCTTATTTACTCGATGCAGATGTCAGTAATTTTGGTAGATCTGATTTTAGAGCAAATACAGATTTATATGCGCAAGAATTAGGGAAGGATTTTAATAATAAACAAGAAAAAATTGATTTTTTGGAACTTACCTTAAAACTATTGAAAAATCATGAGTGGCATACAAATGCAGCGCAAGAACTGAGACAAGAGCAAAAACTAAAAAACATAAAAGCTTTAGAAAAAGAAATAGCAGAATTAAAAGGATAGTGTTATAATGTATTTATGGCAAAAAGAGGAACAACACTTAGCCCCAAGAAGAAGTCAAGACGTTCTCATAAGACAAAGAAGAGACTCGTGATCAAGCATACAATGCTTGCCAAAAAGGCTAATAAAAGAAAATAAAGTAGCATTTATATGCTAAATTAGCGGGTGTTGACAAACACTTTGATATTTTATGTTGCTTGTGTTATACTGTGGGGGTGTTAAGACACAAGGAACCACGTCGAAGTTTCAAGCAAAAATAAACGAAAATTATCGTATGATGACAGGAACAATCAAAACTCTTACGGATAAAGGATTTGGATTCATCGCTCGCGAAGGCGAAGCAAAGGATCTTTTCTTTCATTCGAAAGAATTAGTTGGCGTTACATTTGATGAGCTCAAACAAGGAGACACAGTCTCTTTTGAACTTACTCAAACTGAAAAAGGTCCAGCTGCTACAAAAGTATCTCGTGCTTAAGCTTTTGTAAAAAGAAAACCTTGACCGTTTTAGAACGGCGAGGTTTTTTTGATGTTGCTTTTTTATTTTATGTTATAATTTAAATATATGGCAAAAGGAAATAATAGTCACAAAAAAGAGACTAAAAAACCAAAAAAGAATAAATAGTTTTTTTATTGGTTTTGATTTTTAGAAAAATAATTCTCTATACCTTTGGCAGTTAAGTCTGCCATGCTTTGGAGTGTTTTTTCGCGGGTCTTTTTTGTGCTGAGTATTTTCTCATAAATATACGCGTATTCTATCAAGACTGAACGAGTTTTCAAGGTATCATTGGTGCCTAAAGCTATTAATTTCTGATCTGGGACTAGTCCATCTTTTTCTGCTGGATAAGTGCTAGTTTTATATTTTTTTATGAGTTCTAAAAAGATATTTTTCCCTAAGTCATAACTTTTCTTGCTATTTATAAGCGGGGATTCTGGTATGTAGATAGTAAATCCTTTATATTTACCTGCCTTTTTTTCGTATCTGCGTGGATAATCATTGAAATGTATATTTATCACTGCATCCATATTGTTTTCGTCTGCCCATTTGTTCAATCCATATAGTCTAAAAGCGATTTCAGAATTTACAGAATGATGTGGCGCGCCTTCTTTTACTATAAAATCGCCATTAGCTATTTTGATGGCAGTTTCAGCCTTGGCTTCTTTTTTGAAATTAATAATTTCATCTTTTTTATTTTCAAAATAGTTTGTGATATCTGACAGATAGCCATTTTTATCTCTTGTCATAAAGACTTGGAAACTTTTGTTTTTAGATAGTATTTTGGATATTTTAGAGGCTAATTCCAAATTGATCTCTGTTTCTTTTACATTTTTAAATTTGGTGCCAAAATATTGGTTGTCATGTCCAGGCTCGAGGAGTATTTTAATGATTTTTACATTATCCTCTTCTGCTCTGACGGGAAATGGTGACACTAAAATCACTAAGATTAAAATTAAGAAAATTTTCCGCATTTATACATTCTAGAACAAAAATAAAATAAATCCTATTAAATTTAGCTTTTTTGAGTTATAATATAGCTATGAATATATTTCGAGCACTTTTCATATTTTTCGACAAATTGGAAGACAGGATAAGGGCTAGATTGAGCCATATGCCTATAACTTACGCTTTTATCGGAAGCGTGGGGATTATCCTAATCTGGCGTGGAGTGTGGGTTATAGCGGATGAACTGCATATGTCTGGCTGGGGTTCGTTACTTTTAGGGCTATTTATCACGCTTATTAGTGGGCTTTTTGTGTCATTTTTTATTGGAGACAGGATTATAATTTCTGGTATAAAGAATGAAAAACGTCTGGATCAAAAAACTGAAGAAGAAATCAAAAAAGAAGAAGTCGAATTGTTCGAAATTCAGGAAGATTTAAAAGAAATCAAAAAAGAGATCAAAGAAATTTGACCACTTAACTCATGGAGATGATTTTTGACGCAATAAAATTTTTACTTTTTTTCCTCCCTCTTCAAATCATCAAAGAGCTCTGGGCTACTTTTAGCAGAATTATGAACAAGAAAAATTGGTGGTGGAATATACCATACGCTCTGCTAGTGTTACTTATTTTAGTTTTGATTGTTCTTTTGCTTTTGGGTTATCGTTACTAGTCTATATTTTTGAAATATCTCTGGGTAAAAACAAGTTTATGGTCCAATCCATGGCTACTTTTAATTTCTTTCTAAAAGATATCATTTTTGATAAATAAATAGTACGCCAAATCCACCAAGCTATATGTCCAGAAAATGAAAAGTTTGATATTTCTCCGACAGCCATCCATTGACCGAGAGATACAAGGTTGCCAGAATTATGATATATGAGGGGTTTTGTATTTTTGCCATTTACTAACAGCTTTATGTTTTCTGTCACGTTTTCTGATTCTTTTACAGCGACTTGAGCAAGAGCCGGCAAGGATGTATCCATGTTCTTTGGTTTTATAGAAGCAATATCGCCTATAGCAAAAATTTCAGGATGATTCTCTATTTGTAAGCAGTCGTTAACTATTATTTGGCCACTCTGTGTCTTTTTAATTTCTTCGTCGAATTTTATTTCTACTGGCTTGATGCCAGCGACCCATATTACATTCTCTGTTTTTATTTCCTTGCCATCATCTAGGGTTACAGAAGATGAAAACACTTCAATGACTCCAGTTTCGAGCATCACATTTATACCTTTCTTTTTTAATACTTTAAGGCTTTTTATGCGCAGTTTTACTCCAAGTTGGGTTAATAATTCTTTGCCTTTATGTATCAAGGTGACAGAAATGTCATTTATTATTTTCTTTTCGTAATACCTAGGGAATGTTTCTTTTAACAATTCTTGCAATTCTGCTACGAGTTCTACGCCTGTCGGCCCTCCACCAACTACAATAAAATTGAGCATTCTTTTTCTTTCCAATTTATCTGTTATATTGGAGGCTTTTTCTATTTGGAGCAAACAATGTTTTTTGATTCTCATCGCATCGTCAAGGGATTTTAAAGTGAGAGAATTTTCTCTGGCTCCTTTTATGTCATAAAAATTCGTTTCTGCTCCGTTTGCGAGAATAAGATAATCATACTGTATCTTTTTTTCTCCAACTTCTACTATTTTTTCTTTAGTATTTATAAATTTAACTTTACCTAAATAAAAATTGTTTAAACAACATTTTATAATTTTACGGATTGGTTCTATGATGTTTCCTGGATCTATGCCTCCTGTAGCCACTTCATGCAAAAGTGGAGTAAATAGAAAATAATTTTTTTCGCCTATGAGAGTAATGTCTATGTTTTTGTCACCATGGAATATTTTATGTAGGTTTTTCAAGGCATAAACGCCTCCGAAACCAGTTCCCACGACTACTATTTTAATGATTTTTGACATCGGTTTATTATAGCAGTTTTTGACGAAAAATATTTATGCTATAATACGATTATATGGGAAATAACAATAACACAATTTTAGGTTGGTTTAATAGCAGGCTAGTTTTGGGTATTTTTATAGTCCTAGCTGTTTTGGTGGTTTCTTATACTTTTTATCAAACAAAATCATTTGACAATGCGTTATCTGTGACAGGGAGTGCAACAAAACAAGTAGTGTCTGATCATGTTAAGTGGATTGGTTCTATCAGCCGTATTACTAAATTATCTACTTTAAAAACAGGTTATGCTACTCTTGCGACTGATTTGACTGCTGTGCAAGATTTTATGAAAACTAAAGGCATCGCTTATGCTGAAGTAGTTATCTCGCCTATCTTTATGGAGCAGAATTGGGATCAAAACCAAGGTAATGCAGAAAAAACATATACCATCAGGCAGACGGTAGAAGTGAATTCTCCAAATGTTGCCTTAATTACTGATTTAGCGAATCATATCCAGCCTTTGATAGACAAAGGAGTCGTATTTTCTACTCAGTCACTTGAATATACTTATACGAAACTTTCTGATGAACGTATCGCAATGTTATCTGATGCCATGAAAGATGCAAAAGCTCGTGCAAGTATGCTTGCAGAATCAAGTGGTAAAAAAATAGGCAAATTAAAATCTGCTTCTTCGGGTGTGGTACAAGTGCTATCTGAAAATGCGCTCAATGTGTCTGATTTTGGAACTTATGATACTTCTAAAATAAATAAAACTATCATGCTGACAGTGAAAGCTTCTTTTACTCTTGAATAAAATTTGGAAATAACTTTCTCCAGACATCAAAATTCACCTCCTTTTTACCCTCAGGTAATACTTTTTTGATTACAAACTTTTTACCCTGAGCTTTATCTGATGGGTCATCTTCTAAAATAGCGTCAGTTATTATTACTCTTTGACCTTCCACAAAGAAAAAAGTTCTTGGCCAATGTGCGTAGGCTCTAAATTTGTTATAATTCTTTTCTCCGTTATCTTTTAAATTTATTAAGCCATCTTCTTTTTTTATTTTTTTACAGAGAGTAGCTTCTTCTTCATTCTGCTTTTCTCCCCCTGTCAAGGGGGAGTGGCCATCGGCCGAGGGGGTCTGTAATATTTTTACCAAAAGTTTTGCTCCAATTTTTATCATTCTATCCCGTAATTCTTCTGTCTTTTCAGCTGGTAATATCTCTATTTTTTCTTGGGCTAATATTGGACCAGAGTCCATTTTGAATGCCATTTTTTGGATAGTGACGCCTGTTTCTGTGTCTCCATTTAAGATGGCAGATTCGACAGGAGAAGCGCCTCTATATTTAGGTAGTAATGAATAATGTATATTTACTGAGCCTAACTTTGGCATATTTATTAATTCTTCTGGCAGAATTTTCCCGTAGGCAACGACCAAAAAGAAGTCCAGTATATTTTGTTCATCACGAAAATTTTCTACTGAAAATTTTCTCTGTCCGTCGCCGTCGCTCCTACCAAGGGTTCTCAAAACATTCTGGACTTCTTTTTGATTTAGTTTTTCCGGTTGCAAATACAGAATATTGTTCTCAATTGCCCAAGTTTTCACAGACGGGGGAGTCAGTATCATTTTCCGCCCCTGTGGTTTGTCAGGAGAAGTGATAATAAGCGATGGCATATAACCATTTACTTTCAAAATATCTAGTGTATTTCTGGCCACATCCGGTGTGCCAAAAAATGCGAATTTTAAATCATTATTATTCATTATTTAATCATATCAAAAACTAATTTTTGCAGAAGCCTTGCTTCTGCAAGAGGTATTTTATATAATGATTGTATGTCCATACGTAACACCCCACTTGTTTTAGGAGAATATTATCATATCTTCAATAGAGGTAATAGTAAGCAGAAAATTTTTTTAGATGATGAAGACAGAAATCGTTTTTTAAAGATTTTATATTTGTGTAATTCTGCAGTAAGTATTAATTTTAGAGATCAGATTGTAAGAGCAAAAATTGATGCATGGGATTTTGACAAAGGGGATTCTATAGTTTTTATTGGAGCCTGGGTCCTTATGCCTAACCACTTTCATTTATATATAACAGCTAATGCAGAAGCAAGGCTTCTGCAAAATAGTGCTATTTCTATATTTATGCAAAAAGTTTTAACAGCTTATTCAAAATATTTTAATGCAAAATATCATAGAACAGGTTCATTATTTGAAGGGAAATTCAAGTCTGTGCATGTGAATAAAGAAAATCAAGCAAAATATCTTTTCTCATATATTCATTTAAATCCATTAAGATTAATTAATCCAAAATGGAAAGAAGAAGGAATAGATGACAAAATGAAAGCCTTAAAGTTTTTAGAATCATATAAATGGAGTAGTTATTTTGATTATTTAACAATTCCACGTATAGAAAGTAAAATAATAGATAGAAGTAAGTTTTTAAATTATTTTCAAACACAAAAAGCATTTCAAAAAGATATTTTTGATTGGATTAAAATTGAGGAAAGATAATCCGCAAAAGCTTTGCTTTGGCACTATTTGTACATATTAAGAAGTATAGTATGATTAATGGTATGGCATATGTAAATGAATTTGGGCAAACAATTAACTGTACTGTGTCTATTTCTGAACAGGTAAGTAATTTTTTACATAGTTGGTATTTTACTTTATTACCCTTAGTATTGTTGGTTGTAGTATTTTTTGTCTTAAAAAAGTACTCAAAAAACAACCTAATTCTGATTACTTATGTAATACTGGCAATAGTTTTATGTATTTTGTGGATTCCTAAGATGTTTTTAACTTGTACGTAAAAAATTTATTTAGGCAATTCTTCTTTTATATCTTTGGCATGGTCGATAAAAAGAGTGCCATTTAAGTGGTCTGTCTCATGTTGGAATATTTGAGCCAAGAGCCCAGATGCGCCACGGGTGAATTTGGTACCATTTTCATCATAAGCTGTTACTGTGGTCTTTTTGGATCTGAAAGTCTTACCATAAAGCCAGCGTACAGAAAGACAGCCTTCCGGCATCCAGTCTTTGTCACGCGAGAGTTTTGATATTTTAGGATTTATAAATATTAAATCTTTTATAATTTCTTTCGTCTCTTCAATATTTTCTGTTTCTGCTGGTGTATAATTAGGGTGCAGAAAATCTTTATTGAATATTTTCCCAGAGACGACAAATATCCGTAAAGAGTATCCTATTTGAGGGGCAGCTATAGCCACGCCATCACTTTGGCTCTTCAGAGCTTCTCTCATTTCGTTCAAAACTTTTTGTATTTTTGTTTTTTTTACATCTCCCAGAGGTACCTCTTTAGCGATTTCGCGAAGTACTTTGTTTTCCTTTTGAAGAATTTTCTTCGTCATGTTGTATTTTATTTAATACTGTCTAAATACTCTACTAGCTTATTTATTTTTACAGTTTCTTGAGATCTATTGGACATATCACGGACTATGACAGAATCTTCGATAGCTTCTTTGACCCCAAATATAAGGGCATGAGGGATACCCATCTTTTCAGCATTGGCCAATTGATATCCGATACCGTCTTTGGATAAGGATTGAGCTATAGGGATGTGAGCTTTACGCAATATCTCAATGATATTTAAACTTTTTAATTTAGCTTCAGTCCCTAATTGGATAAAATATATTTTTGGCTTTTTTAAGATGCGTGGTGCGAGTTTCTTGTACCAAGTGGCTCCGATTATCCTATCTACTCCTATCGACATCCCTACGGCTGGCACGTCTTTCTTGCTACCTATCTGGCGAGCTAGATAGTCATAGCGTCCTCCTCCAGCGAGCGTGAGTGGTGTTCCGTCTTCACTACCTTTTTTTTCTATTATTTCAAACACCGTGCGGGTGTAATACGAAAGTCCGCGGACAAGATTCTTATTTAAATTATATTCTATGCCCATTTCTTCTAGATATTCTAAGACTTCTTTGAAATGTTTCTTACAAGAAGGACATAGATATGATACAGAGTCAGGAGCATTCACATTTAGTTCTTTTGTTTTTTCTTCTTTTGAATCTAGGATACGAAGGGGATTTGTTTTTAAACGCTCTCTATCTACCGCAGGCAAAGAGCTAACATTTTTTTTGTAATAATTTGTGAGTTCTCTGATATATGCTCCACGACATTCTTTATCACCGATTGAGTTTATATCAATAGAGAGATTCTTTGCGCCAGCGTCTTCTAAGATGCTGATACCCGTTTTTATGACCAAGGCGTCCATGATGCTTTTATCACTTCCTAGTGAGTCAAAATCAAATTGCCAGAATTGACGATAGCGTCCACGCTGAGGCTTATCATGCCTGAAGACTGGTCCATATTGGTAAAACATCACTGGTTGGGGTAATGCTTGCATTCCGTGTTCTATATATGCTCGAGCAAGCGGAGCAGTGTGTTCAGGACGGAGAGCGAGGTGGTCGCCACCTTTTGTTTTCAAAGTGTACATCTCTTTATCTATTATGTCTGTACCTTCTCCAATGCTAGAAGTAAATATTGCTTCTTGTTCCATTATAGGTGTGTCTATCGGTTTAAAGCCATAATACACTGCCACTTCTTGCGCTTTCTCAAAGAACCCTTGAAAACTATAATATTCTTCATTCATGATATCCCGCATTCCTTTGGGCGAAGCTATGTCTTCCATTTTTGGTTTTGTATTTTTTGTTGTTTTTGTTTTACTCATAGAATTATTCTGTTTGTTTGTAAGACCCAGGAGATACACTAATTTTATTGATTGGTAAAAGTCGCAAAAAGGCTTTTCCTATCAAAAGTTTCCTTGGAACTGCACCCCAGTATCTAGAGTCTGAGCTTGCAGACCTATTGTCGCCCATTACGAAGTATTCTCCATCTTTTGTTTCAAAATGTATATTGTTATCTGAAGGGTTTTTTACATAAGGCTGATCGATCTTGAAGCCATTTTTATGTTTTTCGTTTGTGATGGTTATCTCATTTCCTTTTATCTCTATTTTTTCATTTGGCAGACCAATGATTCTTTTTATAAAAAACTTTGTCGTATCATTTGGATATCTGAAAACTATCACATCGTCTCTCTTTGGATTCTCTAATCTGTAAGATATCTCATCCACTATCAGATATTCACCATTTTCGAAAGTGGGAAACATCGAAGATCCAGAGACAATAAATGGCTGAGCTATAAAAACTCGAATGGGGATGACTATAATGAGTGCCAAAGCTATAAAACGTACAATCTCCCAAAACGACTGACTTTTTGTTTCTACTGGTTCCTTTTTAATTTCCTCTATTACTTTATTTTCTAAATTATTATTTAAATCTTCCATATCCACAATAATAGCATATAAAAAACTTGACAGTGTTAGTAAATTTGTTCTGGAATAAAAACCTCAACTTAATTTATATGTTATTATAGGTTCATGAAATTAGTTGTAGGACTTGGGAATCCGGGAGAAGAATATGAGAATACAAGGCATAATACTGGCTTTATGATGCTTGATTTTATGCTCGGAAGAAAGGTGAATTGGAAAGAAGCCAATGGTACTAAATTACTTTATTACAAAGATTCTATAGGAGGGAAGCCGACTGAATATATCAAACCTACGACTTTTATGAATAATTCTGGAATTGCTGTAGCTCATGTGAAAGACAAGCATAAATTAAATTTGAAAGATATTATAGTCATCTATGATGATATAGATTTACCGATAGGTAAAATGAAAATTTCTTTTGATAAAAGTTCTGGCGGACATAATGGCCTAGAATCAATTATTAAGAAATTAAAATCTAGAGAATTTGTAAGAATTAGGATTGGAATTTCCCCTGAGACTCCGTCCGGAAAGCTTCGAAAGCCAAAAGGGGAGAAAGATGTTTTGAAATTCTTGCTTGGTGAATACAAAAAATCAGAATTAGAAATACTCAAAAAACTTTCCAAAAAAATAGCCGAAGCTGTGGAAATGATATTTGTGGAAGGTTATGATAAATCTATGAGCATTTTTAACCAATAAAGCGATGCCTGCCCGCCTCTGGCGGGAGTTTGTTTGATTAGTATTAAAACCATCTCCAACTTCTCCCTTGTCAGGGGGCTTCAAAATACCCTTATTTTAAAAGCCAAAAATTGTGCTTGACAAAAGATGTGGACTATGCTATACTTTATACAGAGTTTACCATTTTGGTAAACAGGGTTAATGGAACACCCAAAGTTCCAATTTTCTCATCTTTTTTGTTATTTGTAATGGAAAAAATTAATTGTAATTATTATCTTGCTTATTCGTTGTCGGCTTTATTTGTTTCGGCTTTGGGACTTGTTCTTCTAATATTTTTTGAAAATATTATATTTTTAAAAAGTATAGTTATTGTATTATTTATAATAAGTTTTGCATTGGGTTCTTTCCCCACTGTAACGTTCTATTGGAAATCATTGCATAAAAAATTTGTATCTATATTACGAATTTTTTAGAAGCCGTTGCATCAGTTATTTTCAAAGGCAATTCATTAGTTTGGATTGCCTTTTGTCATTTTTAGAGCTTTTAAAATATAAATCAAAGTCCCCCTGACAAGGGGGATTTAGGGGGTTTGAATTTAAAACAACTGAAAAATACAACCCCCCGACCCCCTTGTCAGGGGGCTAGAATTAAACCTCCTTCACCGCCTCCACTATAATGCTTTTTTCGCCGTTGCGGAGGGAGACTTTGCCAGATAGAGCGATGCATTTTTCTGGGACTATTATTTCAGTGGATTCTTTAAAAATGCTTGGAAAAACTACCGCTTCTATCGAACCAGTCAAATCTGAGATTTTAATAAATGCCATACGTTCGTTACTCTTTGTCACTATGGGTCTGACTGTCTCTATAATCCCAGCGATGGTCACAGTCATCCCGTTGCCCATTTTTTCTTTTATTTTTTTAATATTCATCTCTCTTTTTTCTAGCTTTTCACGAATTCTATCGAGCGGATGTCCAGAAATATAAAGTCCTAACAATTCTTTCTCCCATAATAATTTCTCATTTGCCGTAGCTACCTCTCCGTCCTTTAGTTTAAAAGAAGGAATTTCGGTGTGTGGTAAGGTTCCAAAAAGAGAAGTCTGATTTTCATTTTGTTTACTTGTTTCTTTATTGTACGCGAGCATATCTTCTAGGTTTAGAAGTAATACTTTACGATCACCCCATTCATCCATACTACCCGACTTTATGAGTGCTTCCATTGATTTCTTATTCAAATTTTTATGTTTTATCCTATCTAGGAAATCAGACAAGGATTTAAATTTGCCATTTTTCTTCCTCTCTTCAATTATCGCTTCACCGATATCTGAGCCGAAGTTTTTAATAGTATAAAGTCCAAAGCGAATCGTTTTATCATCAATACAAGTGAATCCCTTGAAGCTCTCATTGATATTTGGCGGTAATATTTTAATGTGCATATTTTCAGATTCATGTACTATCTCTGCTATTTTCTCCACATCGCCAGATTCAGCGGTGAGCACCGCACACATGTATTCGACAGGGAAGTTTGCTTTCATATAGGCAGTCTGGTAGGCCACACGTCCATAGCTCGCAGAGTGAGCTTTGTTGAATCCATAAGCCGCGAATGGTTCTATCTGGTTCCAGAGTTCTTGCGCTTTTTTTAACGGCCATTTGCTATGTTCTACACAGCCATTTATAAAATGTTCTTTTTGCTTTGCCATTTCCTCAGGTATTTTTTTACCGACAGCTTTACGGAATTTATCTGCTTCTCCCCAGCTATATCCAGCGATATTGATGGCTATCAAAAGTAAGTCATCTTGATACACCAGCACTCCGTAAGTCTGTTTTAAAATCGGTTCTAGCATCGGGTCTAAATATTTTACAAGTCGTGGATTGTGTTTGCGTTCTATATACATCGGGATGAACTGTATTGGTCCAGGACGGTAGAGTGCCACCATTGCATTGATATCATGTATTGAGCTTGGTTTTAATTGTTTAAGATACGCAGTCATACCGCTACCATTCAATTGGAAAAGTCCCATAGTTTCTCCGCGGGCGAGCATTTCAAAAGTTTTCTTGTCATTCACTTTTACATTCTCAATATCCACATCTATGTTGTGTATTTTTTTCACAATTTTTACTGCATCTGCCAGTATTGCCAAATTTCTGATACCCAAGAAATCAAACTTTGGTAAGCCCACATCTTCTATCTGGTACATATCATACTGGGTAATGACGTCTCCACCCTTTGGGTCATATTGAATGGGAGTAAATTCATAAAGTGGTTTGGGCGCTATCACGATGCCAGCCGCATGTACTGACACATGCCTGACACAGCCTTCCATCTTTTTTGCTAAGTCTATTATTTCTTTGGTATCTTTTTCAGTGTCGTATGCTTTTTTAAGTTCTGGTACGAGTTCAAATGCGTGGTTTATGGTCATCGGCATACCTTGAGAACCGAGGGGAATCATACTGGCCAGTCTGTCTCCGACAGCATATTCATAACCGAGAGCGCGAGCCACATCACGGACAGAACCCTTGGCCATCATCGTTCCAAATGTGCCTATTTGTGCTACTCTGTCTTCGCCGTATTTTTGCTTAGTATAAGCGATCATCTCATCTCGTCTGTTATCAGCAAAGTCCATGTCTATATCAGGCAGAGACGGACGTTCAGGGTTTAAGAATCTTTCAAAAGGAAGTTTGTAAGTTAATGGGTCCACATTCGTGATACCGAGCAAATAAGTAGTAAGGGAGCCAGCGACGGAACCTCGAATATTTGTGAGAATATTATTTTCTCTCGCAAAACGAAGTAAATCTCCAACTACCAAGAAATATGTGGCGTAACCTTTTTGTTTTATGATTTCAAGCTCGTATTCCAGTCTGTCTAAATATAGTTTTGTTTGTTCTAATTTCCTGAAAGGGAAGCCATTGTAGGCGAGTTCTTTTAATACTTCATTTGGGTCTCTATCACCTTCGATTTTAAATTCTGGGAAATATGCTTTTCCAAGTTCTATTTCATAATCTTCACACATACCTGAAACCCACACAGTGTTGTCCACTGACTCTGGCGTATCGGCAAAGAATTCTCGCATTTTATTTTCATCCACAAAAGAGAAATCATCATCTGAAAATTCAAATTTACTGCTGTCTTTGCCTTCAGCGCCGGTGTTTACCTGGAGGAGTGTATGGTGCGCTTTATGGTCATCACTGCAAGGATAATGTGAGTCTTGAGTGGCTACAGTTTTTATATCGAATTTCTTGCCGAGCGCTAGTATTTTATCTCGAAGCTCCTTGTCATGTTCGACGTGTGGGTGAGACTGTACTTCTAAAAAGTAGTTTTCTTTGCCGAAAATGTCTTGGTGTTCTTTTATTATTTTTTCTGCTTTCTCGATGTCTCCGGCGAGGATGGAGCGAGAAAGTTTCCCTCCCATACATCCAGACAGACAGATCAAACCCTCACCATATTTCTTTAATAATTCTTCATCCACACGAGGTTTGTAATAATATCCTTCGAGATTTGATATTGTCACAATTCTCATCAAGTTCTTATAACCTTGCAAGTTTTTGGCGAGGAGGATGAGGTGATAGCGCTTGTTGTCTATGCCGGCTTCTTTATCAGATAATTTTCTTTCTGCCACATATACTTCACAACCGATGATAGGCTTGATGCCTTCTTTTTTAGCTAGTTTGTAGAATTCTATCGCTCCGTACATGTTCCCATGGTCCGTGATGGCCATTGCCGGCATCTTAAACTTCTTAGCTAGAGCTACCAAATCCTCGACTTTTGAAAGCCCATCGAGCAGGGAATAGTGAGAATGAGTATGTAAGTGTATAAAACCGTTTTTCGTTTGCATTTTAACAAATAATATCATAAATCCTCTAAAAGCCTTATATTATAAGGACACGAAATAATTATTTGAAAAGGTCTTGACTTTTTCCTCAAAAAGGTATATACTATATACAGAAAGTACGGGTAGCCTCTAAGGCTATCTTTTGAAATAATTTTTTTAATTCACAATATCTAGAAACAATAAATCAGGCCGTGGAGGGCCTTCTCAATGAAACAAATCGCACGCGCAATCTTTGCGCTTTTATTAACACTCACGACGGTGACGTCGTGGGCAACACCAACTCGTTATGCACTTACTCGACCTGATGTTGGTAAGTTAACAATGAGTCAATTGAAGTCACTCAAGGTAATGCCATCCTGTGGTTTTACTTTGAAAAAGCAACCCACTGGGAAAATTGAAATTAATGACGACGGAGAATTCGTGTTTTCTAACACTTCGTTTAATTTGAATTTTTCTAAGGAAGAAACATGGAATGTCGTCGATTATGATTTAATTAATCACATCTTGAAGGTTCAAGTTGGGAATAACGTTAATGTATCTAATTTATTTTTTAAGTTGGATGAGGACAGTACAAGCCCAACATACAAAATTTTTGTTTTAGCTGTTACGTATGATACAGTAAATAACAAACTTTATACAAGATATCCTTCTCCTAAGGAGAGTTGTGAGGTTATGACTATACAAGTAGTCTGGCTAGAATATTCTGTGCAAGAAAAGAGCAATTTCTCTTGGATTACTTCTACTTTATTCGATTATCACCGTGGATTTGTTCTCGGTGGTGGAATTGGATTTGGTGGAAGTTTACCGGTAAAACTCGAAGCCTCATGGTCACCTCGAATTCATTCGAGTATTGCTTTGGAAGCTGTAATGTATCCTTTTCCAAGTCAACAGTGGCTTGGAGTTGGATGTGATTTCATTTATTACTATACCGCCGCTTGGGGTGTGAAATCTGTCTTCGTTTATGATGGAGATGGACCAACGACTGTTACTGATCCGAAAAGTGTATTTCGGTCTCGTAAAATCGCTTTCACGCCAGTCGTGGAAACGGACATTTCTTTGGGAAAAGGTTATTACCTTGAACCAAAGTTATCTTGTTTTGTTTTTGGCGCGTGGAATTTTACACCGACCGGAGACATTGGGATGTGGAGGCAGTACTATGACATGAGTTTTAGTATATCTAAAGAGTGGTAACAACTTTTAAGTTACGGGTGACGGCCATCGTCAAAAAGAGAGCATTTCGTTAACAAACGCGATGCTCTTTTTTCTTTTTATGCTATAATTTGGGTATTAAAATTTATTTAAATATTATGACAAAAATAAAAGTTGGTATTAATGGTTTTGGGAGGATCGGTCGGGCATTTTTAAAAATCGCTTGGGACAGGCCAGAGATAGAGATAGTGGCTGTGAATGACTTGGGTTCAGTGGAGAATTTTGCTTATCTTTTGAAATATGACACAGTGTATAGACAATGGGGACACAATATAGAAGTCTCAGGGACTGATCTCATCATAGATGGTAAGAAAATAAAATTTGTTTCAGAAAAAGAAGTGACGAAGCTTCCTTGGAAAGATCTCGGTATTGATGTGGTAGTAGAATCTACAGGATTATTTACTTCTTATAATAAAGCTAATGCACATATTTTAGCTGGGGCTAAAAAGGTAGTTATCTCTGCTCCAGCCAAGGAAGAAAGTTCTGCAGAAGCCTTGCTTTTGCAAACTGGCAAAAGCAAGGCTTCTGCAGTTAAAGGTGAAACTATTTTAATGTCTGTAAATGAAGATAAATTCGGTACTTGCGATGTGACATCAAACGCGTCTTGTACCACCAATGCAGCTTCCCCTCTTATCGCTATTTTACACGAAGTATTTGGTATAGAAAAAGCAATATTAAATACGGTTCACGGATACACAGCTAGCCAATCCTTGGTAGATGGCCCTAGCAAGAAAGACCTGCGTGAGGGCAGAGCTGCAGCGCAAAACATCGTGCCTTCCTCGACTGGCGCAGCCATCGCAGTGACAAAAGCATTCCCAGACTTGGTAGGACTTTTTGATGGTATATCTATGAGAGTGCCGGTGCCGGCTGGATCCATAGTAGACGTCACATTTATCTCCAAGAAAAATACGACAGTTGAAGAAGTGAATGAGGCCCTAACAAAAGCTTCTAAAGAACCTTGTTGGCAGAAAGTTTTTGCTGTCACCACAGAACCGATAGTCTCTTCAGATATTTTAGGCAATTCTCATGCATCTATTGCAGACCTTTCTTTTACTCGTGTTGTCGGAGGGAACTTGGTAAAAGTGATGGGTTGGTATGACAATGAAATGGGGTACACGTACACTCTCGTAGACCACGTCATCAAAACTGGAGAAAGTATAAAATAAAAGTTATCCACTATTGCTATTTACTTTTATATTTTTTTGAGTATCATCTTTTAAAGATTAAAGTTCTTCTATGTAGAAGTTCTGGGTTCAAGGCAGTATATTTATTAACCATTTTTCTGGAGGAATCTAACCATGATTACCCAAGCTGTAATTATGTTTTCAAGCGAAAACAAGAAGTAAGAACACACGCATATGGCTCTGAGAATTGTGAGCTAGGCTCACAGGAAATGCTGGTCCATCAGCGAACGCTCCGATTTAATTGCGGAGCGTTTTTTATTGTGTATTTTATTTATGTTATAATTTAAATATGAAAGTTTATATTGGCAGTGATCATGCAGGGTTTGAATTAAAAGAAAAAATAAAGGAATATTTACAAGGTCTTGCCTTGTATGAAGTCGTAGATGAAGGTGCATTTTCTTTTAAACCTGACGATGATTACCCTGATTTTATTGAAAAGGTTGCAAAAGCCGTGGCTATAGGCGAAGGTCCTGAGCTCGAAGAGCGAAGAGGGATTGTTTTAGGTGGTTCTGGTGAAGGAGAAGCAATGAATGCGAATAGATTTAAGGGGGTGAGAGCTTGTGAATTCTACGGAGGGAATTTTGATATCATAAAAGTTTCTCGGGAGCACAATGATGCAAATGTTTTATCTATCGGAGCTAGGTTTGTTTTCGAAGATGAAGCTAAGTTTGCTATAGAACTTTTCCTAAATACAAAATTCTCTGGAGATGAGCGTCATATTAGAAGAATAAATAAATTTTAATGGCAGAAATAATACCAGCGATACTTCCTAAGAATTACGAAGATTTGAAAAATAAAATTGCTTTAGTGCGAGGTGTGGTGCCGCTCGTGCAAATAGACATCTGTGATGGAATTTTTGTAAAGTCTAAAACATGGCCCTTTCTATCAGCTGGGAAAAGGACAGACCTTAAGAATTCAAAAAGGTCTGTTCTTGAGGAAGCTGATTTAGATCAGCATTTTAAAAATATTTTGAATGAAGTAGAGGGGATGCCATTTTGGGAAGATATTGATTTCGAGCTTGACTTGATGGTGTCGGATGCAGTGGAGAATTTTGATATTTATACTAAATTAGGGCCGAAAGCCATAATCTTCCATCTTGAAGCCATAGGTGATGTGAATGCTTTTAAAGATTTTGTTGAAGGCATAGATACATATGTGAGGGATAGCATAAAGATAGGTGTAGCTATTAGCCCCAATATGGGAGTGGAACAAATTTTCCCATTGGTAAACCATATTGATTTCGTGCAGGTCATGGGCATCGACCATGAGGGAATACAGGGTGAAGAATTTGATGAAAAATGTTTGGTGCATATAAAAACTCTAAAAGAAAAATATCCAGATTTAATTATTTCTGTGGATGGGGGAGTGAATTTTGATACGGCGGGGGAACTCATCGATGCTAGTGCAGATCAACTCATCATCGGCTCCGCAATTTTCAATACAGATGATATAATTAGAACCATAGAGGAGTTTAAGAATTTGTAATTTTTTAATGGCATTTTTATCAGACAGTAAAATAAAAGATTTAGAAATAAAAGCGAACGACATTCGTGAATCTATCATCTCTATGCTTGTAGAAGCGGGGAGCGGGCACACTGCGGGTCCACTTGGCATGGCAGATATTTTTACCCTATTTTATTTTCATATTTTAAAACATGACCCAAAGAATCCAACTTGGGCTGAACGAGACAGAGTGGTGCTTTCCAACGGGCACATTTGCCCAGTTTTATATGCGACGATGGCACACGCTGGATATTTACCCATTGAGGAACTTAAGACTTTGCGTAAATTTGGCACTCGACTTCAAGGGCATCCACACAGGGAATATTTGCCCTATGTAGAGACTTCTTCTGGACCTCTTGGTGCTGGACTTTCGCAAGCTGCGGGTATGGCTTTGGCAGATAAAATGGACGGAGTAAAGGATAGATTTATTTATTGTTTTATTTCTGATGGAGAGCATGATGAAGGGAATACTTGGGAGGCGATAATGTTTGCTGGGAAAAATAAATTAAGAAATTTGATTGCGATTGTGGATAGAAATAATATTCAGATAGATGGAGTGACAGAAGACGTTATGCCACTTGAGCCATTAGCAGATAAATGGAGAGCATTTAATTGGCACATGATAGAAGTCGGAGGACATGATTTAAGTGCGCTTAATGAAGCAGTGGAAGAAGCACAAGCTATTTATGAAAAGCCGACGGTTATTATTGCTCATACTATACCTGGGAAAGGGGTGAAAGAATTTGAGCGGGATTATAGATGGCATGGTAAACCGCCAACCAAAGAGGAAGCTGAAATGGCTTTGAAGGAGCTTAGAACATTAGGTGGGCAAATTATTAGCGAGCATCAGTAAATTATGAAATTTATTAAAAATAACTTTTTTCGGTACGAATTTTTTGAAGCTTAAAAAATCCTGAAGTTTTCGCTCCGTCGAGCTCAAAACCCCTTCAAAAGCTATTTTTAAAAAATTAATTATGTTAAATCCAAAATTAAAATTAAATCCAAAAATTTTCAGCACAGATTGCGAGCAATTACCTATTCGTAAAGGTTTTGGGCAAGGGCTCGTAATAGCAGGAGAGCAAGATAAAAATATCGTGGCTCTTTGTGCAGATCTAACAGAGTCTACCCAGATGCATTTGTTTAAAGAAAAATTCCCTGAGAGGTTTGTGGAGATAGGAGTGGCCGAGCAGAACCTAGTGACCGTAGCAAGTGGTATGTCTGCGATGGGTAAAATTCCTTTTTGCTCTTCATATGCAATGTTTTCTCCTGGGCGTAATTGGGAGCAGATCAGGACAACAATAGCGTACAATGACAGACCGGTAAAAATAGTGGGTTCTCATGCTGGGATATCTGTGGGGCCTGATGGAGGTACACATCAGGCACTTGAAGACATTGCGCTGATGCGAGTTATGCCAAATATAGATGTGATTTCTCCTTGTGATGTTATAGAAGCAAAAAAGGCAACAATTGCTCTGGCTAAAACAGGTAAGCCAGCATATCTACGACTGGTGCGAGAAAAAACTCCAATAATAACCACAGAAGAAACTCCATTTGAAATCGGTAAAGCAGAAATATATTGGATGCCAGATGTCGGTCTTGCTGAGGTAGGAATAATTGTCACTGGAGGGCTCATTCATAGGGCATTACTTTCTGCAAAGGAATTAGAGGGTGAAAATATAAAAATAAAAGTGATGAATTTGTCTTCTATTAAGCCGATAGATACAGAGGCAATAATTGCACTGGCAAAAGAGGCAAAGGCTATCGTAACGCTCGAAGAACATCAAGTAGCGGGGGGGATGGGTTCGGCTGTGGCAGAAGTTTTAGCGCAGAATTATCCGGTACCGATAGAATTCCTAGGAATCAAAGACAAATTTGGCCAATCAGGGACTCCAGATGAACTCATAGAGCATTATGGTATGGACAAAGACTCCATAAAAGAAGCAGTCAGAAAAGTAATAAAGAGAAAAATCTAAAGTTGACTATAGAGCTAAATAGGTGTTCACTTATATAGATAGGTAGTGTTTTTTATATAGTACCTTGATAATTAACATATTTTTTAACAAGAAGAAAGGAAAAGTATGTCGCAAATTGAAAACTTCAGGAGAAAGCTTTTTTATGCTGGATTTAGAGAAGATTCAGAGAATGGTTTACTTAGATTAGTGTCTTTCGAGAGAAAGGCAAAAATGCGTAATCTAAATGTAAATATTCAAGAGGATTTTTTAAATATTAGCATTAATGCTGATTCATTTGTTGAGAAAATTATTATAGGTATTTTGTATAATCTTTTAAATATAAATATACCTTCTTCATTATTTTCTAATCATGAGACAAAAGTTTTAAAGTTAGAAATTAATGAAAATAATTTAATAAAATTTGGTAATGTATTTACAACTTGGACTAACATAATAACAAGTCCTTCTTTTGAAGAAGAAATTACCAAAAGACCAAATAAAACTATTGAATATTTTATTGAAAAGTGTCAAACAACACTTTGAAAATGTTTAAATGGCCGTAACAGATTTATTTTTGTTACGGTTATTTTTTTAGTTTATTTTTTTAACTTTATAATCCTCTGGTGCGGTTTTTAGATATTCTTCAATTTTTGAGCGGGAGAGGAGGCCGGCTTGGGCGCCGATGTGTTGGACGACGGACATTGAGTTTACTGGTCCCCAAGTAAATGCTTCCAGGGGTGACAGGCCCAATGCCAAGCCGGCTGTAAAGGTAGAAGCAAATGCATCTCCGGCACCGGTGCGTTCGAGGGGTGGGGCAATATCTGGGTAAATTGGGAGTTGCCATAATTCATCATTAAAATATAAATATGCTCCATTTGGTCCGTCGCTAATGGAGACCATTTTAGGGCCCAGAGCATGCAAGCCTTTTGACAACGTTAAAATGTCTTTACTCTCAATATTTAAAATCTTTTCAGCTTCTTCTAAATTACAGAAGAATATCTCTGTGCGGGCATAAATGTCTTTTAATTCTTCTGTGCCGAATTTTATTTGGAAAGTTCCTGGTTGGAAAGCGAGCTTTGTTTCTGGATTATTTTTCAAATATTCTGCTATTTCTTTGTGATATTCTAAGGAGTTCTCTGCGAGGGAACTCAAATACATCCATTTTACTTTTTCTAACTTTGGGAATTTATAATCAAATGCTTCGTGTTTTATCAAAATAGTACGGTCCACATCGTACCAGAGCACATAATGATAATTTGTATTTTTATCATCTTGTTTACTTATATATTCTGTATTTATATTTTCTTTTTCTAATTGTGTTAAACAATCTCTACCATTTTGATCATTGCCGATGTTTGTGATGAGGGTAGTAGAGAGTCCAAGTCGGGAAGCAGAGACAGCGGCATTTGGACTGTTGCCAACAGCGGGTAATACTGTCACAGACTCATATGGAACTTTGTCGCCAAAACGGACACAAAGCTCTAGTGTGCCGTGACTTCTCAGCTCTTCTGCATCTTTTAATTTAATAAAAGCATCAGTCACGATATCCCCAATTGCTAAGAAATCTATTTGTTTCATGCTACAATTCTAACATATTATTATTTCCGCCGAAAGCGGATTTTAGTTTGCAAAAAATTTATGCCCAAGAAAATTGTTTTAGTTCTTTGCGGCGTGTTGTTCTTTTCTTCTCCTTTATTAGTAAAAGCAGACGTAGTGATAAATGAGATAATGTATGCTCCAGCTACTGGTAGTAATTATGAGTGGGTTGAAATTTATAATTCAGGAAGTGATCCTGTAGATTTAAATAATTATAGATTTTTTCATGGTGAAGCAACTTCAGGTCCTCTTACGCTTAGGAATGGAAGTACCACAGTATTACAACCTTCAGAATATGCAATTATTGCAAAAAGTCCAACTGTTGTTACTAACTACCTTTGGTTAAATTTTTCCGGAATGATTTTAAGTGCGTCTACACTTTCTCTCCCTGATAGCGGGACTAATACTTATATTGCTATTTCTGATCCAGCAAAATTAATTCTCGATCATGTAACATATGACCCAAGTTTGGGTGGAAGCAAAGAATCTAGTAATTCTTTGTCAAAAATAAATGGCTCTTGGATAGGCGCAACGCCGACTCCGGGTATAGTGAATCAAACTTCTTCAAATCCTCCAAATACAGGCGGAGACACTACACCACCTCCGGACCCTAATCCAATTGATCCAGGATCTGGAACTAGTGATACTCTGACAGATAGTACGAGTGGGGGAGGAGGCACCAATGATGCTGTTGTCATTACACCGATTAAAAAAGAAGAACAGAAAATAAAGACTAAAATAACCTATAAAAAGCTAGCTTTTGTGGGCTTACCAATTTCATTTCAGGCTGTATCTTATGGGTTAACTGGCGAATTGCTCTATTCTGGTAAATACTTTTGGAATTTTGGAGATGGCAATTCTAAAGAATTAAATGACGGAAATAGTTTTATATATACTTATGCTTATCCTGGGGATTATTCTGTGTCTTTGGAATATTATTCAAGTAATTATTCTCAAGTTCCAGACACTGTTAGCAAATTTACTATCAAGGTAGTACCGATGAATGTGTCTATTTCTAAGATAGGTACAGAGAAAGATTTCTTTGTAGAAATTACAAATAATTCAGCTTACGACGTTGATATTTCAAAATGGGTTCTGTCTTCTTTAGAGAAGAAATTTATTTTTCAAAAAAATAGTATTATTTTAGCTAAAAAGAAAATTACTTTAGCTAGCAAAATTACGAATTTTATTTTAGGTGATGAAAAGAATTTAAAACTTACAACTTCAACTGGGGATTTAATTTTTGATTATGGAGCTTCTGTTTTACCAATTGTTGCAGTTGTACCACTTCCTATTTTAGCAGTTGCAGAAGTAAAAACTACGGAGACAATCCCTCCGGAAGTACATAAAGATGCAGAAGCCTTGCTTCTGCATTCTACAAAAAAAGATGAAACAAAAATTCTAGCACCGGATTTGTTAGCATCTACAATTAGCGTTAGGCAAGACCTAACGCAAGCTACTACGGAGGCAACGCCTCCGGATGAAAAAAGTAAAAATGATAAATCTTTTTGGTTTTTTGCTGGGCTTGCATTGTTTTTAGGAATTGCAGGTTACGGAGTGTATTTTTTACGCACAAATGGCAAAAGTTTTACATCAAAAACAGGCGATGATTTTGAGATTTTAGACAAATAATTTCTTTTTATCGTTAGGCAAGGCCTAACGATAATGCAAAGGTTTTTTATCCACACAAATACTTGCAAAAGTGTTTCTTTGCTCTTTTTAAATATGGTAAAATATAGGGGTAAGTAAATGAAATTCAGGAATAAAAAATTGTCTGGGGACTTTAAACGTTCAGCACGTTTTTTCACCTGTTTTTTTCTTGTAATTTTTTCCATTTTTAATTTATTTCCTACTCGATATGTTTTATCTGCGACTGGAGTGCCTGCTTTAATTAATTTTCAAGGAAGACTTTTAGATTCATCTGGGAATTTACTCGGATCTTCGAGTGGGACAAATTATTGTTACAAATTTTCTATTTACAACGCTTCATCTGGTGGTGCGAAAATCTGGCCTGCGGGTGCTCCTTCGACAATGACCATCAGCACTCGCTCAGGAGTCTTTGATGCAAATGTCGGAGATGTTTCTGCCGGAGGAGACACTCTTGATTTAGCTTTTACTGATGACCAAGCTTTTATGGATGTGCAAGTCGGAGCGCAAGTTGCTAGCTCTTGTGCAGGTGCAAGTTTTGAAACTCTGACTCCAAGGCAACAGATAGCTTCTTCTGCTTTTGCGATAAGTGCGGGGACTGTAAAAACAAATGCAAATCTTTCTGGAGATGTGTCTTCCGTTGGAAATACCACTACAATTGGAAATAATAAAGTGACAAATACAATGTTGTCCACAGTTTCAACTTCTACTTTCAAGGGTAGAACTACAGCAGGAACTGGAAATGTTGAAGATCTCACAGCGACTCAAGCGACAGCTTTGTTAAATGTTTTTGGTGCTGATGCTGGTGCGGGTGGAGTCAAGGGATTAGTTCCAGCTACAGTAGCAGGAGATAGTACTAAATTTTTAAAAGGAAATGGCACTTGGGCTTCGATTCCTGGTGGAGGCGATGCACTTACTGCTAGTGATCTCAGTCAGTTTGCTTCTACTACATCTTTACAATTAAAGGGAGTAATTTCAGATGAAACTGGTACCGGAGCTTTGGTTTTCGCTAATTCTCCAGTCTTTACCACTCCGAATATTGGGAGTGCTACTGGCTCTATCACTGGCAATGCAGGTACGGTTACCAACGCCACTTTCACTACGGCTCTCACTGTGAACACTGGGACTCTTACTTTAACTGCAAATGCTGCCAATACTTCCGTCCTCACTATCGGAGCTGGAGCAGTGTCTGTTTCGGGAAGTAATACGGGAGATGAAACACAGGCCACTATTAAAACAAAACTTGGAGCTGCTTCAGCTGGAGTGGATGGATACTTAACCGGTGCTGATTGGTCTACATTTAACGCTAAACAACCAGCTGGGTCATATTTAACTGCAACTAATATTGATGACACTGTCTATGGGGTTAGTTGGGATGGAGACATTACTCACGCTCCAACTAAAAATGCAGTCTATGACAAAATTAATTCTCTCCCAGGAGGGCATGATGCTGTCACTATTTCCGATACCTCTACCATTGACCTAACTCTTTCCACTCAACTTCTTTCTGCCGACATTGTTGCTAACTCTATCGGAGACACTCAATTAGCTTTTGACACTGGTCAAGCTTTGACTTCTACTTCTACACCTACTTTCCAAACTCTAGCTCTTGGTTATGGTGGAGCCGATGGATCCTTAGCTATATATTCGGAACAAGGAGTCACTGATTACACTGCTACTTTGTTAGCCAACACTGCCATGACTTCCGCTGCTAGTTTCTACCTTCCAGCGGATGAACCAGTTGGGACATATCTTTTAAATATGACTTCTGGGGGAGTAATTGGTTATGATACAAATACATATCTAACTTCTCTTAATGGAGCGGTTTTGACTACCACCAACCAATCAATTGCTGGAATTAAAACATTTAGTGATACAACAGAAGCAACCAATACCACTACTGCTGGGACTATTGTTTCTGGAGGTCTAGCAGTAGCTAAAAGAGTATATGCTTTAGACATGACCGTCACTAATGCTATCACTGGTTCCATTTCTGGGAATGCAGGCACTGTCACCAACGGAGTTTACGCTACCGGTTCATATGCTGATCCTGCTTGGATTACATCTTTAGCTTTCTCTAAAATTACTTCTACTCCTACTACTCTCTCCGGTTACGGTATCACGGATGCTCTCTCTAACTCTGCTACTGCTACTCAAGATGCTCACTTTGGTGACATCTATCTCCAAGACGACACCGTTCCTTCCAATTATCTTCAAATCACCGATGCGGAAAATCTAACTGCCGCTCATGTCTTAAACATTGTTGTTGGAAATGCTGATCGTACTTTGACTTTCACTGGTGATACTTCTCTTTCTGGCACTAATACGGGAGATGAAACACAGGCCACTATTAAAACAAAACTTGGAGCTGCTTCAGCTGGAGTGG
>CALRAL010000005.1 GCA_943350875.1 Candidatus Nomurabacteria bacterium | reverse complement strand
GAGTGGATGGATACTTAACCGGTGCTGATTGGTCTACATTTAACGCTAAACAACCAGCTGGGTCATATTTAACTGCAGTTGGTACTGGTGTAGTTAATGAAATTACATATTGGAGTGGAGTTAATACTTTAGGTTCGCTTGCCACTGCAACATATCCTTCATTAACAGAACTCTCATATGTCAAAGGTGTCACTTCAGGTATTCAAACACAATTAAGTACGAAAGGTGTCGGCGACATGCTTCTCGCTTCTGCGCAAACTGTCACTGGAGCTAAAACATTTAATGATACAAAATTGTTATTAAGAAATGTAGCTGATACCTTCAATGGTAGTTTTACCAATACCAATACAGCAGACAGAGTTTACACTCTTCCCGATGCTACAGGCACCTTGGCATTAACTAGCGCTACAACACTTTCTTCTCTTGCTACTGTTGGCACAATCACTTCCGGAACTTGGTCTGGTTTATTTGGAGCAGTTTCCGGAGCTAATTTAACAAGCTTAACAGCGGCTAACATTTCTGCTGGAACGGCTGGAATTAATATTTCTGGGAATGCAGGAACAGCAACAAGCGCTACCACAGCTACAAATTTAGCTGGTGGATCAGGTGGCACCATTCCATATCAATCAGCTGCTGGCACAACTGCTATGTTAACTAATGGTTCAGCTGGTCAAGTTTTGCAAAGTAATGGAACAACTTTACCTCCTACTTGGGTAACAGCTGGTGGCGGTTTAACAGTAGGGACTACTACTATTACAAGTGGAACAAGTACTCGTGTTTTGTATGACAATGCTGGAGTGCTTGGAGAAATGACTACAACAGGAAGTGGCACAGTTCTTGCTTTAGCCACTTCTCCAACTTTTACCACAGATATCACTACACCCAAAGTCATAGGTTCTACTTCTGCTTCTGGAACGCTTACTTTGCAATCTACTTCTAATGCCACAAAAGGTAAAATCTTATTTGGAACTTCAGCTTATGATGAGGCAAATAATAGGTTAGGAATTGGAACAACAGCACCAATTCTTAAACTTTCTGTTAATGGGGCAGGAAGTTTCACTGGTGCTACTACTTCTGTCTTAACGGGTAGCATTGACGCTACAGCTTCTACTGCAGTTGTGGGAGTTGGTACTCTTTTTACTACTGAACTAGTAGTTGGTGATAGGATTACTGTCACAGGTGAAACCAGAACTGTTATATTAATAACTGATGATACAAATCTTACAGTAGATACAGCTTTTACTGATACTGCTAATGATACTTCGCCTGATAAGTTCCCTGCTGCTATTTATGGTGCTGGTTATGATGCTACCATATTAAGTAATAAAGCAGGTGGTGTCGCGGCTTATTTTGTTGGTGGCTCTGGTACTCAGGATACAGGTGGTGAAGGTTCTCCTTTAGGTAATTTGACAACTAATACAGGTGGTGTCGCGGCTTATTTTGTTGGTGGAGTGGGTGGTAGTAGTTCTTCTGTTGCCGGTAGTAATGGTGGAAGTGGTATTACAGCATATGGTGGTACTGGGGGTGAGAGTAGTGCTGCTGTAGGTGCTGGTAATACTGGTGGCAATGGTGGAAGTGGTATTACAGCAACAGGTGGTAATGGTGGTGTATCTACTGCTGGTGTATCTACTGCTGGAAGTGGTATTACAGCAACAGGTGGTAATGGTGCATCGACTTCGGGTGCTAAATCAGGTGGAACAGGTGGAAATGCTCTTACTTTAACTGGTGGCAATGGTGGAAGTAATAATTCTGGTACTGGTGGTAATTCTGCTGGTACTGGTGGGGGAATGACTTTTACCTTTGGTAGCGGTGGAGATACAGTGACAGGTCTTGCTGGTATCGGTGGTGGTATTGCTTGGACTTTGGGTGCTGGCGGTAAACCAACAAGTACAGGAACAGGAGGAAAAGGAGGCAGTTTTATTCTTACTGCTGGCAATGGGGGTAATATAAATGGTGGTACAGCAGGTGGTGCAGGTGGAGATATCACATTAACAGCTGGAGCTGCAATAGGCACATCCACTGCTGCTGCTGGTGGTGCAGTATCTATAAATGGTGGTACGGCTAGTGCTACAACTAGTACTGGTAATGGGGGCGCTATTTCAGTAACTTCTGGTATTGGTGGAGCTACATCTGGTTCTTCTGGAGCAGTAACAATAAAATCAGGTACTGTGACTGCAGGTAGTACATCTGGTGCAGTGACTTTAGATGTGGGTACTGGAGGAACCGCTGGAGCGCTTAATATTGGAACATCTGCTTTGGCAAAGACTATTACTGTAGGTGCAAATACTACGTCTTCAATAACATTAATAAAGGGTGGCACATCATCAACTGGTACTACAGCTGCTACAGCTGCTATTGGTCTTTCTGCTGCTACAGCTGGTACTATTGTTATTGGTGGTGCAGCACAAACAGGAGCTATATATCTAGGTGAAATAGGTGGTGGCGCAGTCACAACTGTGAATATTGCTAGTGGTGGTGCAACGAACAATGTAGTAAATATCATGGATGGTGCATTTAAGGGGATAGCGACCATAGGTAACGTGACGGGTGCTACAGCACTTAATTTTAAAACTGGAACTGGTGCTCAAACATTCACTTCAAAAGTTGCGACTGGTACAACCACTTCTTCAGCTTTTGTTTTTGCTGGTAATTCACTCACAACAGGAACATTAGTGGATTTAGATACTTCTAATACTTCTGGTACTATTGTAAATTTACGTTTTCCATCAAGTTCTACTCAAGGTGCCGCTGCTCTTACTGGTATATCTTTAGATTTAAATACAAATGTTACCACTCCTGTAGCTGCACAAGATGTGACTGTTATAAATGCTAAAACTCCAACTATATCTATAACTTCTAGTACTGGCAATTATGCAGCATTTAATGTTGGAACTGCGGGTGCGGTAACTACTAATACCGGTACAGCTAATTGGCGTGGATTGAATGTAGTGTTACCTGTACTTACTCAAACAGCTGGAACTGCTGTGGCCGATGGGGTACGTGTTCTTGTCCCAGCTTCAGGTGCTGTTGTAACTGGTGGTACTATGAGTGGTATCAATATTATTGCACCTACTACTTCTGGTCCAGCTGCTGGTACATTGAATGGTATTTTTATTCAAAATTTGACCTCTGCTGGTGCAGGTACAGAAAATGGTATAAAAATTGGTACAGGTTGGGATAAACAAGTCTCCGGTAACGGTTGGTCAGTTGATGGTAGTGGTAATGTGACTGCTACTTTTGCTAATTCCAATACTTTTGCATTGTGTCATGCAAACAATGGTGCACAGACCGAAGCTATAACTGATTGTTTGACTACAGTAAGTGCCGACTACATGGAAATGTATTCTGTCGATGTTGGTGTCGATGTTGGTGATATAGTCATGACGGGTTCTGATTTTATTACTACCACAGATAATGAGCGTGTATCTAAATTAGTTAAAACATCATTACCTTATGAAAAGAAAATAATTGGTGTTGTATCTGATGTAACTAAAGCAGGAGATTTTAATAGTATTGGTTATAATATAAAAGAATCTGACAATCGCAAGCCTATTGCTCTAAATGGTCGTGTGATGGTAAAAGTTTCAAGTGAAAATGGTGCTATTGAAGTTGGCGATTATTTAACTTCTTCTTCTACTCCTGGAGTAGCCATGAAAGCTAATCAAGCTGGTATGGTAGTTGGAATTGCGCTAGAACCATACACTGGTAATAATGAAGTTGGACAAGTAATGGTGTTTATTAATCCTGGCCAATATGATCCAAATATTGGCAACCAAAACCTTGCTGATTTTATTACCATCAGTGACGAGCATACTTCTATCACTGACATCCAAACTGAAACGCCATTTGATCCCGTAGAAATTGTTATGAATAAGGTAAATGAAGGGAAAAAGTTCTTGGTGGATTTTATGAGTGCCCGGGTGACGGCGATTCGTGGATACTTTGATGAATTATTTACGAAGAAAATACACAGTGAGCAGATTTGTTTAAAAAAGAGTGATGGAAATGAAGTCTGTATAGATGGTGACAAATTAGAGACGATGATGACAGGGAATGCATTAACTCCAGTTGCTCCAGAACCAGTTACCACTCCGCCTCTCGAATCGGCACCCCTCCTTAATCAAGGAGGGGATGGGGGTGGTGATTTAACTCCAATTCCAAATTCAGAAGAAATTACCACCCCGTCTCCTTCGACACCTATCCCTGCCACGCCTGTAGACGGGCTTAATCAAGGAGGGGATGGGGGTGGTGATGCCCCTCTCAGTCCTGACAATACAGTGACACCTTAGTATTTATATATGAAGAAAGATTTTGATACGTGGAATAATTTGAAGAAGATTTTTGAAAAAGAAAACAGAGAGATTTTTGCGCACCCCAGAGAAGTTTGGTGGTGTTCTTTAGGATTAAATTTAGGAGCAGAAATAGATGGAAAGAATGATAATTTTGAAAGACCGGTTTTAATTGCCAACGTATATAATAAAGAAACAATGCTTGTATTACCAATTACAAGCAGAGAAAGAAATGACAAATTCCATTATAAAATTTTTATAAAAACAAAAGACGTTAAAACTGGTGAATACAGAGAAAAGCCTGTATGGGTGAAATTGACCCAAGCCCGTGTTATTAGCAATAAAAGATTATTAAGAAAAGTGGATATATTATCAATAGATAGTTTTAATAAAATTATGAAAGTTTTCAAGGATAGTATATAAAATCGAAATCCCGCTTTCGCGGGATTTCTCGGAGGCCGAAGCCATAATGTATTTAATATATCAGTTTGGAATATAAAGTCAAGCATATTATGTGGATAACAATACAATGAGAAATTTTCTTTTAATAATCATATTTTCTATATTTTTAGCTCAAAATGCTTTAGCGGGGGACTTGAGCAGTACCAGTTTTATCATTCGTGATCCGGTGGTAGGCACTAGTGGAGGATATGGCACATCCACAAGTTTCAAGCTGGAAAGTGTCGGGGAAACTCTGTTTTCGGGCACTGGTTCTTCTTCCTCTTTTTTAAGTCGTTATGGTTTTCTGAACTTTCCCACTGCTTCTTCCTCCGCAGTGTCTGCCACAGCTGGTAATGCGCAGGTATCGCTCACTTGGACAGCTTCGGTAGGATACAACGCGACAGTGAATAGTTATGAAGTGGGGGTCAGCACTGCCAGTGCGGGAACTTACACTTATACCAATGTCGGGAATGTTTTAGCTTATACCAAAACAGGACTGACGAATAGCACCACTTATTATTTTAAAGTCCGTTCTTTTTCTAATGATACACTTTTGTCTATGTCCTCTGTAGTGAGTGCCACACCTACGGCTCCTGTCACACCACCTGGAAATGGCGGGGGGGGAGGTGGTGGCGGAGGCGGAGGAGGAGGTGGCGGGGGAGGTGGAAATAACAACGGACAGCAGACTGGGGTGAATTTCTCTGGACGAGCGTATCCACTAAGTAAAGTGACTATTCTAAAAGATGGGCAAATCGTAGTCACGACTATCGCTGGTCCAGATAGTAATTTCTCTGCTTCACTTTCTGATCTGTCCACTGGGAATTACAATTTTTCAGTTTATGGAATAGATAAAAATGGAATTCGTTCCAATCCATTTACTTTTCCTATTTTCATTACCTCTGGGGTGATCACGAACATCGGGGGCATATTTATCGCCCCGACTATCACTGTGGACAAAGAAGAAGTGAAAAAGGGTGAAAACATCACAGTTTTCGGACAAAGTGCTCAATCAGCTGAAGTGACCATCAATGTCAATTCTGAACAAGAATATTTTATTAAAAGAAAAGCTGACACGAACGGAGTGTATTTGCTCAATTTTGATACTTCGGTTCTAGAGCTCGGCAAACACTCGGCTCGTTCCAAAGCCAGCAAGGAAGAAGTCATTAGTCCTTATGGCGCTTCAGTAGGGTTCCTAGTGGGTACTAAAACAAAAGAAAAGGATTTGACTAAATGCAACCTAAAAGCGGATTTGAATGGGGATTGCAAGATAAACCTGGTGGATTTCTCTATCGCTGCTTTTTGGTATAAAAAGCCACTCGGGGCGAATTTTAAAGCAGTAGAATCAGCAAAATTAAACAATGATGGTAAGATCGACTTGGTTGATTTTAGTATTTTGGCTTATAATTGGACGGGGTAGTAGATGGGGTAAAAAACATGAAAAACATTTTTAAAATAATTTTATTTCCTACATTTATATTAAGCTTTTTCGTATTTTCATTTATTTTTGTGCAGGCTTCATCGGATGAAATATATTTTTCTTTAGATAAAAAAAGTGTGGATTTGAATGAAGAATTTTTATTAAATATAGAGATTAATTCTGTAAGTTCTATCAACGCCGTAGAAGGCAGAGTCAAATTCAATGATGCCTTGTTAGAATTTAAAGATGTGCGTGAAGGTGGCGGAGTGATAAGTTTCTGGGTGGAAAAGCCACATTTGGAAAAAGAAGGGTCTGTCTTCTTTTCTGGTATTACCCCACTTGGTTTTAGTGGCCAGAACAGTGTTTTTAGCTTAGTTTTTAAATCTGAAAAGAGTGGTCAAGCAGTTTTTTCATTGGCAGATATAAAAATTCTAAGAAATGATGGTAAGGGGACGAAGATAGACTTTACTCAAAAAGATGCGAATTTATTTATTTCTACAAAAAGTAGTGTAAATCATAAAGAAGAATTGTTGGATCAAGAGTTACCTGAAGACTTCACTCCTGTTATTGGTAATGATGAAGCTTTGTTTGGAGGTCAGAATTTCGTAGCTTTTTCAACCGTAGATAAGATCTCTGGTGTAGACCATTATGAAGTGCGTGAAGGCAGATCTGGAGAATTTAAAAATGCGGTGAGTCCGTATCTACTCCAAAATCAAAATTTAAACAAAATCATTTACATCAAAGCGGTTGATAAAAAAGGGAATGAGAGAATAATAGTGTTTGATCCACAAGAGGGGAACAGAAAATGGTATAACAATGTACTTTTGTTTGCTATAATAATAGTATTATTTAGTATATTTTATTTTCATAAAAAATTATGGCCAAGATCTCGAAGGTTTGTAAAATAATAGTTTTCATTTTTGTTTTTGGTATTTTACCAGTTTCTGTTTCAGCTGCAAATTTATCTGTTTCTCCTGCCAGCGATACTTTTGAAGTAGGGGATAAAATGACAGTAAAAGTAATGGTTTCTAGTACTGCGCCGATCAATGCTATCTCCGGGAATGTGTCTTTCCCGACTGATTTATTTTCCATTGAGTCAGTGTCTAAAAGCGGGTCTATTTTAAATTTCTGGGTGAGTGAGCCCTCTATTTCAAGAAAAGCTGGAACAGTTTTATTTGAAGGTGTGACGCTCGGTGGCTTTGGTGGGGCTAGTGGCACGGTGGTAAGTGTTAAACTCAAAGCCTTGAAAGAAGGTACTGGCAAAGTGAGTTTTAAAGATGGGAAGATCTTGGCTAACGATGGTGAGGGTACAGATGTGACAGGCAATTTAAATTCTGCTACGTATTCTATCACACCCAAAAAACAAGTAGAGAAAACAAAGATTCCTAAAGCCGAAAAAGTAGTACCAGAGGTGGTAGAAAAAGAAACTCCTCAAGCTCCAGCTACGTTGACTGCTCCTGAAATAGAATTAATTTCTAAATTTGGAGAACAGGCTATCCACGGAACTTCTAAATATAAAGAAGCGCAAGTTCTGACCACTTTTGTATCCAAAGACGGAGTAAAAATCTTCATCACAGGAGACACTGACACTAACGGGGAGTTTATAGAGCTTGTGCCAAAGACCTTGAAACGAGGGCTTTATGATGCATTTTCGGTAGTGGTTTTGAAAGATTTTACTCATACTTATGAATCGAATAAAATCGAAATTGAAGTGGGTAATTTCTTTTCCGATATAAGTCTAGAGATACGAATATCCTTGCTCATTTTATCTATTATTTTATTGATTTTAATTTTTCGTAGTCTTTTGTATCTGAAAAAGAATAAAAAGTTTAAGTCTTTTGTGCATCAAGAAGCGCATGAAGCCGAAGACCTAGTGCATAAATCATTTAAAGTTTTGAATGAAGATGCAGATGAGGCATTGGGTAAGAAAATATCTGCCAGCGAGAAGGAATTTATTAAAGATATGAAAAAGGATTTACGACAAGCAGAAGATATCGTCACTAAAGAAATAAAAGGTATCGAAAAGTCATAAGAGAATTCAAAATGATAAACAGATTGGCAAAAGTTTTTATAATAAGTGGCATTATTTTTTCGTCTTTTTTGGGGCACTTTGTTTATGCGCAAAGTATCAATAACTTGGATGCTTCTAAACTCCTTTCACGAGTAAATGTGTCTTTGTCGCCTAGGAGTGGGAGCTTTGTGGAAGGTTCCACTTTTGATGTACCGATCTTAGTCAATACTAAAGGCCGGAGCATTAACGGCATAGAATTAACTGTAAATTTTGATAAGAACAAACTAGCTATCGTCAGACCTTCGAGCTCTACCTCTATCATCGGGGTATGGGTAGAAGCTCCTTCCTATGACAATACTCGCGGAATTGCGCGATATGTGGGAGTCGTGCCTAATGGCATCAACACAGAGGCTGGTTTGGTCGGTAGTATTACTTTTCAAGCCGCTTAGCCATAGTATCTTTTAGCGCTAATTCAAAAGTATTGTTGAACGATGGTCTAGGCACGGAGTCCATCGTAGAATTTGATCGAGGACAATACAACATCACTCCCAAAGCTCCACTCGGGGTAAATATATTTTCCGATACGCATCCATTTCAATCCAGTTGGTATAACAATAACAATCCAGTACTTTCTTGGGAAAAAGATGACAAGGTGGAAGGCTTTAGTTATGTGCTTGATAATATGCCAAACACTATTCCAGAAAATATTATCAATACAACTGATACCACCAAAGCTTTTGAGAAACTAGCAGATGGTTTGTGGTATTTCCATATCAAAGCAAGCAAGAGTAAAGTTTGGGGGACGACGGGCACATTTTTGATCCGGATAGATACTGTTCCGCCAGCTGTTTTTGTACCAGAGGCAAATTATTTATTAGCGAATATAATCTTGGCAGACAGGACTCTCGTTTCTTTTTTCACAACGGACAATCTATCCGGGGTGGATCATTATGAGGTGGGAGTGATTGATAAAAAGCAACCAGTCACAGTCTCTCCAGTGTTTCAAGAAGCGGATAGCCCCTTTCAAGTGCCATTACCAAAAGATGGAGAACTCCGGATCATAGTGCGCGCTTTAGATAAAGCCGGGAACTTGAGAGATGTATCAATAGATGTCACTCCTCCGCCTCTTTTTATAAAATTTTTGAAAGATAATATAATTTACATCCTTTTAGGCATCATTTTAGCCGGATTTATCGGATTGATTTTGCATTATCTAGTAGGACACCATATCATCAGGAATTTGAAACGTTTCAAATCTTTCGTCCGAAGAGAAGAAATAGAAGAAGATAAAAAGGTAATTGAAGAGGATAAAAAATTTGAACAAAAAATGGAAGAAAAAAGTACCTTTGAGTAAAAAGTAATATTCTGCTATATTTTAAACATGTCTTTAAGTATAGGAATTGTGGGACTTCCAAATGTCGGCAAATCGACGCTTTTTAATGCGCTTACTAAAAAAAGTGTTCCAGCAGAAAACTACCCTTTTTGTACTATTGATCCATCTGTAGGTATTGTACCTGTGCCAGATGAAAGGATGGAGAAGCTTTCCGTAATGTCAAAATCCAAGAAAACTATTCCTGCGGTTGTGGAGTTTATGGATATTGCTGGACTAGTAAAGGGGGCATCAGAAGGGGAAGGTCTAGGGAATAAATTTCTCTCACATATTCGTGAAGTAGATGCCATTATAGAAGTGGTGCGTATATTTGAAGATGACAGCATTATCCATGTGGCAGGTAAGGTAGATCCACTTTTTGATATTGAAGTGATAAATATGGAATTGTCACTAGCGAATATAAACAAACCCACACTTTATGTTCTAAATACTTCAGCTATTGACCCCCGCCTTGTGGAGGAGGGGGTAGGGGGTGGTGATTGGAAGAAAAAACTTCCAGGGCCTTACATAGAGATTGATCCTATTTTTGGTACAGGACTTGATAATTTGATAAAAGCCAGTTATGACATGCTAAATTTAATCACTTTTTTTACTACAGGTGAGGATGAGACGAGGGCTTGGACTACAAAGAGAGGGGCAACAGCTCCAGAAGCTGGTCGTTCTATTCATAATGATTTTAAAGAGAAATTTATCCGTGCAGAAGTCATAAATTGGAAGGATTTACTTGATTATGGATCGTACACTATAGCTCGCTCAAAAGGTCTCGTTCGTACCGAAGGGAAAGATTACATAGTTCAAGACGGCGATGTGGTAGAATTTTTGATTTAAATTTATGAAAAAAGAAATTAAAATTTTTAAAACTGATGGATGGATTGACTATGAGCTATTAGACACAGGAGAAGGAGAAAAGCTAGAAAGACTCGGCAAGTATTTTTTTGTACGTCCATATGAAGATGCTGTGTGGGGAAAGACTTTGCCCAAAAAAGTTTGGGAGAAAATAGATGGTAAATTCTGGAGTTCGCAGAAAGGCGCAAAAGCGGGTTGGAAGATGTCAAAGACGGTCTTTGACAAATGGGAGATGTCGTACAAAGGCATCAAGTTTTATGCTATGCCGACACCTTTTAGACATTTTGGGTTTTTTCCAGAACAAGCCAGTCATTGGGATTTTATCGAAAATAAAATTTTAGCTTCACAGGCGAAAAATTTTCTTAAAACTGCGCCCTCGGGGACAAAAGGACAGGGAACCCACACGTTTTTTGAAAATCTTTCGCCTGCTCCGCGTCTTAAATTCCTGAATCTTTTTGGCTATACAGGTGTAGCGAGCTTGTTTGCTCTACATGCAGGGGCGGAAGTCACGCATCTGGATGCTTCAAAGGCTTCTTTGCAATGGTTGAAAGAAAATCAAAAGCTTTCTGGCTTAGATAAAATGCCAATGCGAATTATTCTAGATGATGCATTAAAATTTATCGAACGAGAAGCAAAAAGGGGTAACAAATATGATGCAATAATAATGGATCCGCCAAAGTTCGGCCGTGGGCCCAAAGGGGAAGTCTGGAAAATAGAAGAAAAGTTGTTAGAGCTTTTGAATGGGGTGAAAAAGATTCTAAGTAGTAATCCTCTCTTTGTGATTCTGACTTCTTATGCCACTGATTCCTCGGCTTTGTCTTTGAGCTATGCATTGGAGGACGCGATGAAGAGTTTTAATGGAAAAGTAGAAGTTGGGGAGTTATGTGTACTAGAAAAATCTAACAATAGGAATATCTCTCTGGCCAATACTGCTGTTTGGAGTACTTTGGAGAAATAATAATTTTTTGGTAGAATAGAGAAATGAATAAACAATCAAAGGTTCTTAAATGGACTCTTATTATTGGTATTGTTATAGTACTTAATATGTTTTTTAATTATGTTCTTTCTTTAGTTTATAAAGAACCAGACTATAATGTTTTTCTTCCTCAGCAACAAATTGTAGAAGCACCTACCACCAAAGAAGATTGTCTAAAAGTTGGTGGACAATGGATAGTCAATCCTCCTTCTGTTAAAACTGGAAGTTCTTATTTTGATAATATAAAAATTCCGCCAGGATATTGTAATGCAGATTTTTTAAGACAACAGGAATTTGAAAAAATGCAAAAAGTTTACGATAGAAACGTGTTTATTACTTTAGTCTTGCTTGGTGCATTATGTGTATTGATTGGAAATTTCTTAAAAAAGAATATGTTGATTGGCATTGCGTTGTCTCTTGCTGGCATTCTTTCTTTTATAATAGCTTCCATGCGTTACTGGAGTTCAGCAGATAATTTGATAAAAGTGATTATTTTGGGAATAGCGTTAGTAATTTTGGTTTGGGTGGCAGTAAAGAAATTTAAAGATAACTAGAAAATGTTAAAGATACCCTTTAACATAAAAAGATGAAAGAATACAATCATTTAAAAATTGAAAAAAAGTGGCAAAAATATTGGGAAGAGAAAAAAACTTTCAAGGCAAAAAATGATGGGAAGAAGTTTTATTCTTTAATTGAGTTCCCATATCCTTCTGGTTCAGGGCTTCATGTCGGACATATTCGGTCTAATACGGCGATGGACATTATTTCCCGCAAACGCCGAATGGAAGGCTACAATGTGCTTTACCCGATTGGCTGGGATGCTTTTGGTTTGCCGACAGAGAATTATGCTATCAAAACTGGCATAGAACCAGCTAAAGTCACGAAGCAAAATACAGATACTTTTCGTAAGCAATTAAAAACGCTTGGTTTTTCCTTTGATTGGTCACGAGAAGTAAATACTACTGATCCAGCGTATTATAAATGGACTCAATGGATATTTTTGAAATTTTTAGAAAAAGGTTTGGCTTATAAGGCGAAATCATATATCAATTGGTGTCCTTCTTGTAAAATCGGTTTAGCTAATGAAGAAGCAGTGGGAGGGATATGTGAACGTTGTGGCACAGAAACTATAAAAAAAGAAAAGGAACAGTGGATGCTTGGGATTACGAAATATGCAGATAGACTTGATAAAGATTTAGACTTTGTGGATTATCCAGAAAGAGTAAAAACACAACAGAGAAATTGGATAGGGAAAAGCGAAGGTGCTTTAATCAAGTTCGATAACATTGAAGTTTTTACCACTCGTCCGGATACTATATTTGGCGCGACTTTTATTGCTGTAGCGGGGAAGGAGAATCGATTTACTGGACGTTATGTGACTAACCCGGCTACTAAAGAGAATGTTCCAGTTTGGGAAGTGGATTATGTGATGGAAGATTATGGCACTGGTGCCTTGATGGGAGTACCTGCGCACGACGAGCGTGATTTTGAATTTTCCAAAAAATACAAGTTGCCAGTAAAAACAGTTGTCGAACGTTTGTCTATAAATGCGACGGGACAATCTAAACCGAAAGATGACTTACCATTTATTGAAAGAAATTGTGTTGATGTTATTGTTAAACATTGGTCTCTTAATAAATATTTATGTTTACAATGGAAAAAGGTTGACTGGAGAACTTTTGTAACTGGTGGGATCGAAAAAGGTCAAACACCAGAAGAAGCTGCACGAATGGAAGTTAGAGAAGAAACCGGTTATACAGATTTGAAATTTATTAAAGAAATTGGAGTGTATCATAGTAAATTTTATCATGGTCCTAAGAAAGTAAATAAATTTGCCCATTTTCATGGTATGTATTTTGAATTACAAAGTGATATTCAAGAAGAAGTGATTGCAGAGGAAAAAGAAAAACACGAATTACATTGGGTTGATTATGATAAAGTAATTTCTTTCATTAAAGATGATGAAAATGCTATGGGATGGAATTTACTTACTAACGAGAGTTTTTCTGTATTTACAGGCGAAGGAATTCTTGTAAATTCCGGTAAATTTAGTAGTTTAACTTCACAAGAAGCGAAAAAACAAATTACAGAATTTGTGGGCGGAAAGATGGTGACAAAATACAAACTCCGAGATTGGATTTTCTCACGCCAAAGGTACTGGGGAGAGCCGATACCGGTGATATTTTGTGCTAAGTGCGGGATTGTACCAGTGTCAGAGAAGGATTTGCCGGTAGAACTTCCAAAAGTGAAAAATTATCAACCGACAGACAACGGAGAATCACCTTTAGCGAATATTTCAAAATGGGTAAATGTAAAATGTCCAAAATGTAAAGGTCCTGCCGAGAGGGAGACAGATACGATGCCGAACTGGGCTGGAAGCTCTTGGTATTATTTGCGATACACAGATCCAAAGAATAAGAAAGAATTTGCCAGCAAGAAAAACTTAAAATATTGGCTTATGCCTAAGCAAGGCTTCGGCGGGGTGGATTGGTATAACGGAGGTATGGAACATACCACTTTGCACCTTTTGTATTCACGTTTTTGGCATAAATTCTTATATGATTTAAAACTTGTTCCTACCCCTGAACCATACAGAAAGCGTACTTCACATGGTATGATCTTAGCTGAAGGGGGAGACAAAATGTCCAAATCTAAAGGCAATGTTATAAACCCAGATGATATTGTGAAAACTTATGGTGCTGATACTTTGCGTTTATATGAAATGTTTATCGGACCTTTTGAACAATCCGTGGCATGGAATACGGAGAGTATTATTGGTTCTCGAAGGTTTATAGAAAAAGTTTGGAGAATAGGAGCGAATATTTCAGCAGAATCTTCCTTGCCAGGGTCGCTGTCTCCGCGTGCTCGCGGAGCGCTACCTCTCGGCCCGTCGGCCTGCGAGACACCCTGTCAAGAAAATTCTGCTTTCATAAAAAAATTACTTCACAAAACAATTAAAAAAGTTTCCGAGGATATAGAAAATATGCGTTTCAATACTGCTGTTTCTTCGATGATGATATTAACAGGGGAAATGGAAAAGATGGAAAGCATAGATATAAAAGATTATAAAAAGTTTTTGAAAATTTTAGCTCCTTTTGCACCACATATCACAGAAGAAATATGGCAAAGTTTAGGAGAAAAAAAGTCAATTATTTTGTCTTCTTGGCCAAAGTGGGATGAAAGTTTAATAAAAGATACAGAAATTAAAATAATGATCCAAGTAAATGGTAAAGTTAGGGCAGAAATAATGGTTGGAATAGATGCAGGTGAAGCAGAAATAAAAGATAAAGCTCTAAAAGACGAGGGTGTTTTGAAGCATATTTCAGGCAAAGACGTAAAAAAGGTGATTTATGTTAAAAATAGGCTTATCAACATAGTAGTCTAGCTTGCATTTATTAGTATATACATACTATAATATGTGTTATCAGCGTCGTTTTAATATTATTAACTTTAAAAAATAAAATGTTATCAAATATTTTAGATAGAATTTCTTTTTGGGCTCTTTTTGTTGTCATTGTGTTTTTACCAGTTTTCTTTTTACCTTTTACCAAGATTCCGATTGAGACTTCAAAAGGTTTACTTTTAATAATTGGTTTGGCTATATCTATTATTTTCTGGACAGGTGCTAGATTTTTTGATGGTAAAGTTGTACTTCCAAAATCAAAAATAATTTTGGGTGGATTCTGTGTTGTCCTGGCTTTTCTTTTATCGGCTGTATTTTCTTCTGCTTCAAAAGTTTCTTTTTTTGGTACGATGTTTGATATGGGTACTTTCTGGTTTATATTTGCTGGTTTTCTTTTGATGTTTATATCTTCCATATTATTAAAAGAACCAAAAAATGCAAAAATGGTACTTTTTGGAAGTATTTTGTCTTCAGCATTTGTTCTCATTTTCCAGGTCTTTCATTTATTTATGCCAAGTCTATTGTCTTTGGGAATTCTAGGTGGAAAAACTGACAATATATTGGGTTCTTGGAATGCTTTTGGCCTCTTTGCTGGTTTCTTGGCTGTGACTTCAATATTTGTTATTGAATTTTTTTCTATTTCTAAATCCATTAAATGGATTTTCTCTCTTTTCCTTTTGCTTTCCATTTTTTCAGTAGTAGTAGTTAATTTTCCATTAATCTGGGTTATTTTAGGAATTTTCTCCTTGGTTGTTTTTGTCTACAAGGTTTCTTTCTCTTCTGGTAGTACTAAAAAGACCGAGGAGAATGTTCATTTTCCGACTGCTTCCTTTGTAGTACTTATGATATCACTTTTATTCTTTATGTCTGGGCAGTTTATAGGAGGATTTTTACCAAATCGCTTAAACATATCAAATGTAGAAGTCAGTCCATCTTTTTCTGCTACGTTGTCTGTCACTGGTCAAGCCTTGAAAGATCACCCTGTATTTGGTATGGGACCAAATAGATTTGGAGAAGTTTGGGCTATGTATAAACCAAGTATTATAAATACTACTCAGTTTTGGGATACATACTTTAATTCCGGTTCTGGTTTGTTGCCCACTTTTGTCTCTACTACTGGTTATTTAGGTCTTCTCGCACTGCTTTATTTCTTCTTCATTTTTATTTCTTCTGGTATAAAGACTTTATTCTCTAGTATAAAGAATGGTTTAAATTGGGATATTGCTACATTTTTTGTTATTTCCATATATCTTTTTGTTTCAGCCTTCTTTTATTCGACAGGACCTGTTTTATTTTTAATGGCTTTCGCCTTTGTCGGAGTATTCGTCGGATTATCTTCTCACGTTCATCCAAATGGTGTGATGACGATATCATTTCTTGATGATCCTAGAAAAAGTTTTTTTTCTATATTATTTCTGGTATTTATTATGATAGCTTCTGCCTCATTGGGATTCAAATATGTAGAACGTTTTGCTTCTGTACCTTATTACGGAGACGCTCTCTCTGCTAGTTCTATTCCAATCGCTGAATCTTCTGTTATAAATGCAGTATCACTTTATTCTAATGATTTATATTTGCGAACTTATGCGCAAGTGTATTTAGCAAAATTAAATGCACTTATTGCCAAAGGTTCTGCTTTGTCTGACACAGAGAAGACAGATTTGCAGTCAAACTTTGATAAAGCCTTAAATGGGGCTGGGCTAGCTGTAATCTATGATGGAGATAATTATATAAATTACCAGATGCTTGGTTTTGTTTATAGATCAGTTGCTCCTCTTGGTGTGACGGGTGCTTATGACAAGGCTATCGAAGCATACAAGAAAGCTTCAGATTTAAATCCTCTAAATCCAGGGCTTAAGCTAGAAATTGCTCGTACATTCTTTGCTGATAATAAATCAAAAGACGCAGAGGATTATGCCAAGAAAGCTCTAACCTTAAAGTCTGATTATGTTGATGCATTGATTGTGCTTTCTCAAATAGCAAAGAACGGAGGTAATAATGCTTCGGCTATTTCTTATGCTGAAAATGCGCTTTCAATTTCTCCATCCAATAAAGATTTAATAAATTATGTGAATACTCTTAAAAATGGTGGTTCACCAAAAGTTCCTGATGTTACGACAATGCCAGATAATACCAAAAAAACTACTATTAAAAAAATAAGATAATAAAATGGCCGAATGGAGAAGATATTTAGAATTTTCAGCAAGGAATATATTAACATAAATCAAGCTGCATTGCTTTTGGGTACTTTCACTTTCTTTTCTCAAATTTTAGCATTATTTCGCGACCGTTTTATTGCCCATTTTATAGGACCTTCACCATCTCTCGATGCATATTATGCAGCTTTTAGGGTGCCAGATCTGATATTTATTTCTGTAGCTTCACTTGCTTCTATCACTGTCTTAGTGCCATTTATATTGACTAGAATGGAAGGGGATAGTGTCACGAAAGAAGCGCGCAAATTCATGAATGATGTTTTTACTGTTTTTTTTAGTGCCCTAGTTTTAGTTTCTCTCGTAGCATTTTTCTTGATGCCTTATTTGATATTTTTTATTGCTCCAGGTTTTACTCCTATAATGCAAGAAAAAGTCATTTGGCTTTCTCGTATAATGCTTCTTTCCTGCACATTTATGGGACTCTCGAATCTTTTTGGCAGTATCACTCAGCTTTTCCGTAAATTCTTTCTCTATGCTTTGAGTCCTATATTTTATAATATTGGCATAATCATTGGAATTCTAGTTTTATATCCAATTTTTGGTATTTATGGTTTGGCTTTAGGAGTGGCTCTTGGAGCTTTTATGCACTTTTTAATTCAGTTTATTACTTCTATGAAATGCGGTTTTCCTCCAGGATTTTCATTCAATATTGATTTTGGAGTTATAAAACGTGCCGTACTTATTTCCTTGCCTCGGACTTTGGGTCTAGCTTTTAACAATTTTGCGTTGATAGCCATCATCTCTTTAGCTTCGTATTTGAAAGTTGGTTCTATTTCCATTTTTAATTTTTCTTTTAATCTCCAGTCTGTTCCATTAAATATTATTGGCATATCTTATGCGGTAGCAGCTTTTCCAACACTCTCCAAAGCTTTTTCTAATGGTAAGATGGATGATTTTAAAGAACATTTGAAATCTGCTGGCAGACAAATTATATTTTGGTCACTACCTGTCACTTTTTTATTTATTGTCGTGCGTGCGCAGATAGTGCGTGTGATTCTGGGTTCAGGTTCTTTTTCTTGGGATAATACTCGTCTTGTAGCAGCGGCACTGGCCATCTTTTCTCTTTCCATTCTTGCTCAAGGGATGATTACTCTTCTTTCAAGGGCATATTATGCTAGAGGTGAAACTACTCGTCCTCTTATTGTAAATTTATTTTGTTCTATTTTGATAATAGTTCTATCGTATGTTTTTACTTATATTTTTGCTCATTCTTTATATTTCAGATTTTTTATAGAATCAATGTTAAAAGTTTCAGATATTCCAGGAACTGAGGTGTTAATGCTCCCATTAGCTTATACTGTCGGCACAGTTTTAAATTTTATTTTACATTGGGTTTTTGTAAAAAAAGATTTTATGGGTAAAGAATCTTTTTTGGTGACTACTTTTTTCCAAAGTCTTGGTGCATCATTTTTTTTGGGTTTGGTGTCATACATTAGTTTAAATATTCTCTCTCCTATTTTTGGTACTACGACATTTTGGGGAGTTTTCTTGCAAGGTTTTATTTCTGGGATGTTAGGTATTTCTGTTGCTGTTCTCACTTTGTATTTATTAAAAAATAAAGAATTGTTAGATTTGTTTGAAACCCTAAAAACAAAATTCTGGCGCGCCAAAGTCCTCGCTCCTTCCCAAGAGGGACTATAGTTTTTAGCTGAAAATTTTCTACTTTTCTGTTAAGATAGAACAATGGACCTAAAACACATCCGAAATTTTAGCATTATTGCTCATATAGATCACGGCAAGAGTACCTTGGCAGACAGAATGCTTGAAATAACCCACACCATAGAAGCTAGGAAAATGCGTAACCAAGTGCTTGATTCTATGGAGCTTGAACGTGAGCGTGGAATTACTATAAAAATGCAACCTGTCCGGATGGAGTACCCCCTCCTTGTGGAGGAGGGGGTAGGGGGTGGTGATTTAAGAAAGAACCACCTCACCCTAAAGGGCACTCCTCCTCAGAAAGGAGGAGAAGAAAGGTATGAACTCAACCTTATTGACACTCCTGGTCACATAGACTTCTCTTATGAGGTTTCTCGGGCCTTGAAAGCCGTAGAAGGTTCTATTTTACTTGTGGACTCTACCCAAGGGGTACAGGCGCAAACACTCACTACTCTCCATATGGCTCGGGATAGTGGTCTTAAAATTATTCCAGTACTTTCAAAGATAGATTCTCCACTGGCTCGAGTAGAAGAAATAAAAGAAGAGGTTATAAAACTTTTGAATTGCGATAGAGATGAAATTTTGCTAGTTTCTGGGCGTACGGGGGAAGGTGTGGATAATTTGTTAAAAGAAGTTATAAAAAGAGTGCCATCACCCAGAGAAACTTTTCATGAAGAAAATAATTTGCGGGCTTTAGTTTTCGATTTTAAATATTCAAATCACAAAGGGGTGATAGTTTTTGTACGTATTTTAGATGGGAAAATTAGTAAAAATCAAAGTCTCATTTTCTCTTTATCAAATGAGAAATTTAATTCTATCGAAGTGGGTACATTTTTTCCAGAAGAGAAATCTTGTGAATTTTTGTCGTCTGGCGACATTGGTTATATCGTTACAGGTATAAAACGCCCAGGTATAGCCTCTGTTGGAGACACTATCACTATGGAGAAGAATCCCTTGCCAGCATTAGAAGGGTATATGAAGCCCTTGCCGGTGGTTTGGGCTTCTATTTTTCCAGAAGATGCAGATGATTTTTCAGAACTTAAATTATCTTTGGGGAAATTGAAACTCTCAGATTCGTCTTTTTCATATGAAGAAGAATCTTCTGGGTCTTTGGGGCGAGGTTTTAGGTGTGGATTTTTGGGGATGCTCCATTTAGAGATTATTACAGAACGTCTAAAACGTGAATTTAATTTGAATTTAGTTATTACTACCCCATCTATTACTTACGAAGTGACAAGAAAAAACAATAAAAAAGAAAAGATTTATTCTCCGTATTTTTTCCCTGATGATGGAGAGATAATAAATGTTTCCGAACCGTGGGTGGTGGCTAAATTAATATTGCCAGCCAAATATCTAGGTAGTATTATGCAACTTTTGTTCGAGCATGAAGCGGAAATAGGTGAGACAGAGAATTTCGGAGACAATAGATCATCCTTGTCTTTTAAAATGCCTCTACGAGAGCTTTATCGTGATTTCTTTGATGAATTTAAAAGTGTGACTTCAGGTTATGGATCAATCTCTTATGAGATAGAAGGTATGCGTGATGCAGATGTGACACGCCTAGATATACTTATTGCCGACGAAGTGGTGCCAGCTTTTTCAAAGGTTATATCCAAGAAAAGAGCTACAGAAGAAGCAGAAAAAACTGTTGAGAAATTGCATGATATTCTTCCTCGTCAAATGTTTGTAACAAAAATACAAGGCAAGGCATTGGGTAGGATTATTTCTTCCCGTACAGTACAGGCTTTCAGGAAGGATGTGATGATGCACGGTAGTAAAGTCGTCGGAGGGGGAGATGTGTCACGTAAAAAGAAGCTTTTAGAAAAACAGAAGAGAGGCAAGAAGAAAATGAAAGAAAGTGGCAGGGTAAACATACCCCAAGATGTGTTTTTGAGAATGATCAGAAGAGGTGATAATTAATTTATTTTAAAGAGAAAATAGGAGAGTATAGTAGTATCATACTCAATATTATGAGTGCACATAATATTGCCCAGATCAGCTGTATTTTCTTTTGATGTTTTTTATTGAAAAGCATACTATAATGATAACATATTATGAAGAATTTTCAAAAAAAGAGCAGATTAAAGGTTTTTTTTGAATCCTCAATTATTTTGTTATTATTATTTATTTTAATACTTTTTTTTATCTGGAATATTATAGGTTTTATCGGTAAAATGAGGGATACAATAAACAATAGGAGGATAGCAGAGCATAAACTTTTAGAACTAGTGAGAAGTAAGGAGAATTTATCAAGAGAAATAGGTAAGTTGAAGACAGATGAAGGCGTAGAGGAAAGTATCCGTGATAAATTCGGTTTAGCCAGGGAAGGTGAACAAATGATAGTGATTGTGGATGATAAAAGCACTAAAAATATTGAAAATACTCCTGAAAATAAAGGTTCTTTCTCTTTTTTCACAGACTTATTTAAATAGACTCAAAACACTATAATTATGGTATAATTAAAGTATGAAAATAGCTTTTTTTGAATTGTTTAAGTTAGAAGAAGAAGTTTTGGAGGGTTTTTTTGCTGGTTTTGATGTTTCTTATTCCGAAGAAAAATTAACAATAGAAAATGTTTCTAATTACAAAGATGCAGAGATTATTTCTGTTTTTGTGAATTCGGTGGTTGATAAGAATATTATTGATACAATGCCAAATTTGAAATTTATAAATACTAGTTCCACGGGATATGACCACATAGATGTGGCTTATTGTAAAGAAAAAGGTATCAATGTCTCAAATGTCCCAGCTTATGGGTCTGTGACAGTAGCTGAATTCGCTTTTGCGCTTCTGCTTGACCTTGCTAGGAAAACGACAATGGCAAATAATCAGTTAAGACAAGAAGATGATTTTAAAATAACAGAATTTCGTGGTTTTGATTTAAATGGCAAGACTTTAGGAGTCATTGGTACTGGTAAAATAGGCAAGAATGTCATCAAAATAGCCAAGGGTTTCGGGATGGAAGTTTTTGCTTATGATTTATTTCCAGATTTTAATTTTGCCAATGCAAATAATTTTTTGTATAAAGATTTAGAGGAGATTTTATCTACTTCTGATGTTTTGACTTTACATGCGCCTTTTAGTAAAGAGAATTTTCATTTGATAAATAAAGAAAGTATCTCAAAGATGAAGAAAGGCGTGTATATTATAAATACTGCTCGAGGAGAGCTTGTAGATACCAATGCTTTGGTTTGGGGACTAAAAGAGAGGATCATTGCTGGGGCAGGACTCGATGTATTGGAAGGTGAAAGAGATTTGAAAGAAGAGATAAAAGTTTTAAGTAATTCGGAGACTGGAGTTTTAAAAGATTATAAGACTTTACTTGAAGATCATGTTTTGATAGATATGCCAAATGTAATTGTCACTCCTCATATAGCGTTTTATTCTAAAGAAGCTGAGCACGAGATAATAAAAACTACCGAAGAAAATATCAAAGGTTTTATTGATGGCAATTTACAAAATTTAATCAAATAAAATGGAAGATAGATGGATTAAAAATTTTGACGATTTAGCGATTACAGAGAATCGTAAATTAGCTTTGCGTATTGCCGAAGCAGGTTTTAGTTCTATAAATACAGAGAAAGTAATATTAAATTCTGTTAAATTAGAAAATAATATTTTGACTATTCTTGATGAGAGTTTTGACTTGGCTAAATTTAAGAGAATTAAAGTAGTTGGTTTTGGCAAAGCTTCTTGTGATGGCGCAGTGGCCTTAGAGAAAGTTTTGGGAGATAAAATAAAAGAAGGTGCGGTGATAGGACTCCATAAAGTGACTTGTGATTATATTGAGACTTTTGCTGGCACGCATCCTAGGCCGTCGGAGGTAAATATTAAAGCTGGAAAAAAGATTTTTGAGATTGCGAATGAGTCCAATGAAGATGATTTATTAATAGCTATAGTTTCTGGCGGAGGTTCGGCTCTTTTATGTTATCCAGATACTGAGTGCACTCAAGGTCGTGAACTTTATGATGTATTTTTGAAATGTGGACAGACTATCACCGAAATAAATACTATCAGAAAACATCTTTCACTTTTAAAAGGTGGGGGATTGGCCAAGATTGCCTATCCAGCGACAGTAATAGGACTTATTTTTTCAGATGTACCAGGAGATAAATTTGAAGATGTGGCTTCTGGTCCGACTTACAAAGATGTGTCCACAGTTCACACTACAGAGATGATTATTCATGAGCATAAACTAGGTGAATTTAATTTGATTGAAACTCCAAAAGATAATAAATATTTTGAAAAAGTTCATAATTTTGTTTTAGTTTCAAATAAAACTGCAGTTGAAGCTATGAATAAAAAGAGCAAAGAACTTGGTTTTAAAACTAATATCGTTTCTGCAGAACTTTATGAAGAAGTGGATGAGGCACTGAAGAAAATATTTGAAGCGAGGGAAGATAATACTGTTGTTCTAGCTGCTGGCGAGCCGAAGCTAGAAGTGACTAAAAAGGGTGGTAGTGGCGGTAGGAGCTTGTTTATGGGCCTAAAATCACTCAAAAACAGCCTTATATCTACAGGGTCGGTCTTCTTGCCTATTGCTTCGGATGGCATGGACAATAGCGATTCTGCGGGGGCGGTAGTGGATACAAAAACTCTAGAAAAGATAGAAAAGTCAGGTATTAATTTACAAGAGCATATTGAGAATTTTGACGCGTATCCAGTCTTTGAAAAATCCGGCGATATGATTATGACTGGTCCTACTGGTGCTAATGTTTCCGATCTTATGATTTTACTCACCAGAAATGCGAAATAAAAATGATAAGAATCATTTTCATGGAGTAGAAAAATGTTCAGTAGGTTTTAAAACCGCTTATGCACCTGACAGACCAGAAATAGTGTACTGTGAAAGCTGTTATAAACAAGAAGTTTATTAGATTATAATGAATATATGCAAAATAAGATTACTAAAATTTTGGCGGAAAAGATAAAGGATTCAAGAGGGAATCCGACTTTGAAGGTGACAGTATGGGTGGGAGATGTTTCTACTAGTTTTTCCGTGCCGTCCGGAGCAAGTACTGGAACTCATGAGGCTCATGAATTACGAGATCTAGGCGGCAAAGGTGTTAAAAATGCTATTGATAAAGTAAATAACGTGATTGCTCCAGTTCTAGTTGGTCAGGATGTTTCAAATCAAAAAGAAATTGATCGTTTAATGATTGAACTCGATGACACTCCGAATAAAGATATTTTAGGTGGTAATTCAATGATTGGGGTTTCTATAACTTGTGCGAAAGTTTCGGCCAAAATTTCAAATAAAGAAACTTATGAATATTTGCAGACTTTAGCTAATATAAAATCATCCCTTCAACAAAGTTCAGGACAAGCTAGGAAAGTTCCACATTTATACATGAATTTAATAAACGGTGGTAAACATGCTAAAAATAATCTCGCGTTTCAGGAATATCACATAGTCACAGATACAGAAAATGTTGTCGAAGCAGTGGAAATAGGTATAAAAGTACAGAACTCTTTAAAAGAAATAATAAAGAGAGAATTAGGAGAAGAATCGCTTGTTTTAGGCGATGAAGGAGGCTTTGCTCCAAAAATAAGTGACATTAGGAAACCACTTTTGTATTTAAATGAAGCAATCAAAGAAAATGATTTGAAAGGCAAAGTGCATTTAGCACTCGATGTGGCTTCCTCATCTTTTTACGAACCTGCCTCGACTTTAGGCGGAAGTGGATTTTATAAAGTAGATGGTAAAAATTTATCTAAAGAAGAATTCATGAATTTGTATAGTGATTTAATTAAAGAATTTAATCTGTTCTCTATTGAGGACCCTTTTGACGAGGAGGATTTTGAAAGTTTTGCTTTGCTCAGAAAGAATCATGATAACCTGATAGTAGTGGGGGATGATTTGACTGTCACGAACAAAGTTCTTTTGCAAAAAGCGATAGATGAAAAGAGTATTAGTGGAATGATTATAAAACCAAACCAGATAGGCACATTGTCGGAGACATTGGAAACAATGCAATTGGCAAGAGAAAATGATATAGAATTGATTGTGAGTCATAGGAGTGGGGAGACGGATGATGACTTTATCGCAGATCTTTGCTATGCCTTTCATTGTTTTGGTCTAAAATCCGGTTCACCCATAAAACCAGAAAGAATGGTAAAATACAAAAGGTTAGGAGAAATATCAAAATAATATGACCATTTCAAAAGCACAAATTATAGCCACCATAGGACCAGCGACGAAGGACAGGGAAATGATAAAAGAAATAATACAGCATGGCGTAGATGCTGTGCGTTTGAATTTCTCTTGGGGGACTTATGAGGAGCATGCAGGATATATAAAGAATGTCAAAGAGTGCGCTAAAGAGCTAGGGAAAAGAGTCACGATAATCCAAGATCTTTCTGGTCCAAGGGTGCAAGAAAAAAGTGGACACGAATTTAAACAAGGAAGCGTAGAAATAATCACGGAGAAGGATTTGGCTGATTTAAAGTTCGGTATCGAGCATAATGTGGACTATGTGGCTATGTCATATGTGGGTAATGCAAAAGATATTTTAGAATTGAGAAATGAAATGCAAAACCTTGGCAAAATTATTCCCATAATTGCAAAAATAGAAAGAAAAGTAGCGCTAGAAAATATCGACGAGATTATAAAAACAGCCGATGCTATCATGATTGCGCGAGGGGATTTGGGTAATGAGATACCACTAGAGCAGATTCCTTTTGTTGAAAAAGATATTATTGAAAAATGTAAGCTAGCAAAAAAGCCAGTGATAGTCGCTACTCAGATGATGCTCTCAATGACAGAGAATACTCTACCTACAAGGGCTGAGATTACGGATATCGCTTATGCTATAATCTCTGGCGCTGATGCTGTGATGTTATCGGAAGAGAGTGCTTCCGGCAAACATCCACTTGAGGCCGTGGAGATGATGGAACGCGAGATTTTAGAATCTGAAAAACATATTAAGAATATCCAAATAAATAGTTTATAACATCGCGAGTATAATATAGTGGTAATATATTTGCTTCCCAAGCAAAAGACGCGGGTTCAATTCCCGCTACTCGCACTAAAAGTTCGACCTGCCCCGTACCGAGTTTGCTCTGGTATGGGGTTCTCGCATCCCGCACACAGATATGATAAAATAGATTATTAATATTTAATATTTAATTTTAAATTCAATGAAAAATGTAACAATTTATTCAACCCCAACTTGCCATTTCTGTCATATGGCGAAAGACTTTTTTAAAGCAAATAATGTTTCTTATACAGAATACAATGTAGCCAGTGACCTAGATAAAAGAAAGGAGATGGTAGACAAAAGCGGACAACTCGGTGTACCAGTCATAATAATAGACAACGGAATAACTGTCGGCTTTGATAAGTCAAAAATCTCGAAGTTGCTAGGTCTTGCCTAGCAATAAATGTGTCCTCGCCGGGAGTCGAACCTGGATCAGCTCGTTAGGAGTGAGCCGTTCTATCCATTGAACTACGAGGACTTACCTTATAACATAGCACATTAAAGCTTATTTTGAAATTGGCTTTTTTGAGTCATTATGCTAAAATGCTTCCATGGATCCACAAACAAAGGATTTATTAAATAGGACATTTGAACTTGTAGAAGACAATAACCAAATGCTTCACAAGATCAGAAGTGGTCAGAAATGGGCGCATTTTTGGAATATACTTAAAATGCTTGTTATTGTAGGAATTTCTGTTGGATCTCTGTATTATGCACAACCTTATTTGAATAAAGTTTTGGATTTATATAATTCTGTTTCAAATACACAACAGAAATTAGATAAGTTAGGGAATAGTGGAGGTACCATTCAGAATTTTTTGAAAAAATTAGGGAATTAAAACATGCTGGGATAGCTCAGGTAGCAGAGCATTCGCCTGAAGAGCGAGGGGTCGGCAGTGCAAATCTGCCTCCCAGCACAAATATTATATTGATTTTACTTTTAGATTAGTTTTTCTTTCTCTGTCTATTTTTTGGAGTTTCAAAGTGAGGAGTCCGTGGCGTTCTGTGGCTTCAGCTTCTTCAGGATCTATCTCTTCTGGTAAGGAAATAGTACGGGAAAATGTGCCCCAATAGAGTTCTTTAGCAAAGTAATTCTCTTCATCAATAGTTCTGTTTTCTTCACGTTTGCCTCGAATAGTGACCATATCGCGAGCGATAGTAAGCTCTAAATCCTCTGGTTTTACTCCAGCCACCATCGTTTGCACTATTATCTCAGTCGGAGTCTGATACACATCGACAGTGAGCTCGGCTTCTTCGTTTTCTTCTTCCATCCATCCATTACCTGTCTTTCCTTCGGCGTGCCCATTCTTCTTGTCTCCTTTCACATTCATTTTCTTTGGTTCATCTGTATGTTCTTCTATGCCGATACTACCTGTTAACCTCTCAAAAAAACTTCTTTTTTTATTTTCCATATTTTTATTTATGTCGGATTTATTCTCCGCTCATTCTTCTTAATTTTTCAAAAAGTAACATTATAATAATTGTCACGACCCATAGGAAAGCAAATACTTTATAGAAATCATTACCATCATTCTTAATTATAAAAAAATTAAACAAACTATGCAAGGTAATAGCGACAATCATCCCAAAAATTAAGTACCACTTTTTTCTATTTTCTCCTTTATAAAAAGAAAGTCCCAAAGCGACGCCTATCATCCCACTAGCTACAGAATGTAATAACGTAGAGCCCAAGAATCGTAGTTGCCCTGTCAGAAGCCCTACTATAGTCTGATCTAAACTAAATGGTTTTATCAAAAACATCATATTTTCAAGAGCTGCAAAACCAAGTGCAGCAGTTATGAGGTATATAGCCCAGTCTATGGGTTTATCGATATAATTTGATTTATACAAAATCAAAATTACAGCCAAATATTTTATTATTTCTTCTGCACTGGCCCAGAGGATAGTTTGTAAATTATGTGAATCTATATTGTTTTGAATAAATTTTTGGATGGGTAACACAAAAAGCACTGATGCCATGCCCGTGATGAATATCGTGGCTATGACTCCTTTGGGTTCAGGTTTTTCTTTGTCTTCACGAAGCCAAAACCAAAACCAAAAAAAAGATGGGATTATGCCACTTATGAGAGCCAAAAAGAAAGTTTTAGGATCGTTTAGTCCGGCCATTTTTCAATCATCAGTAAATTTTTATCTTTAATATCCCCGCCTAGACTCGTGCTAGTCGAGGCTGGAAGCATCGACCATATTTCTTCTGTCACAAAAGGCATGAAAGGGTGAAGTATTTTTAGACAATCTATCCAAATAGGTAGCAATATTTTTTTTATTTCCCCATTTTTTTTACTTTTCTCTATTATTTCATCTGCAAACTTGTGCCAGATATATTGATATATTTTTTCAGAAGCTATGTGAAAGCGATAATTCTCCATGTCTGAAGTGGTGTCTTTAATAGTTTCATGAAATTCGTGAAGATATTTTATGGGGTCGCTATCTGTGCTTGCTGGCACAGCACTGCCTCTCGGCGCGCCCACCTGCGAGACACCCCCTAAAACATCTTCACGAATTTCATTAGTATTATCCAAAACAAATCTTGTAATGTTCCAAATTTTATTGGCAAAGTTTTTATAACCTTTTATTTTATCTTCTGATATTTTACTGTCTGTGCCAGGGGCTGTGCCGACAATCAGAGCCATCCTTCCAGCATCAGCACCATATTTATCTGCAATATCCAATGGATCAATACCGTTGCCAAGTGATTTTGACATCTTGCGTCCTTGTCCATCTCGGACTGTGCCGTGTAGATATACCAATTTGAAAGGTATTTCACCTAGAGCATATTCGGACATTAAAACCATCCTGGCTACCCAGAAGAAAAGTATTTCATATCCTGTTTCGAGCATATCTGTTGGATGAAATTTTTCTAGATCACTTTCTTTTTTAGGCTTGTCCTGAGCGTGGTCGAAGGGCCAGCCAAGTGTGGAGAATGTCCAAAGTCCAGATGAAAACCAAGTATCAAGAGTGTCTTCATCTTGCATGAATTGAGCATCACAGTGAGGACATTTTTTAATTTCTTGCCCAACAACAATTTCTTTACATTTTTCAATTTCATCTTCTCTACCTGGAATTGGGACACATTTTGGCTCATGATACCATACAGGTATCCTGTGCCCGTACCATATCTGGCGAGAAATACACCAGTCGCGCAAATTTTCTATCCAATGAAAATATGTTTTTGAAAAATAGTTTGGAATAATTTTTATTTCTTCTTTTTCAAATGGCTCACGCATTAAGTCCTTTAATGTTTTGTTTTCTCTTTCTTTTATGTGTTTATTTACATTTATGAACCATTGCAATTTTGGTAGTGGTTCTATTATCCCGCCAGTTCTTTCGGCCGTTCCGATATTTTGTTTTATATCTTCCTCTTTTTCTAAAAGATTTTCTTTTTTTAACCACTCAACAATAATTTCGCGAGCATCCGTGACTTTTTTACCAAGTAAATTTTCTCCACCAACCGTTATTTTGGCATATTCATTTATGACTTGCGGTCGAGGTAAGGCATGTCTGTCCGCTATCTCCCAATCAGTCATAGAATGCGCTGGGGTCACTCCTAGCGCGCCTGTGCCAAATAGAGGATCCACTTCTTTATCTGCCACTATTTTGATATTTAATTCTACTCCGCAAAAATCTTTTATCACATAGGATTTTCCTATGTGTTTTTGATACCTCTTATCATCTGGATGCACTGCTACGGCAGTATCACCTATTTTTGTTTCAGGGCGAGTGGTAGATATTGAAATAGGGAAGTCTTTAGAATATTTAAAAGTATACATTTTTGAAGCTCTTTCTTCATAAACTATTTCATCATCGGAAATAGTGGTTTGTCCTTTTGGATCCCAATTCACAATTCTGTTTCCTCTATAGATAAGTCCATCGTCATACATCTTTTTAAATATTGTATTGACAGCCAGATTCCTCTTTTCATCTAAAGTAAATGCTTCTCTAGACCAATCACACGATGCACCCATTACTTTTATTTGAGAGACTATCGTGTTATGACTTTCTTGTGCAAATTGGTTTATTCTTTTTAACATTTCTTCCCGACCTAAATCATGGCGAGACTTTCCTTCTTTTTTTTGAATTTCTTTTTCTACTTTTGATTGCGTAGCTATAGCTGCATGATCAGTTCCAGGGAGCCACAAAGTTTTAAAACCTTGCATGCGTTTATAGCGGATCATGATGTCTTCGAGTGTCACCATTAAAGCATGACCCATATGCAAAACTCCTGTCACATTTGGTGGTGGCATCATGATGGTAAACGTAGGTCTTTCTCCTCTTGCCTGAGGGGGAGTGTCCGAAGGACGAGGGGGTGGGAGATTGTCCGGATTAAAAAAACCAGACTCCTCCCAGAGTTTGTATATTCTACTTTCTGTATTTTTAGGGTCGTATGGTTTTAATAATTTCTCATTCAGAGCCATATCCTTATAATATCATTTAAAATGAGAGTCTGCCATCTGCTTTTATCTTCTGCTTTTTGTTTATATCCATTCTTTTACTTTTGAAATATCCTGCCACTCCTATCATTACTGCGTTATCTGTAGATAGTTTTTTGCTTGGGAAAAGGATTTTTAATTTCAATTTATTTTTCTTAGCTTCTTTTTTTATTATTTTCCTTAATTCTTTGTTTGCTGAGACTCCACCAGCTACTATGAGTGTCTTTGCTCCGTATTTTTCTACTGCATCCAGAGTTTTTTTAGTTAATACTTCCACTACTGAATCTTCGAATTCTTTAGTTATAGCCATTTTTGTTTTTTCATCTAAAGGGCTTGCCTCGCCATTAGGCGGACCAATTTTTTGGATTAAATATAGCACAGCAGTTTTAAGTCCAGAAAACGAAAAGTCAAAATTCTTAGAATAAAGCATTGGGCGGGGAAGAGAAATAGAAAATAGACTTTTCAGGGACTCCGCAGGGCGACGGCTCGAGGACTGAGCAAATTTTTTAGCAGAAAAATTGCGACCCTGTAAAGTTTGATTTTCTATTTCTCTTAGGTTTATTTTGTTATTTCCTTGCTCTCTTAGTTTCTCTGCTAATTTTGAAATCTGTGGACCACCTGGATAAGGCAGATCAAGCATTCTTGCTACTTTATCAAATGCTTCTCCTGCTGCATCATCTAATGTCTGCCCAATTATTTTGTGTTTTATTAAATTTTGAGTTAAAACGAGTTCTGTATGTCCACCAGAAACGAGTAGGGAAATAGCAGGAAATTCAATTTTCGGAATACTAAACTTTCCTTTAGTTTTGGCAAAGACAGACAGTATGTGTCCTTCCATATGATTCACTGGTATTACTGGCACTTTCCATTTTTCTCCCAATTCTTTTGCAAATACTATTCCTGTCCACAGGGCTGGTTCGAGCCCAGGACCGGATGTGACGGCAATCATGTCAACAAAACGGGAAAAGAAGAGACCTTGAGAATTTAAAAAGGTCTTTCCTTGAGGAGCTTTGAATCCTACTTTTTTCATTACTTTCTTCAAAAGTATAGGCAAATTCTTTATATGTTCTCTTTTAGCTAGCATAGGGAAAACTCCACCATATTGTGTATGTATTTTTGTTTGGGAAGACAGGGAATCAGCCAAAACTTTAAAAGTCACATCTACACCATGGCGTAGATTGCTTTCTTTGCATTCCAAGATACTTATCCCAGTGTCATCGCAACTTGTCTCAATTGAAAGTATTTTCATAAAGTGGGTGGTAGAGGATTCGAACCTCTGACATCAATAACGTCAATATTGCGCTCTACCAACTGAGCTAACCACCCATATTATTAATAATCGCGCATGAAAGAATACTAGCAATATAATTGCTTTTTTTCAATACTGATTAAGAAAAATTAATTTACTTGGTTTTCAGTTGTATTCTCTCCAGTGCCAATATAAATGCGCCACGGCGGAGGTCGGTATTTGATTCTTTCGCTTTAGCAAGGATTTTTCTAGAAGCATCTTCCATCATTGGCTTTAACTTCTCGTTCACTTCTTTTTCTGCCCATTTTTCACCTTTTAAGTTCTGATCCCATTCAAAATATGACACTGTCACTCCTCCAGAATTAGCCAAAACATCTGGGATGACAGGAATACTTTTTTTAAATAGTATTTCATCAGCTTCGGGTGTTAGAGGGCCATTGGCAAGCTCTAGGACCGCTTTGGCGCTTACTTTTCCGGCATTGCCGTCAGTTATGACATTTTCAAAAGCCGCAGGGATTAGGACGTCACACTCGGTTTCAAGTAGTTCTTCGTTGGTGATGTTTTTACTGTTTTCAAAGCCGGTCAAGGTGCTACTAGTTTTCTTGTATTCTGCTAGTTTGACTATATCCAAACCATTGGCGTTGTAAACTCCACCCTTTGAATCCGATATGGCTATCACGCTGTGTCCATTTTTGGTAAATATTTCGGCTGCATTAAATCCAACATTTCCAAAACCTTGAATCACCACTCTACATTTTTCTGGTAAGCCTAATTCTTTGCGAAGTGCATCAAAAACATAAAATCCTCCCAGCCCTGTAGCTGGTCCACGTCCGGCTGAGCCACCGACTTCGAGTGGTTTGCCAGTAAAAGTCGCCCCAGTTTTATCACCAGTAATTTTTGCATATTCGTCAGCCATCCAAGCCATGATCTCTGGCGTGGTGTTCACATCTGGAGCAGGGACGTCTTTGTGGGGACCTAAAATATCTGCCAGCTTTTGCACCCATCCACGAGAGAGCCTTTCAAGTTCGCTTTTTGATAAATCTTCTGGATTCACAGTAATGCCACCTTTTCCTCCACCCATCGGGATTCCGGCTACTGCGCATTTTATAGACATCCAAAAGGCCAACGCTTTGACCTCATTTATCTCAGTGTCATGGTGATAGCGAATTCCGCCTTTATATGGCCCCAAGGCATTGTTGTATTCAACTCTGTAGCCTTCGAAAATCTTCAGAGAGCCATCATCCATTTTTACAGGTATGGAGATTCTAACGTCTCGATCGGGTTGTCTTAGTCTGCTTATGAATTCAACACCAAAGTCTTTAATCTTTGCGACCTTATCCAACTGTGCCATAGCATTTTGAAATGGATTGTTCATGTTTTTTAAAATTAAAAAATAATAGAATTAATTATACCGCAAACTTTTCTAAAACTGCAAGTTCTTCTTTTGTGTTGGCGCCCAGAGCTTCGTGGGCGTCTATTTCTATTGATTCTATCTCGATACCTTCCTGTGTGGCTACTTTTATCACATCAGTTAGATAATATTCTTTTTGAGTATTATCATTTTTTAGATTTTGGAGTTTTTCAAAGAGCCATTTTGAATCAAAACAAAAATAACATGGATTTATTTCTGTGATTTTTAATTCTTCTTCATTGGCATCTTTTTTTTCTACTGTTCGAACAATTTTTCCATTCCTATTTCTTAACACTCTGGAGAAATTTGTAAAACATGCTCGCCAATCTTCAAAATCAGGTACTTTGACCGTGGCCATAGTTATCTTTTTTCCTGATTTCAGGTGTTTATCTTGAATTTTTTGGATGGTTTTGACGCTAGTAAAAGGTTGGTCTCCATACAAGACCATCAAATGTTCCCCGTCATTTTTAAAATGTTCTTTAGTAAGAGCGACAGCATATCCAGTGCCCAATAGTTCTTCTTGATGCACATAATGATATCTGTCTCCGAGTTCATTTATGACCAAATCTTTTTTGTATCCGACGACTATGATCGGCTTTTCTTTGATATCTGATTTTTCTACTGATTCGAGTAAATGCTTGATCATCGGTTTGCCTTTTACTTGTGCTAGGACTTTCGGCATATCGCCACCCATTCTCTTGCCTTGCCCGGCGGCCAATATTACAATTTTTATTTTTCCATTTTTCATAAATATAAACTTAAATGCAAACTAATGTAATTATAAACCTGCATAGAATTATTAAGCCATAGATTTAACGCATTTTGCATATTCATCTTAGTCAAAAGGGGAATTCCTATCAAAAGTACAAGCATGTTTCCCAGAAAGATTATAACTCCTCCAAAAATATAACCTTCATTTTTAATATCTGATTGCTCTGTCTTTAATACATGGCTAGTCAAGGTGATATGAAAAGCGTACATCACTCCAATTAGGAAATAAAATAATAGCACATATTGGTTCCAGTTCCAAAATATACTACCGACAGCAAATATCACCACTAAAAAGACCACATAAATAGGGAAGAAATACGGAGCAAGGGAAGTTAGAAAATTTGATTTCGTTATTAGTACATGTCCGCCGTCCGAGCTCACCTTCATTTTCTTTAAATGCCCTCCGAAAATCCATGACCATATGGCGTGAGTGAGTTCATGTCCAAAGACATATATCCAAATTGGTTTAGGTAGAAATATATAAATTAAAACCCAAACTACTGCTCCACTTAAGACTGTGATCCAGATACTCTCTGCCTTTCCACTTTTTGAAATTACTTCCCACAAAGTCAAAACTGCCCCCACGCAAACAGGCAGTAAAAATATTCCAACAACTATCTTAAAAAGTTTAGTTAAAAATTGCACCGGGTGAAGTAATTATATCATTTGCGCGAACTTTTTTCCAAACAAATGGCTAATCGCACATCCGTGCGCTGAAGCGCCTCTGTGCGAAGCACAGAGCTTTCCCAAAGGGAAAGTACGGATATGCGAATACAATGCGGACTCGGTTTTGCGAAAGCATCTTTCTGGGGAAAGGATTTCGCAAAACCTCGGCTACTAATTTTTTTTGAAATTCGGCGGGATTTCGTTTTGGGTTTCCGCGCGCAGGAGGGGTCTGGGGAGGAATGCGCGCTTCCCAAAAATGCAAAATACAAATTGATATTGTCTCAGTCATCTCTCTATCTATCGTCCAAGTCTAAAGAGATCCACCATTCGGCATCCGCCTCAGGCATTTCCGCTAGGGCTACTCGCGCCTAGATTACTAGGTGTCCTGCTTTTCCTCGCCATTGCGCCAGTGCGCTGGCGTGGCGAGGGCAGGACAGCTGTTTGGGGAGAGGAAGGAATCCTCTCCCCAGCGTCGGTCTCCTCCTCGCAGATGTTATTTGGAGTATTCAGTGCTTTATTACTTTTTTCTTTATCTTACGCTTTGTGACTTCGTTTAACGTGCCTTCGGAGTCCGCCCTCGCACAACCCCTCTCCTCGTTTTCATATTTGTGTTTGTCTTGAATTTTAGAGTTTAGATACTTCGGTCACGGCGGCGCTCATCCTTTAGCCCTGGACGCCCTAGCGGAAATGCCTGAGGCGGAATACTCATGCTTGCCCCTAGCGTGTGTGCGAGTACGCACACACGCTCTGCCCACCCGTGCGCGCATGAACATCACTCCCTTATTACTTAGTAGTCATTGAATTAGTTGCAGAAATTACAAGCAGATAAATAAGCATTACAAAAATTGTACATAATACCCAAACAAAAACTCTTTTATTTCTTGATAATTTTTTATGAGAGTTGATTCTTTCTGCGACAAGATTGGCAGTATCTTCAAACCATCCCCACAGAAAAACCCAAGACAACAAATAAACTATCCTCAAAGGTATATTATTTTTTAAAGTTTCAGTGAAATAATGAAGTGCGCCAAGAATTAAGGCAAACTCCAAAATTCGGAACCATTTTTCTGCAATAAACCAAGAAAGTTTTTGCACCTTTTCCACTCTATCTAAATTATTAGAAACTTTTATTTCTGTCATACTCTTTTCTCACTCCAGTTTTTAAAATTCTCAATATCTTTTTTAGATCCAAGAATATGAATTTGCTCTGATTCAAAAACTTGTATCTCATTTGGTAAATCTCGTCTTTCAAACTCAACTCCGTTATATCCTTGCTCTTTTAATCCTTCACTAATGTCTCCCGCATTTCTAATTTCTGCTCTGTCTTTAAGTTCAACATAATATGGGTTTACATTTAACCTACAAGCTAATGTTTTATATGCTTCTCCAACATAAGAACCTTTCGTGCCACGAGAGAAGAAAGCTCCTTCGCGTTCTTTTGTATTTTTTTCGATAGTAAAATTCTCAAAATCTTCTTTTGATCGAGTACCGTGCCAAACAACATCCTTAATCTTACTTTCTGGGAAAATTGTTTCAACATATTTTTCATATATTTCTTTTGCTCCCGCAGAAACTTCAAGTTTTGGTTCTGAATAATCATCAAATTTGGTTTGAATATTATAACGCCCAGGAATTATGCGAGCGTATCTTAAATTATTTTGATTCCCGTAGTACCAAATTCTATTAGCTAAACCTGTCGAATTCGCCATATTTTCGGGAATGAATTCTCTTATGTCTTTATTCCTTGAGAGATTTTTGCTATCAAGATTATCTTTAAGAAGCAACCAATTAAAATGGTATCGTTCGTCATCTTTTTTAATAAAATGTTCCGCGAAATCAAGAAAATGTATTGTGGATTCAAGCCTGTTTTCTTTTGTCCCAGCAGCAAAAAATTTGAAATACTGCTCAACAAACAAATCTAGTTTTTCGTACCATTCTTTATTTTCTCTGACTTCAGTAAGGGTAAGGTCTTCGGGACTATAGTCTGATACACCAAAACTTTTTCTAATATTTTCATCAGGAAAAACTTGTGATTTATTTATATATATTCCTGCAAATTTATCTAACCAATGAGTTACATCTGAAATCAGAGCGTTAATTTCGCGTTCATCATTTTTTGATATAAGCTCTCCTTGTTTATATGGGAGTTGGTCAAATAAATTTTCTAATTGTGTGCATTTACTACCATATAATTTTTCTATAAACTTTTTGGAAACTTTTGCCCATTCTTCATTTAACCTTTCACGAATCTCGACAACATTTTCCATTGTTCCTTCAGGTCTTTTTTCAATAATTTTTCTTTGTAATTCTTCGGGATAGACAGATAGAATATCTAGCCATTCTTTATTATTTGAATGCTTTTCGTAATACTCTTTTAAATCTTGTGGTAATTCTTTTTCTTTTTTAAGTGACTCAAACAAGTACAAGCGAGATGCTTTCTCGGCTACTTCTGCCAATTCAGGGTTTAATATCAAAACTTCTTGAATATTTTCAAGTTTTTCCAAAGATTCATTTCCTTTTTCATTTTGTGGTGGTTTATCAAAGTTCATAAATTATTTTAAAAGTGAATTTAAATCACTAATCTTATTATCCCACCATGAAGTATCTTGGCTAATGCTTGCACCAATTTCTGGAACAAAATCGCCCTCTTGGTATTTATCTTTATACTTCTCAAAATCTCCTAGCTGTTGTGCTTTATTCTTTTCATAAGAAGTCATAAGATTTCTGATATCTTCCTCTTTTACTGAATTCCAAAATTTTTCAAAGTCTTCATTTTTAATACTATCTCTTGTGCCGATAATACTATCGGCATTTGTAATACCTTCTTTGGCTAATCTTTTCCAAACATAATCAATAATCTCTTGAGAATATTTATTTCTCAAATCTTTATTGTTAATCCTGGATTCAGCACCCTCTTTCCATTTCCTAAAGTATTCTTCACTTGGAAAAGCCATTTGTGTTTCTGTGTCAAAATAATTTCCTAATCTTTTAGATTCTTCCTCCCAAGCACCTGGCTGAGTTAGTCTTTCTTTTTCTTTTACAACCATATCTGGGTATTTTTTGCCAAAATTTTCCTCTAATTTATTTAAATGATTTTCTAGTGTAGTCCCAGAAATCCAATTTGCTTTTTGTTTATTAAATCTATTTGCTATTTCTACTGCTCTGTTTGAAACTGCCTCAACCGTTTCTGATTCATTCATAGGTATAGGAATTCTAACAGATAAAATATTTGGATTATTAACATACAACTGATCAGGATGCCCATATTGTTTTGCCAGTTCCTTATTTTCTTCAGATAAACTATTAAAATCTAATCCTATGTATCCTCCATTTTGTATATTTTGAAAATTTGCAGATGATTCTAAAGTTTTAATGTTTTTATCCCAAAAAATCTCACAAGCTTCGACTAACGGCTTTTCCACAAAGTCTTTTATGTTTTCCTTGTTTAAAATTTGTAGACCAAATGTTTTTTGAATAGGCAAGACTTGATCTAGCGAAGAAATTGTTGGTTTTTTATTTTCTAAAGGGTTCTGTTCCATAAAATTATTTTTTTATTTGTTCCAGTACAAAATTCCAATAATCAGGTATAAATTCTTGGTTACATTTTGACAGAAACGTGCCAAAAAATTTCCTTGATTCAGGCGTATCATTAGTTAAAAATTCTTTTAACTTTTCTTCACCTAGCTCGTCAAATATCTTTTTATCTTTCAAAACACGAAGTGCAGTAGAAATATGAGTACCACCACGATGTTCCGTCGTAAAAGTATTTTTACTTATTGCATTAAACCCAAGACGCCAAACATAGTGTCTAAATTCTTTATTGTCCACTATTTCAAAAACACTTCCTCCTTGTTTGCGAGGTATATTTTTAGGATTGTCTAAAGAACTATAGCTATGATCACTATCGCTTGAAACAATGGTCTTATTCTCTTGATCAAAATGAAACTCTTTTTGTCCATTCGTTTCGCCTTGTCCCTTTAAATTACCATTTATTGATACCATGTATTGAAAATCAGGGTTTGTTTTAACAAGCTCGAGCATTCGCTCGAATCTTTGTTGTTCCAAATTTTGTTCATTATTTTGTGGTGGTTTATCGAAAGCCATAAAATGATTTTATCATTTTTCAATCATTTTTTCCAGTCCCAAAAACCCCCGCGCGCATTCCTCCCCAGACCCCTCCTGCGCGCGGAAACCCAAAACGAAATCCCGCCGAATTTCAAAAAAAATTAGTAGCCGAGGTTTTGCGAAATCCTTTCCCCAGAAAGATGCTTTCGCAAAACCGAGTCCGCATTGTATTCGCATATCCGTACTTTCCCTTTGGGAAAGCTCTGTGCTTCGCACAGAGGCGCTTCAGCGCACGGATGTGCGATTAGCCATTTGTTTGGAAAAAAGTTCGCGCAAATGATATAATTACTTCACAAATAGATACTTCGCGTTCGGAGAGGAAAAAATCCGCGCGCGCCGAAGGCGCGTGATATGGCGAAAGAATGGAATCCGTCTTTTGGGCTCGGGCGAAATCCGAGGGCGGGCGGAAAGCAAGAAATGAGATCTTAATAGTTTAATCTTTTTTTGAATCCAAAAACATATATGTCCAAACCAAAATATTTTCTCTATGCTCGCAAGAGCACCGAAGATGACGACAAGCAAGTAATGAGCATTCCTGCCCAACTTGTGGAACTTCGTGAATTTGCGAGCAGAGAAAATCTTGAAATTCTTGAGGAATTTCAAGAGTCGAAAAGTGCAAAGAGTCCTGGACGAGAAGTGTTCGGCGAAATGATGCTTAAAATTGAAAAGTTAGGCAATGTTGGAATTTTGGCGTGGCATCCTGACCGTCTCGCAAGAAATAGTATTGACGGAGGACGCATCATTTACGCCGTAGACACTTCTAAAATTATCTCTTTGCGATTTCCGACATTTTGGTTTGAACCCACTCCGCAGGGGCTGTTTATGCTTCAAGTTGCGTTCGGACAGAGCAAATATTATTCTGATAATCTTAAACAAAATGTTGAGCGAGGTATGCGCCAAAAACTTCGCCGTGGTGAATGGTTAACGCGCGCTCCATTTGGATATGTAAATAATCCCGTTACGAGAAATATTGAACCTGATCCAGTAAAATCTAAAGTTGTCGTGCGCGCATATGAGGAATATCTAAAAGGTCACCACGGTTTAGAAACACTCGCGAAGTTTTTGGCTCTACACGGTGTTGCTCAAAAGTCCGGAACGCCACTTGGCAAAGCTTCTGTGAAAAGGATTTTGACGAATCGTGCGTATCTCGGATTTACTAAACATTATGACGAGTATTTTCCCGGAAGCTTTGCGCCAATTCTTTCCCCGACATTGTTTGAAGCTGTGCAGAAAGCATTGGAGAAGCGAGCGCATAAAAGACATAGCAAAATATCTCACAATTTTCCTTTCACGGGTCTTTTTCGTTGTGGAGAATGTGGAAGTATGATAACCGCGCAGTGGTGTACTGGAAAAATGGGTGGACGATATCGGTATTATCGTTGTACGAAAAAGAAAGGAAAATGTACTCAAGGATATTTACAAGAGGATGCGCTCGCTCTCCAAGTTAAAGAACAGCTTCAATCAGTGTCGCTTCCCGAAGCGTGGGCAGATTATATGCTCAAAAAAGTAGAAGTTTTTGAGCA
>CALRAL010000004.1 GCA_943350875.1 Candidatus Nomurabacteria bacterium | reverse complement strand
GTCGGATTGAAGGGGTTTGGATAGTTTTGAGATAATGCAAATTTGGTTGGTACCGTGTTTGCACCATTTTGAACTCCCATGACAACTTCAGCTTCAACTTTATCACCACGATTTACAGTTGCATTAAAATGAACTTGAGATGCAACTGCACCTACAATCTTTAGGAACGGTTCGTTGGACAATGGTTGTGTGTTAAAAAATTTAAACACAATACTATCACCAACAATTTTCATTTTGTTATATATTCCATAAAGAGCAGAACCAGTTTCTATATATGAACCTGGCGGAATTTTTAAAACAAAATCACCGTTAAAGATTGAATCGTCAGTAAAAGAAAGAAGTACGTCGGTATTGACTTGAGTCATCAGTACTTTACCATCTCCCGTATTAGTGCTTGGAGGGGACAAATACCAATAACATTTCCAACATCCAGTTTCAACAGGAAATGAAAAGTACGGATCTACACCATTTTTCAATTCCAACCTAGCATCAAAGCTTGTTATTGGATTTTGGCTGAAAGATTTACTTCCATCCACATCCATAATCAATAACGCAGTTGTATCCGAGGTAGTACCGTTGGAATCAATAGCATAATCAAGAATTCTTGCAGCATCCATTGGACTATGTACACCTCCTGTTATGTTTCCATAATCAACAGCATGCCATACCAATGCATTCCCATTCTGTACTTCAGGAAAAATATTATCATTGAAGTTACAATTCCCAAATATACTGAAGTTTTGACCAGCTTGAGCATTACTTTGAACTTGTATCTCTATATATCCTTCCAGGAAACCAAAAAGTGAATCCTGCGCTACCAATGCAAAATGCAAAAAGCCGTCATTATTCCACTGTTCAACAATTGGATAAGGGTCACAGAAATAATGCCAACTAAAATCAAAACTGTTTGATATGCGAATGTTATCAGAATTATTTAACCAAATTTGCATATCAATAGTCTTGATTTTTTGTTTTATATCTATACGAATCGGAATTTTTGCATATCCACCTTGGGACATGACAGTTTTACCGATAGTCATACGATTATAAGATGCAGCGACCATCGTGTCGCAGTACCAAGGATATCCATTCCCTCCTCCTCCACTGCCATTTTGGGCGAAAGAAGTGTTTGAAAATAAAATGAATAAGCAAATTAATGCAATTCCAGTGAAGGAATGCAAGCGAGTAGATAGAGTCGAAAAACGTGAGTTTTTCATAGTTAAGTCTCCTATATTTTTTTGACAAAGAATTTGTTCTGAACCTTATAAAATAAGGCTAGAACGTTAATTAATAGCAGGCAAAACACCTACTTACTATAAGTATACACCTATTTAGCCTAAATGTCAAGTCCGCTAAAACTTGCATATTTTAGAGGTAAATGGTAAGATCTATGTGGAGTTTTACCAGCAGGACAATTCAAATCGAGAGCCTCGTGGCTTTATCCTTTAATAATGAATGAATTGTGAATTAGTTAATTGAAAAGTTCTGCTGGTCTGTTTTTTAAAAGGGTAGAAAAATTATTACAGTCAGAATCGACAATTTTAATCTACTGTTTATAAATGTTTGAATAGTGTTGTCTCATCTTTCAATAGGTGTTTAGGGTGCTGATATTCTTTCTTGGGTCTTATATTTGTCAACAACAACACTACTAAAATTGATATCCTTTTATTTTTTTGTTCATTTTACGCGTCACGGCACAAATTACAGTAAATGTTACACATCTATTAATGATAACTTTGTTTACTGTAATGGTACGGGAGTACATATTGTTTGTATTTTTACATTTCAAAAAATACACGGTTCTCCCCTACCTGTTTTTAAATAGGTAAAACCTAAAACAAAAGCGATTTCATTTTATGAAATCGCTTTTCTGCTTTTTGGAGTAAAATTTTGATTTTTTGTAAAAAACTGTTAGTCTTTAAATATCAGTGTACTTTGCCCTCATCGTTCAATGGATAGGACGTAACTTTGCGGAAGTTGCGATGTAGGTTCGATTCCTACTGAGGGCACCATCACAAAACTCAACGGCTTTTATTTACCTTTCGCCCAATCTTTGAATTCGCTGTAATCTACTTCTCCGCAAATCCATTTTTTTGTTTTTAAATTATAGAAGAAAGGCACACCTCCACAGAGATCTTTGTCGAGCTCTAGAAGACGAGCTTCATTTTCTTTATTATGCCAGACTTCAAGACTTTCTACTTTTACTCCTTCTTCTTTCTCAAGTCTTTCCACGAGCTCATGCATCCGCACACAATACGGGCATTCAGTTCCATAAAATTCTAGTAAATGTGACATAAGGTAAGCAAGATTTGTGATTTAGAAAGTTAAAAATTTTGTTTTTAGGGGGTTTTGAGCTCGACGGAGCGAAAACTTCAGGATTTTTTTAAGCTTAAAAAAATCCGTACCCTAGAAAACAAAATTTTTAACTTTCTATCTAACCAACTTTGATAAACGTGATTTCTTGTTAGCAGCGTTATTTTTCTTAATAACCCCCCTCTTATATGCTTTATCTATAGTCTGAAAAGCAGTAGAAAGCATCTTAACCGCTTCAGATTTGTCTGTTTTTACAGTTTTCTCTATTTTCTTGATTATATCTTTCATCGCACGCTTTCGGCTGTCATTTATAGCCTTTTTGCGTAAAGACACACGGATAGCTTTTTTAGCTGATTTAATTATTGGCATAGGTTAAAGATAACAAAAATATGTAAAAAACGCAAACTCACAATAAATATACCTGTGCTATAATCAACTTATGATCGGAAGTTTAAAAGGGAAAATAATACTAAAAACGGACAAGTTTTTGATACTAGAAACTGGCGGAGTTGGATACAAGGTTAGCATTTCTCCAGATACTCTATCTCGAATTTCCCTAGGGTTAGCCTCGGGTAAAAATAAAGAAGCATTTTTTTATATCCACACCCATGTACGAGAAGATGTGCTAGATTTATACGGATTTTTAGAAAGAAAGGAATTAGAATTTTTCGAGATGCTCATAAATGTATCTGGTATAGGCCCAAAGTCAGCTTTAGCAATATTGGGTATCACTTCTATAGAGACATTGAAAAAAGCTATAAGTACGGGAGACACTTCATATCTGACAAAAGTCTCTGGTATTGGCAGAAAAACAGCAGAAAAAATAGTAATAGAATTAAGAGATAAAATAGGAGAAGAAAAGGAAGGTCATTCCCTACAAGGTGAGATGGACGCTCTCGAAGCATTGAAATCTCTTGGGTATTCTCAAAATGAAGCCCGTGAAGCATTAAAGAAAGTTTCACTAAACGGAAATACAAACACCAGAATAAAAGAAGCATTAAAAATACTAGGGGGCCATGCCAAAGGCAGGTAAAAAAATACTATGCCAGAACTACCAGAAGTAGAGACAACTACGAGAGGTTTAAGAAAGGAAGTCGTAGGACTCACCATTAAAGATGTCTGGACTGATTTAAATACTAAAGATAAAAGGAAAAACGACACTGTTGCAAATACAAAGTATTTTAAATTTTTCAAAAAAGAAGTAACTGGAAAGAAAATAATTAGTGCAGAAAGGAGAGCGAAAAATATACTAATAAATTTGAGTAATCAAAAGACTATTCTGGTTCATATGAAGATGACTGGGCATTTGCTGTATGGAAAATACAAATTTGGGCTCTTTAAGGACGGTCCTTGGGGAGGCTCTCTAAAGGACCGTCCTTTTTGGATACCTGACGGAGAAAAGACCCCCTTACATGACCCTTATAACAGATTTATACATTTTGTTTTTATTTTATCCAATGGTAAACATTTAGTTTTCTGTGATACTAGAAAATTCGGCAAGATAACAACACTAGATACAAAAACTATGCACGAAAGTAAACATTTAGACGGCATTGGTCCGGAACCGCTTTTAAAAAGTTTTGATTTAAAAGAATTAAAAAAATGTCTATCAAAAAAACCAAAAGGTAAAACAAAAACAGTATTGATGGACCAGTCTGTGATAGCCGGAATAGGTAACATCTATTCAGACGAGATATTGTGGCGCATAGGAGTACATCCTGAAAGACCCGCTTCAAAAATCACAGGAAAAGAAATGATATTGATGTTAAAGGCAATAAAAGAAACACTTTCAAAAGGCATAGATTTTGGTGGAGATTCTATGTCAGATTATAGGAATATTTATGGACTGCGAGGTAAATTCCAACTCCATCATAAAGCTTACCAAAGAGCTGGAGAAAAATGTCAGAAAAAAGATTGTACTGGCACGATAAAAAGAAAAATTATCAATAGCAGAAGTACACATTTTTGTGATTCACACCAGAAATAGCTTAGGCTAATACTTTTTACGGTACGGATTTTTTGAAGCTTAAAAAATCCTGAAGTTTTCGCTCCGTCGAGCTCAAAACCCCTGCAAAAGTATTACCCTCAGCTATTAGATATTCGCAGTATTATGATTTTAGAGACTTGGGAGCGCGACTAGCGCGAGCACGAGGAATTTTTTAGCAAAAAAATATCCGTGCTCTAAAATTATAATACTGCGAATAAAACAACCCCAAGCGCGACAGAAACATTCAGTGATTCCTTTTTGCCTCGCATCGGAATTTCAGCGATGATGTCACATTTTTTTAAAATATTTTCAGGAATTCCAGAAACTTCATTGCCCATGATGAAAGCCAGTTTTTTCCAGCCATAGGCTGGTCCGCCTTTGGCGGAAATTTTTTTATAGTCTACTGATTTTTCATCTTGCTCAATGGCAATAACAGTAAACCCATCCCGTTTTAATTTAGCAATTAGAGGACACACCATCTTCTTCTGCTCCCAAAGCACGAACTCCTCGGCCCCCAATGCTGATTTTGCCAAGTCTCCCCTTTTCCTGCCAAACCTATCTAGCGGTGTCGGCGTATATCCAGTAATGTATATTTTATCTATACCTACAGCATCAGACGTGCGAAACATCGCCCCCACATTCTCCACGCTTCGTATATCATGCAATATAACTATATTCTCTTTTGTATTTTCTTTTTTCATATATTTAAAAAGTTTTTAGAACATGTTTTCTTATGATAAGAAATTGCAAATCTATGTGCTTCACTATTTGCAAGTAAGATTTCTCTTTTATATTTTTTAATTATCACTTCATCACCCTGAATTGCTTTTGGTTTATGGCGCTCGTCTTTTACAACTCCTACTATTGGTATTTTTACACTCATTTTATTTAAAATACTTTTAGTGACATTTATCTGAGCAATACTCCCGTCCACAACTATCAAGCTTGGATAAGCCCATTCTCTGTGTGCAAAACGTCTTTCTAAAATCTCTTTCAAAGCTCCTGTGTCGTTTGCATCATTTTGAGTTCTGATTCTGAATTTTTTGTACTCACTTTTTTCTACTTCTCCGTTTATAACTACAGTCATAACTCCTACCATATTTTTCCCTCCCATATGAGCGACGTCATACGCCTCAATACGTGATAGCGAAGCAGATAATGAAATTTTTGTATCCGAGGGTCCCACTTTGTTCCCTTCAATGCGCCCAAAGAAGGGCGCAGGATCAAAAATTTTATTATCTGCAAAGCTACTGGTTTTTAATAGTGCTACATCATTTATGTGTTTGAGTGCAAAAAGTTGCCTTTTTATTTCACCTGCTTTTTCAAATTCATACTTTTTTGCATATTCTTTCATTTCTTTCTGCAAATTCTTTAAAATCTGTTTTTTCTTGCCGGAAAAGAATAATTTAATATTTCTTATATTTTGCAAGTACAATTTTTTATCATCCAAATCAGGTACTAAATTTATTTGTTTATAAAACTCCAAATAATTCTTGCTTTTATCATCCAAAAATGGAAATATTTTTCTTACTATCCTTAGTGCTTCTCTGAGTTGAGAAGTATTCGGGAATGGCCCGAATGTATTTGTAACATGGGAAGATAAATTATTTCCACGAATTATTATAACCTTCGGTATTTCTTCATCTGTTATGCAAACATAGTTAAAACTTTTATCAGACTTTTCTTTTGTGTTATATTTTGGCTGATATTTTTTTATCAAATTCGCCTCTAAAATAAGCGCCTCAAGTACACTATCTGTCTCCTGCCAATATATCCTATTTGTCTCTTGGACCATCTTCACAATAAGAGGTCCTCTACTCTCAATCAAACCTGCCCCGTAGGAAGCTTGCTTTCCTTCGGGGTCCTTACCAAAATAGCTTTTCACTCTATCTTTAAGTGATGTGGCTTTACCAATATATAAAATCTCCTTATACCTCTTAAAGAAATACACCCCAGGCCTATCAGGCATTTTAAATTTTTTTAGAGATTCTATTTTCATAAAAAATATTTGATTTAACAAAATCACCTACTTGGTTCGTAGAGCTTTTTTAAGATATTTCCCAGTATAACTTTTGGCATTACTAGCTACTTCTTCGGGTGTGCCTTTGGCAACCAAATTCCCACCATGCACTCCTCCTTCAGGCCCAATATCTATTATATGATCAGAACTTTTTATTATATCCAAATTATGTTCAATAAGCACCACAGTATTCCCTTTTGATACAAGTTTATTTAAAACTTCTAAAAGTTTAACTACATCATCATAATGTAGCCCCACTGTCGGCTCATCGAGCAGATAAATAGTTTTTTCTAAGTGTGGACGATAGAGCTCACTAGATATTTTTACACGTTGAGCTTCTCCTCCTGAGAGTGTCGTCGCAGACTGCCCAAGCTCTAGATACCCGAGTCCTACATCAAAAAGAGTCTGCAATCTATCAGAAATAGCAGGAATATCTTTAAAGAAGATAAGCCCATTTTCTACTGTCATATGTAAAACTTCATGAATATTTTTCTTTTTATATTTTACTGTTAATGTTTCTTTATCAAATCTTTTTCCATTACATACATCACAGGTCACATATACAGTCGGCAAGAAATGCATCTCCACAGCTATTTCCCCATTCCCCTCACAGGCTTCACAGCGTCCACCTTTCACATTGAAAGAAAAACGGTTTGCCTTCCACCCTCGCAATCGAGCTTCTTCTGTAGTAGCAAATAAATCACGTATATGGGTAAAAGCACCAGTATATGTAGCTATGTTTGACCTTGGGGTCCTCCCTATTGGGGACTGATCAATCAAAATAGCCCGTGATAAATATTCTGTACCGGAAAAAGAACTACAATTAAATATCTTGGCCGTGCGGTATTGTCGTTCGAGTCGTGCTTGTAGATTCTTATATAAAATCTCATACATCAAAGAGCTTTTACCTGATCCAGATACTCCTGTAATAGATGTCATCACCCCGAGAGGAACTTCTACATTCATATTTTTAATATTGAAAACTTTTCCTCCAGCTATTCGGAGAACTCCTTTAGCTTCACGACGCTTTTCTGGAGTTTCTATTTTTAACTCTTCACGTAAATACCCGAGCGTTCTAGAATTACTCGTATTCTTCCTGGCAGTTAGTAAATCAGACAAATCTCCAGACACTATAACTTCTCCACCGTGTACTCCGGCTTTTGGACCAATATCCACAATATAATCAGAAGCGTAGATAGTATCTTCATCATGCTCAACTATCAAAATAGTATTGCCTAAATCTCTCAAATTTAACAAAGTTTTTATTAATCTATCATTATCTCGCTGATGCAGACCTATCGTCGGCTCATCGAGTACATACAACGCACCGACGAGGCGTGAACCAAGTTGCGAAGCGAGGCGAATACGTTGCGCCTCCCCCCCTGAGAGTGTATTCGCTTTACGGGAAAGTTGTAAGTAGTCGAGTCCTACATCAAGCATGAATTGTAGTCTGTCTTCTATCTCACGTACCACTGGCAATGATATTTCTTTTTCTTTTTCGGAAAGTTTTAAACTTTTGAAGAAATCACATGCATCTTTTATAGACAAAGAAGCAATATCGAGAATATTTAGACCATGCCCGCCCAGACCTAGGGACTTTTCTTTTTTATTATTTGACCCTAGGTCTGGGCGGGAGGTCGTAAGAAATACATTTAATGCTTCAGAGCGAAGACGTGCTCCATGACATAGGTCACACGGTTCATCTCCACCAAAATATTTGGTACCAAGTCCATTACAAGTAGTACATGCCCCATATGGAGAGTTAAAAGAAAAAAGTCTCGGCTCTATTTCAGGAAAAGAAAACCCATCATTCTTACATGCGAATTTTGCAGACACAATAAACTCTTCTTTATCTATTTTTATAGATACTAATCCATCTGACTCGAGTAACGCACGCTCTATGGCCTCAGCAAGGCGCATCCTACTCGCTTCTTTATCGTCATTAAATTCATGTATCATAAAACTATCCACCAATACATCGATATTATGCGCTTTGGTCTTAGACAAGACGACTCTGTCACGGAGTTTCTTCATAGCTCCATCTAGACGAATTTCAGAGAAACCTTTCCCAAGCAAATCATAAAGAAGTTGATAATATTCACCCTTTCTTCCCCTCACCACGGGCGCAAAAATATTTATCTCTGTTTCATCCCATTCTACTCCCATCACTTTCTTTTTGTTTTTAGAATTTCGAGAGGAAGAATTTTGAATGGTGTGGGTCCCACCCAGTACTCCGGGAAGGGTCAAGCCAGAAAAATTTTTCTTCTCGAAATTCTTGACCTTTTCGAGGACAAAATTTAAAATTTCTTCATTGGAAAGTTTTTTTATTTCTTCCCCGCAGATGGGACAGTGTGGGTGCCCGATGCGCGCATACATCACACGCAGATAATCATATATCTCTGTAATCGTTGCCACCGTCGAACGTGGATTATTTGACCTTGATTTCTGATCGATAGATATAGCCGGGGAGAGGCCTGTTATCTCATCCACATCAGGTTTTGGCATTTGATTTAAAAATTGCCTCGCATAAGAAGACAAACTCTCCACATACCTCCTCTGTCCTTCAGCAAAGATGGTGTCAAAGGCAAGGGATGACTTACCGCTCCCAGATACACCAGTAATAACTAGCATTTTATTTCTTGGCATTTCGACATTTATATTCTTGAGGTTGTGCGTACGAGCCCCTTTTACTATTATTTTACTTGCCCCGTTTGAATTTTCTTCTTTTTTACTCATATAATTAATATTATTTAATACTTTACTATTACATAACCCCATAAGCTATCTGGAAAATTCTTGCGGGGTCTATATCCATATATAACACATTCACACCCCGCCTTATTCTTAGGGGGTGTATATCGATACACTATAGCAAAAAGTTATTTAATTTTCTAATTTCTTTTTTAATACAACAATTTCATCCCGCAATATCGCGGCGGTTTCGAAGTCTAATTCTTTTACTGCTTTATTCATTTCTTTTTCTTTTATCTTTATTATTTTATCGTACACCAGATTATTCCTATCTTCATCAGAAAGAGCCATATTCTTTATTGAATCTGATTCATTTTTACCTTTATTGCTTTTGTCTTTGGCAAAAGCTTTTTTGAAAAGCTCCACATCGAGCAAAAGTTCTGCATTTACTGCTTTACCATGTTTGCTCTCCATTTCTTCTGTTATGTCTTTTATATTTTTAATAATAGTTTTCGGAGTAATATTATGTTTTTTATTGTAAGCAATCTGTATATTTCTCCTGCGAGTTGTCTCACCTATTGCCTTCTCAAGTGACTTTGTCATAACATCAGCATACAAAATAACTTTTCCTTCTACATTTCTCGCTGCACGTCCAATAGTCTGTATAAGTGATGTTTCTGACCTTAAGAATCCTTCCTTGTCTGCATCAAAAATAGCTATGAGAGCAATTTCAGGTAAATCTAATCCTTCACGCAAGAGGTTCACCCCCACCAAAATGTCAAACTCTCCTTTTCGTAATTGTGTAATTATTTTTATCCTATCAATTGTTTTTATATCACTATGCAAATACTCTGCCTTGATTTTTTTATCCTTCAAATAAACTGACAAATCTTCCGCCATTTTCTTTGTCAGTGTCGTAGCTAAAACCCTAAAACCTTTTTTAATAGTTTTCTTTGCCTCTATAATGAAATCCTGTATTTGGCCAAGGTAAGGCGAAGAGTTATCCTTGGAGGAGTATTCGCTACGACCAGAACTTTCTTGCCCTTCCAAGATGGAGTGCGAGCGACGGAAAGGATAACTCTTCGCCGATACCGGTCTCACAATTATTTCTGGATCAATTAATCCTGTAGGGCGGATGATTTGTTCCACTATTTGTTCACTCGTATTTCTTTCTACATCGCTCGGAGTAGCACTCGTATAAATCACTTGCCCCACCCTTTCCTCAAATTCTTTATATTTTAACGGTCTATTATCCTTTGCTGAAGGAAGGCGAAAACCATATTCCACAAGGGTTTCTTTTCTCGAAACATCCCCTGCGTACATTCCCCCAAGTTGGGGTAATGTCACATGCGATTCATCAATGATGGTAAGGAAATCAGGAATATCTCCTCCTTTCTGAGGAGGAGTGCCCTTTAGGGCGAGGTGGTTCTTTTCTAAATCACCACCCCTCAATCCCCTCCTCGACAAGGAGGGGAAGTAAGATAGTAGCGTCTCCGGTGGATCACCAGCATTCTTGCCAGACAAATGTCGTGAATAATTCTCAATACCATTACAATACCCTACTTCTTTTATCATCGCTAAATCATAATTTGTCCTACGTTTTATACGCTCTGCCTCAAGAAACTTTTTCTCTTTCTCAAATTTCTTTAATTGAGTCACTAATTCTTTTTTAATATTTACCAAAGCAATCTTTTTCTTTTTATCTTCGGTTATGAAATGTTTGGCTGGGAAAACAAACAAATTTTTCTCTTCTGCTAAAATCTTTGAAGAGATAGGGTCAACTTTTGTAATTTTAGAAATTTTCCCAAGTTTCATTTCAACTTGATACATTAGTGTTTCTGAAACTGGCATAAATTCTACTCTGTCCCCAATAGAACGAAACTGCCCCGGGCTCAAATCCGCATTTGTCCTTTCAAAATGAATGTTTATGAGCCTTTTCATCAAAGTCAGACGATCCATCTTCATTCCTGATTCAAGTTTCAAATTTACCTTCTCATACTCATCCGGAGAACCGAGTCCATAAATGCAAGATACAGAAGCAACAATTATGACATCACGCCTTGTGAGCAAGGCCTGTGTGGATGCATGACGAAGCCTGTCTATCTCTTTATTTATCTGCGCATCTTTTTCAATATACGTGTCAGATGCAGGCATGTAAGCTTCGGGTTGATAATAATCATAATAAGAAACAAAATAATGTACCGCAGATTCTGGAAAGAATTCTCGAAACTCTTGAGCTAGCTGAGCAGCGAGAGTCTTGTTGTGAGCTATCACCAAAGTTGGCTTATTATTTTGAGCTATCACATTTGCCATGGTAAAAGTCTTGCCTGTACCTGTAGCTCCGAGCAATGTTTGTTTCTTCATCCCCTTTTTCAATCCTTCCATCAGCTTTGAAATAGCACTCGGCTGATCGCCGCTAGGTTGAAATGGACTATGTAATTTAAAGATATTGGCCCCTCCATTTTGGCGGGCAGGTTGATTTTTATCCATATTTCTTATATTATCATAATACCTCTCGTTTGAAAGTGCTTTTAGTTGTTATATAAAAAATGCGCCCGTAGCTCAGTCGGTAGAGCAGATCCCTTTTAAGGATAAGGTCGTTGGTTCGATCCCAACCGGGCGCACAAAGTATGGGATACTTTGTGCGAGTCGCAGGCACGACGGTGTCGAGACGGGGTCGCGCAAAAATTCAGCAGAATTTTATGTGTGACCACAGTGTTAAAAAACAATGCAAAATGAGGTCGTAAAATATATTGAGTCGTAAAGGCAAAACTGCGCCTTTTGATGATGGGAGGAAAATAACCCTAGTGTTAAATGGCGGAATAATGACTGGAGTAGTAGGCACAGGAGCAACTACTGCGTTAGAAGAATTAGGGCTCACAGATGCTTTTGATTACATATTCACTTTTTCAGCAGGTCTTCCAAATGCTTCTTATTTTCTAGCCCATCAAGCCCTACTTAGTTCTACTGTTTACATAGATGATCTATCAAATTCAAAATTCATTAATTTTTGGAAAATATGGAATATTGCAAATATAAAATACCTCATTCATATTTTAAAAGATGTAAAAACACTTAATGTACAAAAAATATTTGAATCTAAGACAAAACTTTTCGTACAAATAAAAAATATCACAAAAAACGAAGTAGAATTTTTAGAACTAAATGAATCTTTCAAGCAGAATTATTTTAAACTCATAGAGGCAGCAGTAGACATGCCAATATTGTGTCCCGGTGCTATTGTGATAAATGGTACAAAATATAAAGATTATACAAATGGAACAGAAGAAGAATTTATTGAAAATATTTTAAAATATGAAGCTATAACTGACCTTTTAATAATATACAATTACCCTAGCCAAAAAGAATATATTTCTACGGATAAAAATATATTAGAAATAATACCAAAAGATGAAATACATAAAATAGAAACAAGGTCTCGCATCCTAAAAAAAGGATGTGAGGATATGGAAAATCTGGTTAAAAATATATTCGCGTCCTAAAACGCTTCCAGCAAAAACTGCTCAAAGGCGGATTCGTCATCACGGGCGTCTTTGCGGGCTTCGGGGAGAAGGTAGGAGATTTTTGAGGCAAAATCTTTGAGTTCTGTTTCAGAGAATTTACTAAAATTCTTCTTTAGAATCATGTCTTTTGCTTTCCAAAACAGGATACCGATAAGCTCCTCCATCCCCACCCCCTTATCCATAGCTTGTCTGAAATAAATCCACAAATTTAATTTGTCTCTGTTGCCAAAGGCATCAGCCAGTAAAAAATTATTAAATTTCTCTTTTTTCTCCTTCGGTAGTTCAAAGATATTTATCTCCGCCCGAGCTTTTTTGAAGTCATCTATTATTAGCTTATTTAATTTACCTTCCAAAAATATAAATTCATTCTTTGACTCACACATAAAATCTAATTTATCTAAAACAAAATCCTCCAAATCCTCACTTTCAAAAACGTTAGAAAAAACCACAGCGCATTTAGAAAAAAAAAGTCCATCTCCAGAATACAGACTCTCTACCTGCAAAGGGTCAAAATTATTTTTATTGATGGAGAAAACTCCCATCTTTTTATCGAAAGAGTTTATGAATTTCTCATATGTAGAGAGTTTTTTCTTCGTATCGTCCCCAGCAAAAAGGTAAATCATAAATTAGAATCTGACACTTTTCTTGTATTCCATATATGGCGCCCCATATTTATGTTCCAAAACCCTCTCTTGCCTTTTTAAGAAAAAAGATTTTGTAATCACAAAAGAAACTATAGTGAAGAAAAATATAAACAAAGAATTCATAATGAAACTAAAACCAACTATCAAAAAGAAAAGCCCCCAGTGGGTAGGATTACGAGTAAAACGATAGGGCCCATTACAAAAACTATTTTTAGTGATATTATTCTTATCAAAAGTTTTAGAAGATTTCTGCGCCCACAAAACTAAAATTGTTCCCAAAATAGAAACGAGGCTACCGAGTAAAACTGTAGAATTATTTTCAAATATTTTAAGTGGAAAGATATAATCAAAGAAAAGCCCTACGATAAAAGCAATAAAGTAAAACATATAAGAATGCGCCAGGATATGATGCACGAGGTCCTTTTTTGGTTTAAACACGTTTTCTGTCGATTTGTTTTCCATAATACCTATATATTAGCACAAAAACTACTTCACTTCCCCTAGATTATTTCCCGAACCAAAATGCACTAAAATGGGGATCTCCCCTGTATACATAAAGTAAGACCTCGTGAGCACTGTCTGCATAGCATTTTCTATAATTTTACTTGCTTTTTCAAGCGTGTTTTCCTCTATTTCATACACCAATTCATCATGAATCTGGAGAACTAAATGCGCTTTTTCTAATAATCCAGCCTTTTTTAAATCTTCGTAGGCATACCTGATAGCGAGCTTGATGACATCTGCTGCTGTCCCCTGCACTGGAGCGTTAGTAGCTGTGCGCTCTGCCATATTTTTTAAAAAAGGCATTTTGGAATTTATATTTGGAAAATATCTTCGTCTACCAAACAATGTCTCTGTATAAGTATTCTTGATTGCAAAACTTTTCACACTTTCTAAATAATCTCGCACTCCAGAGAATTGATTAAAATAATTATCATAAAACTTTTGTGCTTCTTCTCGAGTTCCATTAAGATTCTTCCTTAAAGCAGAAACTCCCATACCATATATAATGCCGAAGTTTATCACTTTCGCTTTACGACGCATTTCTTTGTCCACTTTATCTATTGGTACTCCAAAAACAAAAGATGCCACACCTGCATGAATGTCTTTTCCTTCTTTAAAAATCTGTGTCATCTTTTTATCTCCCGAGAGTATCGCCACCATCCGAAGTTCTATCTGACTATAGTCAAAAGCAGAGAGTTTGTACCCATTTTTAGCAATAAAACCGTCTCTGATTCTTCTGCCAAGTTCACTTTTTATTGGTAAATTTTGTAAATTCGGATCTTGGGAAGAGAATCTGCCAGTAGTGGTATTGTTCTGTAAAAACTTCGCATGGATCCTGCCATCTTCCCCTGTTATTTTAGGAATCACATCAATATACGTCGAAAGTAATTTCTGTAATTCTCTATAAGCAAGAATTTCTTTGATGATTGGATTCCCATCTTCTAATTCTTCCAAAATAGAAACTTTTGTGGAAAAATTACCACTTGCACCCTTTTTAGCCATCTTTGATCCTGACTTTATACCCATTTTACCAAACAAAACTTCACCCATCTGCTTTGGGGAATTGATATTAAACTCGGTGCCTGCCATTTCATATATTTTCTTTGTAAGTTTATCTAATTCTATATGATATTCTTTTGACAAATTTTCAAAATACTTTTTATCTATCAGGACACCATGATCCTCCATTTCTTTCACTATTGGAATAATTGGCTTTTCAATTTCTTCATAAATTTTCTCTAATTTATTTTCCTTCAGTTTTTTAAAGATAAACTCTCGTGCTGTTTCAAAAGCATCCCCGCCTGCATCAGCTATGCTGAAAGCATTGCGGGCAGGAGTATTGGCATAGAGCAAAATATCCTCTAAATTCGGATTCGTCATATCAGAATTTATAAGCCAAAGGGCGATTGAGGTTTCTTGCAGTCTTTCTGGAGAAATTTGGGGAAGCAAAGTTTTGTCATCTTCAGGAAACTTCTGATTGGCACCAAAAAAGTTCCTCAGACGGGCAAATAAACTCCTAAATTCAAATAAAACGAAAGTTTGCTCAATTTTCTTTAAATCAGCATTTTCCCAAAAGGTTTTCTGTGATAAAACAAAATGTATCGGTGCATCACGCCTGATCGTCGCCAAGGTTTTAGAAAACACTGCTTCTTCTTCATTATTTTTTAATAAATTAATTATACGTTCTGTTAATCCAATTTCTTTAAACTTTTTACTTCCAACTTTTAACTCTCTGTAAATTTCTTCAATCGTTCCAAAATTTATAATCAAATTCGTGGCTGTTTTTTCACCAATTCCTTTTATGCCGATAATGTTATCTGACGGGTCTCCTCGTAATCCTTTATAATCTGGTAAAAGTTCTGGCTTGAAACCAAATCGTGAAAAAACAGCCCTCTCGTCGTATAAAATAGTGTCAGTAATTCCTTTCTTGGGTGTATAAACTTGTACTTTTTTATCATCCACTAATTGCATCGTATCCATATCGCCTGAAGCAATTATTATGTTTACATTTCCCTTCATTTCTTCTACTATTGTCCCCAAAATATCGTCTGCTTCAAACCCAGGCGAATCATAAATAGGAATATTAAATGCCTCAAAAATCTTGCGTGAACTTTTTAGTTGAGAAATTAACGCGTCATCAGCTTTTATCCTGCCCGCTTTGTAATCTCTATATGCTTCATGGCGGAAAGTTTTCCCTGGAAGGTCATAACAAGCCACAATATAATCCGGCTTCAAATCAGAAATAATCTTCATCAGCATATTGGAAAGCCCATACAAAGCCCCTGTCGGTTCGCCTTTGGAAGACAAAAAATCCGGCAAGGCATGATACGCGCGGTGTATTATCGCGTGAGAATCAAGGAGTACTAATAACTTCTTTTTATCTTCCATAATTACAGAAATTATAGCATTTTAGAGACCTTTTATCTTAAAACTCCTATGCCCATCTTTGGTGCCTGCCTTGCCGGTAGGCAGGTGAGAAATTGAGATTTTGGTGTGGTTTTTAGGCATAGCTTTAACTACATTTTCTGGCCATTCTATGAAAACTAGGTTATTTTTGTCTTTAATTATTTCCTCCCAACCCAAAATCAACAATTCTTTATGATTCTTCAATCTGTAAGCATCTAGGTGAAAGAGATATTTGAAATTAGCTCCTCCCCTGCGAAGGGGAGGGTTGGGAGGGGTGTTAGTCTTAGACCCCCTCGCCCTTTGGGCACTCCCCCTTGGCAGGGGGAGAACATACTTCTTCATTATCACAAAAGTGGGACTATTTACCCTCTCTTTAATACCAAGCAATTTAGCAATCATCTGGGTAAAAGCAGTCTTACCAACCCCTAAATCCCCCGAAAGGCCCACAACAGTGGCCTCTTTATTTTTAATTTTTAAAAGGTTACTTAAAAAAGCTTTGGCTATTCGTTCTGTATCTTTTATATTCCCCGAAACTTTTTGCATTTTTTAATATTAGCATAAAGTATAAAACACTGTAATTTAATGCGAAAATGATATATACTTTACAAATGTCAGACTTTGATGAAGACAAACAAAATAAACAGCTAAACGAGTTGCACAAACTAGAAGAAGAACAGCTCGTGTCTGCCTTGGCGGAAGCAAAGTATGGGCTACCATATATAGACCTGTACCGTGCTGTAGTGGACAACGAAGCCCTCCGCGCAATATCTGAAAAAGATTCACATGAAATGAATGCGGTACCTTTTAAGCTCTCGGGTAAAAACATTTTCATTGCTTTACGTTCTCCAGATCCGGATTTGATCAGTAAACTAAAAGAAGAGATGGAAAGGAAGAACTTAGTGCCAACATTCTATATGGTATCTCTCGCAAGTTTAGAAAAAGTGTGGAATAGATATCAAGAACTTTCTTTAGCTGAAAACTCAAAAGCTGGAGGACTAGACATATCTGCAGAAGTTTTGAGGAATACAGCTAAAAATATACAGAAAATGCAAGACATTGAAAAGTATATTAATGAAGCGATGGAAGGCAATCAAGTACATAAGATTTCACATATCTTAGAAATAATATTGGCCGGAGCTATAGCCATAAAAGCATCTGATATACACATCGAACCAGAAGAGGACAAAGCACGACTACGACTCCGCCTTGACGGAGTCCTGCAAGATGTAGTATTTTTAAAATTAAATGTTTTTAATTTGTTAAATTCTAGAATAAAACTTCTTTCTGGAATGAAAATAAATTCACAGAATGCTCAAGACGGCAGATTTAGCATCGAAGAAGATAAAGATGAAATAAGTATCCGTACATCGCTCATACCTGGATCGTATGGAGAAGCTATTGTTATGCGTATACTTGATCCAAAATCAATCCAAGTGGATTTGCAAGATATCGGAATCGAAAAATATTTGTATTCAATAATTGAAGAAGAAATAAAAAAGCCCAATGGTTTGATACTCGTGACAGGTCCAACAGGTTCAGGAAAAACAACTACTTTATATGCATTTTTAAGAAAAATATATTCAGGAGAGATAAACATCATCACGATTGAAGACCCAGTAGAATATCACCTAAATGGTATCACCCAAACTCAGACAAATAATCAGAAAGGTTATACTTTTGCAGATGGTTTGCGTTCAATCATGCGCCAAGACCCAGATGTGATAATGGTAGGAGAAATCCGTGATGGCGAAACAGCCGGTATAGCTGTAGAATCTGCTTTGACTGGGCACATGGTTTTCTCAACGCTCCACACAAACAATGCGGCCGGAGTAATACCACGTCTAATAGACCTCGGAGTAAATCCAAAAATTCTAGTCTCAGCCTTATCTCTCTCTATAGCGCAACGCTTAGTACGCAAACTCTGTGTGTCTTGTAAAAAAGAAAAAGCTTTAAGTGAAAAAGAAGATAAAACAATAAAAATTGTACTAGCTAGCATAAAAGAAGAGGGTAAAGATCTATCTAAATATAATATAAATCCTGATACCCCATACAAAATATTTGTCCCAGCTGGATGTGAAAAATGCAACATGACAGGATACAAAGGACGAATAGGAATATTTGAAGCGATTAGGAATGATGAAAATATAGAAAAAATAATTCCCCAAAATCCAAGCGAAAGAGAAATAAAAAGAATTGCCAAAACTCAAGGCATCCTCTCTATGCGCCAAGACGGCATAGTAAAAATACTAAATGGAATAACTGACTTTGAAGAAGTGCAAAGCGTGGTGGACTTGTTGGAGGAATAGTCTCTCGCTACGCTCGGGATGATTTTCTAACAAAAATCAAATAAAAAAAACACTAATCTCTAAACAATCCTTTTGTAGATAAACCACAAAAGTAACAAATTCTCGAAGGATAGCACCAGCGATTCCGAAGAATGCCAAGACGTCCTACTCAAAATTATAGAACCAATGGTTGATTGCTTAGAGGTTAGTGTCTTCTTTTGTCAAAAACGGCAGATTTGATAAAGTAAATTATACTACATCAGCATTTCTGTAAATGCTATAATGTGGATATACTGTTAATAAGCCATTTAATAGAGTATAGCATATTATAGAAAAATGTCAACCCAGTCGCTCGCAAGCGACGAGGTCAAGCGCAAAATGAATACTAATAAAAAGGAAAAAATTGAAGATGTTGTATTAGACCAAACCCTCCGCCCAAACCGTTGGGAGGACTATATTGGCCAAAAACACATAAAAGACAACGTTAAAATCCTGCTTCGAGCGGCTGAAGAGAGGGGCCATATTCCTGAACATATCCTCTTTTATGGCCCCCCAGGACTAGGTAAAACCACCCTTGCCCACCTTATAGCCAAAGAAACAGGTAAACAGATGAAAATAACTTCTGGTCCCGCTATTGAGAAGGTCGGAGATCTTGCTTCTATCCTCACCAACCTCGCTCCAGGGGACATATTGTTCATTGATGAGATACACAGATTAAATAAAATGGTAGAAGAGATACTCTACCCTGCTATGGAGTCTGGGGTTTTGGATATCATCATCGGTAAAGGCCCAAGTGCTCGCACCATACAGCTCGACCTACCGCCTTTTACCCTCATAGCAGCGACTACTCGAGTGGCACTTGTGTCTTCCCCGCTCCGCTCACGTTTCTCGGGAGGAGTTTTCAGACTGGAATTTTATTCCAATGAAGAAATCGCAGAAATAATAAAAAGATCCAGCAAACTTCTAGAAACTAAACTAGAAGATGAGGCTTTGAAAGAAATTGCCAAGAGAAGTAGATTTACGCCTCGTACGGCAAACTATTTCTTGAAACGTTGTCGTGATTTTGCCCAAGTTAGTAAAAAACCCTTAAGCAAAGATACTGTGAAAGAGGCCCTTCAAATGCTTTCAGTAGATGACATTGGATTAAATAGTGGGGATAGAAAATTCTTGGAAATTTTGATACAGAAATTCAGGGGTGGACCTGTTGGATTAAAAACAATGGCCGCCGCCTTGGCTGAAGAAGAAGCCACAATCGAAGAAGTGATAGAACCATACTTGATCCAGCTCGGACTCCTAGAACGCACTGCTCGAGGCCGTGTCGCTACCCAGAAAGCCTATGAACATTTAAAAATAGATTTTGTAGATGAGAAACAAAAGAAATTGATATAAAAAGGCTACTATTACTAAATAGTGCAAAATGTGATATGATATATAGAATATGAAAGTGCAAAATTTTTCAGTTGTTATAGAGCAAGATAAAAAAGGCTTTGTCGCCGAATGTTTAGACCTACAAGGATGTTATACCCAAGGTAAAAGCTATGACGAAGTGGTAAAAAATATAAAAGACGCTATTAAGCTTCATGTGGCTGACAGAGTATCAAAAAAAGAAAAATTAATTCCTATTGAAAAATTTTTTACTTTTTCTAATTTTCAAATTGCCATATCTTAATCTATGTCTCCAAAAGATATTAGATATACGGCAAGCCAAATCATAAAACTAATAAAATCTGTTGGGTTTTCTTTGTCTCGCCAAAGTGGAAGTCATATGATATTTCACAATAGTAAAGGTGTAAGAATAACAATTCCAAACCACAACTCAAAAACCCTTCACCCAAAAATAGTAAAGAATATTTTACGAGATGCTGAAATTGAGTAATATTGCTATAATTTTATTATGAAAAAGGTAAAGAATGGTAAAAAAATAGCTCTATTAATAGTCAATATGCTACAATATAAATATGTTTAATGTAGAAATAATAGGTTTTCTAGCTGGTATATTTACGTCTTGTTCTCTTGTGCCACAAACAATCAAATCTTGGAAGACTAAATCTACTGGTGACATTTCCATATCATGGATGCTTATAAACCTATCTGGACAAGTCCTTTGGATTACATATGGATTAATGATTAGCAGTATTTCATTAGTGATAATGAGTTCTATTACCTTAGTATTTGCTGTATCAATGCTATTTCTAAAAATAAAACATGGATAAGGTAGTGTTATAATGAACCCATGAAAATACTAGGCATAGATCCGGGGTTTGAGAGGTTGGGAATAGCTATATTAGAAAAAAATAAAGGTGATAAAAGGGAGAAAGTCATTTTTTCTGAATGTTTTAAGACTTCGGCCAAGTTAGAATTTGCAGTGCGATTAAATTTAATTGGCGAAGAAGTAAAAAAAATAATCAAAAAATACAAGCCGGAAGTTTTGGCGATAGAAACACTTTTTTTAACTACGAATCAAAAAACTGTGATGCATGTAGCTGAAGCACGTGGAGTGGTGATATGTGAAGGAATTAAGGCAGGTTTAAAAATATTTGAAGCTTCTCCTCCTCAGATAAAAGTCGCTACCACGGGGTACGGAAAAGCCAACAAAGAGCAAATAATAAAAATGGTAAAAATATTGGTTGATATTAATAAAGAAAAGAAAGAATCTGACGATGAATTAGATGCTATTGCTATAGCTCTGACCGCTTTTGCTTGTATAAAAAATTAAAATTTTGAAAGTTATCCACATATTTGAGATTTTGGTCTTGCTAAACAATTCTATATTTGATAAAAATGATTTTATATTAGGTCGTATTAAAAATTTATAAAAATTTTTATATGAGTAGTGATGAAAATGATGATGTTGTAGGAGAAGAAAAGTTCAAAGAAGGAGATGCGGACGGAGATGGAGATATACTCGGAGCAGAAGATGATTTTGTCTTTCATGATGACGAAGACAGTTATGATCCAGATGATAGCTTCCACTAGTAAAAATTACACAGGGTTCCCCTGTGTAATTTTTACTGTAGAGTAATTTTAATAAATCTTTTTTTACCTATTTTGAGAGTTAAATCTTTAGATATTTTAAAATATTGATCTGTAATATTTTCATTATTTATTAAGTCATGAATGGCATTCCCTTCTACTAATCTCCTCCATTCACCTTTTGAGGAAAGAATTTTATTGAAAACCAGAATATCGGATAATATTTCTCCGATATTCCCTTTTATTTTCTCCATTTCTTCAGGAATTTCTTTTTTAGAAAATGTATTTACAAAATTCTCCTCTGCTTCTTTGACCTTTTTCTCTCCGTGATATATTTTTACGATTTCATAAGCAAGTTTCATTTTGTCTTCTTTTGGATTTTCTGCTTTTTTTATTTCAGAACTTTTTATATCAGTACACAAATCAAAATATTTATTAATCAATTCATCTTTTATTGCCATAACCTTGCCATACATATCTTTCGGCTTATCAACAATAGTAATGACATTACCCCAAGAGGTGGACATTTTGCGTCCATCAGTACCCTCAAGCATTTGTAAAGTCAAGACGTCTTGCTCAGCCATTCCATAATGTCTCTGGATAATTCTTCCTGCTTTTAAATTAAATAATTGATCAAAACCACCTATTTCCACATCTGCTTTTACTGCCACACTGTCATAGCCTTGCATCAAAGGATACATTAGTTCACGTAGAGATATTTCTTCATTCTTTTCTATACGATCTTTGAAGTTCCTTCTGTTAGACATTTGCTGAAGTGAAAAACTTTCGGCTAATTCTGAAATTTCCTTAAAACCCAACTTACCAAGCCATTTACTGTTGTAAACAAACTCTGCTTTTTTAAGATCTATAATCTTTCCAAGCTGATTCTTGTAATCTTTCATATTTTTCTTTATTTCTGAAACTGTTAACATTGGTCTTTTTTCAAGCTTATCTGAAGGATCTCCAATAGTCGCTGTAAAATCACCCACAATTAAAATAACTTTATGTCCCAAATCTTGGAAAGCTCTTAATTTACGCAAAGGAATAGCTCTACCTAAATGTATTTTAGGTCCTGTCGGATCAATCCCAAATTTTACTCGCAAAACACGACCTGACAAAAGCTGTTGCCTTAAATGTTCTTTTACAAAAACATCTTCTGTGCCTCTGTTCAAAACTTCATCTATCTTTTTTTCATCTGTTATTACCTTCGTCATCATTCGAATTGTAGCATATATTTTGATATAATTAAATTAGATGGAAACTGGGCGTAAACATAACTTTTTAAAGAATTTTATACTGACTTGTACCGGTATTTTTATGTTTTTATCTGGAGTCGGAATTATTTGGTTCTCTTCCCTTAAAATCCCAAATCTCAATTCTTTTGAAGATAGGAAAATAGTAAATTCCACTCGTATATATGACCGCACTGAGAAGATTTTGCTCTATGATATTCACCAAGATATAAAAAGAACAAACATTCCGTTTGAGAAAATGGGTTCAAACATTAAAAATGCCACTGTAGCAGTGGAAGATTCTGATTTCTATAACCACGGGGGAATACGCATCACCTCTATCGTACGGGCAGTGTTATCAAATTTATTTGGCACAAGTAAAACTCAGGGAGGTTCTACTATCACTCAACAATTAATAAAAAACACACTTCTTAATTCTAAAAAAACTCTTGGTAGAAAGATAAAAGAGTGGGTCTTGGCTATAAAAATAGATCAATCTACGCCAAAAGAAAAAATATTGGAGCTTTATCTAAACGAAGCACCATACGGAGGCAATGTTTATGGCATAGAAGAAGCAAGTAAAACTTATTTCGACAAAAATCCAGAAGACTTGACCCTCGCCGAAGCCTCATATCTAGCAGCGATACCTCAATCTCCTACCACCCTCTCGCCTTACGGAAAAAATAAAAATAAATTAGAAGACAGGAAGAACTTTGTCCTATCTAGGATGAAGGATTTAAAATTTATAACAGAAGAAAATTACAACAAAGCAAAAAACGAAGTCGTCACATTCATGACACAATCTACGGGAAGTATAAAAGCTCCGCACTTTGTTTTTTTTATAAAAGATTATCTTGAAAAAAAATATGGAAGTGAAGTGGTACAAACTGGCGGACTAAAAGTGATTACAACTCTGGATTATGATCTACAGCAAAAAGGCGAACAAATCGTGAAAGATGGTGCCCTAGACAATGAGAAAAAATGGAATGCCACAAATGCCTCTTTGGTGTCCATAGACCCCAAAACAGGCCAAATCTTAACAATGATAGGCTCTAGGAACTACTTTGACAAAGAAATAGACGGTAATTTTAACGTGGCTACGGCCTCCAGACAGCCTGGGTCCTCATTTAAGCCCTTTATATACGCTACAGCCTTTAATAAGGGTTTTACGCCTAATACAGTGCTATTTGACCTTCCAACTGAATTCCAGACTACCTGCGATGCTTATGGAGTAACTATGCCTGGGCACAACCAAAAAGACTGCTATAAACCAGAAGACTACGACAATAAATACAGAGGCCCAATGAGCCTGCGAGATGCCTTGGCTCAATCCATAAACATCCCAGCAGTAAAATTGTTTTATTTAGCAGGCTTACGTGATTCTCTAAAAACTGCGGAGGATATGGGTATCAGCACCCTTACTGATGTCGGTCGTTATGGACTCACCCTCGTTATCGGAGGTGGAGAAGTATCGCTTCTCGACATAACTTCTGCTTATGGAGTTTTTGCTAACAACGGTATGCGGAATCCATATATGGGAGTTTTGAGAGTAGAAGATGCTAATGGAAATATTTTAGAAAATTTCTCTCAGAATGAAAAGGAGGTACTGCCGAAAAACGTGGCTCTAACTATTTCTGATGTACTTTCAGACAGTATTGCGAGGATACCTACCTTTGGTGTCCATCCTGTATTAGAAATTCCTCAACATCAAGTAGCTGTAAAAACTGGTACTACAAACAACAACAAAGATGCTTGGACTATAGGATATACTCCCTCTGTGGTAGTAGGTGTATGGGCTGGGAATAATGATAACAAGCCTATGAAAAAAGGAGGTGCTGCTCTGGCCGGACCTATCTGGAATAAATTTATGATTGAAGCATTGAAAAATCTGCCAAATGAAAAATTTGAAAAGGAAAATATAAATAATGATCCTGAAAAAGTAAAGCCGGTACTAAGGGGTCTATGGCAAGGTAATGAACATTTCTTTATAGATAAGATCTCCGGTAAGCTCGCTACCGAAAACACTCCTAAAGAAACTAAACAAGAAAAAGTTATCACCAACATGCATTCTATTTTATACTGGGTAAACAAAAATGATATTTTAGGTCCTCCGCCTGCAAACCCTAGCGATGATTCGCAATTTGAACATTGGGAGGTGCCTATACAGAATTGGCTAACCCAAAATAAATGGAAATATCCTGTGACTACTTGGAATGAAAAGCCAGTAGCCGAAGATGATGCTCATACTGAACAATCTAAACCGATAGTGTCTATATTAGAACCAAATAATATGATAAATTATTTTCCCAATCAAAAAATACAGCTTAAAATAAACAGCACTGGACGTTTCCCATTACAAAAGATAGATATATTTGTAAATGACAACTACCTCGGCACATCCACCTACCCATTCAATTTTTCTTTTATTCCATCAGATCTGGAAATTTTAAAACCCGTGAACGAAATTAAATTATCAGTCTATGACACAGCTTATAATCAAACAGAAGTGGTTTCCAATTTTAATGTTGCTCAATAATTTATCTATTCATGGGCATTATCAAATAAGTGAAGCTGTTGTCAGAAGAGCTCGATACTACCATGGGCTTACTAGACTGATTTAGCTTGATAGATATACTGTCAGTATTTATAGATTGAAAACAATCAAGGAAATATTTGTAATTAAAAGAAAGCTCGATGTCCTCTCCAGACAAAACTGCATCTAAGTATGTTTTATTCTCCCCCACATCGTTGTTTTGAGAGGACAATTCAAATATTTTACTTTTTGGTTTTATAGAAAAGTTTATTTGATTAAATTTATCTGAAAAGATATTTGATAATTTTAAAGCATTTGATAGATCTTGCTTTAAAACAACCACTTCTGTTTTTGATTCTTTTGGTAAAATTTGCCTATAATCCGGGAATACTCCATTTATAACTCGGGAAGTAAGGTACACGCTGTCTGAAGAAAAAGATATTTGATTCTTATCAAAAGATACTTTTATATTACCAGAAAATTCACCAAAAACCCTTAAAATGTCAGGTATATTTTTAAAAGGAATTAAGATTCCAGATATTTCTTGTAAAGATTTAACTTTTATCTTCTTTTCCGCTAATCTGAAAGAATCCGTAGAAACGAAAACTAAATTTTCTTCATTTGAATAAATATAAACACTAGATATTTCTGGTTTTATATCAGAAACCGAAGAACTATAGTACACAGACTTAATCCCATCCATTATTTTCTTAGCATCTATCTCTAACTCTATTCCGGAAACTTTTGGAATAGTTGGAAAATCTTCATAAGGATTGCATTTCAATTTTATTTTACTTTTCTTTGTTTTAATTAAAAGATTGCTGTCTTCTGTAAACAAACTTATGCTTTCGTTTTGAACTATGTTTGAAAACATTCCAGACAAAACAGAACCAGACACAGCTACAGTACCTTCTTCTTCTATTTTGGCAGGAATCTCAATCTCTATTCCTAAACTTAAATTTGTAGCCCTCATTTTCAAATTCTTCCCGGAAGCAATCAAAAGGATGGAGCTTAATATTGGTAAAGTTAAATTCTTCCCAGTAATTCTCTCTGTTTGTAAAATTGCATTCTTGATTTGTTCTATCCCGCATTCTATCTTCATATGTTTATATCTTATATATTTAATCTATTAATACTATTAGTCTTGTGGATAAGTGGATAAATTGTTTTTCTTGTTTAGATTATTGGTTTATTTTAAAAATTTTTATTTAATATCTTTATGATAACTTGTTAATTATTTTAACTTATTTAAACATTGTGCGGATTGTTTCTATTTCTTGCAATAGTTGTGGGTCGTTTTTCAAGTCGTTTTTAATCTTTAAATATGAATGGATTACCGTGGTGTGGTCCTTGCCCCCTAGTTTCTGCCCAATCAGAGGATAAGAAACATTGAAATCTTCCCGCAGGAGATACATTACCACTTGTCTAGCCCGGACTATTTCCTTTCTTCTTGTTTTTTCGTAAATAGAAGCTTCATCTAGGTTATAGTGATCACTTACCACCTTTACTACGTCTTTTATAGAAACATTTTTCTTTGGTTTTATGTTATTTTTCATTAGGGTTTTTACTTCAGCCAATGAAAGAGGCCTATTTTTTAAACGATATTGGCATATTATGGTATTTAAGCTACCCTCCAATTCTCTGATGTTCCCTTCTATTGTTGATGCAACATATTCCAATATCTCAGGCTCCAAATCTATATTTTGTTCTTGTAGTTTTACTTTTAGTATGGCTAGTCTGGATTCGTATGCTGGTTCGGATATATCTACTATCATGCCCTGAGCAAAACGAGATTTTAATCTGTCTGCTAATTCTGGTATGTAGTTTGGATGTTTATCTGAAGAAAATATAATTTGTTTATTGTTCTCGTGATAAGTGTTAAAAGTATGGAACAGTTGTTCTTGGGTTGTCTCCATTTTACCAATAAATTGGATATCATCTATGATTAATAAATCATATTTTCTGTATTTTTCTTTAAAAGCATTTGCTTTATTGTTTCCTGCTTGAAAAGAATTTACAAGATCAGTAGCAAACTTTTCCAGTGTTATATAATGGACTTTTTTATCCGCATACTTTTCTTTTATAGCATTTCCTATCGCTTGGAGTAAGTGGGTTTTACCCAATCCTGTACCTCCATAGACAAAGAATGGATTGTAATTTATGCCTGGCTTTTCCACGATATGCTGTGCAGCCGAATATGCAAGTTCATTAAATGAGCCAACAATAAAAGAATCAAACTTGTACCGAGGATTTAAATTGTCTTCTTTGTCTATATACAAATCTCGCAATGGTAACTCTTTGTTTACATTTACAAAAGCCTCATTTAATTTTGGCAATTCTTGTTTATTTGTTTCAATTTTTGTTATTAAGTATTCAACAGCACGCATACTCTCATATGCATCGGCTACGGTTTTGGTTATGAGTTTGTGATATTTATTTTTTAACCAATCTCGAACAAATTCATTTGGCACCCCAACATAGATTATCCCCAATTCTTCTTTTATTATAGATGTATTTTTAAACCAGGTACTAAAATTGGCCTTAGACATACCTTCCTCTATTTCTACCAAGCAATTTTTCCAAAGCTGTTTTGTATCCATTGAAACCTATTATACTATCCCTTCAATCAAACGAGAATTAAAAAAACTTATTAACTATGTTGATAAGTTGTGGATAATGTGATATCTTTATCTTATGTCACAAACATATCAACCTAAAAAGAGGAAAAGAGCCAGAGCTCATGGCTTTCTAGTCAGATCTAGGACTAAAAATGGCAAAAAAGTGTTATTACAGCGCAGGAGAAAAGGAAGAGCGAAACTTTCTGTTTCAAAGTAATTATGCTTCCTAAAAAAAATAGGGCTGATAGAAAATTAGTCAATAAAATCTTCAAGGCCTGCCTGCCAAATGGGAGGGAAGGCAGATTTTTAAATTCTCCCAATTTAACCTTTAAATTCCTGCAAAATAAGGCTGGTTTGACTCAGATTTCCTTTGTTTGCCCCAAATCTATAGCCAAAAGAGCCGTGGATCGCAATCTTTTACGTCGCAGAGGCTATTCTGCTCTAAAAAGCTATTTGCCCCTATTCCCTGTTGGCTTAAAAGGAGTTTTTGTATTTAATAAAAAAGGTTTAAAAGAAAATACTATTTTAATATTAGATAACGAAATTAAAAATATACTAAAGAAAATTTCTAAATAATTTGGAATTTTTCTTGTTTTCCTATAGAATAGAAGAATGATTTCAAATATTTGGAATGCGCTTTTATATAAACCCTTACTAGCTGTGCTGACTTTCCTCATTTCTATAGTTCCTTTTGGGGATGTTGGTTTGGCGGTTATTATTCTCACTATTTTAGTGAAGATTATTTTGTACCCTATTTCCCAAAAATCCATTAAAAATCAGGCCAAAATGAATGTTTTAACTCCTGAAATCAATGCTCTCAAAAAGAGTGGAATTAGTAAAGAAGAGCAAGCCAAACAGACTTTTGAATTATACAAGAAACACAAAGTGAACCCATTTTCTGGGCTTTTTTTGGCTTTGATTCAAATACCTATCATTTTTGCCCTTTATTATGTGTTTATGAAAGGTATCAAGATTGATGTTGGCTATAATATGAATTTTCTAGGAATCCTTGATATTAGTCAAAAAAGCTTGGTTTTAGCTATAATAGCTGGTATTTCTCAGTATTTCCAAGCACATTTTATGCCTAAACCACCTGTTTCCACTGACAACACTGGTTCTATGGCAGAGAGTTTTGGTAAAAGTATGCACATGCAGATGAAATACGTCTTCCCTTTCCTCATTGCTTTCATTGCCTACAGAGTTTCCGGAGCGGTTGCATTATACTGGATTACCAGTAATATATTCACCATAGGTCAGCAGATGTATGCCAATAGAAATAAAACAGATGGAAACAAATGAAATACAAAGCTTAATAAAAGATTTAATTGAAAGAACTGGGGTACAAGTCAGTGATATTTCTATATTAGAAGAGAATCCTTTAGGTAAAAATGCGAATGGTGTTAGGAATTTATGGTTTAAAACAGAAGTGAATCAACCACACTTTTTTCTTGATAGAGAGGGCGAAGCACTTTTTGCTCTAAATCATTTAGTAAAGAGAATTGTTGAATCGAAAATGCCTGACTCCCCGAAGACAGTCTTCGGGGAAGAAAATGTTTCTGGTATAGAAATACTCATAGACGTGAACGATTTTCATAAGAAAAGGATAGAAAACATTCACGCTATTGCTCATATGATGGCAGAGAGGGCTAGGTATTTTAAATCAAGCATAGAAGTAGACCCAATGCCTGCTTTTGAGCGCAGGATTGTGCACGAATTTCTTTCTACTGCGAACGATCTTAAAACTGAATCCACTGGCTTCGGCCCTTCTCGTAGGGTAGTCATAAAGTACACTGGTGCTTTGTAAAAAATACTCAGAATAGCAACTTTAAGAAACTTAAGGTAGAGCTTTTGCAGGGGTTTTGAGGCTGTCGAGCCGAAAACTTCAGGATTTTTTAAGCTTCAAAAAATCCGTACCGTAAAAAGCTCTACCTTAAGTTTAATTTCCAAAGGTAAGAATCCTTTTTGTTCACGAAAAATAGATAATCTTCATTTTCGTCTAGTGAAAGTTTGATGCCATCCACCTCTTCCCCACCCACCATAGAGCTAGGATCTCCTAAAATATCAGCATTGCCATTTATGGCATCTATCCTCCATATTTCATCTCCAAATGAAACTTCTCCTTGATACCAATCATCTGGGTAGGATGCTCCATCAATTGATTTTGGTACTGCACAGTATACTTTGTCGCTTGCTCTACCCCAAACACATTTTTCAGGGAGTGTTTTCACACTTACTTGATTTATGTTTCCAGTCGCAATGTTGTAAATATTGAGTGATAAATTATTGTTACCGAACAATACTAGCTTACCATCAGGGCTGGTGAGCGTGGTTAGGCCATTTATTCCTCCTAATATTCTATTAAAATCTTTTTTGTCTGGGTCTATAGCGTACATAAACCCTGGCACATTGGCAGAGGGTTTGGTAGTCAGAGTAATCATTTTGTTGCTTGGCCAAAAGGACAACCATTCTGTAAATGGCGAATCGAAAACCTGGTTCTTCTGGCCACCCGATGCTTCAGCAGTTATTCCTGTCGTACCATTGCCTACATTAAATAAATAAAACATTCTCTTCCCATCTGGAGACATGCTCATGTCAGTGATATTTTCTGGCAAGAAAGAACCTTTTACATCTGTACTACCATCAGAGTCTGCTCCTAGGAATTCTTTGGCCAAGGCCCCGACGAAAGTCTCTATTGTTTTATCGTCTTCTTTCAAATATCGCATCACTACAGACTCATCTTTGTCCCCGAAATATGCTTCATAGACTTTTGGTATGATTGTGCCAGAGAATTTCCTTTCTTCAATTTTATCTGCGTAAGTTTGATAAATGTTACCTGTTGTTCTGTCCACATATCTCAAAGCTGGGACGAATTCAGTAGGAGGAGCTGTGGGTTTTTGGGGAATAACTTTCCCTTTTTTATCCTTCTGACCCCCTAAATCCCCTTTGGCAATTAAACCCCCCTTACCCCCCTTGTCAGGGGGGCTAATAATATCTCCCTCCCCTGACAAGGGGAGGGTTGGGGTAGGGTTTGCTACCACCGGCACATCTTTAAACCTTTCCTTCATAAACACTCCATATCCTGCTATAGGCATAGTAGAAACTTTTGTTATTTTTGTTTTTGGTATTTCCTCTACTGGGGTGGGAACGAATCCTGACACATCTACCGGAGTTTCTCCTCCAGGAGTTGTCACAGTTTTACTTTTACCAAATGGGAAGAGTTGTGAGATGAAGTTTGTAGCGCTTCCAGCTGTTCCATCATTGTTTGCTGGTTTGTAAAAATACAAAAAGCCCAGCGTCACCAAAACCGCTCCGATCAAAATTATTATTAAAAGTGTTAAATTTCTTGTTGTCATAAAAATTTAATTATAAACATGCCAATGATCATTTTCTTTTAAATAAGAAATACTACCTATTGTATATACTGGACCATATTTTCCTTCAGTTTTTTTCCCATATTTATTAATATAATCATTTAATTTTGTTTCAAGACGTAGATCTACAGTTCCGCTATCAAGTTTATGAGTTGTCTTTCCATTTTTACCACCATGTAACCAAAATTCTGTTCCACCTGTAATTACCAAATCACACAAGCATCCCCATTGTGTTGTTTTTACATTGTCGGGGTTTAAGCCTCTAGTTGATGTACAGTTTGGTTGTCCTACAGTTATGCATTCCTTCAGAGGAGAGATTTTTACATAGTTAGGTAAAGTTGCTTTTTGACTAACTGAATCATCCCATTTTACACCAAACTTAATTCCATTGGGGTATAACTTTGTTTCTAGATCATATGTTTGCGGTTGATCTTCTTCACTTAGCATTGTTATTGTCGCTGGTTGCATATTATCTAAACACAGTTTCAGCAGGTCGGGGTTTAGGGTGTTTAATATGACAAAAACGCCGAGGGCTATGACGAGCCCGAGGATGGCGTTCGTGATGGTGTCTTTGCCTTGCTCTTTAGTAGAGACGAGTTCACTTGTCATGTACTCTATCCCCCCCATCACTATCATCACCATGGCTAGCACTGCGCATATACCTATAATCAGCTTTATCATGATGTTCAAATAGTTTCCAAAAGCACATGGATTTTTTTTATTATCAGTCTCAAAAGGTTTATTATCTCCAAGCCCCAATCCAGGTAGTGGAGCAAGTAAAGTATATGAAGTATCTGTATCTTTTGGTGGAGCAGATAAATCTTTTAGTTTATCTTTGCAATTATTTTCACTGTCATATGGTCCCCAAAAATATAAATAAGAAGAAGTTAAATTACTGAACCACCATTTTCCTGGGGTTAAAATTGTATCATTATTGGGATTTTTATCCCATTGGAAACAAGTTTTAGTTGGTTGAGTTGAAGGAGTTGGAGTTATACCTATTATTATTGGATCTTGGCTTGGAGTTGCTACCCCTGTGGTTTTTTCAATCTGAGCAAGTTCCATTGGAACTCCAGGTTCAGGTGGGTTACTTTTTATAACTGCTTTGTATGTAGTATTTTTTTCTAGACCTGTGATTAATATATTTGCAATGTCATTTACATAGTTAGGGAGGTTTTGTGTTTTTACTATACTGGTTCCTTTATAGATAATTACACTTGGTATCTCACTAAAATTATATGTTCTTATGTCACTACCTGTTGCTGTTGCTTTTATCCCCCAATTAGATCCATCTATTCCTATCGTAGATAATGTTATTGCATTTACATAATGTGAAATACCAAAAAATACGAAAAGTATAAAGAAAGGTAAAACTATTTTCTTGTATTTCTTAAAAACTGACATTTATTTCTTTTTCCATTATGTTTAATTTAATTTAACTAATTTACTGCTCGCATTTTCAACTGGTGACAATTTGTCACCACCTCAGCTTTTACACCTCTGATAAAATACCTTGCGCGATATATTTCTTCATCAATGATTGATAAGGCATATCAAGCTCGTTGGCATGTTCTTTTACTCGGACAATAAGATGCGATGGCAGACGCAATGAAATGGGCTGAGAAGATGGTTTCAAATTAGGAAATGACACTTTCTCAAAATCAGATCGTTTAAAATGCTTGGACAGATCTAATTTTAACCAAAAATCTCTTTCTTTAGCTTCGTTTTTAAATTTTGGAATTTTTTTATTCATATAATTTATATTCTTTTTTATTAAGATCTCTAGCTGAGATTACCCTTATTTGGTTTTTTCTGATGGTGAAAACTAAGAAAATTAATTTTTGTTTTTTTGTCTTCCCTAGCAGTATATAACGTTCTTCTTTAATAGAGTGAATATTGTCTTTTAAAATCTTCTTGTTTTGATCAAAGAAAACTTCCTCACACTCCTCGTTTTTTATTTGATGTTTTAAAAGGTTTTTCCCTTTATTTCCATTATCCCATTCAAAACCAACAACTTTTTTAATTATTCGACCCCCTTCATTTTTAATTGTAGCGTCATGTATATACATTGTCAAGTTTAATTATCCACATTTTTGTATTTCTTAAAAACTGACATTTATTTCTTTTTCCATACTTTGGAAAAGTGTGTTGATGTTATTAATCACCACTTTTATCCTTGCAGTTCCGGATTCTCCATTTTCTGTCTTGATTGAGAGCGTATTTTTGGAATCTGGAGTTTCCACTTTTTGATTATTTAAAAGCCAATCAAAAGTGAGCTCTGGCCTAGCTATGTTTTTAGGTGAGAAGAAGTATGGCACAGCTACGAGTGTCTCCCCGCTCCCATTTATGAAAGCTCCGTCTTTGATGCTGTTTTCTAATCTTGTGCCGGTGAGCGGACTTTTCTTGTAGAATACTATTTTCGGATCCACTGTCTGTAAATCTATCTTCCCTGTGGCGCTGGTACTGCCTAGGATGTCTTTTACTTCCACTTCCACCTCATTCTCTCGGTCTAAGTAGCTATTGCGGAAAATATAATAACTCTTGCCCCAGCCGGAAGCATTTGGAGCCCCACTGCCATCCTTGCCCCATTTATAGGAAAGGTTGTTTGGGCTCACTCTCCCGCCTAGCATGTTCAAAGTTGGCATAGCTACGACTTTGAAAGCCCCTTGATTAGCCACCAATGTTTTACCTTTATAAAACGGAGGAGTATATGAATCTACCCCTTCCCAGAGGATGTCCAATCCTGCAGGGGTGATGGTCACACTCTTGGTGATGGTTTGGCCATCCACAGTGTTTATGGTTGCTGTCAGGTTTAGTTGAGATCCGAGACTCCCAGAATTAAAGGAAAAGCTCTTTTTACCTATGCCAGAAGACATCTCTTGGCCCTCTACAGACCAAGAGATATTCGCATTGTCGAGAGTGATGACGTAGCTGTTTAGAGTAGCTGTGACGTTTTCATTTGGGTTTGGATTCGCTGGGGAAATATTTAAAGATATGTCGCCATCTCTCACTTGCGCATAAGCTACAGTAGCAAAAGAAATACTTGCGAATATTAGACATAAAATTAAGTATTTTTTTATCATATTTCTATTATATAACATTCTACGTTAGCTTTCTAACTCTCTTCTAACCTTTCTTTTGGGCTTCGGCTTCTTCCAAATCGTTTTTAGCTTTCTTGATGGATAATATTTGAGATGGATCAGAAGTGATGATCTGGTCTTCGGTATAAGAAGAGATGACTTTGATAGCGACATGTTTCAATCCAGCAAAGAATATGCCCTCCCCCACTCCAGACTCCAGAAGCAGATATTTTTCTTCGTCTGTAAGGTTGAAAGTTTTCTGCAACACATCTATGGTTGATGGAGATTGTTTTAAAAGTATTTGGATAGAAGAGTTCGTGACAATTGGTACTCCATAAGGGCTTTTCATAAAGTCCGCCGCGTCTTGGGTAATAGTTGCAAGCCCTAGGAAGTATTTTCTACCTCTTTTGGCAATAGAATATAGGAATGAAGCAGTGTCCTCTGATTTCATCATCCACCAAGCCTCATCCACGACGAGTAGGCGTTTTTTTAAATTCTTGCGGATAGCATTCCAAATGAAGTGCATTATTATGTACATAGCAACCGGTTTTAATTCGTCTTCCATATCGCGGATAGAGAACACGATGAACTTTTTGTTTATATCCACATTGGATGGTCTGTTTAAGAATGTGGCCCAAGTTCCCCTCGTATATTTTACAAGTCTTTGCACTAGAGAATCACTACCTTCCATCCCCTGCAATACCATTTCGAAATCTGAAAGGAGGGGCGGTTCAATATTTGAAAAATCTGATTCAGGGGTGATGTCTTTGATGGCATAAGTTTCAGAGATGGCTCTGTCCACTATTGAGTCTTCTTCAGGAGTGAGCCCTCCCAACATTAGTCTGAAAAGTCCGACTAGGTTTATGGTATTTGAACGGAGCACGTCTTCGGCTGTCTCATCTTCCCTCGGCATTGGCAGGTCAAACGGATTGATGTGGTGATCTGAAGAAAGTGAGATATTGAAATATCGTCCACCCACTGCTTCAGACAAGTATTCGTATTCTTTTTCTGGATCTATGACTATGACATCTATGTCAAACATCAGCGAACGCAAGATTTCTAGTTTTGTGCAGTAAGATTTACCACTACCAGACTTTGCAAAGGTGACGGAATTGTAATTTTCCAACGAAAATCTGTCGAAAATAACCAAAGAAGAATTGTGTCTGTTTATGCCATAAAGTATTCCCCTGTCTGAAGTCAGATCGAAAGATATAAATGGGAATACGCTTGAGAGAGGTTCAGAATTCAATTTCTGATTGATATTTATAAGGTCTGTGCCGATAGGGATGATGCTTTTAAAACCTTCTTCTTGTTGGAAAAGAGCAGGCTTGATGTATATGAGCTTTGATTCCAAAATTGATTTTATCTCATTTTCCACTTTGAAAAGTTCCAAATCATTGTCCGCATAGATGGTGATGTATATTCCCACATCAAACATCTTTTCTTGGGCTTGGATTAGGTTGTCGCGGAGTCCTTCTAGATCTTGATAGGCGGTGTCAAGCATTGGATCCCGCACCATGCCTTTTGATTGACGAGCATTTATCTGGCTTTGTACTTCAGCTACCTTTTTTTGGAATTGGCGGAGGGCGAGCGATGTGTCTATGGGGCTAATGTATATTGAAACATCGAAAACTTTATCTAAATTGATGATTGGCGAGAACCAGTTGTCGCTCAAAAATTTTGGATAAGATATTATAAAAAAAGTACGAGCTATCTTGTCTCCCAAACTTATTGATTTTGGTTCTATTTTGAGGGCTGATGGAGCAATGACGTCTTGGAGCTCAAGGGTAGCTGATTCATATATCTCTTCTGGTAACACTGCCAAAACAGAGGCCTTTGCTCCCCTTTCTCCATCTTCTACTTTTTCTTTTTTACCAAATAATTTATCAAAAATACTCATAAACTTTATAACTTTTCACTTTCAACTACTAATGTCAATCTTACCTTCTAATTCTCCCGGATTAAATACTTTATAAAGTACTTCCACTATCTCCTCTGTCCCTAATTGGGCTGATTTTATGCCACAACGACTGAGTCCTTGCTGTATGACACTCACCCTCTGTTCCAGTTGAGACCTTTTTTCTTCAAAGTCCGTCTGTTCTCGCAATTTTTCTTCAATATTGTCTTTCTTTGAGAAAAATCTTTTAAAAATTCCAGAATCTGATTTCAATGTCGTATGAGTATAAGGCACAACCACAAAGAAACTTTTTGTCATTATGCTCACTGTTTCTGTAAAATTTTTGATAAATTCTATATATTCTTTTGTTTGCAATTTAAGTAATGGTTCATTTTGTACCGCCATTCTGTTTTCCAAAAGCAAAATATAAGGCCTAATGTCCAATTTTCTTGATTGAACTGATATTTGTACTGGGAAGTCTAAGGTATTCAAGAAGTTCTGGAATTGCATAATGGTGGCTCTTTGTTCATCGTTTGATTTTAAGGAGAGGTTTGTAGAATTTGCCAAGACTATGGAACGTAAATTTCCATCTTTTAATACAATGATACCATCACGGACTTCCTTGATTGGGACAAACTCTTGAGTTGCTTTTGCATTTAACGACATATGATTATTGTGATTTTTCCTCGCTTTGCGTCGAGACAGGTTTTTTTAAATCTAACACATCCAAACTCCAAGCCAAGTCACGCAATTTACTTCCACTCAATCTTTTTCCATTCTTCTGCATCATTTTTGTTTTTAATTCCATAGCTTTTTCCTCTTCTTGTCTGTATTCTTTTGTGTTTTTTCGTCTTTTCCAGATGTATAGTTTATCTTGCATTGCATATTTTACACTGGCTTCTATCATATTTAAGAATGGTTTATTATTTGGTCTATAGAATGCTAATATCAATGAGAATCCAGCTACTGCGAGCACTGGTATTGAGCTTCCCAAGAATCCAAGGAGTTTGAATAATATGTAGCAGAGCCCTCCTCCTCCAGCGAGGTACACGAACTGCTTAAAGGTGAAAGGCCCGAAAATCTTGTCTTCTATATCTAAAAATTGTGGAACTTTGAATTGCATAACTTATATTTCATCTAACGGGATGCATAACCTATTCATTCGGTGACATCCTGTAAGGGTCAGATTTTATTCCGTATGATGGTGATAAATTTGCTCCTTGCGACACAGTTGATGTTGGCATTATTCCCCCAGGCATAGCTGTTTTTACTAACGATGGGGATGGTTCTGTTTTGGGCACTGATACCCCAGCTTTTGAAATATTATTTAATGAATATTCTGTTTTAATAGTTGTAGCTTTTGAAAAGTCAGTCAATTTTGAGATATTTTGTACTACTCTATTTTTTTCAATTTCTTTTTCATCCATTCTTTTATCTCCATCCAGTATCTCTATCCCAGCAGATTTTAACACATTTTTATTTCCCTCCCCTTCATTTTTACTAGCATTACTAGCAAGGACTGTCCTTGCTATAGGTTCTTCTAATTCAACAGGTTCATCAAGTTCTGATTTTTCTCCCGGTGGTGTATTCATTATTTTCAGTAATTCTCGGATAGTCAAAAATACTTTCTCATTAATATCTGTGACTATTTGCGCACCTTTTATTTTATCAAATTTAAGCTCGCGTGTCAGTTCAACTTCAAAATCTTTAGTAGCGGTTATTCCCATCATTGTCAAGGTTGTTTCCAGCTCAAGCGTGCCCATTTGTTCAACATTTAATTGATATTTTTTACCAATTTCTATTAGTGAATTTTCATAACCAGATGAGAGAATTGCCTCCTGGATCATTTTAGGCAAAGCATCAAATCGCTCTTTTATCATTTGTGTTGTTTTTTCATCCATAATTTTTTTATTTTGCTATTTATAATCGACTTTTAATAATACATTATTTATTCTAATGATCTTTTTTTACTGAACTATCATTGCTTTCTGTTTTATTAACTACCTTATGCATTGTTTCACCTGCTTCTTCTTTGGCACGGAGGTTTCCTCCTGTTGCTTTTTTAATTACATCAGAGAATTTTTCAAGATCACTTTTACCCTTTTCTACTCTGGCTGTTAATTCTTTACTTACGGGTCTTGTTGCTTTTATGGCATCTATTATTCCTCCAATAAGGGGAGCCATACCATATGTTAATGCTCCTGTTAATAATGTTTTACTTAGTTCACCTGTAGGTACAAGTCTATTTTTCATGCTCTCTCTGAGTGCTTTTCCAAAATCTCCCCCAACTGGCTGACCTTGTTCATTTGTAATTCCTTTACCATTTTCATCTCTTTTTGGGTATTTAAGACTATAGGCATAGGCCTTTCTGCGCTCTTTATTTTCTTCTGCTGCTGTATAAACTTTTCCTTCAACCGTTTTATTTAATCCAAACTTACTTAAATCCCCTCCTTTTTCATAAGCATTTTTAAATGCCTCTTCATCAAATTCGTCCTTCTCATGCTCTTTGTTATATTTTTTTCTAAAACTTTCTTCATCAAATGATGTAAAAATTGGAGGATTCCTTTTCTCATATCTTTCTTTAAATAAATTTTCAGCAGTAGCTCCAGTATTACCACTAGCTTTATATGCATTCAATGCGTTATTATATGTGTTATCATATTTTTCTTTATCGGCTGCAAGTTTATTTTTCTGAATATTTAGTGCTTTGTCATAATTTACTTCTTGGTTATTATCTGATATTTTTTTAGCTTCCTTCTTATCTTTTTCATAGCCTTTTTTATAATTATCTGCTTTTCCATTTTGGATTTGAGCTTCTGATGCTGTCATTTCATAGCTCTTCATTTTTTCTTCATATTTTTCTACCTTACGATCATTTCTCCCTTTTACTCCTCCTTTTAAGTTTTCAGCACTTATTGCATCGATTCCAATTCCTTTACTTATGTCCATACCAGACATTTTACTAAATCCCTTACCTATTCCTGTTTGTCTTATATCAAAACTTTTTGAAGCCAAGCGATTGGCTCTATCTATTTTTCCTTGTGCTACTTTGTCTCCCCCTGCAGCTTTTTTACGGAGCTCATCATCAGCAAGAGTATTTTTAGTTGCTGCTCCTGCCAGACTGCTTAAACCAAGTGCTGCTCCCCCTGTTGCTGCGCCGAGAGCTATCCCACCAACAGCTTGAGCTCCTTTCATCAGTGCCGCACCAAGTTCACCAGAATATTTTACAGCAATATCTTTAGCTTGTTTTAATAGGACAACCAATAACACAAAAGGAATCATCACACCCATTATTTTTGGTACTATTTTAGTAGAATTACTAGTGTCAACAAGTTGTTCCCCAATACTTAAAAATCGTACTATTAAATAAAGGAAGAATATAAAGATAGGAGCCAGAAATGCAAATTGAAATAAATCAGTCCACCATTTTTTATGACCAAAGCCGGGAATTTCAAATGGCACAACATATGATATGAAAGCTATTGGAGCAAATATCATAGACATCCACAGAGAAGCGACTCGACTGACAAAAAGTAATGCTACCGAAAAGAAAATATAAGCAGTATAAAGGGTGACAACCAAAAGAACAATTACAATAAAAATAAATTTAGTGACCCCTCCATCCTCTTTATATTCTGTTCCACTCATAATTTGTTGTGGATTATAGTGGCTAACAATAGCTGCAGAAATAGATTTTTGACCCTTAGTACCAATCGCAGAATTTCCTTTATCGTCTGCGGGAGTTATGTTATTATAGAATATTTTTGCCAGGATATTTGAAGTGTCAATCACAACTTTGGTAGTAAATAAACTAAAATTTATAAATAAGGCGATGAAAACTACCATACCAATCAGTTTTTTATTATCTGCCACATGCAAACTCAATACCGTTCTGATAGCTACATAAAGAAGAGCGATGATAAAGAATATATTTGCCACATCTCGTATTATCCCCCAACCTTGCTCCACAAAAGCACCTGTATATGAAGAGCTATTAGTGGAATAATATATAAACCAATCAAGAACAAATCCTCCCAATAATGCAATCCATGAAGATACAACCCAAAATGCATAAACAATCTGCGCTATACAACCTCCAAGGCTACTATCGCTCCAACCAAATAAACCACCTACTCCACAATTTAGACTAAAACCAGGACTGTCTTCAGTTTTAGCAGTTCCACTATCTGGTGTCCATCTTCTACTATCACCCATTTTATTACATTCAGCTTCCGTTATATGGTTTTGTGAAAAGTTAATTCCACGACCATTGTGTGCGATCTCACAAGTTCCTTTTGGGTCATCTGCTCTAACTATGCTTGCATCTACTTTTACTGCCATAGTTTTATTTTCATTATTTATCTTTATCCCAGCGGAAATAGGCGCGAGGAATATTCCTAGCATTACCGTTCCGATCACTATTCTTTTAAATAATTTATTTCGCATTTTCCTTTCTACTTTTCTCCGCTAGGTCTTTCCTAGCGGAACTTTCAAACTACCTCCTATATCCTATTTTACCTTTTGGCTCTACTTCTTCCATGATTAACTGTTTTAATAAATCAAACACTTCTTTCAATTTGCTGTCATATTTTTTCTCCATTTTTTCTATCTTTGTCCTTAATTCTTTATCCCCCAACAATAACTCTCTAAACTGCGTAAACGTTCGGATGATTTGGATATTTACCTGTATCGCTCTTTTGCTATTTAAAACAGATGAGAGCATGGCGACACCTTGTTCAGTGAAAACATAAGGCAGATATTTTATATTTTCACCTTGTTTCAAGGTGCCAATTTGGTACCTTGAACTTGAGGTCACAGATTGTGAATTCAAGTTATTCAAGGTCACAGATTGTGACCTTGAACTTAAGGTGCCAATTTGGTACCTTAAGTTTGGTATTTCAACTTCTGATTTCCAAGCATTAGCTTCTTCTTTAGTAAGCTGAAACATAAAATCTTCTGGGAATCTTTCTAGATTTCTTTTAACAGCCTGATTGAGTACTTTTGTTTCAACTCCATAAAGTCCTGCGAGGTCACTATCTATCATAACCTTTTTGTTTCTAATAAAAAATATCTTACTGATCACCCTTTCATTTGGTATCAGCATTATTTCTCTTTTATTTGTTTTTGTATTTGATTTTCGCATTTCTTTATAACTTCCCCCTAGCAAGGACTGTCCTTGCTAGGTGCTACTTCTTGAAGGTATACTCATATTCGTGAACATTTTTGAAAACTGATGTGACATCTTGGATATTTATGATGATGTTTCTGAAATATTCATACACAGTCAATTTGTCATTTACGAACTCCAACTGATAGGCTGCCACGTCTGCCTGTGCCACACGTATTTCTTTACCACTGGCGCTTATATATCCGAAAGTTATTGCCAATGAGTGTGCTAATGTACCTGCGAAAGTTTGCAGATCTTGCCCATCGGTATAGCCATATTTGCTTGCGAGGGCTTTATTCCCCACTATCTGCCTTGCGAATACTGTCTCGACACCTTCTTTACTGTGTACTGTAGCATCAACAGGTGGAGTAGCAGTTTGTCCCAATGTAAAACTAGGTCCACTGTTGTTAGAACTATTGTCCCCATAATTATTGAAGCTGTTATTTTCTCCATCAAAATTATTTCCATTTCCGAAGTCGCCATAATTAGTATTGTTTTGGCTATTATTGTATCCAGAATATCCGCCATTTCCTGTGTCTGTACTTAAACGTTCCGTTTTAAATGTGATAGTCTGTCCAACGAATCTTTTGTTAGGAGTGAAACTATTTTCCATTGCTTGTGCCACTGCTCTGTACTGATATGTTGTATTTGGATTTAATTTTGGTAGAACGAAATCCATATCACCAATAGAGCCCTTGCTTTGTGTTGTTTCATCTACTTTTATCCAATCCCCTATCTCTAAGGCTATTCCTTCTCTGGTCTTTTGTGCCATTGCCCTATATTCGAAATATGTTTTTACAACTTCTGTTGAACGGTAAGTTCCTTTCAGTTCTGCCGATATTTCATTCACACTATCTACACTTTTTGTCTCTACATTTGTTTGATCACAAGTAGAACAAGGTGCTGTGCGGAAAGATGGCATTTTGTTAGTATTACTATCATAGCCATAAGTTATGTCATTCTTATCTGAAATTACGGCGCAATAATAATAGATTGTGTCAGGGATAAGCCCAGTGATTTTTTGAGAAAATTGTACTAGATTTTCTGGGTCAGTTGGTGAAAGCGGTGGGTTGCTTGGGGGTTTTCTTGTTATTTTTTGGTCCCTTGTGGCAATCATATTAGTACCATAAATGTCGTTACAGAAAACTGGTGGCTTATTGGCAGTAGAATACCTGAAATATACGCTGGTCGGCAAGACTGGAGCAGGTGTAGTGGCTGGCGGGATTATTGGCGGAGTGGCAGGCTTCCCGTGACCTTTTAATATTGCACTTACGTCGTTAATAGAATCTGCTCCATCAGTAATGACAGCAAGGTTGCTTTCGGGCAGGTCTTCCGGGCCTCGAGTGAAAAATGTTTTTACGAATCCTTCATCGTCTCCGTATTTATTGTGAATTTTTACATTGAAACAATAATATGTTTTTGGTTCTAAGTTTTCTACTGGCCATTGAGTTTCACCTTCGTTCCAAGTAGTTCCTGCTTTAATAAGAATACTTTTTGAATTTGTCGTTTCATTTAAGTCACAATGAAGACCATTCATATTTTGGTTTATTGCTTTTCCAAGCAGAAAATCAATAGTAGTTTCAGCATAATTTGGTTTAACATTTACCACCAAAATGGCTTTTTTGCGTTGTACATTTTCTACTCTTTCTGATATTACTTGAGGTTTGAAACCATTCAGTGTTTTGAAACTAACAATTTCTCCACAGTTTGCAATTGTTGGGTGATTTCTTTCATTATTAGCACAAACTCGATAATAATACATGGTTTCTGGTATTAGTTCACTTATTGTTTGAGATCCACCATTACTATCATGCCTTGCAACAATAGGTATGCCAGAATTTTCTTGAACTGTTTGTTCATCAGTACTATATTCAAACCAAATATCAAAAATATCACTTCCATCACTAGAATTAAATAATCCTTTCAGTCTAGCACTGTTTTGTCTTACTTTTTCTGTCGGACCAGTTTTTAGCAGAGGATTATTTGAAGGGTCTACTGTTGTCGTAAAGTTATTTATAATAGGTGAGCATCTATAAGGATGGTTTGTGTCTGGATTTTGTGCGCAAGCACGAAAATAGTATGTAGTATTTGGTTCTAAGTTAAAGAGACGACAATAAGCTCCAAGGAATCCAGAAAAATCAGTTCCTGGATGATTTTGATAATCAGTTCCTGTGTCTTTAAATTTACCCCTACAAGTGTTTTTCCCTGGATGATTGTCATCATTATCCTCACTTAAGATTTGTCCATCTGGATGACCTGTTGTCGGATCAGCAGCATTTACATAGTCACTTTTACTTCTAAATTCAAATTTGAGGGTTCCAGTGTCATCAAGACCACCCCACAAGATTGCAGAGTCACGATGAACTCCAAAAGCCTCATAAGTTTTCATATCCCATGCATGTGCAAAAAATGGTGTGGACAACAATATGATTCCAAGTATTAATATTTTAAATATATTTTTTTGCATCTCCAATTTAATAAATCCCAATAACTCTTTCAAATTTGCCATTATAATCATCATTTCTTGTACCTATTGCTCTTTCTTTGGTTCCTTCATCTGTGTTATGTCCAAAGAAATCCCAGACATCTAATGGATGAGTTATTTGATTTGTCTGATTACTGCTACCATCACCAAATATTTTGAAATATAGCTTACTCAAGAACCCTGGACCAAGATCATTATGAGATATGTTTTTATTTTTGTCGTAACCACTATTCCAAGGGTCTGGTATGGAAGCACCATCTGCTATGTAATTATAGTCATACAATATCTCTACAGGATAAGTCATCCTTTTTGTTTCGAAAATGTCTTTTCTTACTTCTTTTTCTTGATCATTTGGGTTTGTTGTAAAGTCATCTTTTATTTTTTTCATAATTTCTACCATTTGTTGTTCACAACCATCTGGGCCTTTTAATAGCTCTTTATACACATAACTTTTTTCGTCATTTACTTGTTTTGTTAAATTATCAACATTTGATATATCGTCACCGTTAACCATACCTGAAGATAATCTCCCGAATTTTTTTATCAATGGTTTCAAATCAATTTCATATTGTTCTAGAAATTGTTTTTTATTTTCTCTATCAGTAGCTAATATTTCTCCACCTACAGTGACACTTTTTCTATTATTTAATTCATCAATTCCTTTTTTTATTTCTATTAATTTTTTTATAGTAGTTTCTCTATTATTTATCTCGTCTACATTATCTAAAAAGATTTGATTGTATCCTTTGACCTCATTAAACTTTGTGGTTGCCTCTTTATATACATCTGGCAAGAATTCGGTAGTATAAGTTTTCGCGATTATATTGGCATATCTTTGATAGATTGTATTTATTACATTTACAGTCCCTTCTTTGCTTCTAAAATTTTGTTTTTTAGGATCATCGGTTCCTTTCCAACTAGGTTGTATGCCAGTTAATCCATTTATTACACTGGCATAAAAAAGTTGTACTTTTTCTTCATCCTTACCATCACTAAAAGTTTGTATTCCATAAGCTATTGCCGCACCTACTGCAGCTCCAATAATTGTTCCTACAATGGGGACAACACTTCCTGCTGTGGCTCCCGCCGCCGCCGCTCCACCCACTGCTGTTGTAGTGAATAATGCTGATGCTAGGGCTGCACCACCTATCGCACCACCTATCGGTGCTCCAACATTGGCAATTTTTGATATTCCTTCTAAAGTGACATCTTTGAGGCTTTCTGTTGTTTCAGATTTTATTGCATTTGTTTGTACATCCAAATTTCTCTGTGAATCTTCATACCAACCTGGGTGAGGACCTGGGATGCAGTAATCAAGCTGGTAAATAACTTTTATTAAATCTGTGATAGATTCATTTTGCTTTTTCAATTTATCTTGGTAAGTCCTCTGTTCGTCTATGAGTGCTTGGGTTAAGTCTGTGCGGATATTAAAGTTCGGATGATTTTGTAAGAATTTGCTTCTACCTAGGTCATTCCTATCATAATCTTCTTCTGTTCTAGTGCTTCTTCTCTCACCATAGGGCTCAGATTCAAACCCACCTGCTTTTGCTTTTGGCCCAAATGCTTTATCAAGAGCAATGAACCCTTCATCCATCCATTTGACCGCAAAATGGTTCAATGTAGCATCCAAAATAGCTGCTATTGCATCATTCAAGTCATCTGCTTTCAGATAGTCATTCTCTGGGTAGGCAGTCACTCTCGTAGCTGCTTCTGCTACTAGTTTTCCAGGAGTTATATTTTCAAACCCCCCGGTGCAACGTCTAGGTATTGGTTCGTTTCCATATTCATATTTCCAATCTGATAAATCTTTGGCTGTTGGTCCATTATTTCCGAATGTTTTTAATGCTTCAGCATCTTCTGCTCTCGATATGTTATGCGCTGGGCTTATACAATGCTCTTGGTTGAGAAACCCTCCAGACCAATTTAATGAATCTTGTATAATCTCACCTGTTGATTTGGAAAGACCTCTCAATCTATCTTGTAATTCATTACTTGCTATTATCTGAAAACCAACAGGATTATTCTGTGGTAGTGTGGCATTGGCCCAAGCATTCCATCCGCCATTGTTAAAGTTTTGATAGAATGCAATAGCACCACATCTTATCTGTATTCCATTTTCATCTTGGCAGTTTGGGGTTGTTTCATAGATTAATTTATCTAAAGAGTATTTTGCGTTGTCATGAAATTTCTTTTTGAAAGCGTTAGCTTGAGTTTGCAGGAATGCCCTAGCAAATGGGTATAATTCCGGTGGATTCATCTCTGCCCCAAATTGCAAGAATTCATTTTTAGCGATATCGCCAAAGAATTGTCCTGGGCTTTGGATAAAAGCTGGTTTACCATTGAAGCCATTGTTTATCCAATCTACCATACTTTGCGTCAACTTCTGCAAAAGCAATTTTACCATTACTTTACCGATAGCTTTCAAGCATGTGTCGTTTTTACGCTGAGCTGCAACGTTTTTCGCAGTGGCTTCATCTGCAGTTTTCGAATCAGCTATATTTTTTTCTGCTGATCCTTTTATAACTACTGTAACAGCACTAGTTTCTGCTATTCCATTAGTTGCTTTATCTTCAAGATTGGGTGCTGGTGGTCCTACGAAATCACTCCTATCTTCTGCTGGTTGTATTGGTCCTACAAAATCTGAACTACCTGGTATATTGCTAGTATTGGAACTGAATAAATTACCAATAAAATCCCCAACACCGCTTACAGCGTCTTTTGCTAGTTGTATGCATCCAGGTAGTTGGGCTATTAGTGGACCGAGGCCATTGGCGTTTGCACCGATACTCTGTGCCTCTGCTTTTTTAGGAAAGGCATTTAAAATAGGCATAGCCACAAAGCTCACTATGAGCAGTGTGGTGATGCAATTCTTCATTTTTTGATTTAACTTCTGCATTTTTCTCACTTTATAACTAATTCAAATATTTTTCTATCGCCACAATGTAATTTTTATAAGTGGTCATAAAATTCTTGGCTGATTTGTAAAAAATAAAATTATCTTCGTCAAAATCATATTCGTGAGTTAAAATGTTTCTCAATTTAACACTTTGTTCCAGTTCTTTCGTCGTTTTTTCATCCAAAATTCCGAATTTTTCGATTTCCCGGAAAGATTCTTTGTAGTTGTCGGGAGTGCGAACACCGCGCTCTAAAGATATATGAGCATTTATATCGCTGGCAAGCTCTACAATCAGCTGAAAATTTCTTTCAGAAGCCCTTATGTTGCTACGATTTTTGCTAAATTCTAAATATGATGCAGTTAAAAACACATCTAATTCAACGAGCAAAATTGTCATTTGTTTAATTTTTTTGAAGATAAATTCCTTGGACATAATTTTTTATCATTTGTTCGTCTATGCGACGGAATTTGGCAGTGTCCAAATATGTTTTCCACGCTCGGACTTTAAATCTTATAAAATCAAAATCACTTCCCTCGATCAATTTCCCTTTTTGTGCTACTTCGTATGAAAGCAAGGGCGAAGCGGTATGCAGGTCAACCAAATCTATCTTATCTGGATTGATTTTCAGCTTTTTCTCTAGATGATCACAGAGTTTTACTTTTTGCGAAAGGGTGAGCGGTTTTTCTGCCAAAACGGCAAAATCAAAGTCAGACATGGCGTCTGCCTGTCCTGTCGTTTGTGAACCAAAAGATATAATTAATGCACTTTTTTTTATCTTGCTCATCAGTTTTATATTATATCACTTTTTACTCAAAACCGCCTTTAAATCTGCCACATTTTTTACCAATTCATCACTGTATTTCTGATATTGAGAAAGTCCGGAAAGCCCAACGATGGGGTCGGTGATGGTCTTGGTCATATTTTGCACACTAGTGCCGGTGTTGTTTGCGCTGTTGGCTATTCTCAAATGTATTTCTGCCAAGCTCGCTGGTACAGCATGCTCCATCACCTTTTCCGCGAAGTTCTTGTAAGCGGTAGCTATAGCTGGGAGCTTTTCATAGGAGCTAGCTTTGCCAGTAGAAGAATATGTAGCCAATCTTCCACCCAAGATGCTCAATTCTTCCCCGATACCTGCTTTTTGGTAGCTGTCAAAGATGTTTTTGATGACTATGTAATACTGGGTCCTTTCTACCGATGTGTCTTTGCTGGTGGTTTTGATATCACTTGCATTATATTGATCTATTATATCAGGGCTAACGATGTTTTTGCCTAATTCATTAGAGAATTCATTTATAGCATTTGGATCTACTTTGCCGGATTCTTTCATGGCAGTGTAAGCAGTGAAGAACTCTCTAGCGAATCTATCTGTCTCTGTAAGGGTGTTTTCAGTGTTTATTTTATCTGTTTTTAATTCTTTTTTCTTGTTTTCTATGTATGTGGCATCAGGCATACCCTCAAAAGTAGCTTTTTTCGTCTTATCTGTTCCCCAGAGGGATTCTTCCCAGTCTGGAATGCCATCGTTATCTGTGTCGTGTTGGACTAGAGTGAAGATGTCTTGATTGTCTGCTTGTTGTGCTAGCAAACTTTCTCCAGTAGTAGTTTTTAGCCCTGTATAATCCTCCTTTTTTGAAGGCATGAAGAAAATCATATATATAGCCACGATCAAAACCACAGAAATACCCATTATTATAGCGAATTTCTTGCTTGGCAGTATTTTCTTTACTTTTTCGTTATTTAAAGGGTTTTTTATCATAATTTGTACAGGTCTTGCCTGAATTTGTACAGGTCTTGCCTGTTAAAATCTAAAACTTTGATGTTCCGAACATGGTTATTATACTTAACGGTACAGTTATTACTGGCATTACAAAATGTGGTGGTAGGCATTCTATGCTTGTGGTACCAGCATATTTACCTAAAATGAATTGTCCAGTCATCGGGGTAGTCCTTGTCTTCGGTATCACGCTTGCAGGTATGAAATATCCTATCGGAGTCCCAGCTGGAGAACCAAGAGGCGCTATGGTAATGGTGCTACCAAGGATCAAGCAATGATACCCAGCACTTTCAGCTGCTTGTATTTTTATATCTTTTGTGTGAAGTATTTTTCCACCGAAAGATTGACCTAGTCCGAAGATTGCAAAAGTTGTTTTAGCTGAAAATAAAAACACAAAAAAGAATATGAGCAGTGTAAAAAAAATGCCTTTTTTCATACGTATATTATACTAAGAATTAAAATAAAATGCTAGTTTCTAACCTCCTAAATCCCCCTTGTCAGGGGGACTTTTAATTTTTTTCCTCCCCTGACAAGGGGAGGCTAGGAAGGGTTGTATCTTTTGCGAGTGAAATCCAATCTTTCAATGTTAATTCTTCTGCTCTTTTGTCTTTTAATTCCAAAACTTTCAACTTCTCCAATACACAGGCGTTGCCTGTGTATTGTTTTAGGTTACCAGAGAGCTTCTTTCTCTTATGTGCGAAGCCTAAATGCACTATTTCCCAGAACTTTTCTTCATTTATTTTATTTTCCTCAAATATTTTGCGAGAAATATTTTTTATTTCTATCACTGCGGAGTCAACTTTTGGGCTTGGGGAGAAGTATCGCGCTGGCACTTTCATAATTAACTTTGGTGTGCCATAAGCTTTGACTGAAATAGATAACAAGCTCTCTTTTCCCCTCCTTGTGGAGGAGGGGCTAGGGGTGGTGATCCTCTGCGCCACTTCGTGTTGCACCATGAGCACCATTTTCTCTGGCTGATGTTTTTCTGTCAAAAACTTTTTTAAAATTGCCCCAGTGATGTTGTAAGGAATGTTTGCAATAATTTTATAAATTGCTAGGTCTTGCCTAGCAATTTTTAATTTTAATATATCATCATTAATTAAAATTAATTTTTTTTCTGAAATTTCTTTTTCGAATTTAATTTTCAAAAACTCAAAGAGCTCTCTGTCTTTTTCGATAGCAAGAACCGTTCTTGCTACAAGTAAAAGCTTTTCTGTTAATATTCCCTTCCCGGGGCCTATTTCTAAAACGATATCGTTTGGTTTTATTTCTCCCGTTTCAATTATTTTCTTTATCGCCAGCTGAGATTTTAAGAAATTCTGTCCTAAAGCCTTTTTGGCTCGGACGAAATTGTTCCCAATTTTTAGTCCCAATGATTTTTTTGTTTTATGCATATGTTTTGTGTTTTACTTAGAAAATAATATCTTTCTCTCCTCCCGCCTGCCATCGCCTGAGGCCGAAGGCATTGGCGGGCAGGTCTTTTTCTAAAATATCACTCGGGATATCTGAAATGAATTCACTCGGCGCATTTATTTGTCGTGAGCCGAAGATGGTTCGGTAATTTGCGAAACTTAAAAATAATTTCTCTTTCGCTCGGGTGAGTGCTACATAGAAAAGTCTCCTTTCTTCTTCTTTATCTTCGGGAATCTCACCATCTCTCTTATGTGGGAAGAGCCCATCTTCTAGTCCTACAACGAAAACATATTTAAATTCTAAACCTTTTGAAGCATGCACAGTCATTAGCTTAATGGCATCTTTTTTATCCTTTTTTTCATCTGTTATCATTAAGCTATCTTGATCTGAAGACAGTGATGCATCTTCTAAAAGCCTTTCTATTCCAGCTCCATTTGGTAAGTTGTCATATTTTAATGCTAGGGTCGCTAGCTCTTTTATGTTTTCTAACCTTTCTATTTCTTCTTCTCCACCTTCTAATAATTCGCTCTCAATCCCAGCTTTTTTCACGGTGAACCTTATCACATCTGATGCTTTTTCTGTTGTTATTTTGTTTTTTATTTCTTCTAATGTTTTATAGAAGTTATCAATCTTTATTTTTGTTTTTATTGGCAAACTTTCCATATCTTTCGCAAATATTTTCACCAAAGTTGCTTTGCCTATCCCCCTTTTGGGGAAATTTATGATGCGTTTTATGTCTGATAAGCTTTCAGGGTTTAGTGCAGCACGCAAATATGCGAGAGTGTCTTTTATTTCTTTTCTTTCAAAGAATTTTATTCCTAAAACTTGGTGTGGTATGTTGTAGCGGAGCATCGCTTCTTCTAGAACTCTCGATTGGAAATTTGCTCGGTATAAAATTGCTACTTCAGACAAAATGCTCTTGGGTTCAGATAATGAAGCAAGTGTGTCTTGGCGGGGTGTCTCGCAGGCTGACGAGCCGAGAGGCAGCGCTGTGCGAGCACGCACAGACAGCGACCCCGTTGAGATATCATTTGCTTCATTATCTAATATTTCTAAAACTTTTGTTGCTACAGAATCTGCTTCATCAGCTTCATCAAGAGCTTCGTAAAGGGATATTTTCTCCCCTGCATCATTTTTAGTAAATAAATTTTTGTCTGGTCTGTATTTATTTTTCTTGATTACTTCATTCGCAGCTTCTAAAATATTTTTTGTTGAACGATAATTCTCTTCCAACGTCACTATCTTTGCGTTCGGATAATCTTTTTCAAAGCTTAAAATATTTTTCAAATTTGCTCCTCGCCATGAATAAATGTTCTGGTCGGCATCTCCCACCACACAGATATTTTTATTATCTCCACAAAGTAGTCGGGACATTAGATATTGCACTTCATTTGTATCTTGGTATTCATCTATATGGATGTGTGTCCATCTTTCCTGATACATTTTTCTTTTTCCTTCATTGTTCTTTAAAAGTCCTACCGTTTTTAAAAGTAAATCATCAAAGTCGAGTGCATTTTCTTTAGCTTTATTTTTCTCATATATATTCCATACTTGCGCCACTATTTTACTCATAAATCCTCCCCCGCCTCCCTCCGCTCTCTCAGTGAATTCTAAAAGCTGGGTGAATTTACCTTTTTCTCGACTGATTATTCCTTTTATTTTTTTCGGGTCATATTGTTTTGGATCAAGTCCTATCTCTACTATTGCTTCTTTTACTATTCTATTAGAATCTGACTCATCTAGGATGGTGAAATGCTTTGTCAGGCCTAATTCGTGAGCATTTTCTTTTATGATATACACTCCAAGAGAGTGAAAAGTGCTCACAAAAGGGACACTGTTCTGACCTTTAGCATTTTTCTCTATTTCCAAGATTATTCTCTCTCGCATTTCCTTGGCAGCTTTATTGGTAAAAGTCACGGCCAATATTTTATCTGGGGAGATGCCTTTTTTGATCAAATTCACTATTCTATGGGTAATGGTTTTAGTCTTTCCTGCTCCTGCTCCAGCAATAATCAAAAGCGGACCGTCCGTATGAGTGGCTGCTTCCTTTTGAGCGCTATTTAGTCCAGCTAGATGTTCTCCCATTGTTTAAATATAACACAAATTAAAAAATCCCCATTTCTGGGGACTTTTTTTGTTTTTTATATTCCAGCTGCTTCAAATTCCCCCGCCAAATCAGCTCGCAATGCTTCGGCTTCCTCTGTTATTATTCCCTCAAAGTTAGGCACTGCTTCCCCTAAGAATTTAAACATTACTTCAACTCCTTCATTCTTTGCAATTATTCCTTCATATTTAGTTAAATTTTCTTCTGAAAGTGTCGGTAATACTCTTACCAAAACAGCTTGAAATACTAATTTACCCAAGCGCTCTGTCATCTCGATTGCCTTTTCGGGTGGCAATTTATCTAGTTCAAACAAATCTATTAAATTTTCTTTTATCGTACTCATAATTTTTTATGTTATTAATAATTTTTTATTCTGTCACTTTTTTTATATGCTTCTTGTATGTCTTCAGGAAGTTTATTGTAATCAATGACATCACCATATTTTGATATTTTTCCAATTTCTTCTATGATTTTACCTTTTAAGTATTCAGCTTCATTTGCATAGGCTGGGTTTTTATTAATCTGATCATGTACATATAAATATTTATAAAGTGTTTTTTCATGATCTATAAGACCATCAACCAATCCTTGCTGTTTGTAGATAGCTATCTCTTCTTTTTGCATTGTATTTTTGATTTCAGTCATGAAATTATGTTTAGGGTCATCCGTCTTTAGCAGATCAGCTGGTCTAACGTTTGTTAGATCTTGCTGCGTGTCTTTTATGTCTATTATTTTCCCTTGATTATCATATGTGAATTGAACTTTTGTCCCGTCGATATGTGGGAAATGTTCATTTTTTGTAATAGTAATTAAGTCAAAAATTTTTGTCTCTACTGATTGTATGTTTCCAGTATTTTCTTGTTTCTGCTCACTAGTGTGTTTTTCTGTTGGGCTGTATTTACTCTCATCAACCTTTGTATCTGCTTTTTTGATTTCTGTATCTTCTCCTATTTTATTTATTGGTTGTGCCACTGTATGATTATCAATATACGGTGTTGGGTGTGTTATCTCGAATTTATTAGGATCAAGAACGCCAGGATAGTTATGGTTTATATCCTTTTGCATGTCTATTATTTCTTTTTGCAAGAACTGATACTCTTTAGTGTTATGAGGTAAAACTTTCAAAAACTCAATTTTATTTGCCATGTCGTCTATCTGACCATCGGCGTAACTAGCTGTTGTCGGATTCAATTTATATTGATGGGCAAGATCTACATTATTACCAAAGTCTTTTACTGTAGCTTCGGTGCCAATTATTTTCCCATCTTCATATTCAAATTGAATGGTCATCGATCCATGTGGTCCAACTGGTATCCCAATTGCATGGTCTTGGTTCCCTTCCCAGTTATAATTTATTAATTGTCCTGACTCAACAGTGTCGTTTGTATTTTGTTCTTTATTAACAACTTCACCATATTTTTCTACTTTTATTTCAGGTTTAACTTCCATTTCATTATTCTTTATATTTCCCTGTTCAAGTTGCTGTGGGTCTTTATTATGACTACCGTCATGCATCCTTGCATCCTTTTCTAACTCATCGAAAGTTTTTAATGATTCATCCACTTTCCCAATAGGCGTGGTTACTTCTTTTTGTTCAGATTGGTCCACCTGACTTTTGCTAGATTGTTCATATTTTTTTAGCTCCTCTGCATCTTTTTGCTCCTTCAACTCTTTTATGTTAGAATTATTTTCCCTTATTTTTTCTTCAGCAGCTTTAACAAAATCATCATGCATTTTAAAATTTCGTGGATTAAGTCCAGATTTATTAGCTAAATCTTCTTCAATTCTCGCGTGTTCTGTTGTTGTATTAGTTTTATGTTCTAAATTTCCTGACGTTTCATTTTCTATGGGTTGTCTTACAAATCCTACTACTGATGGTTCATGGGTGTTTATTCTAGCCTGGTGAGGTTCAATAATTGTATTTCTAATTGGGTGTAATTTTAGTAATTCACTTATTGTTGTTTTATGTTCCATCATATCTCCAGAATATTTTTCTGTTCCTAAGTTTATGTCATCCTTTGTATTGTTTAATATGATACCTTTATCACTAATACTAAGTGTTGCGCCTTCTTTGATTAATGCACTTTCTGCTTCAGGATTGTTTGGGTCATAAAGTCCAGTTTCTTTTGCTATTTCTACTGAACTCATTTTCATAAATCTTACTTCTTCCGATGTTGCTTTTGATGTATCATCACCATATTTTTGATGTAATTGCTCTTGCAAATTCTCTATAGCTTTTATTCCTCCCATCCCATGTTCAAATTTGACCTCAGTAGTATGGTGTTCAACTGGATTAGTATTTACAACATGATATTGCTTCATAGATTCTTCAAATTCTTGGCGGGGTGTTTTTAACTCGTTATCTTCTTGCTGTGTGACTTTTTCTGTTCCAACTTTATTTGGATCATAACTTGCCATTTTGTGTGTTGAATCTGCACTTACTGTATCTCTCACAGCAGAACTATCTAAATGAGAGGAAGAAGCCTCAGCGTGTTCTGTTTTATTAAACAAGCCACCTACTGCACTTACTGTGTGGTCTAGTTTCTCATACATACTTTTTTGTACTTCTGCGATACTTCCAGAGACTGTATGAATTCCTTCTATCACTGGAGCAATGCTTGGCATTGTATGTTCTAGTTTTTGTACCAATTCTCCTCCCTCTTTTGTAATAGTTTCAGCATTTACTTGAATCAAGGTACTTGTACCGACTGCTGTTAATACCCCAGCGATACCTCTCAAGGCTCTTCTATTTTCTGTCATCGATAATATTTTTTTATATTCCTCTTCTATTACTTTTACTGTTGCACTAAATTTTGGATCATTTACATCTAACTTAGATATTTTTCTATTTCTTTCTTCAGTCATCTCTCTGGATTTTTTAGCAATGGCTTTTTCTGATAGTAATCTTTTAGTTGCAAAGGCAGTTCCTTTTCCTGCTACCAGACCAGCTGCTCCAGATATTGATGTAAGACTTAAACTTAGCATACTAAGAGATATTAAAGATATTGCAAATGGTTGCAGTTTTGGAGGTAATCCAGAAGCAGCGGTCATGGCACTTGTGGATAATACAGGTACTAATAATCTTTTGGCTGC
>CALRAL010000003.1 GCA_943350875.1 Candidatus Nomurabacteria bacterium | reverse complement strand
GGCTTTCGCCATTCCCTTAGGCCCGACTAACCCTTGGCTGATTGACATTACCAAGGAAACCTTGATCTTTCGACGTGATGCGTTCTCAGCATCATTGCGGTTACTTGTGCCAACATTCTTACTTCCACACGCTCCACGGGCTCTCACGAGTCCCGCTTCACAGCAGAGTGGAACACTCTCCTACCACATGTGGACTTCATAGAGGAGGCGATTTTATATAAAATCGCCGACCATTAATTTTATTGCTTATTAATAAAAGCAATTTCGCGGCAAGACATGGATTCGAACCACAATCTCCTGGTTGTCAACCAAGCGCTTTACCTAAGAACCATACAGATAATACTTTTGTATACAAATATTAAATGCCCATTCTTATAAATTAAGCTATCTCACCAAATAAAAACAAAAGAACATTTTCCTCTATGAAGTCCACATATCCTCAAATTCGGTACCATACTTAGCCCCAATTATTTTCGACGCAAAATCTCTAGATGAGTGAGCTGTTACGCTATCTTTAAAGGATGGCTGCTTCTAAGCCAACCTCCTCATTGTTTGAGAAATTTAACCTTCTTATCTTACACTTAGTATGAATTTAGGGACCTTATTTTGAGATCCGGGCTGTTTCCCTTTTCACCAGTGGAGCTTCGCCCCCACGGTGTAACTGCCAAGCTTTGGTTTCTGGTATTCGGAGTTTGATAGGTTTAGCGGCCTTTCGGTCTGTCCAAACCTTCCAGTGCTCTACCCCCAGAAAAAACACTTGACGCTAGCCCTAAAGCTATTTCGGAGAGAACCAGCTATTACCAGGTTCGATTAGCTTTTCACTCCTTACCACAAGTCATCGGAAGACGTTGTACGATCTACCCGTTCGGACCTCCATAAGTCTTTCGACCTACTTCATCCTGCTCATGGCAAGCTCACCTGGCTTCGGGTCTTATGCATATTACTTCTATCAGTTAAGATATGGTTCGCGCTATTAACACTCGGTTTCCCTTTGGCTCTATGGTTTTAGCCCATTTTGCCAGCAATATGAATAAACTCGTTGGCTCATTCTTCAATAGGCACGCTGTCGTCCACCCGAAGGCGGACTCCAACTCCTTGTAGACATACGGGTTCAGGTCTATTTCACCGCCCTAATCGGGCTGCTTTTCACCTTTCCCTCACGGTACTAGTTCACTATCGATCTTTAAGAATATTTAGCCTTAGCGGTTAGTGCCGCTAGATTCCCCCCGGCCATTCATGTCCTGGGGTACTCAAGAATAGTAGTAAAAGAGATAAATTATTTTCGCTCACGGGACTATCACCTCCTCTGGTGTTGCTTTCCAGCAACTTAAGCTAATAATTTATTTTTTGACTCTTCTAAAAATTAAATTCTAAACTACCATCTTACAACCCCCACGTATCGCTACGCAGGTTTGGGCTTCTTCCTTTTCGCTCGCCGCTACTAAGGAAATACATATTTGTTTCTATTCCTCTTGGTACTGAGATGTTTCACTTCCCAAGGTATGCATATTTGTCATAAAGACAAAAATTATTTCGTTTTACGAAATAGGGTTTCCCCATTTGGAAATCTCCGGATCAAAGGTTGCTAAGCACCTCCCCGAAGCTTATCGCAGCAACGCCACGTCCTTCATCGCTTCTTAAAGTCAAGGCATCCACCGTACGCCCTTAAATTTCCTGTTAAGAAATTTACAAACCACTTTATCCCGCCAAAAGCGGGAAAGCACTCACTTACGTGAGGCAAAAACAAAGCCAGAATCAAAAAATCTTTCACGACCGCTCGCTACTAAAATTTTGCCTTGGCTTTCCCTGTTTCTAGCACAAAAAGACCCTACTAACAACTAGAACAGATTTTAATTTTCAATTTTCATTACGTCCTGATTTTTAAACAAAAAAACCGCCTTTCGGGCGGTCAACAGACAAAGAAAGGTCTATTTACCGCCTCTTTTTTAAACTGTTTCTTGTTATATTCATACTGATAGAGAGAGTATATACGAAACGAAAAAAGATGTCAAGTAATGACATCTTTTTTCTAAAAAGCTTAATTTAAGCAATTATTATCTAGCGATTTGACATATCATCCCCCATCTTTGAGAGGAGTCTCGCCGCAGCATCTTTACCACCCAGACCAAAGGCCAAAGCACCAGCTACAGCAAACATTCCGATTATTCCAGCGAAAAGAATTTGCATATAAGCAGGAGCAATACCTAATTGACCAAATGCGATAATGAAAGCAAATACCCAGACAGCGTATTTAGCGACAGATCCAAGCATATTGGCTGAATGTAGGCTCATTGTCTTGGCACCAGCAGTGATAAACTTTGAAAGTCCTTCAGAAACAACAGTAGCGATAATCAAAATCAAAGCTGCTACGATAACTCTTGGCAAGAAACCAAGTACGTCTTCTTTCAAGAAAGAAGTTATATCATTTAATCCTAAAAGATTTAATGAAGGTATAAGAAAAACCACGATCAAGAACCACTTCATAACTTGGCCCACAAAATAGCCAGTATTCAAAGTCATGCCAGCCTTTCTAAAGAAATTATCAGCGCCTAGGGATTCAAAAAGTTTGTCTACCTTCAAAGCACCAAAAACTTGTTCAAAGGCCTTGGCAATAAGAGAACCCAAAACCCAACCGACTATAAACAAAACAATAGCGATGATTAGTTTTGGAGCAAATTGAACAAAACCCCACCACAAATCTTGAAGTGAAGCATTGAAAACATCACCCCATGTAACCCAAATGTTATCTGCCATAATAATTTAATTTCCGCCCAAGGCGGATCAGCCTATGGCTGAAATTAATAAACCTAATAATATTTCCTAAGTTTCGACCTTATAGAATTCTATATATAATTATAGCAATAATTAAGCCTTTTTCAAAGCTTGTGTGGATAACTCTTTATTCTGTAGAAGTACCTCATGAGGGAAATCAAGTATATCCCGAACTAGTTTGTCATACATATTGAGTCTATAGACAAATTCTTTAGTATCAAACACAGCATATACTAGCTCCGAGCCTATTTCTGCCTCGAGTTTACGCATTTCATCTTCTATTTTGCCTTTTTTTAGCTTGTCCCCTACTATCAAAAAATCAACTCTGCTATCTGGATTCTTGATAAAAATACCTGAAATAATCATCAGCTTTACCCTGCCGACTTTCTTGAATTTATCTACCAAGGACTGTTTATTCAAGCTATCCGCCCTGACTAATATATTCTCAAACTCTAAAGCATATTTAAAGGATGGATTAAAAGACAAGTTTTTACCATGTTTCTTAATAAAACCTATAGAAGACAATAGTCGGATCTCCCCGCGGGCCGTCTCTGGGCTAACTCTACTCCTTTTAGCTACATCTTTACTAGAAAAGCTATTATTCTGGTTTTGAATAAAAAGCCTCATTATTTTTACTCTAGCCGGATTGCCGAGTATTTTGCCTAGTATTTCCATAGAGCTATTATATAGCTTTCACACTAAAATACAACTATTTAAGCTCTACCTTTCCCCCAGCCGCCTCTATCTTTTTCTTTATATCTTCAGCTTCAGCTTTCTTCATTCCATCTTTGAGCGTAGCCGGAGCACCGTCCACTAAGTCTTTAGCCTCTTTGAGACCAAGACCAAGAACTTCTTTGACTACTTTCATCACTGCTATCTTTTGTTCACCAGCTGATGCTAGAACGATAGTAAATGCATCCTTTTCCTCTTCAGCTGGACCAGCAGACGCAGGACCTGCTACAGCTACAGCCGCTGCAGAAACTCCAAATTTCTCTTCGAGAGCTTTTACTAACTCGTTTAATTCAAGCACTGACATGTTTTCTACTTTTTCTATAATATCTTTAAATTTATCTGACATATATTTATGAATGAAATGAATAATATATGGCACCCTGTTAAATCCTCGCTTTGCGAGGAGGCCATTTTATGGCCTATTTAATAGGGCAGTCTACATATATGATAAATTTCAACTAATGATTAATAATAAATTGTTAACTTTTTTTGAGCACAATTTGGTTTAATACGACTGCAAAGCGTTGAATTGGAGAATTAACAAGGTTTACAAACTTCGCATACAATACCTCTCGTCCAGGGATAGTTGCTATTTCCATCATTTTCTGACCATTTACAAAAGATCCTTCAAAGATACCACCCAAGATATTGAGTAAAATTTTGTGAGTCTTTTGGAAATTGTAGATTTCACGAGCCGGAGCTATATCATCTGCACCATAAGCGATAGACACTTCCCCACCTAGTTCTGGAATCTCTCCCTTTGCCTTACCAGACAAAGCTCTTTTGAGTAAAGTCTTTCTTGAGACTTTATAATCCACGCCTTTGTCTCGAAGTTCTTTACGAAGCATAGTCTCATCAGAGACTTTCAACCCGTGGAAATTCACAAAGACCAAAGACTTGCTGTCTGAAATTGCCTTATCAAGGTCTTTTACTATTTTTTCCTTTTTTGATTTTAATAACATAATCTTTTTCTTGAGCAAAGCGATTAGAAAATAATTACCCTGTTAAATAAGATTTGAGCTGATTTCTTAAAAATTGTTTACCTAAATAGGTTTTAAGATATTTTTCTCTATGCGTGGCATCTTTTTTAGATAGACATGCTTCAGAATAAATAATTTTTAAAGGTCTACGTTCTTTAGTAGAACTTACTTGACCTTTACTGTGTTGCTCAAATCTTGATTTCAAATTTTTAGTATAACCAACATAAAAGTTATTATCCTTATCAGATCTCAAAACATAAATGTAGTAAAATACCTTTTTATTTGAAATCATTTAACAGGGTTAAATAAAATATAGTCGCTATGCTCCTTATTTTAAATTAAAAAACGGCCGTTAAGCCGCAAGATTTATCTGCCTCTGGCAGATTATCGACCCACTAAACAGGATTTATCCTTAAATTTTATAGTTACTTTCGCTTTTTAAAATTTGGGACCTGTCTTCTTTGCGGTATATTAAATATAACATAAACCATCCTTTAAAGCAAATCCCGAGGCTAACCCTCGGTATTACATATTCTTCAGTAAGAAAACTCCTAAAAGTCCTAGCCCTATCATCACCACAAATACAATTAATGTTTTTAAAAAGTGACTGGTCATTTTAGTCCGTCACATATTTTACATATTCAAGTTGGATACGAGCAATTTCATTCTGGTCTAAATGACCGATTTTCTTAAGCCATACATCCCCTTTTTGTATTTTCTTATGTATTGTTTTTTGCATGAAGAAGTATTTGCTGTTGTAGAGCAATTTTTTTCCAAAAATCAGATTCACTGACTGATTTTTTTGATTTAGAAAAATTATATTTAAAATCATTTAAAAAACGATTTTTCTTGGAAATTATTGTATTTTTTGTTTGGCTATTCATAAACCAAGTATACCACAAAACAGTGCATACACGCAACAAGCCCAGTTTTTCCAAACGGAAAAACTGGGCTGTGCTGTGCTTATCAAGGAGAGTCCTTGATATTTTTACCCGCACACTTACTTTTGTGATAGCATTGAGTACAATGTGCTTTTAGCATGTCATAAAAGTTAGTGTTCGGGTTTAGAACCTAATTTGCCATCGAATTTATGAGGACCTTTGTCTTGGGACTAAGTTTAATTAATTTACAAATGATAAAATTCTTTGTACGCATTCTTTAAGTCTTGAACTTTACTTGTAGATATAGTAGTAATTCTTTTTAATACACGTTTTGGGGAAATAGTTTTTGCTTGATGTATACATACAGAAACTTTTTTGCCATTTTCAAGAGTAATATCAATATACCCAGCAGTATTTTTTAATTTTGTGGACATTGGAAAAACCAAAACAAGTTTATCTGAAAAACTATCCACGATAACACAGGGTCTATTAAATGATTCACCTTTACCATCGATTTCACTACCAACATTGACACCTAAAATAACCCAGCGTATTTCACCAACACGAAAAACAGAAGAATGATTTTCACCATCAATCTTTTTCTTTACTTCGTTCCACTTGTCAAAATCTTTTACATAACTAGTAGAAAACATTTTTATTTGCGCTTCCCTGAGCCGAAGCTCAGGGCCGCTGACGCCTTACGACGACCTGTACTTATATATTATCATATATATGAGAATAAGCAACAAGCCCAGTTTTTCCAAACGGAAAAACTGGGCTGTGCTGTGCTTATCAAGGAGAGTCCTTGATATTTTTACCCACACACTTACTTTTGTGATATTGAGTACAATGTGCCTTTAGTATGTCATAAAAGTTAGTGTTCGGGTTTAGAACCTAATTTGCCATCGAATTCATGAGGGCCTTTGTTTTAGGACCGATGAGACCGTCGGCTTTTAGACCATGATCCTTTTGCCATTTCTTGATGACAGCAATTGTCTTTGGACCGATCTTACCATCAAGTTTCAATCCGAGGTTCAATTTATCATTCAAGAACCTTTGAAGCTCTTTAGCAGCAGGACCTGTACTACCAGCCTTTAGTGTGACATAACCAAGCTTATAAGGCATAGGTGTGACTGTTGAGTTATAGCAAAGGAGGTCCTTACTAATCTGTGACTAGGTGTTATTCTTGTTATTCTAGTGTTGAAAAGCCAAAAACCTTTTGTTCTAAAGACTTAATCCTCGGATGATAATCGGTAATTATAGCATTTACATTTTCATCTATACCATCAACTTTTCCCTCCAAAGTATCAAATCGTTCTCTTGTTTCAGTCTTAAAAGATTTTAGATCTGATGAAATCTGAGAAACTTCCTTATCTAAACCGTCAAATCTCTTGGCCATCATTAATGCTAAATCATTAGTTGTTATTTTCTTTTTTATTTCTTTTTCCATATTTCTATTATAACACAATTATAACACCCCTTAATTTTGATGCAAATACAACCCCCTAAATCCCCCTTGTCAGTGGTACTTTATATTTACAAGCTAATTCTGAGCTTTTTTCGCTAAGGTTTCTCCAAACTAGCGAAACTAGCGAGAACAAACTAGCAAGAACTGTTCTAGCTAGTGGTAAAATATTCTTTTATAAAATCTCCAAAAGAGTTAGTACGTATAAAATAATTTGGAAAATTATTTTTACTTAAAATATTGTTTTCCGCCCTATCTATATCTAAATAATCAGCATAACTAGAATATTTATATGATTCCAAAAAATCTTTCATCTCTATATTTTTATTAAAAGACAACTTATCAATTTCTTTTTCCCAGCCCGAGAATTTTATATCAAGTGGATTAAGATGAATATATGCAAATAAATGTCGCATATAATTATCATCTGTCGTTATACACTTTGATTTAAATGGCCCACCAAACAATGCTCCCTGTCTCTGATATTTAATATTAAAAAACATTGAATATCCAACTCCTAATTTTCTCATAAACTTTGTTATCCCTCCATCTACTTCTTGACGAACCAACAAATGAAAATGATTTGTCATTAAACACCAAGCTCCAATAGAAACTAGTGATTTATCTTTATGTAATAGCAAGATTTCTTCGTAATTTTTATGAAGAATATTTATTTCATTATCTAGTTTTAATGCTTCTTCATTATTAGCTATATACAAAAGCATTACGAAACGCTCATAATCTTTTATTGACTTAAAAATATCTCTTTTATCTATGCCTCTATTGTATAGATGATAATATTCACCAGTTACAAATGGATCTTTTCTAAACATTACTAAATCATATCATACTAGCGAGAACTGTTCTAGCTAATCTGTTTTTCCAAACGGAAAAACTGGGCTGTGCTGTGTTTATATCAAGGACTACCCTCGATATTAATTTCCCATCGAATTCATAAGAGCCTTTGTCTTCGTACCAATGAGTCTGTCAGCTTTTAGGCCATGATCCTTTTGCTCCGCCAGAGGACGGACAGGTATTTCTTGATGACAGTGATGAACGAAAAAACCGACCATAAAGGTCGGCGATGTAACTATATTAGAAGTATATATGATCCAATTTAAAAGTCAAGTTCTTTTTATTTCTTCTTTAATATCATCCAACAAGATATGCCAAGAAAGCCTTATTTCCCAAGCACAACCTTTTTTGTAAGCTAAAAATTTAATTTTTTTATTTTTTGACAAAACTCTCTCTTTTGTCCTCATAAAATCACTATCTCCGCTTACTAAATAAATCATGTCTAGTTTCTCTAGATCATGAATTATTTCATCATGCATTTCAACATCAAAATTACATTTATTTTTTATAATTCCATCTTTTGTTTTTATTTTTTTGAGAGACTTAGTAACTATACTATAACCAACTTTTCTTAAATAAGAATTAAAGGCTTTATTGAGAGATTTTGCTGGTTCCCAAGATGGTTCCCCAATAAAATATTTAGCAACAACAATATCACTTTCTTCTTTAACCCAATTAAATAATCTTTTATAATCAACCATCCAGCCATTCCTTTTGCCTTGATAAAAAAGATTTGCTCCATCAATATATAGTCCGACTTTTGGTTTTTTATCCATATTTGAAGTATACCATGCTTAAGCACAAAAATGCCCCATCATTAAAGGGCATTTTTGTGCGATTGTTTGATTTTTCTAGAACTTTACCCACACACTTACTTTTGTGATATTGAGTACAATGTGCCTTTAGTATGTCATAAAAGTTAGTGTTCGGGTTTAGAACCTAATTTGCCATCGAATTCATGAGGGCCTTTGTTTTAGGACCGATGAGACCGTCGGCTTTTAGACCATGATCCTTTTGCCATTTCTTAATAACAGCAATTGTCTTTGGACCGATCTTGCCATCAAGCTTTAATCCAAGGTTCAACTTGTCATTCAAGAACCTCTGAAGCTCTTTAGACAGTAGCAAAAACCTTGTTTTCTAGCTTTTCTATCCTTTTATCATAGTGCATAGCTGTATCATCCAGATCTTTTACATCTTCTTTTATCTCTTTTATATCGTTTTCTGTATCTTTCTTAAAGCTTTTAAGTTCTGACTCTAAATTATTAAAGTGAATATTAGTTTCAAGCTTAAAAGCCTCTAAATCACCTTTAGTGACCATTTTTTTCTCAAGATTAGAAAAGCTCCTATTTATTGAGTCTAAAAGTTCTAAATTTGTTATCTCTTTCCCCATATTTCAATTATAACACCCCTTAATTTTGATGCAAATACAACCCCCTAAATCCCCCTTGTCAGGGGGACTTTATATTCACAAGATAATTCTGAGCTTTTTTCGCCAGTGTTTCCCATAAGACTAGCGAGACTAGCAAGAACTAGACTAGCAAAGACTAGCAAGAACTGTTCTAGCTAGTGGTAAAATATTCTTTTATAAAATCTCCAAAAGAGTTAGTACGTATAAAATAATTTGGAAAATTATTTTTACTTAAAATATTGTTTTCCGCCCTATCTATATCTAAATAATCAGCATAACTAGAATATTTATATGATTCCAAAAAATCTTTCATCTCTATATTTTTATTAAAAGACAACTTATCAATTTCTTTTTCCCAGCCCGAGAATTTTATATCAAGTGGATTAAGATGAATATATGCAAATAAATGTCGCATATAATTATCATCTGTCGTTATACACTTTGATTTAAATGGCCCACCAAACAATGCTCCCTGTCTCTGATATTTAATATTAAAAAACATTGAATATCCAACTCCTAATTTTCTCATAAACTTTGTTATCCCTCCATCTACTTCTTGACGAACCAACAAATGAAAATGATTTGTCATTAAACACCAAGCTCCAATAGAAACTAGTGATTTATCTTTATGTAATAGCAAGATTTCTTCGTAATTTTTATGAAGAATATTTATTTCATTATCTAGTTTTAATGCTTCTTCATTATTAGCTATATACAAAAGCATTACGAAACGCTCATAATCTTTTATTGACTTAAAAATATCTCTTTTATCTATGCCTCTATTGTATAGATGATAATATTCACCAGTTACAAATGGATCTTTTCTAAACATTACTAAATCATATCATACTAGCGAGAACTGTTCTAGCTAGTCTAAAATGCCCCATCATTAAAGGGCATTTTTGTGCGATTGTTTGATTTTTCTAGAACTTTACCCACACACTTACTTTTGTGATATTGAGTACAATGTGCCTTTAGTATGTCATAAAAGTTAGTGTTCGGGTTTAGAACCTAATTTGCCATCGAATTCATGAGGGCCTTTGTTTTAGGACCGATGAGACCGTCGGCTTTTAGACCATGATCCTTTTGCCATTTCTTAATAACAGCAATTGTCTTTGGACCGATCTTGCCATCAAGCTTTAATCCAAGGTTCAACTTGTCATTCAAGAACCTCTGAAGCTCTTTAGCAGCAGGACCTGTGCTACCAGCTTTAAGGGTAACAGTACCTAAATTATATTTAACTGATGAAGTTTGATGATCATTTCCAACATTGTTCACACATGGAGCACCTGTGGAATTATTTATTGTATTCCCACTAGAACATCCGGAGGCCGGAGTGACAATAGGAACTTCCTCTACTGGAATCTGAGTAACAATTAGACTTGGAGTATTATCGACAACATTATTAGTAATTACATCATTATTCTGGTTTGCAAAAGGACTTGTTCCGCCTTTTGGATAAAAAGTCCAAGAATAAGGATTACCATATAAAGCATTTGTTGCAGCAGATGCATCAGTAAGACCAGTCAAAGTCACTGTGTATTGATGGCCACCACTCCTAAAAGTTCCATGGGCTTCATTTAAAGTCTTATCAGAGTTTGACCATGTAGGAGTATATGTTTCCGTGGGACTAGTAGAAAAAGTAAGAGAACCTGTAGTCATAGGTTCAGAAAATACTACAACTATGTCTGCTGTCTTACTTTGATTTACAGATGCATTAGTTGGTGTCAAAGTGACGACAATTGGTAATGCATTATCTGCAAGTGTTAGAGAAGATTTAGTTGGTACATCGTTTCCTGTTCCATCTTCAAGACCATTACCTGGTTGAGTATAAGTGACAATAGGAAGAGTCCCGCCACCAGTTATATTTGATGCCCCTGGTGTTGCCAGAGTAATTGTAAAAGTAGAGGTTCCATTTGTAGCACATGAATCTGAAGCGTTTCTAGCTATGACAACAGTACCTGCGGTATTTACAGTCATATCAACATTTCCTGTGTAAGCTGTACAAACCATGCCAGTATCAGTAGAAGTAGTATAAATGATCCTATCAACAGCTCCATCATTATTATTATCTGTAAAAACTCCCGAAAGGATTACAGGTGCTGCACCATCTGTAATTGATTGAGAAGTTTTATTCGTCATAGCACCACTAGTGAGAGTCACACTATCTGCTGTACCAGCAGATTGAGAATAACTAATTACCGGGGCAGTTGATCCGCCTGTTTCGCTTGCATCAGCTGTGACAGTAATATCTAGATTAGCATCAGTCCCAGTGCAAGAAAGACCTGTAATAACTACAGTAATAGAACCAGCTGTATTTACAGTCCAGTCTCCAGCTTCATAAGCACAAGCTGTGACATTTTCATCCATCACCCATCTTATTTTTTCAACTGTACCATTAGCATTTGCATCTAAATACTTTTTTGTGACTATAGTATTTGCTGCGAAAGCAGTATTTGACCATATAAATAGAACACTAACGAATATAGAAACAGAAAACAATGAAACGACTATATTTTTTAAATTAAATTTCATATTTTAATATTTAAACAATAATTAATAATAAAGACCTTGGAACTTTTTTGATAAGCACTGTCTATTATAACAAATAACATAAACAAATACAACAAAGTGTGGATAACACAGCAAAAAACCACCCTAAAAGGGTGGTTTTTTGTATTTTATACTTTATTCGACCAAAGTATAAAATTTCTTACTTATATCTATTGAAGAGTGTAAGTATCAAGAGGCAAATTCTTTACTAAATAATCATCATTCCAGTCATTCGAAATTGTTGAATGACTTTGAGCTGAATTATCAGACCAAACAAAGCTTGCTGCAGCAGCAGTCATTGTAGATCCTGTAAAGTCTAAGCCTACATCAGAATCATTTGTTACAACCAATGTATCAGCTGAATATGTGCTGGTAGTCAAAGTAATTGTTGTTACTTCAACGCCACCGTTTCCACCAAGAGCAGAAGTATTTAAGATAACTTGACTGCTAGTTGAAGAATTAACACATTTTACAGACAAGATACTTGCAATAGTAGTAGTAGAAGAACCACCACCATTGGCTGTATCATAAGCAGTACAAGTGAAGCCACCAGTTGAAACCAATGTACCAGTGATAGAACCAATAATATTGGTTGCGGCACCAGTTTCAGTCAAGATAATTGTTTGACCGTTAGTGACAGTACCATAAGATTGGACTTCATCAGTATTGTTTGAAGTCAAGAATGTAGCAACACCAGTGTTTGTCTGACCGTAAGCTGAAACAACTGAAGTAGTAGCAACCTGACGGATGTCATTGGCACTTACTGCACCATTGTCATCAGCATCAAAGTATGTACCACTGTTTGCCGTAGCTCCAATTCCATAAGTAGGAGCTGAGTGAGAAGTAGTTGGGTTAGCAACATTTGTTGAAATGCTGTCCGTTCCTACTACAGCTGAAGCAACAGTAGCCTTAAATGTATAGCTAGCTGAAGTACTTACTTGCTGTTCTACGTCTGGAAGGAATATAAAGGTACAAGACAAAGCTGTGGCATCACAAGCAGTATCACTGTTTGTAACATCAGCTGTTACGAATGTACCAGCAATTGATTGACCTGAAGAATCATTCAATACAGGAGATGTCAATACGACTGCTGATGTTTTTGTAGTTGTAAACTTAATCTTATTCCACGCAATAGTACCACTGCTTGAAGAAACCGTAAACTTAGCAAGTGCTTTGGAACCATTTCCAATTGTTTCACCTGTTGAAGTCATAGTAACCATAGGGACTGCAGCAAATTGATACATCGCATTACCAGCAGGGTTAGATTCTGTTATTGCAGCAGAACCACCAGTAGCACTTGATATTGCTACACCAGAAGTAAGAGTCGTTGTTATAGCAGCACCAGAAGTACCTGAAAGGTATCCTACATCAGAGAGTACAAGTTTTACAGTAAGAACTTTTGCTGGATTAGCATTTGCAGGAACCATCCAAGACAAACCAGCAAAGGTTACTGTCGTAGAAGTAGGTGTCTGAGAACCTATCATAGTGCTTCCATCATACAACTGCATGCTTTGTACAGCAGTGGAATCTCCAAGAGAGAACACTAAGTCAGTCACAGTATAACCTGAGTTAACTGCAGCAAACTTAAATGCAGATGTTGTAACAGTTTGACTATCAGAAACATTTGCCTTAACTAAAGTTGAAAGATCTGTTGCTGTAGCTGTAAATGTACCAGAACCTGCAGAAATAGTTTGACCAATTGTATCAGCAGAAGTTGCAGTTACTGCTACTCCACTTACAAGCGATGTACCTGTTACAGTAAGATCTGTTCTAAGAGAGTCTCCTGCAGTGATAGTAGAACCAATTGTTCCAAAAAGCTCTATAGTTACATTCTGATTTTTAAGAAGAGTGTAGCTGATAGAGAAATTGTTATCCTGACCACCTGAACTCAAAGTTGCAAGAGGAGCAGGTTGAGCAACAACTGTGCTACCATTTTTTACAACTACATAGACGTTTGTAAGATCGTCTTCATTGAAAGTAGCATTAGTAACTTCGTCTACATCAAATGACAATGTGCTTAAGAGTACATCTTCTACAGAGCTTCCTGATAAATTATAGGAAGCGAGTTTATAACCTGTTTGAGGTACAACAGTAGTCTGAGAAGCATAAGTCGTATTCTTTGCAAGAGTCAAAGATGCTGACTGTACAGTAAGAGCATTAGCTGCTACTGCTGAAGAAGGTGAACTAAATGTTCCAAGCGAATCCTGACGGACTGCGTTTGAAGAACCAGCAACCACTACCGCAGTAATTGTATCAGTTCCTGCTGTAAGAGCAGAATCATCAACATCAGCACGAACTTCAATCATAGCAGGTACACCAGGAGTAACTACGTAATTAAGTGTATAACTTGTATATGTAGTATCACTACCGTCACAATCCACATCATTATCAGAGTCACAAGTAACCAACGCTGTTGAAGAACCATATTGAGCTCCAGCAATCATTATATGACCGTTGCTTAATGAAGCAGTTGTCACATCACTTGAAGCAAAACCAACTCGTAGAGTTTCAATCTTTACAGGTTCACCATAAGCAGTAGCTTTGAATGTACCAAGAAGAACATCATGACCATTCAAAACAACGTTTTGAGAAGGAGATGAAATATCCTTTTCGATAGTCATAGTACCACCAGATGTTCCAGAAATTGTGCTAGCTGAAGAAGCAACAACCGGCATTGTCGTAGCCGCAATGTGTACTCCAAGCTGTGAATCTCTGAAACCAGCATCAGCAGCTGTACGAAGTGAAAGTTGAATTGTCCTTGAAGCACCACTTACAACATCAGCATCAACACGAATTGTGCGAGCACCTGTAGTCATAAGAAGTGGAGTTGTAGGAACAAATGTAACGTAACCGTTTGAATCAAGACCTGTAGCAGTTGCAACAACTACTCCATTTACATAGAGTTTGAAATTTGCAAAAGAGCTTACAGGAGCTGAACCAATCTGACGGAATGCTATACGATCAAGATAAGTATCATGATTTGACACAGTTGCAGTTGATTGCCATAGGGTAACACCAGCTGCAGGATTGATTGTCGCACCTGAAGGTGTAACTGTAGCAAAAGAAACTGTGGAAATACCAGTTACACTAGCGATAGTGAAAAGATTTCCAGTAGCAGTACCAGTAAGAGCTGTTGTACCCATCATTCCAGATACAAAAGATACACCTACTGTCTGACCTGAAGTACTACCAGCAACATCAGCAATAACTGAAATATTCTTCATACCAGATACAGAAAAGAGTCCTGAAGGAGCATTAAAGTTAATTTCACCAAGGCTGTTTACTGTAGCAGCATCAGTCAAACGCGTAGCACCGTCAAACAAGTAAACGTTTGAAAGTGTTGTAGATGTAGAAACACCTGTACGCATAAACTTCATGTTTGTTACTGTCCCAGTACCCATAACAGTTACATGTAAAAGATCAGCGCTAGACTGACCAGAAACTAATGTACCTGAAGCTGGATTATTAGCAGTAAGCATAACTGATACTGGACCAGTCATGTTTCCACCAGTATTTCCAACTGGAGCCATTGTACAATTGCTTGCCAATGTCATTCCGTTTGGACAAAGTGAACCCATTGAGCCGGATCCTGAACCAGAACCATTACCCATAGAGTCACCGCCCATCCATGCTGTTCGAGATGCACGTCCGAATATTCCATCAGCCGTCAATCCATTTGCAGTTTGGAAAGCCATGACAGCAGCTTTTGTACCTTTACCGAATTTCCCGTCTGCAGTAAGTCCTAGAGCAGATTGAAGACATTTAACTTCATCTCCTCTCGAACCCATCTTCAAGGTCTTTGTGATAGTACAATCAGCAGCTTGTACTTTTGCAGGACTAACCGCAACAGTAAAAGCGAAAGCTGAGACAATCATAAGTCCAAGAAGGAATTTTGATTTTAATAAATTACTCATAAATATTTTTCTAATTTTTTACGCTGTTAATAAGTTTCGACAAAACTAAGAGCGTATTTTCTATCATCACTCACTCGCTGATTAATTAATAATAAAATTTATAATGTAGCGAACAAATGATGAACAGATGTAAAACGAAATTGAAAAACATGAACTAAGATTCTGTAAAAATTTTGCAAAATCTTTTTTCGGTTTTCAATGATCTAACCTTGCTTTCATTTAGGATTTTTTCGACGAAATCATAGACGAAAACAATAACAATTTGCGAATACAAACGACACAAAGTGTGCGCAATTTGTAGACACAATAACATTATAATATAAATGCCAAAAATAGGGCAATATATTATGTGGATAACCCGCACACTTAGTTTTACGAAGTTGTTTACAACGCACCTTTGGTGCATCGTAAAACTAAGTGTGCGGGATAACCCATACCCCTATATTCGCATATTTTGGGCTAAAATGCAACTAAATAGTAAAATACCGACTCCAGCGTTTTTCCCCTGTTTTCTTAAGGATACCTTCATGGACCATAGCAAAGAGCTCTCTTTGTAAAGTTTTCTCACTACAAGAAAGCAGTGTCCCATATGCTTTGCTTTTTATGTCCGTTATGGTGGCACCAACTCCGTTTGTGTCCTTTATGATTTTAGAAATTTCTTCTCGTCTTTTAGATTTTAGATTATCAAACTGGGCAAGATTAGTCCTATTAGACATCTTATCGGACAATGCTTGCAGTAAAGTACTTCCCTTTTGGACACCGATTCGAGTACTATGTCCATTAGAATTAATATGTCCGATAGAATTTCCTCGCCCCCTGCCAAGGGGGAGATGTCCATAGGACAGAGGGGGTCTAAACCCCTCCTCATTCCTCCCCTTGTCAGGGGAGGAAGTGTCAGATGGGGTGTTTATAAAATCCTGAAGCCATGTTGGGCTACTTAAAACAGTAGAATCAACCATGGATTGGCGTAACTGTAGGAATTCCTTTTTAAGGATATTGTAGTTCATTTCTGAGATCATATTTATTGCCCCAGATATGTCTAAAAGAGATACAGTTTCTATTATCTTCTTGTCTATATCGGACACTGATAGGAAAGACTCTGAATGGATGTCTGATATGATTCTCACTCCTAAGTCCCTTAACTTATTACGTATTGGTTCGTCTTTGTCTATTATGTCCGTGACCATATAAAGAGCTGTAATAAGCTTATTTGTCTTGTTATAGAAAGACGATAGATTAGTGTCCTTTATACTGACACTTGAGGAAGTTCGTAAGTCCTTTATGTTTTTATTTTCCTCTAACATGCGTCCATTATATATCGGACAAGAAATATGTCAATAAAAAACAATGAGTTTAGTATTTTATTCGGAATAATAACAAGGTTACTATTTTACTCAACGCGTAAATTTCCTACTAGAAATTTACTATGTCCGTCGTCGACACTCCTACCAATGTTTCGTAAAGCAGTAACCTTGTTATTTTTAATTCACGAAACAAAAGTTTAGTGTTTTATGAATGGTCTGGCCGGGAGAGGGACCCGGAGAACCGAGGACCTGAATAAAATACTAAACTTTTGTAAAGGAAATATGGTAAAATATAAAAATGGCGAAAAAAGAAAATAAGAAAGATTGGAAAAACAATTCAAATTTAAAAACAGAAACAAGACACGGAATATTGGCAATAGTATTCTTCGTGCTGGCAATATTCCTCTTGATGTCGTATTTTGAAACAGCGGGAGTAACAGGAAAATTAATCTATAAAATACTTGAATATTTGCTCGGGGTCGGGTACTTGCTCGCTCCCCTCCTATGCGCACTCCTTGGATATTCTTTTATGAAGTCCAGAACTTTAAACTTGGGCCTCACGAGTTTCATCGGCTCTGCTTTGTTTCTACTATCTGGTTTGGGAATGATAGATGTCGTATCAAACAGTCACTCGGGTGGACTCTTAGGAAAAGTGTTGTCCATACCATTTGTGTCACTCTTTGACACATATGCAAGTATAGTTTTCTTGGGGGCAATATTGATCATCTCAATATTCGTTATATTTGATACAAAACCAGAACTCATGCCATTTTTGAAAAAAGTGTGGGGGATGATTTGGAAGAAAAAAAATGGATACATTTCGCCCTCGGCCTCGGGGGAGATACCGGAAGCAGAGGGGGTAAATAACCCCTCCTCTTTCCTCCCCTTGTCAGGGGAGGAGGGAAATGAGACAACAGGAGAAAAAATTAAAAAAGCATTAGGTGTAGGAAAAAATAAAAAAGAAGAAAAAACAGAGGAAGAAGATGAGATGCCGATTAAAAAAATAAAGTCTGGACTATTTTCAGCTTATACACCTCCCCCACTCTCCCTCCTCGAAGGCGATCAAGGCAAACCAAATACTGGAGACATAAAAGCAAATGCAAATATAATAAAACGTACCTTACAGAACTTCGGTATCGAAGTCGAGATGGATGAGATAACCATTGGCCCCACAGTGACGAGGTATGCGCTAAAACCAGCCGAAGGAGTGAAACTCTCCCGCATAGTCGGACTTCAAAGTGACCTCGCCCTAGCCCTAGCCGCACACCCTATCCGCATAGAAGCACCAATTCCTGGCAAATCCCTCGTAGGTATCGAAATCCCAAATAAAGTAAAATCAACCGTGGGCCTCGCTACTCTCCTTTCCGATGAGAAATTCCAAAATTCTACTAAACCACTCACTATTGCGCTCGGGCGTGGAATATCTGGCAGAGCCAGCTTTGGGAACTTGGCCAAGATGCCACACGTTCTCATCGCAGGAACTACTGGCTCTGGAAAATCTGTCTCAATACACGCTATCATCACATCCTTGTTATACAGAAATAGTCCAGATGATTTGAAATTAATAATGATAGATCCAAAACGAGTAGAACTCACCCTTTATAACAAGATCCCTCACTTACTCACCCCTGTCATAACTGAAGCCAAAAAGGCAATACTCGCCCTTAAATGGGCGGCCAAAGAAATGGATCGCCGTTATGACATCTTGGAAGCGGAATCAGTACGAGATATAGAAAGTTATCACAATAATGTATGGGGAAAGACCACCCCTTCCGTCCCCTCCTCATCGAGGCGGGGAAACTCAGACCCCCTCTTTGTGGAGGAGGGAGCAGGGGGTGGTGATCGTTTGCCATATATAGTCATAATATTGGATGAATTGGCAGATATAATGAGCTCCTATCCTAGAGAGCTCGAGTCCGCTATCGTGCGCCTGGCTCAAATGTCTCGAGCTGTGGGCATACACCTCATACTTTCCACTCAACGCCCAGAGGTAAACGTCATTACTGGACTCATCAAGGCCAACATCCCTGCCCGCATCGCTCTAAAAGTGTCTTCCCAAATAGATTCTCGCACTATACTTGACACCGGCGGAGCAGAAAAGCTCCTCGGAGCTGGAGACATGCTCTACTCTTCGGGAGAAGCTCAACCAGAAAGACTCCAGTCTGCCTTTATTTCTGAAAATGAAGTAAAGAAAGTGGTCAAGTATTTGGCAGATAAATATCGAGATGAAATAACAGAAGAGATATCACTCAGTAACGGAAGTATCTCAGCTGACAAATCGATATTTTCCGCCCAAGGCGGACCAGCCTTTGGCTGGGAAAACTTAGATGAAAATAATGAATCAGATGATGAAATGTATGAAGAAGCTCGAGCTTGTGTCATAGAAGCTGGCAAGGCATCTACTTCGTATTTACAAAGGAAATTAAAGCTGGGCTACGCTAGAGCAGCCCGACTCATGGACCAACTCGAAGAACGCGAAGTGATAGGCCCTGGCGATGGAGCAAAACCAAGGGAAGTATTACAAAAAATAGAACACGATGAATCTGGAAATAATATAATGCAATAAAATGAGTACAGAACCAACTAACAAAAGGATATTGAAAATGATGGGGCTAGCAGTGTTTTTCTTAATAATAATATTCTATGGAATTTACCGTTCACAAAATCTGATAACAGGAGTAAAAATAAGAGACGTAAATATAGTAGATGGGACAAAAATAACTGAAAGTATTATGAATATTGCTGGAAATGCCAAAAATGCCAACAAACTCTACTTGAATGGTCGAGAAATATCAGTAGATCAGAGTGGAAATTTTAAGGAAACGATAGCTCTACTTTCGGGGTATAATGTGGTAAATATAAAAGCAAGCGATAAATTTGGGAATGTTGATGAAAAAAATTATAAATTAGTTTATTAGTTAATAATTAGGATCACAGGCTTTTCTTTTTTTCGGGTCCTCGGTTCTCTGGGTCCCTATCCCAGCCAGACCAGCTCAAAAAAGCAAATCCTGTAATCCTAAGAAGGATAAGATTATGATGAAAAAGAAAAAAGAGCAGAAAGAAGACAAATCAATGGGAGCAACAGGGCTAGATGATACATTAAAGGCCATTCAAGCAAAATTCGGCGAGGGTTCAATAATGAAACTAGGTGAAACTCCAAAAGTGCACATAAATGCGATACCGACTGGCTCGATAGGGCTCGACATGGCGCTCGGCATCGGAGGCATACCACGTGGAAGAATAATTGAGATATTCGGGCCAGAGTCCTCCGGCAAGACTACCCTCTCGCTCCATATAGTAGCTGAGGCGCAAAAACTCGGCGGGGTTTGTGCATACATAGATGCCGAACATGCGATGGATCCTGATTACACAAAAAAGCTCGGAGTAAATATAAATGACTTGCTCATTTCTCAACCAGACACAGGTGAACAAGCTCTCGACATAGTGGACAGCCTTGTGCGTACAGGTAAAGTGGATGTGATAGTCGTGGACTCTGTAGCAGCACTCACCCCAAAAGATGAAATAGAAGGCGATATGGGAGCATATCACGTGGGTAAACAAGCCCGTCTGATGTCTCAAGCGCTCCGCAAGCTCACAGCGATAGTTTCTCATTCTAAAACAGCTGTCATATTCATAAACCAGATCCGCATGCAGATAGGAGTGATGTTTGGTAACCCAGAGACTACCCCAGGAGGTAAAGCTCTCAAATTCTACACTTCAGTTCGCCTAGATATACGTAAAATTGCCCAAATCAAAAAAGGAGAGGAAATAGTGGGTTCTAGAACTCGTATAAAAGTGGTCAAGAACAAAGTCGCCGCGCCGTTTAAACAAACAGAGTTTGATATCATCTACAACGAAGGAATTTCTAAAGAAGGAGAAATAATAGCCCTCGGAGAGAAATTTAAAATAGTAGAGAAAACTGGGAATTCATACTTTTATATGCCAAGTGGTGAATCAAAAGAAAAAATGAAACTAGGTGTAGGCTATGACTCCACTCGCACATTCTTGAAAGAGAATACAAAAATTGCAAATGAAATATTAAAGGAAATCCGCAAGAAATTTGTGGAGGAGGCATAATTGGATCATCTCCTCCTTGTGGAGGAGGAGTGCCCTTTAGGGCGAGGTGGTGATTTATTAAATTTCTTAATTACCACCCCTCATTCCCCTCCTTGATTAAGGAGGGGAGGAAAAATAGAAAGTCCCCCTGACAAGGGGGATTTAGGGGGTTGATTTAAACAATTTTTCTGCTAGTATAAAGTCATGTCTCAATTACAATACTCTGAAATCAGAGAAAAAAAAATTATAATTCATAATGATGAGCCATGCATGGTGGTGGAGTCGCATGTCGCTCGTACCCAACAAAGGAAGCCTCAAAATCAGGTCAAATTAAAAAGCTTAATATCTGGTAAGGTCTTCCCTGCTACTTTTCACGTCGCAGACTCTGCCGATGAAGCAGATATACAGAAACGCGAAGTCACATTCTTATACGCTAACCGTGGAGAATATTGGTTCTGCGATCCAAATGACAAAGCAAACAGATTCAAACTAGACGCATCACTCATCGGTACTGCAGCAAAATTCTTGAAACAAAATAGCAACACCACAGTCCTAGTCTGGGACAATGACGGCGAAGAAGTGAATATCAGTGTGGATCTGCCTATCAAAATGGAATTCAAAGTCAAAGAAGCTCCTCCTGCAGTCCGTGGAGACACATCCAAAGGTGGAATAAAAGTCATAACCCTTGAAAATGGCACCACTATCAACGCTCCGATGTTCGTCGCCGAAGGCGACACTATCCGCATCAACACAGAAACTGGAGAATATGTGGAGCGAGTGTAATTAGCACAAATACACAGGCAACGCCTGTGTATTTGTGCGTTAGGCAAGACCTAACGCAAAATCCCTAGGCTAACCTTAGGGATTTTTGTATTAATATCAAGGGTAGTCCTTGATATTAATAATATTTAATTAATTAAACTGATTTTTGTACTAAATGTCTTTTGTGTGTACTGACCTGTTGCAGTATTCGTGACAATATATGTAGCTGTATATGTCCCCACAGTTTTATAAGCATGAGTAAAAACAGAAGTTGATTGTGGATAATAATTTGGATCTGATTCACCCCAATTTACGGCATATTGCAAAGTACCAGTATTATTATCATGAGATGATACTGTCCAAGTTCCCATTTGATTTGGACCTAACGATGAAGGACCAGAGACACCAAATATTTGAGGAGGGGTTGGAATCTTCACAGTGATTGTTTGACCATTCATTGTCTGGGTAGAGAAAGTAGTTCCAGATACGAGACCAATTCCACTTGCATTTAATGGTACTATCAAGGAACCAGCTGAAGATCCTAAATCAGCATAAACATCAATAACAGAAGTATTGCCAGCAACTATATTGAAGTTCATTGGGACATTATTGATAGTAAGGACAGTAGCAATAGTTGAACCAAGCTGAACACCATTTGAATATATGCCTAAGTTAGAAATACCTGTAGGAGCAATACTTCCTGGATTATATCCAGAAAAATCCATCTGAAAATTGTTTACATGAACACCTTGAGAACCTCCAGCTTGTATTGTAAATGAAGCAATTTTTTTATGAGTACTGTTAGTATAGAAACTCTGATTTATATAAGCTGTATTTCTAGACAAAACTACAGATAGAGAAGGAGTTGTAGCTGTCACATTTACACTCAAACTAGTAGTAGCACTCTGATTGGTTGTCATGTTTGTGACTGTAAAGGTAGGAACATAATTCCCAGCAGTACTGTAAACATGTGTAAATGTAGCTGTTTGAGATGTGGTAGAAGAAGCCATAGCTCTCTTAGAACCTTCATCACCCCAGACTACAGAGTATGACAAATTACCAGCATTTGAATCGTGAGCTGTGACTGTCCAAGTACCTGTCGCACCTGTGTTTAATGTTGAAGGTCCAGAGACGCCATCAATAACGGGAGGATTGGTGGAAGATGGGGCGTTGATTGTAAATGAATTATTAGAAATATCAGCAACATCAAGACCTGATGACTCTACTGGAGATACAGTCACAGCATATTGCTTTTGACCAGAAAACCAATCAGAAGAATTTGGTAATGTAATTTGTTCTTGTCCATCATTAGGTGTACTAGAAACTAAAGTAACTCTAGATATTACATTACTAAAAGATGGAATATATCCTACAGGTACTTTATCTAGATAAATTGAAACTGGATATGTAATATTTGAACTGTTCCATTTCACCATAATCTGTTGTCCCGCTGTATATGTCTCCCCTCCATTTGGAGAAAGGACTGTAATGGATGGGGTGGTAGGAGGAGTGACTGTAGATTTATATACAAGTGGTAATGTAAAAGCTTTACCATGACCCATGCCCGAAGGATCTTCTTCTTGAAATACAACCTCCAATGGCATACCGTCTTTGAATGAATACATGGCGTCAACACCACTACCACCCTTCAAATCCATAATCACAGAAAAAGATTTTGGTCCTGATGACATCCAATCAGAAACTGGAATAACTTTTACTCCACCTAGAGAAAACCAAGAGCCATTATTCTTGTAATGTAATTTAGCTGTCCCAGCCTGTCCTTCAAAGAATTTCCACATTGAACACCCTGTAGGTCTTTCACTTCTGTCATCATTAAATACACCTCTCACAGTAAAAGGAAGAGCAACTTGCGAATTAGCTAATGGACTATTTATAGAAATACAAGGAGCACCGGCAACAGGGGGAACAATTACATCTCCACAATCAATCGCTTTTATTTTGGCACGAGTTTTAGGACCAACGAAACCAGTTTGACGCAAACCATTGGCAGACTGAAACTTTTTAACCGCTTTCAAGGTAGAAGTTCCGAAGAATCCAGCTGGAGATACAGTCGTATATCCATTACTATTCAAGAAATCTTGCAAGACAGCAATGTCATCATTAGTAGCAGTATCTCGCATCCTATAACGCAAGTCATGAGTAATATCGGCACAACTCGCTCCGACATCGGCTGGATCAAGATCTCCATCCTGAGCAGCGAAAACAAAACTCGGTGAGGCAATCAAAAAACTCAAAACAAACAAAATTCCTATATATTTTTTCATAATTTTTCCGCCCAAGGCGGATCAGCCTATGGCTGAAATAAGTTAATTTTAAAGCTCAAAAAGATACACCTTTTAAGCATAAGGTAAGTATAACCCCCCCCCCCGCGCGAGAAGTAAAGGCAAAGTTATTAACATATAAAGTCAAAGTTGCTAGGTCTTGCCTAGCAACTTTGACACTAAACTACTTCGCTACGAAAGGCAAAAGGCCCATAAAACGAGCGTTTTTGATGGCTCCTGAGAGTTGACGCTGGTTTTTAGCTGTCACCCCAGTCTTCTTGTGGCTTAAAATCTTGCCATTTGGGTTGATGAATTTACTTAAGATCTCAATATCTTTGTAATCTATGTGTTTTATGTTGTTGGCTGAAAAATAATCTTGTTTCATATATTTATTAAAATTTTATTAAAATGGTATATCTTCTGGGTTAATGTCCTCTTCTGGGTATTCTATGGTATCTACTTCCCCACCTGCCACATCTACTGTCGGTGTTTTAGGAGATGACATCGATGATCCACCTGTAGAACCAGCACTTTTTGGACCAAACTGTGTTTTCTCTGCTACTATCTCGGTGCGGTATTTCTTCTCACCACTGTTTTTATCATCCCAGCTCCTAGTCTGCATCCTGCCTTCTACCATCATTGAGCTTCCCTTTTTCATATACTGAGCGACTGTCTCGGCTTGGCGTCCAAATACTACCACATTGTGATAATCAGCAGATTCTTGGCGAGCACCATTCTTATCTTTCCAAACACGATTTGTAGCTAAAGAAAAAGAACATACTTTGATACCAGAAGGCAAAGACTTTAATTCTGGATCACGAGTTAAGTTCCCTATTACAATTGCTTTGTTTAAATACATAATTTGATTGGTTAAATGATAATTAAACAGCTACCATCGCATCTATTTCTTTATCTATCTCTTCTTTGTTTATAGGCACTACTTCTTCATTTTCAGCACCCTCTTTCATAACAGGCGTCCTCTTTTTAAAAGTATCTCTATGCACAAATCTCTTGGCAGCAATTGTATTTTCTTTAACAGTCTTCACTATCAAAAAACGAATAATGTTTGCATCGAGGGCGAGCTTTTTCTTTAATTCTAAAACTTTCTGACTGTCTATGTAGAATTTCACCCAACCAAAATAAGCAGTGTTGAATTTACTGCGGACATTTGCTGTGACTTTTTCCATAGTGTAGGCAAGATCTATCATCTTTGGCATTTCATCTGAGATCATCTCCCCACCAAAAGAGGACACGAGTTCTTTCAAGTTGCCATAGATGGCAGGAACGTTTTCCTCGCCCAAAGTAGGCACCAAAAGGTACCCCACTTCGTAGACCCGAGCGTCCGAAACACCATTCTCATCTACCAATGAGTCATTTTCATTTTTAACTCCTAAATCTTTCATTGGATTGATAATAGCAAAAAGTTTTGGAAAAGTCCACTGTTTTCATATTCCCCTCTTGAGGGGTGGCTTTTGTAATCAAAAGACGAGGTGGAAGAATTCATCCACCTCCCCCTGCAGGTACTCCTCAAGAGGAGAATTTAAATCTAAAAAATAAAATACCCACCGACAGTAGTCTGGTGGGTATTTTTTACTGATTGTTCTTTATAAGCATAGAGTAAGTGAATACTGTAAAGTAAACACATTACTCCTATAAATACAAGAACAAAATATAGGAATTTTTTCAGCATAATTTCTGTCTTTCACTCCCTGAAAAAAATTGTGAATTTAAGTTTTCAAAGACCAAAGTCTCCGGTGAGAACACAAACCCTCTTCTCACTGAACCAAATGTATTATAACATAGAAAGGTATAAGAAATCAAATCCAAAAAACTCGCTTTGCATTGGCTATTATCGCCTGTGCAACCTCGTCTATTGGCAAATTTTTTATTTCAGCAATCTTTTTGACCACCTCACTTACATACACCGGCTCATTTCTTTTGCCCCTATATGGCACAGGAGCAACATACGGGGAATCCGTCTCAGACATGATCATATCTAGCGGAGTATTTTTAATTACTTCATCATAATCATGGGTAAAAGTTATCACTCCGGTAAAAGAAAGTGTAAAGCCAATCTCAAGGAAACTTTTCGCATGTTCTGGCATCCCAGCGAAAAAATGCACATTGCCCCTAACCGTAGGATATTTCTTAAGAATTTCTATTGCATCTTTGTAAGCATCTTTCGTTTTGTCTTTAGGATTATTACGGATATGAAGCATCAACGGCTTATTGAATTCATTTGCAAGTCCTATTTGCGCGATAAAGGCTTCTTTTTGTTTTGAAATAGTTTCAGGGGTACATCTAAAATAATCTAACCCACACTCACCTATCGCCACTACCTTTGGATCTTTTAAGAATTCTCTGTAAACGTTTTTATCAAAAATTTCTCCACGCGAAGTAAATTCTACACCACCAACACCCAACTCTTGCTCATCATGATACGATGCACTGGTATGTATCGGGTGAAGACCGACGATAGCATACACCCCGTCCTCGTATTTATCTGCAAGTTCTACTGCACTCCTTGAAGTATCTACTTGAGTGCCTACATTTATGACCCACGTATCATTATCAAGAGCTCGTTTGATGACAGTATCTCTGTCTTCGTCAAAAGCTTTGAAATTAACATGACTATGTATATCTATATATATTGGCATAATCTCTTAAATTACACAGGGTTCCCCTGTGTAATTGTTGTAATCTCCTTATAATTCAACCAATCATCAATCATAATCTTGAAAAATTCCTTATTAGATTTATATAACTCTCTATAATCAGGAAAAACTGAAATATTTACTATAGTAAAGTTATTATTAATATATTCTCCAATACTAGAATATTTATAACTCACAATAAATTCTTTTAAAGATCTAGAATCTTTGGGTCTATTCTCTTTCCAATTTTTATCTTTTAATTTTGCTGGATTTAAGTGTATATAAGAATATATGTATCTTAAATACTCATCATTGTCTAGATGTTGCGATTTAAACACACCTTGAAATAAAGCACCACTTCGTTCATTTTTTCCATTAAAATACATAGAATACGCAGTTTCTAATTTCAACATAAATTTTGAAATACCTCCCTCCACCAAAGGAGTAATAAGTAGATGGAAATGATTTGGCATCAGGCAGTATGATCCAATCGCCACAATAGGATTATCATTTTTTATTTTTAACAATTCATTAAAAGAACTAGACCGGAGTAAATCCCTTATTTTAAGATTTTTGTCTGTATTCAAAACATGCAACAAAAGAATAAATCTTTTATAATCAAAATCTGTCTTAAATATAATTCTCTTTTCTACGCCACGATTATAAATATGATAGTATTCACCTTTCACAAAAGGTATTTTTCTTTCCATTACTGTAATATACCACACATTACACAGGGGAACCCTGTGTATAACCTTCGTTGTGATATAATTTAAAGATGGATGAATCACGAAGAAATTTTATAAAACAAACAAGTAAAATTATAGCGGGAACGGCGATCTTTGGTTCACTAGATGCGTTTAGTGATAAGAATTTTCGAGAACATAATGAATATACATTTGAATCTACAAATGGAGCAGAAGCTCATAAAAGTGGGAATGAATTTGCAAAAATAGTTGGAGACACTTTAAAAAAACAATATCCTTCAAAAGTCCAAAATCCATTGGTAAAAATCGAGGTTATTAAAGAATCAGGAGTAAGTAAGTTTAAATTTACTTGGCATTGCAATTTTGTTAAATCTAAAAAAGAAGAAGCTGATTACTATTTCGATAGACGAGGAACACTTTTGTTTGGGGAAACACCTCAAATAGCTCATGATAATGTAGAGACAGAACTTAAACAATCAGGTAAAGTGCAACAAATGATGGACACTTTTAATTTAAAATATGGTAACCATAGAATGCCAAAATCTTTTGTTAGCGAATCGATAAGTCAGCCTGTAGATGGAAAAGTTTGGTGCGTAAGAGAGTTTTTTTGTACAGCTAATTAAATTGTAAGTCTTATATAAATTACACAGGGGAACCCTGTGTAATTTATTCTTTCCTTAAAAATAGGGGCTTTTCTGGTTTTTTATTTTGTTTAATAAGTTCTACTATTTTTTCTGAGGTCTCAGGCAAAAATGGAGCTAAAGATTTCGCGATGGTAAGGAGTTGCTTTACATGACTTTTAATTAATTTCTTTCCTTCTTCTTCATTCACTTTTATAACTTTGAACGGTTCTGTTTTCTGTATTTGTTTATCCAAATCGTTTATCAAATCAAAAATAACTTTCATTGCAAGCTGTATGTCAAAAGTATTTAAGAAATCATTTACTTGTGGTATAGAAAATTTCGTTTCTTTTATTCCATTATCTAAATATTTCTCAGATAAAGTCAAAATGCGACTAGTCAGATTCCCTAGCCCATTCGCCAGATTTGCATTATATGATTCTTTAAGCCTATCTTTTGAAACCGCGGTATCCTCAAAAGAATGAAAATCTCGTAATACGAAATATCGGAGTCCATCGGTCCCATATTCTTGTATTAAATCTAGTGGATCTATTGTGTTGCCAAGAGTCTTAGACATTTTTATACCTCCTTCTCCTAAAATAAAACCATCAACGATAATCTGATGTGTTAATGGCAAATCTACTGCCAAGAGCATTGCCTGCCACATAAGACCTTGAAAACGAGTATTATTTTTACCACAATATTGTGTTGGATTACCATTTATCCAGTACTTTGAAAATAGAGATTCCTCTCCTCCTTGTTGAGGAGGAGAGCCCTTTAGGGCGAGGTGGTGATTTTTTGAATTACCACCCCCAACCCCCTCCTCCATAAGGAGGGGAGTTTTATCCGGCCATCCTAATGTAGAAATATAATTTGTTAATGCATCAAACCAGACATACATGACATGATCTTCATCTCCCGGCACATCTATACCCCAAGACATCTTTGATTTTAAGCGAGAAATACTAAAATCATTGAGTCCATGTTTTATGAACTCACGCATCTCATTCATCCTATAATTAGGAACGATAAAATCTGAATTTTCTTTATAGAAATTCTCTAATTTATCTGTAAAAGCACTAAATTTAAAAAAGTAGTTCTCTTCGTTTATTAAATCCGGAACCCTATCATGTTCAGGGCATTTGCCATCAACCAGTTCACTTTCAGTTTTCTCTTCCTCGCAACCAACACAATACTTTGCCTGGTAATTCTTTTTGTATATAAAACCCTTGTCTTTACATCTTGCCCAAAATTCTTTTGCGGCTTTTGTATGATTTTCATCTGTCGTCCGGATATAATGCACATCTGACAATACACCAAACCTCTCTAAAGTTCTCTTGTATAAATCCGCATAATAATCAACATATTCTTTTACTCCCTTACCAGCCTTTTCTGCAGATTCATAAATTTTTTGCCCATGTTCATCTGTTCCAGTATTAAAAAACACATCGAAACCTTGTATTTTTTTAAATCGAGCTATAGTATCTGCACGTATTATCTCCGTAGCGTGTCCTAAATGCAATGGAGCATTTACATAAGGCAAAGTAGTGGTAATATAAAAACTATTTTTCTTCATTTTTTGTTCTAGCAAAACTTTTATGCTTTTCAACATCACCTATCAATTCCATGATAAATATAGTCAGAGGTATTGCAAGCACGAGCCCCCAGATACCACCCAATTCAAACCCAACCACCGCAGAGAGAATAATGACGAGGGGTGAAAGTCCTACTACTTTTTTAATAATAAGCGGAGCAAAAAGGAAAACTTCAAATTGGTGAATTATCAAATAAGCGCCAGTCACCATGAGAGCAGTTGAGATACCACCTGAAACATATGAAAAAGAAGCGGCAGGTATCAAAGCTATTAGGATACCATATGGCACCAAATCCATGGCTCCAGAAATGATAGACAAAAGCAAAGCATACTGTATGCCCATAAGCGAGAGTACTAGGTAAGTTAGCACTGCTATCAAGAATCCGACAAGCATCTGGCCCCTGATCCAAAGAGCTATTTTCCTATTTGAACGTTGCCATAAATCTATCGCATAATCTTCATATTTAGCCGGTACAATAATTCCTAAAAAGTCTTCAATTCCCCTCTCTTGAATGGAAAGGTAAAAAGAAATAATGATTATTAAGATAAAATTAAAGATGCTACCGAAAGTGATGGAGAGAGTCTGAAAGAATCCTCCAGAAAGATTGGTGATAAATGCTTTGGATACAGAGAGGAGTTCTGGTAAGGAAAAATTATTAGAAAGATTGGCTACTAGATCCTTGGCCCCAGAGAAATTATTGCTCTTGAAATAATCCAAAAAGTCCACTCCCTGCACATAATGAGAAATGAATGTAGAAAAATTATAAACTTCAGTGATGAGAAGTGGCGCAAATAAATAAAATACTCCGGCAAATATAAGGATAGAAAGAAAATAAAATATAACTACTCCCCAAACACGAGAAATCTTTATTTTAGCGAAATATGGCAAGGTAGACTCCACAAAAGAAGCCAAAACTATCGCCGTCAAAATAATTAAAATCAAACCATGCAAATACCATAGAAGGAAAACACCAAGCGCGACCAAAACTGCGCGAATCAGCGTACCCGTCGATATTGAGATAGAAGTTATTTCATCCTTTTCAAACATACAAATACTATATCATAAAAAAATACTATAAACTACTTTAGACTTAATATATCTAAAAACTCTTTTTTGCCTGCAAAAGGTCCAATCAAGCCCAGATTTAATTTTTTATCTATAAATATTTCTTTAGCTAACTTCTGTACGTCTTCCGCTTTTACTTTCCTTATCTCTTTGGCTTTTTCTTCGGCCAACAAAATCTCTTTTTTTAACAATTCTTGTCCACCGATGAAGTTTGCTATGTCGTCGCTAGACTCAAGAGAAAGCTTCATGTTACCTATCAAGCATTCTTTTACTTTTTCCAATTCATCTGCACTTACTTTCTCATTTTTTAATTTCTTACATTCTTCTAAGATAACTTTTACAACCTCTGTGACTCTTTTATTGTCTACTCCGGCAGATATCTGGAAAAATCCGTGGTCAGTATAAGAGTCATTGTAAGCACGCACGTAATAGCAAACTCCCATCTCTTCCCGCAGTTTTTGGAAAAGTCTGGAACTCATTCCCCCACCAAGCACTCCTCCTAAAACTGACAAAACAGCATTTTTCTTACTAAACAAATCATAAGTGCGCACGCCAAGCACGAAATGGGTCTGATCCGTCTTTTTAAATTTCACTAAAACTTCTGGTTTGTTCTGACTTTCTTTTACTTTTAATTTACCTGTTTTTTTACCACCGGAAATGTCACCGAAAACTTTTTTAACTTCTTTTAAAACTTCTTTTTCTGTCACAGAGCCTGATACTACTATCGTGGTCGCGCTCGGTACATAATGAGCTTTTTTGTAAGCCACGAAATCAGTACGTTTCATATCTGTAATATTCTTTTTCTCTCCGGCTACATTCCAGCCAGCTGGCTGGTCACCATAAAGTAGCTCCATGATCAGATCCTGTACGTGTCTGTTTGGCATATCTTCATACATATTTATTTCCTCGATTATCACACCTTTTTCCCTTTCTATCTCTGCCTCAGGAAAAGTAGAATTCAAATAAATATCAGAAACTACATCAAAAATTCTAGCAAAATGCTTAGCATCGGATTTGGCATAATATCCAGTGTATTCTTGAGCTGTAAAAGCATTATATTGGCTCCCAATAGAGTCTAATTCTTTAGATATATCAATAGCCTTTGGCCTTTTCACAGTACCTTTAAAACACATATGCTCCAAAAAGTGGGATATGCCATTTACCCTTTTCGTCTCGTATTTTGAACCTGCTTCGACGAGTACCAACACCGTCACAGTCGGATTGTCTTTCATCGGTACTGTCACCACACGCAAACCATTCTTTAAAATCTTTTTTGAGAATTGCATAAATCTTAAATTAATTTATCTTTGTATTTTTTTATAAATAAAGGCATGGCAGAATGAAGTGGTGTGGGTAAATTATCAATTTTAAACCATTGTAAATCATCAAATTTATGTGGCTCACCATTTTTTACCTCTTTTGGATCGACAAGCACTAAAAAGTTTAATGCAAGCCAATGGGTTTTCTTTCCATTTAATTCACGAAACAAATCATAATACCCAAGAAATTCATAACTAATATTTTCTACACAATATTCTTCTCTTAATTCTTTCTTGAGTGTTTCTTCCACAGTATCACCAAAATCTAAACCGCCACCGCCAAAATCCCACGTGCCATGCTCATCACGACAATTTTTACTCCTCTTATTCATGATATAGTTACCCTTGCCATCATGGCAAATGTAAGACACAGTGACACCTACATAATCAATCCCTTTTTGCATAAATTTAAATTATCTTCATTCTATCACATAACTCTATTTATAAATATCATGACTGCCAATGGAGTGAAAGTAGATTATTTTTGAATTGATAATAGAAAAAATGATTCTATTTTTAAAATCAATCCAAAAAGCATACTTACCTTTTAACTTACCCGAAAGTTTATGAGTTTTTAACTGGGGATCAAACTGATTTTTTCTAAAAATTTTTTCTTTTTCAATAGCTTTAAGCTTTAGTTTGTGAGGTAATTTTTTAAAACAATGATTAAATTCCGGTGAATAATCTATATCCATAAAAATAATTACAATAAATCCTTTAGTGAACGAAGTCTCTTCCCTTTTCCTTGAGCAAATTCTCTTTCACTTCGTAAAACAGACTGATACAGTTGCTCCTCATTCCATGCCCTTATAGCATCACGAATAAACTCACTTATAGATGAATAATTATGTTCCCTAACTGTTGATTCCACTTGGCTAAAAAGCTTCGGTGGCATTGATATATTTAATGTTGTTCTCATATTTTAAGTGTAGCAAATTGTGCTACAGGATGTCAAGTTATTCTATCACACAACTAAAAATACGCTCACCAGTGCCAGAAAAATGTATTTCACCACTAAATTTTATCCCCGAAATAACGTATGGCAACCATTTACTATCAGCAGGCCACATATCATTGTATGGTATTTTATCTAAATCAAAAAATTCTGGCGCCATTTCTTCTGTCTCTATCGGTTCACCTGTAAACTTATTAAGTCTGTAAATTATTACTCTTTGATCCCATTCTTTTTTATCATCAAAATAAAAATCTATGAAACCAAGTTCTTTCAGTAAATTTCTATCCACAACCAAACCACTTTCTTCTTCTATTTCGCGCACAATAGCATCTATCGGCTTTTCTACTCCTTCTAATTTACCTCCATAACCATTCCACTTCCCTACACCAAAACCCCGCTTCTTCATCGCTAGAAGAATTTTATCCCCTCGAAACAAAATTGCCAAAGTCAAAGTTTTCATTAATCCAACTTATCTTTTATATACGAAATTAATTCGGAGACTTTTACTCGTTCTTGCTCTCCTGTATCACGGTCGCGGACCGTCACAGTATTGTTTGTCAAAGTATCAAAATCAACAACGATACACCATGGAGTGCCTATCTCATCTTGACGGCGGTACCGCTTACCAATGTTCCCATTGTCATCCCAGATCACTCGTCCAAATTCTGATTTGAGTGGAACGAAAACTTTGGTATTTGCATATTCCACGAGTTCTGGTTTATTTTTCAAAAGTGGAGACACGGCACAGATCACTGGAGCAATGCTGGGTTTAAATTTAAGATATGAACGCACTTCCCCGTCCTTCTCATCTTCTTTGTAGGAAGAAAGTATCAAAGCTAAAAATGCTCTATCTACTCCAAAAGTCGGCTCTATCACATGTGGAACCATTTTTCCACCTTCTTCTTCGTCTATATATTCAAGTTTGTGAGTTTTTAAATCAAAATCAGTTCTATAAGCTAAACCAAAAAGTTCTTTCTTGCCAAAAGGATAATCAAATTCAAAATCAATGGTTCGGCTAGAATAATGAGCTCTATCTTCTTTTACTACCTCTAGTTCATGCACTTTGGACATATCAATACCAACTTCTTCCATCCAAACAAGCATTTCATCTTTCCAATAATCAAAATATTTTTCCCAATCTTCTGCTCTTATAAAATATTCTATTTCCATCTGCTCAAACTCTCTCTGACGAAAAAGAAAATCCCGTGGAGCTATTTCATTCCTAAACGCTTTACCAATTTGCGCCATACCAAAAGGAAGTTTTGGATGAAAAGCATCCACTGTATTTTTAAAATTCACAAACATTCCCTGAGCTGTTTCTGGACGTAAATAAGAAACTGCAATTTCGTCTTTCTTGGCCCCGACTTGCGTCTTGAGCATCGTATTAAAAGCTTTACCATCAAGGGGGTCAGCAAAATTCGCCACATGCCCCGTGGCCTGCCAGACTTCTTGTCGCATCAATATCGCAGCATCTATGCCATACATATCACGCCTCGAATCCACAAACTTTTTCCACCAATTTTGCTTTATATTATTCTTTAATGCCAACCCAAAATGCCCCCAATCATACGTGCCGGCAAACCCACCGTATATCTCTGAACCAGAAAAGATAAAGCCTCGCCTTTTACATAGCGACACTATTTTCTCCATTAAATTATTTTCTTCTGTATTTTCTTTTTTCATATTTTATTCCACCACCCTATCTCCAGAAGGAGGTAACAATGGATCATTTGAAAGCAAAGTATTAAGCGACGATTTATTCACCCTCACATTCACATTAGCAAAATCATCGTGTCCCGTCAAAATAGCATCATTGATCAATAGAGGCGCGGTATTCACCTGAGAAAGCGAAGGAATGAGGGCCACTTGAAAAGCAACTTCCCTGCCAGCCTCTGTGATGCCCGTCCCCCTAGGAATTCCTCCTATTTTCCAAAGGATTTCCTTGGTAGAAGGGTTATAAGTCAGGTCTTCAGCTGGAGGCGAAATAGGCCCCACAAAACGGATCCATGGTGGCAAAGTCGAGCTCACTTGTGCATTTGATATATTATTAGCAGTATTTGAAAGAGTCCAAACGATAGTATAAGTAGTCTCTTTATCTACTTTTGGAGGAATAGGTCCAGTGTTTGAAAAAGGCCCAGAATAGTAAAGGGCTTTAGTGGCAAATCCAACATCTGAAATTATTTTTACAACTTTTGATTCAGAACTGCCAAGGTTTTTCACAGCATAACCTTCGAGAGATTGCTTACCTGTGATATTCACCTCTATATTCACACTCGGCTCAGTGAGCATCCCACTACCCCCAGAGAAAAGTGAAAGTGGATACAGAGAAAAAGTGACAGTACCTGTATCTCCAGGATTTACTCCTGCTAAATTATTTTGTGAATTTTTATCCCAGATGATGGAGTTAGTTAAAGAATTATAAAATCCTTGCGAAGCCGAAATAGTACTTTTATTTACAGCATTTCCAGATATTTTAGCAGTAATAGTAAGATCGTTTATTTTAGTGTCTAAATTGTTTGCCCAATTTATATTTCCTTGAATGATAGTCTTAGTGTTAATAGCATATTCTCTCTGGTAGACACCGTTTATGAAAAGTCGAGCTTCTACAGAAGACTTCTTTATAGCAACAGTATGCCCAAGTGAATTGAACACTACTCCGATCAATGATTTATCCGAATCAGATTGCGGACCACTCCAGATATGGAAAGTTTTATCTTCCCCGTCAAACACATCCACCATCTTGCCTAGGATCGAGATGTTGCGTTCAGACCCAGGCGCCAGATCCCCTAAATTCCAGACATTATTACCAAAAGAAGGAGAAGGTTTTGCAGATGCAAATTGAAAACCAGCTGGATAATCAACCTTTATAAGCATTTTAGACGCTGGCTTGGTAGCATTCAAGGTAGCTTTCACGTTCAAAGTTATGTCTTGGTTTGGAGTCGTTTCTTCTGGAGCATCCACCGAGAGGTTTATCGGGGTTCCATTTATGCTGACATCATATAATTTATCTTTCACAAATATAGCGTTTGAGCCTTCTACTCTGTATTCAATAGAGATTTTTACTTGGCGAGTACTACCTTGTTCTCCAAAAAGCATGACTTTTACATTTTCATCTTTTACTGACCCCGCAGGAATAGTACCTAATGACTCCCTGATGTGCTCAGTGTCCTGGGAGAGATCTGTGGATGAACTTTTTGGATATTCTAATACTAGATCCACGAGTTCGAGGGCAGAATTATTTTTATTAGCTATTTCCACTTGGAGTGGTAGATCTTCCCCACCAGCGGTGAAAGCATTCCCTAATACTGATATCTCTATGTTGTCATTAGATACGATGTTACTACCTACGAAAAATACATAGGAAGCATATCCCAAAGCTAGAATAAAAAATACAATAGAAAAAATAAAAAACTTTTTAAACATGGATGTCTTCATAAAAAACTTTTCTTTCAAACTGTTTTTAGTATCATCCTGCCAAGAATCCGGCACATCCACCCGTTCTGTATGAGAAAAGCCATCCCTAAAGCCTATCTTTGTCTGATAATCTTTACTAAATAGCTTGGCTTTTAGTTCTTCCACCCTATTTAATTTCTCTCTGTCTCGCAATGACATCCTTTAATTATACCACCCCGAACGAAATTTTAGAAATTTCTTACGGGGCAAACACATTACAAATGAGTCTCTTTTAAGGCCTTGTTTATCTGCTCTAAAACTTTAGACCTATTCTTTGATACTTCAAACACCAAATTCTCTTCAAATGGAGATTTTATTATATTCTCTGATGTTTCTCCGGCTCCTATGTATCCCAGATTATTCAACATTCGTAAAACTATTATTATTTCTATATTCCTTAAATTATCCCCGCCTGCATCAGCTATACTGAAAGCATTGCGGGCAGGTTCTTTTTGCCCAACTTTTTCTAAAAAATTAAAACCTTTTACCAAATCTGTAAATAAAGTTTCATTTGCTTCTTGCCCAGCTAATAATCTTTTCAATAGATTTAAAATACTGACAAAAACTACAAAATTCTCTTTATCTTTTGAGATGTCTTCAAGACTCCCTGTCTTTGAAGCGCTCGTCACTCGCCAGAGGTCTTTGCCTTTTACTAAATCCACTTTTATATGAGAATAATCTGAAAGGACAAAACGGAGTTTGGAGGACATCTTGCGTACTCCCTGCGCGCTAGCATATACCAAGCCCAAATCACGAGTGAAAATGGAATAATATTTCCCCGTCTCTCCAAAATTCCTACTCCCTAATATTATCCCCTCTGTGTGGTGTATATGATGCATTAGATTACAACAAATGGCCTATTGGATTTGTAATAGGCTTAGTAAAATTTTTTATATCTTCCATATTAGTTAAGAATATACCAAGTTTACCAGGCTGTTTGTACAAAGTCACATGTGTAGGAGGATATTCTACATTTAATCCATATTTTTTATTTATCAATTCAAAAAATTTATTCAGGTTAGGAACCTTGCACATCACAACTATAGTTTTCTTTTCATCTTTCTCAGCTAATTTATAATCATTATTATAAATTACAGGTTCAACACTATTTTCATTAGAAAACTCACAAAAATCTTCTATTATTTTATTTTCAAAATCAGGAATCTTAACATTATATTTTTCAATTATTTTACCTATACATACCAAACTCACATGTAAAAAATCATTTATCAAAAGATTATTACCCTCAAATACTAGCTCATTTGGAACATTTTCAAACGAAACTGGTAATGATATAGTCCCGTGACCAAAAACAAATTTATCTCCACAAATTAATTTTCTTTCCATACCATTATTTTACCATTTTTAAAATTTCTTCTAATGCTTCTGGGAGTTCATAAAAACCATCGTGACCAGCTAAATGTTTACCATTTTTTATAGAAATTAAACTACAAGAAAGATTTTTTGCTAAATATTCGGCATCAGAAAATAGAACAGCTGTATCATTATCTCCATGAATTATGGCAAATTTTTTACAAGCATTTTTTATATGCCCAAAATCAAATGGCTCTTTTAAAAAAACGTTTACTTTTTCATACCCAGACTTATTTATTACAAAAGCTGGACCAGCTATAAGTATAGCCCCACCGATTTTTGTTTCTTCTGGCAAAGTTTCTAAATATCTTAGAATAGTTGGCACACCGAGAGAATGGCCAATTAGAAATATTTCTTCAGTTGGGACTCTAACAGAATCAGAGACAACTTTTATCCATTCATTTTTCTCTGGCTTATCTGGAGTGGGCATAGGTAAGGCACACGCATAAATATCCTTCTTTGCTAATTCACCCATCAGCCAAGGCCTCCAACCGCCATTTGGTTCTCCCTCAAAACCATGTATCATAAATACCTTTTTCATACTTTTATTTTACCACTTTTATTTTAAATATTAGTTCATCTATAACGATTGGGTCGCCATCATTTGCCATGAATTTTATTTCTGAAGCAAGAATTACTTTTTTTAGTTCCTTTTCAAAATTCTGGATTAACTTTTTTCCTTCTTCATTTGTGTCAAAGGAGAAAGACACCACATCACTCGGAGTCAGCCCCATCTTTTTCCTCATATCCTGTATTGCTCGCACAAGCTCCCTATAATCTCCTTCAGATTTTAATTCTGGAGTTATTCTTGTATCGAGTTCTACATTAGTTTCTAGGTTCGAGGCTCGAGGCTCTAATAATACTTCTTTTACGTTCAACTCGTCTTTAATAAGTTCCAAGTATTCACTCGACAACTTTCCACTTTCTACTTTACACTTGAGCGTAGCGAGCGGTTGACGGACTTTTATCCCCGCTTTCTGCCTCGCTTCAAGCCCAAGAGAAACAATATCACGCACAATTTGCATATTTTTCAAGACTTTCTCCTCTTTTTTGCTAAACATGTCAAAGATGCCCTTTGACACTTTTGGCCAATCTACCAAATGCACACTTTCTACATCTTCCTCATTTTTCAATTTCTGCCAGATATCTTCCGCAGAAAAGGGAGCAAATGGTGCCATAAGTTTTGCCAGATTTTTTAATACAAAATACAGTGTAAGTTTTGCATTTTTATCTTCATCTTTTAATCTATCTCTAGAACGACGCAGATACCATGTAGAGAGATCATTTATAAAATCTTTCATAGCTCGAGTCGGCTCTAAAAGTTTAAAACTATCTAGATTTTTAGTAGTGAGTTCTATCAACTCGTTTAATCTAGCAAGAATCCAAATATCTAAAATATTTTTAAAGGACAGTCCTTGGGGAAACTCTCTTAAGGACTGTCCTTGTATAATTTCTAAATCTTTATCCCGATAAAGCTCATAAAAAGCCACAATATTATAAAGCAAGCCAAAAACTTGTCTATTTAATTCCAAAACATTTTTCTCGTCAAAGTTCTTTGACTCCCCTGGCTGATTCACAGAATACATCCATAAGCGGAGGGTGTCCGCCCCGTATTTATCAAACATCATCCATGGGTCCACTACATTGCCTTTTGATTTAGACATTTTCTGCCCATTCGCATCCAAAATATGCCCGAGACAAATAACATTTTTAAAAGCATTACTTGATTTATTATTTACCAAATTTATAACTGCATGCAAAGTATAGAACCATCCACGAGTCTGATCTATCGCTTCAGATATGTAGTCTGCCTTGGCTGGAGAGAAGTCCATCGGAGTACCTAACACATGACTCTGTGCATAAGGCATAGCCCCTGAATCAAACCACACATCCATCACCTCCGGTGTGCGAGACATTTGTTCTCCGTTTTCTTCTAAAATTATTTCATCAATATATGGTTTATGAAAATCAAGTTCATAATTTTGATTGTGAGGAAGTGGCACGAAATCAAGTTTTTTGATTTCTGCATTATCTAGCATCTTGGTTATATCTGGTCTATTTGGTAAATCAGTAAAAGTAGCTCCATTCGAGACAAACGTCATAGCCCTGCCTGCCCCAGCATGGCTAACAAGTAAAATAGTTTTATCTTTATATTTAGATTCTATGTCATAAAGGAAATCCCCAGTTCTTTTTACAACATGGATAAAACTTTCTGCATCAGCAAGACTTTCGTGTGGAGCATACATATAATCATTATCATAATATTGTTTCATCTCTTTACGTGTCTTACCATTAAACATAGAGCTTACTTCCCACTCTTGCACTCTATCATCATAAATAACTTTATCTAACGGAAAACCTAAAAATTCACAAACTATTTTTGTAGTTTCTCTTGTTCGTTCAAATGGGGAAGAAATAATAACATCTACTTTTTCTTTAAAATTTTTAATATTTTCTAAAACCTGTTGACACCCTTTTTCAGTAAGATTAAAACTTTGAGTCGGATCAACTTTATATAATTCTCCCATATTATTTTCTGCTTCCCCATGTCGCATGACAAAATACTTATTACCTGACTTTTTAGTATATTTTTTTAGTTCTGAAAGTGAGCCGATAGTTTTATATGTGCCATCTTTTTTCTGCCAGACTGGTATCGGTGTACCCCAATATCTGTCCCGAGAAATGGCCCAGTCTTTTATACCATCAAGCCACTCACCAAAACGTCCGTGTTTGATATGTTCTGGCTCCCAATGTATCTTTTCATTTCCAGCCATTAATTGGCTACGTAGCGCACTCATCTTAAAATACCAAGACATCCGAGCGTAATAAATAAGTGGTGTATCACAACGCCAACAATGTGGATAGCTGTGCAAGTGATTTTCTTTTTTAAACAAAAGTCCACGCTTGGTTAAGTCATCAATGATGTCCACAGCGAGTGTCGGCTTGCCATTCTCGTCAGCTTCCTTAACATATCGCCCCTCCAAGAATCCTGTACCTTTTATAAATTTACCTTCTTCATTTACGAGATGATATTTCGGTAAATTTAATTTAGTTCCAAGCTCAAAATCATCCACTCCATACATCACAGCTGTATGCACCACTCCTGTGCCGTCTGTGGTCGTCACAAAGTCTGCTGGATAAATTTTAAAAGCATTTTTTATACTTTCACTAAAATCTTTTCCGCCAGAGGCGGATCCGCCTTGGGCGGACAAATATGGAAAAAGTGGTTCATATTCTAAACCAATTAAATCTTTGCCTTTCAATTTTTCCAAAATTTCATATTCGCCACCCAAAACAGAAAGTCTAGCCTCTGCTAAAATCAAAATCTCCCCACCAAATTTCACTTTTACGTAATCAATATCATTCCCCACTGCCAAAGCCACATTCCCCGGCAAAGTCCAAGGTGTTGTTGTCCAAGCAAGAATGTAAAAATTGGTGGCAATGTGCTTTTGTCGGGGTGTCTCGCAGGCTGACGAGCCGAGAGGCAGCGCTCCGTCAACAGACGGAGACAGCGACCCCGCAAAAGCATCATTGCCACCAATAATTTTAAATTTCACATAAACAGACAGATCTTTTACATCTTTGTATGCCCCAGGCTGATTGAGCTCATGGCTAGAGAGAGCTGTCCCACAGCGAGGGCACCAAGGCAAGATCTTGAAATCTTTATACAAGAATCCTCTCTCATCTGCCTTTTGCACTACTCCCCACAAGGCTTCAATATAATTATTCGTATAAGTTACGTATGCATTCTCCAGATCAGTCCAGAAACCCATGCGAGTACGCATTTTCATCCATTCTGCTTTATATTGCCAAACACTTTCTTTGCATTTCTGATTAAAAAGTTCTACTCCGTATTTTTCAATATCTTTTTTAGATTTTAGCCCAAGCGCTTTTTCTACTTGAAGCTCTACTGGAAGCCCGTGTGTATCCCAGCCCGCTTTACGCAAGACATTATACCCTCGCATAGTTTTGTATCGAGGAATTAAATCCTTGAAAGATTGTGGCTCCACATGGTGTAGCCCCGGCATGCCGTTGGCCGTCGGCGGACCGTCATAAAATACATAGTCACCCTTCTTCGCTACCTTTTTTGAAACTTTTTCAAATATTTTATTTTGCTCCCAAAATTCCAAAACCCTCTCCTCCCTGAGAGCTACTTCTGATTTATTATTTTTTACATTTTCTTCATTCATATAATTTTTTCTTATACTCAACTCCTATTTTCCAAATCCCTCGTTCCATAAAAGCTTCAATAGTTTGTCGTTTAGCTTTATTTATCAAATTTGAATGAGAAATTTTTTGAGATTTTGCATATTCCACTAATGTTATAATTTTCTTGTCTTCTAAATATGCCAAACGCTTGTGATAACTATTGGTCAGAGCTTTGGCAACAATTTCTTCCATTATTTCTATTTTACCTTTTTCATCAAATTCTTTAAATGCATCATAATATTTTTTGCGATCTATAAATTTAATATTGATGGGGACAAATCCTTCACGAATCAAAAGATAATTATTAAGCGCGCGACCAATACAACCATTGCCATCGATAAATGGATGGATATACTCAAAATCTAAATGCAATCGTGCAATACATTTTACAATATTTTCATGATTATTTGCATTATATTCTGCGAGCATATTTCCCAACCTCTCAAGTATTTCTTGCGGTGCGGGAGCAATGTGACTACCCACTCGCACAAATTCTTTTTCTTTTCTAAACCTGCCTGCAATTTCATCACGAATATTTGAAATAAGCATCTTGTGAAGTGATAATACAACTTCAAGTGTTAACTCCTGTTCTTTTGCTCGCTTCTCAATATATGACACCACTCGCGCGAGATTTTTGGCTTCAAAAATCTCGCGCTCACTTATATATCGATCTAGGTCAATCTGTAATAAAATTTTTTCTGTTTCTTCAAGTGTAAGAGTACTATTTTCGATAGCATTTGAGTTATACACTTGCTCAGCAATTTCTGACTCGCTAACAAGTTTAATTAGAGATTCTTTGTTATTGAAAGCTTTCCAGTACCTCTCGCGAAGAGAATTTATTTTATTAAATACTGCAGGGACTTTCGCCATATACATCTATTATAGTCATTTTCACGCTTTTGTCAACATAATCGTGAAAAGCTGTGTTTTTAATGCCATTTTTCACGGTTATCAGCCTAAAACCGAGCAAAACTGCTAGGCAAGGCCTAGCTGATTATACGAAACTATTTTAAGGGTAGTTTTTACTAAGAAATGTATAGATTGGTATATTTTTGTATAGATTTATCTTCTAGTTGTATAGATTTGTATATTATGGTATCCTTAATTATATGGATGAAAAATTACTTACAATCAGCCAGGCAGCTGAATATCTAGGGATTTCCTTGCAAACGCTTCGTCGTTGGGACGAAAGCGGTAAACTGCTACCGATTAAAAAGGACGGGGGTACTCATCGATATTACCGTGAAAAAGACTTGGAAATATTTGCTAGCGATTTGATAAAGTTTGCATCCGATTGGATAGAAAATGGGACTGAGTTCCCGGGGACGTTTTACTGTCCGACAAGTTCTATTTTTAATGCCAGACTGATTAAGATGCAAAATGCATTATTGGGAAAGCCAGGGTTTGAGCAGTTGTATTCTTTGATCACTTTGATTACTGGGGAGATTGGTGATAACTCGTTTGCTCACAACTTAGGCAAATGGCCAGACACCGCGGGAATATTCTTTGGCTACGATCTGGAAAAACGGATCATTGTTCTTGCCGATAGAGGATTGGGCATTTTAGAAACATTACGGCAAATTCGGCCGGAGCTTCCGAGCCATGTCGCTGCCGTGGAAGTCGCCTTTACAGAATTCATTTCTGGGCGTGCGCCGGAGAAGCGCGGGAACGGTTTGAAACTTGTCAGAGAAGTCGTTACTGATCAGCCAATAGATTTATTTTATAAAAGTGGTGATGCCGAAGTACGTATGAGTAGTCCAGACAAAGTGTTTCATGTTACGCGTGGTCAGCGTATCGTACGAGGCTGTTTAGCAAAAATAGAATTTTAAGTAGTTTAATAATTTTTAAAATATATGAAATTACAATTAGAAAAATTTGGAAAGACATTAATATCACGAGAATTGGGCAGTGAGGCTTTCAAAGCATTTACTCCGACCTTGCGTGAGTTTCCTAAAGACGAAGAACTAGAAATAGATTTCGCTGGTGTTTTGACATTGTCGCCATCATGGGCAGATGAGTTTTTAAGCCCATTACTTAATCAGTTGAATGATAGATTAGTGCTTCTTACCAGCGAGAACCTTTCAGTACAAGCAACACTTAGAATTCTAAAAGAAGCAAACAAACGACCATTCAAGACTAAATCATAAGCTCTCTGAAATATTAAAATTACTATGACGATTTACAGAATCAAAAAAACATTCTACACTTTAGTTTAGTAAAGTAGATTGATTCTGGGCCTTGTTAATTGTAATTGCTAGGTCTTGCCTAGCAATTCATAGAATGAAAGTTAAAACTCTTGCCAGAGTTCATGAGCTTCGTTTACATCTAATCCAGTTTCATCGATAAGTTCTTGAAGTCATGTCCTATAGCAAGAACGGTTCTTACTATTCAAAGATCTTTATATTTTGGAATTAATCCTAGAAATAAATAAGCTTGCTTAACACTGTATTTTTCTTTTAACCATACTCTGAAGCGTTTGTAATCAAATTCCCAATCTAAAGTTTCCACACCATTGTGCAAGTTAGCTCCGTCTATATAGGCAACATTATTTTCTTCTTTCACTTGCTAAGTCTATCACAGTAATGATAATTCACAGAACCCCAAAAACCATTCTACACTTTAGTTGAGTAAAGTAGATTGATTTTGGGCCTTGTTAATTGATAGGTAAGGCCTAGCTGAGTGGTGAAGTTAAAGTTAAAGCTCTTGCCAGAGTTCATGAGCTTCGTTCAAGTCAATCCCCCTCTTCGTCGGCAAAATTTTGGATTCAATAAAAAATATGCTATAATGCAAATGTAGGTCTACATTTCGGCTTACCAGAAACCGGCACTGAAATCGAAGAAATGAAAATTACAGAACTAAAATAATAAAACTTTAATTCAAATTCATTATGAGTAATCTACATGTAGTAAAAAACGGACAAAACTGGGCACTCAAACAAGAACACAATCCATATCCGGTATTTACAGCAAAGACACAATCAGAAATCATAGATTCTGGTACATCACTTGCAATAGCATACCAAGTTGAACTTCTCATCCACGGACGAGATGGCAAAATTCGTGAAAGAAACTCTTTTGGAAACGATCCATTTCCACCACGCGGTTAAAAACTTCTTATGTTGAAGTTTTGAAAAATCACTTACGCCGGTTACAGTGATTTTTCCTGTTATTTACGAATTTCTAATAATTTCTTTTTCATCTTCATTTAGTCCGTATAAATCCATGACCAATTCATCAATTTTTGACTCTAGGTCGTCTGTATTTTTATTACTTCCTTTTTTACAATCGTGAATTTGGTTAACAATTTTAATTATACCTTCTTGCGTCTTTTTATTAGCCACTACAATTGGAATCTTTTTGATTTCGTTATTACTAATTCTCAAATAACCTCCAGCAAGTGACAAAGAACTAAAATATACCTTATACCAATAAGAAATCAATTTTGAATTAAGAACTGCAAGTAAATATAACAAGTCAATTTTCTCATTATTTAAAATGATTGTGGTAGATTTACCAGCAATGTATTCACCGGAATCATAGAAAACCTCTAATCTCTTTGACATCCCGGCAATAATAAGCTTTTCACTATTTGCTTGAATAAATCGTCTCGGTAATAATTTATTTAGCTTGTCATTTTCCACCACAGGCACTTTATATGACGATTTAATATATTGAGTTTTTTTGTCACCCCATAAAGAAGTATATGGATCAATTGTCCCGGAATTAATTAGTTTTTTATATTCTTGTTTTTCAATTTCTGCCTCAGTAATAATTTCTTTTAATTTATATGCTTCATTAACAGTGGCTGCACCCAAAACTAAATCATTAATTTTTTCAAGTTTAGGATTTTGTGAGATTTTAATAATTACCTTGAGTGCTTCTGGTTTTATAAAATACCTATCCCAAAATACATCCGCATAAAACAGTGCATGGGGTATTTTGTTAATTAATTCATATTCTTCGATATCTTTCATTTTTGTTAAGATAACGCTTGAATCTGAATTCAATGAGTTCGATATCTGAAAAACAATAGGATACACGCTCGCTTCCTTAAATACTCTCACATCAGAATAATCTCTTATGTATTTTATATTTTTAGTCTGCATGTGTAATCTAATAGACTCAGAATATTTCGCAGCAATCAATTTGTTAGGCACGATAAATGACAAATTTCCATAATTGCTTAGAAAATTGATGCCCTGCTCTATAAAAATGATAAACAAATCCCAATTACCTATAGCTGTTTTGTAAAGCAAAGTATACAAATTTCTCAAATCAGGGTTATCTTTTACCATTGTCTCTGAATCAACATAGGGCGGATTACCGATAACCACATCAAACTTTTCCTCCAACCCAAACATCCATTCCGGGTCAAACCAAGAATTTGAATTATTACTAAATGGATTCCAAGTTGTAAGTTTTAAAGTTAGCTCTCCCGTATTTTTACCGAAAGCGGATATTGTCTTTTCTAGTATTTCTTTTTGTAAATTTGTAAATTTAAGTTTAATTTCATTTTTTCTTTGGCTATTGCAAGAGAAATATTCCGACATTATTTTTGAAAGCTCGATGATACCGGAATGGTCTTCGAAAAGATTGCTAGATTGAGATTTTGGCAAGCTAATCAAAGTATTTGCACAGACAAATTTAAAGTCCAAGTTCGGTAAAGGTTCTATCCCTCTGTTTAGTTTTGTATCATTTACTTCTGACTCAACGACAAGTGTCAAAAAGCATCTCAAACGGGAAACATCTACAGCAATTGGCTGAATATCTACGCCAAAGATTGAATTTTTAATAATATCTAGTTTCCGTGTGTAGTCAAAAGGGTTCGATTTAACTTCATCAATTATTTTTTTCTTATACAACTCTGGAACACCTTTTAATTTTTGCTCAAGCCATAATTTACAATCTGGATCTATTTGTTGAAGAATATAAACAATTTTTTGAAGCGCACCGATTGAGTATGCCCCCGAACCACAAGCTGGATCAAGAATTTTAAGAGATTCTATTGCGTTTATTATTTCTTGTTTATCCTTATCGTCTAGTGGGTGCTCTGTATCGTCTGCTAAATCGTAGCTAACAAGAGCAGATAATTTTTTATCTTGAATCCCTGTTTTTGTTTTTAAATATTCAATCAAAGACTGGTCTACCATATATTCAACAATCTGACGTGGCGTATAAAAACTTCCCGTACGCTTACGCTCACTGCTTCCAGTTTCTGGGTTTATTTCTGCAAGCAAATTCTCAAAAATCCTTCCAAGCATTTCTGGATCAACAGAAAGCTCTTGATCAAAAACAGTATTCTCATCAATTGTAAAATTATAAGTCTCGAGAAGCTCAAAGAAGTTCTTGAACCAGTCATCACTGATTTTAAGAGTGTTAATATGTCTCGAGGTAAAAGTTTCTCTATCTAGGTCATAATAGTCGTCTGATTGAGGATTAAACAGTCCTCCATTGAGATACGGCACTTTATCAAACAAATCACTACGAATATCTCGAGATTCAATGCTGGTATTTAATACGCCGAAAAATAATGGTTCAAGAGTACTGTGATAATAACTATCCGATACTGTTTTTGAGGAAAGTAGTTCATCAGGAATAAGTTGACCATTGTCAGATTTTTTCTGTTTCAAAAACCAACAAAACATTATACGACCAATAAGCCGAACAGCAAAACTCTTTCTGATATTCGTGTCTTCTTCTGATATACCCGGAAGTGCTAGATTTTTATCCTCACTCGAAACAAGTTCATCAAAGAATTTTGCAATCTCAAAGTAAAATTGCTTATTCACAACTTCAACAGAAAATCTACTTACTAAATCATTTAAATCTTTTATTCGACCCTTACTAACAAGTTGTTGTTTTGGGGTGTTAATTTTTGCGCCGGAACCAAGATAAAAAGAATACCGGCGGGCGTTTGAATATGTTTTAATTGGTTTATTTTTATCATTTAAATCTATAGATATTGTTAAGTAAGAAAATCGATAATTATCTGAAGTGCTGTTCTTGAAGATTACTAAAGCTTTATGTACCCAATTATCAGCAAGTATTTTGAAAGCATCTGTCGCAATCGTAATTCTCGGGTCATTTTCACGAGCATGATCCATTTCTAATACATGCAAATCTAAAGAGCTTGAATAGCCAAGTATTTTTGCTTTAGAAATTTCTTTATATCTTTCTTTTTTTATAACAATATCTTTTTCTATTTCCTTGAAGTCATTCGGTAGAAAGTTACATAAGAAATCTATAAACTCATTATAATTATATTTATCATTAAAATTTATCATGCAATTAGTTCTTCGGATAATACAATAAGTTTTCCATTATCTTTGGCTTTATCAGCTGTTAGGAATAACTTTTTAATATAATTATTAGGAAACATATTTTTTAATTCTTTAAAAATCTTACTATAATCATTTCTATCAATAGATAAGTCAATAATATCTTTTAGTAACCCATTTGGTAGCGCATCAAAATCTTTTATTAAAGTCTCTAAATCTTTACACAACTCAACTGCTTGTGTGTAGTTTTCTTTGATAAGGGTTAATTTCAACAAAGCGTCTTGTCTTCTGCCGGTGTCTATCGGTGCGTGGGTATTGTCCTTAAATATATGTTCTTTTGCTATTTTATAGATGGGCTCAAATTTAATACTTGTCTCAAGAGATTTTTCCATATCAGCAACTTCATTGAAAAGTGGTAATGCTTCTTCAGGCGAAACAATCCGAACATTTTCAGGGTTCTCACCAAATGCAAAAATGTAATTTGAACCCTTTTTTGCAAATGCTACAACACCAGAAATATCTTTAGATTTTCTAGCAATTCTTGATCTATGAGGAATCTTTGAAATTTTTGCAATTATATCTTGATCATCTTTTATTTTAAGCCAATCATTTCTATATCTTGCATCCCAAGACAAACTATCATTTTTAGTATTTTCTTCTTGATATTGTTTAGCAAAATAATTTTTCAGGTCTTCCTCTTTTGTTAAGATTTTTGTATCTTCACCCAAAAGATCATGAATAAAATCCATTTTTAGTGTGGATATAGAACGCATACCGGTTTCTTCTTCACCAATAAATGTAGGAAAAAAGTTAAAAATATATAATTCTTCAAAAACTTTTTTATTAATGCGATTAATACGACCAACTCGCTGTATAACCTTTGTTGGATTATAAGGAATATCGTAATTTATAACACTTCCTGCTCTATGTAAATTAAAACCTTCAGAAATTGCATCTGTGGCGATAATTACATCAAAATCGTTAGCCTGTTGTAATTTTTCTAATCCAGCATCAAAATTTGAACGAATAATCTTTTTATTAGTATCGTTAGAATCCTCTGAGCTATATTTGAAAATACGCTTAAAATTATCCTCATTAAATTTTTTAAATAAATAATTTGCAGTATCAGAAAATTCAGTAAAAATTATAATTTTCCTATTAGAATCACTTGATATAGAATTCGCAATTTTTTCTTTAAGGAAATCAAATTTAGGATCTTCATTATTTTCTAACCATTCTGATTTTATTTTTTTTAATAATGCGATATCTTCATTTAAGTGTTTTTCAAAAGAAGATTGTAATTCAGAAGTGGGAACACGAATTAATCCTTTAGCGTCCAAATTAGATAAAACCCCCTCCAATTCTTCCTCATCTAAATCGTTTAGATATTCTGCGGTTGGTAGTTCACCCTTCTTATATATTGGAATTTCTTGCCTATTTTTATACCATTCAAGAATTTTTTCAGAAGAAGTTATCATATTTTCAAGAGATATGTTGAAAGCACCAACAGAACTCTCAAATCTACGCACAAGCAAACGTCTCATAAATTTTGCTATGTTTACTTGAGCTTGTTTAATTTGCTGTACTTTTTCTTCTGCAGAAATACTATCATCATCAATATCTTCTACTAATTTTTCAGCAAAATTTGAACCCTCTTTTAAATAACTTAATATCTTGTATCGAACACCACGAAAACTTACACTTTTATCATTCGGTGATATTTTTTCAAGTGTTCTAATGTAAAGGTCTGACATTCCGTTAAGTGGATATTCTAGCAATTCCGGTTCTTTCACTTTCGCAAAAGCAACCCCTTGATTTTTTAGGTCATTTTTATAATCTTCTATTTCTTCTAAATCTCTACGGGAACGACGAATAATGAGTGGTTCGATCATTATTCTAAGATATTTTGCTATTTCATGTGATTCTTTATTTACTTCATCTTTCTTTTCTTCCTTTGCATTAGTTTTTCTTAAATCTTTTCTAACTTTTTTATATCTCTTAAAAAGAGTATGGAAAGCCATGCTTAAATTTTCTACTGTCCTTATGGTAGATTGTCCGGGTGTACTAAATAATTTTATCAAAGCATAAATATCTTTAGGATCATTGTTAAATGGTGTGGCAGAAAGAGCCATAACAGGATGACCGGCACAAAGTTTATGAAGAAGTTTATAATTATCTGTATCCTCATTTCTATGTTTATGTGCTTCATCTAAAACAATGAGGAGTTTTTCGTCATTTTGATGTCTTTCAAGGGCTTCTTCAATTTTACCTGTGCTGTAAACAAATCCGTTAAAATTAAAATCAGAACGATAGTCATTCCATTGATCTTCAAGATGAGGTGGAGCAATTATCACAGTTTTTAATCCCAAATTATGTGCAATTGCTGAAGCAATAATACTTTTTCCAAGTCCAACAACATCTGCAATAATTACACCACCAAATTTGTTTATTCTATCAATACCTAAATTAATCGCATCTTTTTGATATTTTAAATCAGAGAACTTACCAGCAGTTATGTTTTTAGGAGTCTTCATATTCTCAATTTCAGTAATTGAGAAATATTCATTTAAAACTCTATAATACATTAACAGTGGGTCAGGTAATGCATATAACCAAATTTTACTTTTTACTTCTTTTATAAAATTATCCGCTGATTCAATATTAGTTAAAATTATATTCTCTTGATCGTTCCAGCATTCTTCAAATCTATTTACATCATCATCGTAATAATGTTTTTCAGTCAAGATTCTATTATGTTCCGCTTGTCCTCGCAATCCGGATAACGTTAAATTGCTTGAGCCCTCAATTACTATTCCGCCTCCATTTTTATTATGTAGTATATAAAATTTAGAGTGGTTAGCCTTAGCTGTTTTCTTAATTTGCAAACTACCGTCTTTTATTTTATTCAAAAATATTTCAAATGCATTTTGTGATTCTTCGTTATCGAAATAATCATTATCATTAAAAATTTGAGAGAAATTATCAATATAATCTTCAGTAACACTTGATCGGGAAGTTATGTGAGTATCTATAGAATAAGAGTCTAAATTTAATTCTTTTAACGTTGATACTTTTTCAATAATTTTTTTATCAATATCCATTCCCACAAGAATACGGATTTGTTTATCTTTTAGTTCATTGTGTAAATCTTTAAACCCTGAAAAATAAAAATAGCCAACTAAAGCATCAATCTTGTCGCACTCAGGTAAGATTGTTTTTAGGTTTGAAGATAATGTATTTGTTCCAATGTTGGTAATTGCCATAATTATTTCAAAAGTTTATTAACTAAAATCCCAACCACTTTCACCAATTTTGTAATCATCATAAGTTTTAGATATCTAATTTGTTCTTTATATTAAACATTCATTTTACCACAAAAACACCTAGAAAAACAGGCTCAAATAGCATCCGTGCAACACTTCAAACATTCCCAATACTCAAAATATTTATATGGTTTTGGATCTTCTTTTAAGACTTGAATATCTAAACTCCCTATTTTTGATTTCCTTGTTCCAAGTTTCATAACTCTTGCCCATTCTTTTTTTGTAGACATTGGAATCTTACCAAAATAATACCCACCCACATAAGAACGGTCAGTATATAAAATAACCTTAATTTTACTACTACAAAGAATACAATATTTGATAACCCTGTCTTTTGTAGACTTTAATTTTGATGGTTTCTTCTTCACCCCTTAAGTCTACCACAAAACTCCCCAAGGCCTCACCTTTCCCGTCGCTACGCTCCCCCTTCAAGGAAAGACCTTTAAAAAAAACTCCCATTCCCCCCTCCTATCTACTTTAGTTTAGTAAAGTAAAGTGGATTAGAAATTAAACCAATTAGGCATTGACTTTAATAAATCAATGTAAAAAAATAAGAGAAGAGATAAAATTATAAAAATGGTATTAAATAAATAATAATGTTTTATAAAAATAGATTTTCTAATACGAGAAGTAAAAAATAAACTCAAGATAGGTAATAATACTGCAACATAAATAAATAAGAAAAAAGGCATATAACTATTGGAATTAGTGAAAGTATCTTCTGGAATAAGAAGAATACTTCCATAAGAAATACACCAGAAAATAGAATATACTAAAACAATAAAAATTGTTTTACCCCACCAAGTTTCAGTATGAAATAAATTTTGTAATTTTCCAGCCATAATAGCATTCTACATTTTTATAAACCTTTTAGCTAATAACAAAACTGCAGAACCACCTATGACAGAGATAAGTAGCACTGTATTCGTATGTGTGCCCGTACTGCCCGCTGAAGCTGTAAGGTCTATCGGCTCTATTTTATTTTTAGGAATATTTGGTGTTACAGCTACTTTTACGGTCTTCTTTTTTATCCCTCCTGTTGTCGGGACCTTCGGCTTTTTTTCTGTCACTTCTTCTTTATTTTGCACTACAGTTACTAAAACGGGAATATTCGGTTGATTATTCAAAAACACATGTCCGCCTCCAGAACTATGCACTACAGGCACAACATCTTGAGCAATTACCTTTTCAGGTACTGATGGTAGAATATTTAGAGTCTTCACTTCGCCCACATTCCCCGCTTTATCAGTAGAAAAATATTGGAAAACTATCTCTGTGCCGTCAGTATGAGGCTTTACTAAAATAGGAATTTCATATTTCAGCCAAGTCGCTCCGTCTGTAGAATATTCAGTTTTTAATACCCCCGAGTTCTCATCGGTAGATATAATAGAGACAGTATTCTCTACTACAGAGCCCACAGCCACTGGCGGAATCAAGTCAGATGCCTGTACTGTATCAAGCACTGAAGAAGGAGTGATGCTCTGCTCAAAAACACCATCGCCATCATTATCCACAAGGATTACAGGTAAAGCTTCTGGTATTGATGGATCTGGAATAGCTACATCATCCACTACATCTATCTCAGAAACAGTCTCAGGAGTTTTCACAGGTATTTGGTCCCAATATGTCTCTTTTGTCTTTATATCATCTGTGTCTATGTTTTCAATGTAAAAATTGTAATATCCGGTAGAATCAGCCTCTGCTGTATAATTCACTACTTTATAATGTCCCTCAGCTGGCAAGAAAGCAAAGCTATTTGCCCCTATCTGGTCATAGCTCACCCCGCTTATCCCCTGTTCTATATGGCCAGTATTCGTCTTTGATGGTACACCCTTTTCATCCACTGGGCCTGTATGGTGCCCCGCGTCATCATATATATGAAGCACCACAGAATCATGTGAGCTCACTACTTTGCCAGATATATTGTACGCTTTCTGATTCTTTGAAAGATGTGCTAAATCTTTCTCTGTATCTTTCTTTAATATTTCCAAGATTTTATCTCTCACACTTTGGAATGAAGGAAGCTCTGAGTGTGACACGCTATCTACGTAATATTTCTTGCCATATATTTGGCCCTCCGCCGAGGCCTTCGGCACTGTCTTGTCGCCACTCACATACTCCAACATATAGTCTGGAGAGAAAAGGGAGAAGAAGCCCATCCTCTCCCTCTTGTTTTTGATTATTATCTTGCCCAAGGTCTTCGTGCCGGCGCCGATGAAGTTATAAACGTCTATTTTGGATAAATCTAAACTATCTATGCTCTCGTGTAAACTATTCGCCATCAGAAACATATCTTTATTCCTGCCATCTTTGACCATCAAAGCCTGCGTATCTGCATAATTCAAATTCGCAAGTTCCGCTCCATACAAGAAACCAGTAAATAAATCTTTTACATATTTAAAACCCAAAGTATCCACATATTTCCGACTTGGTAGGAGCTCATATACTGCAGGCATATTTTGAGAAATTACTCTTATTCTGTTTGGACTTAAAAGTTGTATAAAACCAAAAAATGTATTTATTCCCATATCATCTCCATACATCAGAGCTTTGAAGGCCTTTGGCGCACCCAGGTGCGGTGTGCCTACAAAGAAAAGCTGGTCCACTTTACTGACGCCGTTCTCTGCAATGTATGCCTTCGCTACCAAGCCACCCATCGAGTGCGCAACGATGTCTACCTTTGTCCCTCCATCTATCTTCAGCACTTCTGCAATTTTCTCTTTCAACTTTAGAGCTGTCTCTGCATTATCTTTGCGCCAATCATAAGGGAAAACAAATAAATCCTTGCCCTCTTCATAGCCATTAGCGGTTAATTCTTTGATCAATCCATCAAATGTATCTGTCGTGACTGTCTTCCGGATGATGTCTGGCTCGAGCATTGGCCTGTCTACACTCTCCGTGCCGTCAGGGTTCAATATCAGCTCATCTAAGTGGCCGTCAAAGAAAGAAAGGACTAGCTTCGTGACATTCGGCCACACTTCCCCAAAATCATCATAATTCTTTACAATTTCTGAACCCATTATCCCCGGGATGATTATCACAGACTCATGAAAAGAGCAGAATTTATTCAGACACCATGGAGTAAAGGCTATATGACTGGAAACCATATCACCTAGGCCATCAGGATTCGAGGGGTCATTGTATGGTCCAGTTTTGTCTCCCCACCAATTCTTCTCAAAAGATGCATCAATAATTTCACTAAAAGTCCGTGCCCCAAAAGAAGTATTGTCTGAAATAATATTATTGGAAACCAAGAGTGTAGTAGGAGTCCGAGTAGGTGCATTATAAATGTCTAGCCCTATATCATTGTTTGTGATGCTTGAATTATTAATAGAAATAACATTAGGCTCGGAATTTAATTCACTTCCATAATCTTCGATACCTGCTGTTAGAAAATTCTTCACGACAGAATGCGTCAGTATTAGCTTAGAACTATTAAAAATTTCAATACCGCCACTTAAACCTCCATCAAAAATAGTCTTATCCGCTGAAAGTGAAGAATCATTAAAAACCGCAACAGCATTAAAGATATATTGACCATTAGTGATTTTACTATTATTAAAAACTGCCTTACTGTTATTAAAAATGGCTAGAGAATTGTGGAATGATTCACTTATCATTACATTGGTCGAAATTAAACTACTATCATTAAAAATAGCTATACTATCACCGAAGGCACTTGAAATGCTAGCATTTTTTAGTGTAAGAGAGCTCGTATTATAAACACTCACTGCATCACGACTACCAGCATTTATAAAACCATCCAAAGTGACAATGCCATGATCATAAATTACCAAACCATCAGAAGAAACATTATTTTCCTTTAAATTTGAAAAATTAGCTGTGCTTTTACTAATGGTAATACCACTCTTGGCTTCATTGATATTTATATCGTCCGCTGTAAATGAAGGATTACTATCTAAAAATAAGGCAGTTCTAGCATAGCTAAAATTAGCATAAGAGAAATTGCTAGCACCTGTTATATCACTTACAAAAATTCCATGCCAATCCTCAAAAGATGGATCGCCCAGATCGTAGGTTTCACAAATTTCACCTAAGTCATTACCTTCCTCATCTATATTTTCATAACAAGATTCTTTATCATCAATACTACCACTAACTGTATCATCATAATACGAAGTAAAAAATACTGGTAAGCCAGAAGTACCATTTACATTTATGGTACCTAAAACAGCGATGGAGTTGTCGTCAAATTTAACAACAACTCCTGCATCTATAGTAAGGGTCACACCCCGAATTACAGTGATATGATCAACCACTAAATATGGACTTCCTTCTAAATTCCAAGTTATATTTTCCGTAATATTATTCGTCACAATGGTCGGAGAATTAGCGTAAACTTTCGGAGTAAAAATATAGAAAATGCTGAGAAAAATAAAAAACACAAACAGGAAACTAAACGTCTTGTTTGTACGCATTAGTCCAATTATACAGGTCTACCACTAATACACAACAAAAACGGGGATAACTTTTACAAGATTACATCTTCTCTGGCAGAGTGATGCCAAGGAGCCAAAGGCCGTTTTGTATTGTTTGTAGAAATGCTTTGGTCAATGCAAGATAATATGGTGAATATTTATCTGCTTCGTTTATTATTTTTGTTTCTGTGTAAAAAGTGTTAAATGATGAGGCAAGTTCTGTCAGATATGTTGCAATATGATGTGGTTCAAACTTTTGATATGACAAAACTACAACTTCGGGGAAACGATATAGGGTTTTTTCTAAATTTGAAACTTCTTTTGGCTCCTCAAGGACAGACCTTTCTAAATTCTTAAGGTCTGACCTTTTCCCGCCAAAGTTGGTATCGCCAGCTTTTGCTAAAACTGATTTCGCACGAATTGCAGAATATTGCAGATATGGCCCAGAATCACCTTCAAACGAAATGGACTTCTCAAAATCATAAACTATATCAGAACCCATTGAGGAACGAAGAATTGAATATTTAAGCGCCGATACTCCCACAGATTCTGAAACTTCTTGAACTTCTACTTCTTTCCAGCCCAAGGCTGGTCCGCCTCGGGCGGATATTTTTTCTTTTATCGTATCTATCGAATCATGCAAAAGGGATTCACCGGTGACCACATTTCCCTTTCGAGAAGACATCTTGCCCGAGGCTAGGCGCATCATACCATGAGTGATGTGTTTCATCCTGTTTTCGTATTCAGGGTGTATTAGTGAGATGGCTTTCGCTACAACTTTCATATATTCAGCTTGCTCGTGTGCTGTCACTACTACAGAAATATCTGGATTTTCTTTTTCAAACTTTGTGAATGTTAAGCCAATTTCTTTTGCTTCATATGTAGGTAAATTCTTTGAAGTTACAAATACACGAGTGTGGAGTTTTGGATCGTATGTTTCGGCATGAAAAATTATTGCGTTATCTGATTCTTCAAAAATTTTACTCATATTTGCACGGACTATTTTATTGCCAATAGGCGCCATCTCGCTTTCAAAAAAGTAATATTTGAATTTTGTTCCAAGAACTTTATATATTTCTTCAAAAGCCTCTAATGTGACTCTTCTACCCCAATTATATATTTTATTTATTTCATCGTCACTTTTTTCATAAACTTTTTTATTTATTTCATCAATTTCATTTTTTGCTTTTTCATCACTTTCATAAGCATCACTGCCTTTTGCATAGAATCGCCCAATATAGTCTGCCTGCACAGAAGCAGGCATCGTTCCAATCTCCTCCTGCCAAGGGGGAGTGTCGAAGGCGAGAGGGTCATTCAAAATCCCATATATTGCTTTGGCCACATGAAGCCCTACATCACCCTGATAATTTGCACGAACAGTATGTGCTCCAGAGAATTCAAAAATTCTTGATATTGATTCACCTATAGCATTACTCATCAAATGCCCGATATGAAAAGGTTTAAAAGGATTTGGGTCTGTATATTCCACCATTACCTTTTTCCCCGCAAGGAAACTATTTTTACCCCAATTTTCTTTTTGTTCTAGGATTTCTTTTATGGAGTTTGAAAAAAATTCACGAGAAAGATAAAAATTGATAAACCCAGCACCGGCTATTTGAATTTCATGTATTAGACCCCCTCCAACCTCCCCCTTGGCAAGGGGAGAGTTTTTTAACTCGGCAACTATATTTTCTGCCAATTCTCTAGGATTTGTTTTTAGATTTTTAGCACAAACCATTGCTACATTTGTAGAATAATCTCCATTCTTCAAATCCTCTGGATGTTCTACCACAAAATTAAGATCTTCGAGACCGAGACTTTTCAACGCATCTTTTATTAATTTTTCTATTTTTTCTTTTATCATTCTATTCCTTGTGCATATGACCAGTACTCCCTTCTCTACCTTCTCCTCTTGCAGTTTCTGACAATTTATCTACCTCTACAATATCACAATGCTCGAATTTCTGTATAACCATTTGAGTAAATTTTTGACCCTTTTCAATGACTTGTTTTTGATCCGACAGATTCACCATTGAAGCGACAAATTCTCCTCGAAAACAGGCATCAATAACTCCTCCCATAATTTTAAGACTTTTATTGAAAGAAATACTGGACTTGTCCCACACCAAACCCACATACCCTTCAGGAATTTCAAATGCAATTCCGGTATATACCCGTTTCTGTTCATGGGGTAAAAAAATCACTTCTCCAAGCGCATAAATATCTATCCCTGCGTCTCCTGGGTGTCCATGTGTTGGTAACTTCGCCCCTTCTTTTAATTTTTTAATTTTTAGTTTCATCCCGTTAGAAATAGGAAATCTTTAGATTTCCGTAGTTAACTTATTAATAATGATTTTTATATAATTCATAATTTATTTTTTCCAAGAAACATAACTTAACTATATGATTTCTAACGGGATTCATTTATTTTATAATCTTTTTAACTTTTTCATAAATCATCTCATGAATTTCTTCACGTGGTAAAATCTCTCCATTCTTTGAACAATCAATCTTTATCCAATTCTTCTGGGTTTTAGAAAGCCAGAATGCGCTATTGATAGAATTCTTCAAAAAGTTCTTGTCCTTTTCATGAACATCTTTTTTGCTGTTTAGATATACCCGGGCTCCTTTGTAATCCCTGCTTTTTATTAATTTTAAAACTATCTCGATGGGTAAAGACAAATACACAGTCATATCTGGTTCCGGAATTTTAAAAACTTTATACTCTAATTCAGCAAGCCACTTTATAAATGCTTCTCTTTTCTTCACATTAGCGATCTTACCACCTTGATGTATTTGATTTGAAGAGACATATCTATCCATAACCACTGTATATCCTTTCTTTATCCAATTTTTGATTTTCTCTGAAGACTCCCATCTATCAGCTGCATATGCAATGCTGGCTATTTTAGGGTGAATATTTACCCAATTGTAATATTGTTCAGAAAGACAATGAGCTATGAATTTACCAAAGAAATTATCTTCGTATCGTGGAAAATGAATAAACTTTGCTTTTTGCTTATTTGCTTTTAGATGTTTTATCAACAATTCTGCCTGAGTAGTCTTCCCGCTCCCATCCGTACCGTCTATCACAATCAATTTGCCACTTTTTATCATATTTTTATTTCCCTTTTAAAATTTTATCTATTTTCTGGGCAATTTTGAGCATATCTTTTTCTTTCTTTCCACGAGTAGTTTCTGCGCAAGTGCCAAGACGAATACCAGAAGGGTCCATGACACTGCGTGTATCCCCTGGCACAGTATTCATATTTACTATTATTCCTGCCTTTTCTAATTTTTCACTCGCTTCTTTTCCAGAGATACCTTTTGAAGAAAAAGTATCCATTAATATCAAATGTGAATCAGTCCCGCCAGAAATAATCTTCCAACCTAATTTCTGTAATCCTTTCGCAAGAGTCTGCGCATTTTTCACGACTTGCTTTGCATATTTTTTGAAAGCCGGAGTATCATCTTCTTTGAGAGCTATAGCTACACCTGCAATATTGTTCTCATGAGGGCCACCAAAAAGTCCTGGAATAACCATTTTGTCTAATTTCTTATCAAATCCACGTTCATCTTTTTTCACAAATAAAATAGCTTGCCTTGGACCGCGGAGAGATTTGTGAGTAGTTGTCATCACACTATCGGCATAAGGAAATGGCGAAGGATACACTCCCCCTGCCACGAGTCCTGCAAAGTGAGACATATCTACATGGAGCAAAGAATCTGACACATCTGCAATTTCTCTAAATTTTTTAAAATCTACAAAACGAGGATACGCAGTAAATCCAGCCACTATGATATCTGGCTTTTCTGCCACAGCCAAAGCTTTTAATTTTTCATAATCAATCATTTGAGTCACAGGATCTAATTCGAACTGGATTGATTTCCAGAGTTTACCAGTTATCGAAAGCGGATGTCCGTGAGTAAGGTGCCCACCAGAAGTCAATTTCATACCCATGATTTTTTTTGTTGGTTTGCCTTCTTTATCAAATTCTGGGGATACAAGAGCGGAATATAGAGCAAAGTTCGCAGGGCTACCAGATAGGAGTTGCACATTCACATGCCAATCCTCAGGTTTTAACTTGAACAATTTTAAGGCACGAGAAATGGCCAAATTCTCAACTTTATCAATGATAGTGTTACCTCCGTAATATCGCCTCCCAGGGTACCCTTCTGCATATTTATTGGTCAATTCTGAGCCCAAGGCTTGTAAAATATCCTTGGAAACATAGTTCTCAGAAGCTATGAGATTTATGACGCTTTTCTGCCTTTTTGCCTCATCTTTTATTAATTTTTCCACTTGTTTGTCTTGCATGTTTTTATTGTATCATAAATTATAGTTTTTCTTGAAATCACAGTTTTTGAGAGACATTGCACAGGCCGACTGGGCCGAGCATAGCAAATTTTCAGCAGAAAATTATGCGTGTCGATCAAAAATTCGTGATGAAAGAAAACTTTTCTCCATCTGAATTTATAATTATAGTACCCAACAAATCAGTCCTAAAAATCTTCGTGCCAAAATTATTCAAAGTGTCTAGAGTTTCTTGATGCGGATGTCCATATTTATTATTTTTACCATCAGAAATGAGCGCATAAGCAGGCGCAACTTCCTGTATAAATTCTGCTGATGTAGAAGTATGTGAGCCATGATGTCCAACTTTCAAAATATTACTTTTTAATTTCGAAGGTGAATTCTCTGCCATAACTATTTGCTCTGTCATCTTTGTCGCATCTCCAGTCAGCATCACAGAGGTGTTACCATATACAAGTCTTGCCACTATAGAACCGTCATTTGTACTCCAAGAAGACACATCACGATCCGGGAATAAAATATCTATATATGCTCCCCCGCCGATATCTAACCTCATCCCCCTTTTTACTAAAACATCTTTAATATTTTGTTTTTTTATTTCATTTTCTAAATTCTGATATGTTTTTGACACATTACTCGTTCCTGGCTCAAATACCGTACTAACTTTATAATTCTTTAAAATATCTAAAAATCCTCCGATGTGATCTGCATCAGGATTTGTAATAACAATCGCATCTATAGTTTTATCATAGAAAGGCATGACACGAGAAAGTGGACCTAGAACTTTATGTATCGGCCCACCATCAAACATGATCTGTGTACCAGTCGGCGATTGTATAAAAATAGCATCACCTTGCCCAATATCAAGCATCGCAAAAGTAAGCTCATGATTTGAACTTTGTAAATCAATTTTAAAAATGAAAAAGTCTGCAAAAATCAGGACTAAAATAAAAATCAACAGTCCATACTTTTTGCAATATAGAAGCATGTTATAATACTAGCATGAAAAAATTTGAAGAACAGAAGTTTAACATTGGTGAGTTAAAAGGCATAAGTGCTAAAAACATCGAGGAACATCTAAAACTCTATGCGGGGTATGTGAATCAATCAAACTTAGTGCTGGCTAAAATAGAAGAACTATCTGTAAAACCTGAAGAAAATATAGGCATTTTGAGTGGATTACAGAGAAGATTTGGTTTTGAATACAATGGTATGCGTAATCATGAAATTTATTTCAATTCTTTGTCTGGAAAATCAAATAATCTGACAGAAAATAGCGAACTCAAAAAAGCGATATCTTCAGAATGGGGATCATTTGAAAAATGGCTAGAATTATTTAAAAGTATCGCTACCATCCGAGGCGTCGGTTGGGCTATGCTTTATTTTGATAAAAAAGAAAACAAATTAATGAATGCCTGGGTAGATGAACAGCATTTAGGACAACTTCAAGACTGCAAACTCATCCTTGCACTTGATATGTGGGAACATGCTTTTATCACAGACTTTCAACCAAGTGGGAAAAAACATTACATTGAAGCATTTTTTGAAAATTTAAATTGGGAAGCAGTTGAAAAAAACTTTATTCAGGCAAAACAGTAAAAAGTTTTTTAACATCTGTGCCGAAAATTTTGTAAATAAAAACTATGTAAATTAAAATTGTAATAAACAATGGGAAATTTGATATAGATATGGAAGAAAATGGAATGTTTGAGAATAAATTAATTATAAATAATTCATAATGTAAGAAAAAGTAAGAAATATACCCAAGAGGGATAGCTAGGATACTTGAAATAAGTCCTATAAATCCAGTCACAAATCCTAGTAACATGGTAAACGGAATAAATGGGAGAACCAAAACATTTGTAGGTAAAGCCACCAACGAAAGGTTCCCCATCTTATACAAAATAAAAGGCATCACAAAAATGTAAGCAGAAAATGTGATAGATACGACATCCCGCAGACCAAATCTTTCCGTCACCCAAAAAAAGTATTTCTCAATTTTTGGCGTCAAAAATATTACCGCAATGGTCGCCAAAAAAGATAGTTGAAATGACACATCATACACTAGCAAAAGTGGATTAAATAGGAGCATCACTACACCAGAGAGAATAAGCGCCCGCGCCACATCATAATTCCTACCAGTGGCGCGGGCTATCAAAGCCAAAGTTGCCATTACCCCTGCTCTGATAGCAGTGGAAGATCCTCCAGTCATCAAGATAAAAAGTAAGATGGCTAAAATACCAGCAAAAATACTAAAATTTATAGGTAAAAAAGAAAATAATTTCATAAACCATTCGGCTACTATTGTCACATTGTACCCAGATAAAGCCACTATGTGGATAGTCCCAGTATTTACAAAACTTTGCCTTAATTCTTGACCAAACGAAGATTTTTCGCCTAAAATAAGTCCGCCCATGAGTAAGCTCTCTGGTTCTGGAATTACAAAATTTATTTTATCCAGAAACTTTTCTTTTGCAGAAAATAAGATACTTTTTATAAAACTTCCGTTACTATGGGACAAAATATCTATTTTTGGGTATTTCATCACGTAAAATATTCCGTCTTTTTTGAGATAATTTACATAATCAAATTCTTTGCCCTGATCTGTAATAAAATTCTCCGGTTTTTCTAAAATTCCCTTAAAACTTATCTCGTCACCATATTTAAAACTCTCATCAAAATTCGTAGATACCAAAATGCGACTTTTGGCGGGAAAAGGTCTTGCCTTAAGGGAGTCCAAGGCGAGTCCTTGAGGAGCCAATCCTGTTTCAATAATTAATTTCTGATTATTTTCTGCAACGCTTGGTTCATCTATTATTAACCCAGAAAAAGAAAATTCTTTACCCACTTTTGTTTCAAAAATATCAGGATTTATTTTGTCATATATATGAAACCTGAAAACACCTAAACAAAAAGCAAATAGAAAAATCGAAAATATTATTCCTAATTTTCTTTTTGAGATAAAGCTAAAAAACAAGAGCAAAGAGATAGAAATTAAAGCAAAAAATATAAGTGCATAAATGTCTATTGCAATAAAAGAACGTAAAAATATCCCAAATATGACACCAAAACAACAAGCGTAAAAAGCTTTGTCTTTCATTATTAAGTTATATTAGAGAATCTAAAAAGTTTTTTATAGTCTTTAATATCTCCAGTAAATAGAACCATTCTTTCTTCTCCAGCCAAATTCGTAGCTATAACATCACACCTTTCATTTAGATCTACCCCAGCGTGCCCTTCAACTTTTATCCAATCTATCTCATATTTCATCTTTAAATTAGAATGAACTTTAAAAAGTATTTCCCATAGATCTTTATTGAGGACTGGATCTTTGCCTTTGGTGCGCCAATTATTCTTGACCCAAACATAGATCCACATTGTGATACCATTTAATAAATAAAGTGAATCAGTGTGTATTTTTATTCTTTTTGCTTTTACTTTTCTCTCCTCAATAAACTTCAATGCTTCAATAGCAGCTGTTATCTCCATCCTGTTATTTGTGGATTCATTTTCTCTTCCCCCTAACTCTCTGACTTTATCCTCCGGCATCACTAAAACAGAAGCCCAACCGCCCCGCCCAGGATTCCCAAGCGAGCTACCATCTGTATAAACTATAATCTCATCATTCTTCATCGTCTTTATATTATATCAATAATTCGTAATCGAAGCTCTTTTTTACCACCAAAATAAGACAAATCAAAACTTGCTAGTAATTTAACCCTCTCTCCGCCTGAGATTGTCCTTTTAAAGGAATCAACGGTAGAGAAAAAAGAAATTGCCTTTACTTTACCTAAAGAATCAGAAAATATTATTTCCAAATGCTCGCCTGAACCATTTTTGCCAAATTTTTTTATTTTTTCTATTTTTACATTTTCAAAAAGAAAAATTGGTTTATGATTTGCTAGGCCAAAAGGCGCCATCTTCTCTATCTCATTCCAATTTTTCATATTCACCTGCCCCAGATTTATAGTTAGATCGCTCTTCAATGCAAGACCTTGAATCTCCTTAAGGTCTTGCCTTTTCCCGCAAATTTTTAAAAATACAACAGATAAAGCATCTTCCAAAAAATGAATTTTATCGTTTCGGACAGTAAAACCTCCTGCTAGTTCATGACCACCAAAATCAGAAAAGTGTTCAGTAGCTTCAGTCATAAGCTCAACCACCGACACGGACCCATCCGAACGACAAGAACCTTTTATAGCGTCATTTTCATCTCTGCCCCATACAAAAACTGGCTTTTGATATTCATCACAGATTTTCCCTGCTACAAGTCCCAAAACTCCAACCCTCCATTCACCATTACCTATCACTATTACTTCTTTTGTTTCTCTTACGCTTAATTTTTTATTTACTTCTCGCATTATGCCTGTCACCATAGTTTTTCTTTCATCATTTATTTTTAATAAATAATCCACAATAGCCCCGGCCTGTGCCTCATCCTTTGCAGAAAGAAGTTCATACGCTTTTACTGGGTCACCCATGCGAGAAGCGACATTTATTTTAGGAGTAATCATAAAACTCACATCATCTTCTGACATATACTTCTGATCCACTTTCATTTTTGCAAGAAGCTTAATCAATCCTGGACGTGGGGACTTCCTTAAAACTTTCATTCCGAAATAAGATATAGCCCTATTCTCTCCTGTAAGTGGGACCATATCTGAAAGTGTGGCAAGCCCTGCCATATCAAGCATCCATTTCTCCCAACCATCAAGGATAGTGGGGAAAGGTCTTGCCTTTAGAGGGTCCAAGACAAGTCCTTGAGGAACTATCTTTTGAATTAAACCCTGTACTAATTTAAAAACAACTCCTGCTCCACACAACATCTTCTCTGGATAACTATCCACTTTGGGATTTAAAATGGCCAAAGCTTTTGGTAAATTCTTGTGAGGTAAATGATGATCTGTAATAATCACATCTATGCCAAGGCCATTTGCTTGTGCTACTTCATCTATAGCTGTAATACCCAAGTCTATGGTAATTATTAATTTCGCATTACTTTTTGAAAATATTTCTATTGCCTCACTATTTAACCCATAACCTTCCGAATTCCTCTGGGGAATATAAACCTCGTAATTTTTATAATCTAATTTAGTAAACAAATCATGTAAAATCACCGCCCCGGGAATACCATCACAATCATAATCCGCATAAATAACTATTCTTTCATTATTTTTTATGGCTTCCAGAATCCTCTCACAAGCCACATTCATATCTCTCATTAAAAACGGATCGTGAAGATCCCTTTTATAAGATGGGTTAAGAAAAACTTCAGCTTGCGCCTCGTCCTTTATACCTCTCTTCTCTAATAGCATTCTTAATAATTCCCCATACTTTTGCATAGAGCAAATTTTAACATATATGTTAAAATATATCTTATAAAAAAAAGACGATTGTATATTTTGTAAAATAATTAAAAAAGAAATACCTTGCGAAAAAATTTATTTCAATGCTTTAATCCCTGGTAATGTACCATTTACTAAAAAGTCCAAAGTAGCACCACCACCAGTTGAAACAAAAGAGAATTTATTTTCGCTAAAATTTTTATTAGTCATTTCAGAAATTATCTCCACGGTATCACCTCCTCCAATAACACTTTCCGCTTTACTTTTTGCAACTAATTTTAATACTTCTTTTGTGGCAACTCCACCACCAGACTCATATTTACCCAAAGGACCGTTCCAAAGTATTAATTTGGAATTTTTGATATAAGGTTTTAGCATTTCGACTGACTCACTCCCTATATCTATGATTATTTCATCTTTATTTATCTCATTTACTTTTTTATTTATCAAACTATCTTTGTGTTGTACAACCACATCGACAGGTAAAATAAGTTTTTTGTTTTTTAAAATTTTATCTATCCCAAAGTTTTCATCATCTACCAAAGATTGACCCACTTCATAGCCTTCATCTTTTAAGAAATCATCTAGTAATGCCCCAGCTATAAATACATAATCTGCTAATTTTAAATATTTCTTGATTAGAGGCATTTTAGTCGAAAATTTAGCTCCACCCAAAATAAATAAAAATGGATGCTTTGGATTTTTCATGACTTTAGAAAGATTTTTCACTTCTAGCTCCATCTGAAGTCCAGCAAAACTCGGTAAAAGCTTAGGTAAAAGCACTATTGAGGAATCATCTCTATGCGAAACTGGAAATGCTTCATTTACATAGATGCCTGCCCGTCCACTTAAGGTCGGGTCTGCTAATTTAGCCAAATTCATGGCAAAAAATTTATCACCAGACTGTTCCCCTTTATCATTCCTTAGATTCTCAAGCAAAATAACATCACCATTTTTCATCTCTCTAACTGCTTTTGAAACATTTTCACTTATTATTTCCGGTATAAATTTTGTTTTAATAAATTTATTTAAAGCTTTTGCCACAGGTAACAGTGTCTCACCGCCTTTGCCTAAATGAGTAATGAGGACTACTTTCATACCTTTTTTGATTAAAAATTTAATAGTGGGTAGAGCTTTTTTGATTCTAAAATCATCTTCCACTACCCCATCTTTGATGGGCACATTAAAATCAACTCGCACCAGAGATACTTTACCTTTTACATTTTTTAATTGTTTAATTGATTTCATTTTCAGTAATTTTTACTATTTCAGAAAATTCTTTTGCATCCAAACTCGCTTTACCAATTAGCACACCAGAGACTCCACCATTCTTCAAAAAATCAAAAGTGTTTTTTTTGTTCACAGAACCACCATATATCATACGCATACTTTGAGCTATATCTGGCGAGCTAATATCAGAAAGAACTTTCTTTATAAATATGATCATCTCTATGGAGTCTGTCGGAGTCGCATTATGATGATTCACTGTAGTAGAAATGGACCAAATTGGCTCATAAGCGATGATTATCTTGGAAAATGAAGCTTTAGAAACTCCATTCAAGCACTCAAAAATTTGAGTTTTAATAGCATTTAAATATTCATGATTCTCATCTCGTACATTCTCTCCAATACAAAGTACCGGCGAGAGTCCTGCTTTGAGCGAAGATTTAATCTTTTTATTTACATCTTGATTTGTATCCCCTAATGCTCGTGTTTCAGAATGCCCTAAAATAATATACCTAGCCCCGATATTATAAAGCATTTCTGTGCTAATTTTACCTGTATAAGCTCCCATATCTTCATAAAAGGCATCTTGTACACCAAGAATTATTTTTCTAGCCTTGCCCGTACAGCCGAGGGAAAGCTTTTTTAATTTCTCTGTGTACACAATAGGTGGACAGACAACAATTTTTGTTTTTTTAATATCTAAAACAAGTTTGGCTATATCAGAAAATAATTTCTCTGCTTCTTTTAATGAAAGCGGATTCATTTTCCAATTGGCAATTACTATTTTTTTAGACATAAAAAGATTATACCATTATTTAAATTACTGTGTTTCACCCCAGCCTCCCACTGTCCACGAACCAGAAGGTCCACTCGAGAAATTGCTGTTTGCCAAGCCAGACTCGTAGGTAATACTCGATCTACCTTCAATTTTAACTTTATATCCAGTTGCCTCTTTCAGGCTAGCACCGCCTCCTATTTCAATAGTACCATTTGGGGCATAGACAATAACTGCTCCAGCTCCGCCAACTATTTTAACAGCATTTTCAGAAGAATCATTAGTAAGCATCATAATATAACTACCGGCTATTCCTGAGCCAGTAGCATGACCACCACCAGAAACAGACACAGTACCATCAACAACCAATACTCCATCATTTGTCCCATAGCTAGAAGCCAATTGAATTGTTCCGTTACCAGATAAATTAATATTACCTGTCACCCACAATGTCCCAGACACAGTCAAGACACCACTATCAGAAACAGATAAATCACCAACTATTTTTTTAGGACCTAAAGTTGCTCCAGCCCCGCCTACAGAATAATTACCATTAGAAATACCTCCAGCTAGAGCATCGGCTTGCCATTGGGTAATATTGGCATCAGAAATTGGATAAGCTATATAAGTCGGATCTGCTTGCGAAGTACAAGATTTATTATTTCCAGTACCAAAGACACAATAAATGTTTCCAGTAGCAGTTACATAATTTACTGTATGGGCTTGAGCTGTACCGGAAACAGTGCCTATGTGCAGTTGATTGTTTACATTATCTCCAATAATTGAACCATTCACCCCACCTAAATAAATACTGAAAAAATAATCGAGTCCGGAAGGTGTGGTACTGTTCCAAGTTCCACCTACTTGACCAATTTTACCAAGACCATTAGGATAGCCTCCATTTGATGCACCAATAGTATAATATTTGCTACTCGAACTACTAGCATTTACTGTAATCCAATATGTAGTATTAATATCCAATAATGGATTAGAATCAAAAGTTATATCAAGCCAACCATAAGAAATTGTCACAGAGGAAGCTAAAAGTGTACCAGTGGCAAATACAGTGTTTCCAGGAAGGCCATTTGAATCATTCACTATTTTAATAGTAGCATCGCTCGGTGAGCCAACTTTTTTAATATATAATCGTATTTTATTAAATGGATTTTGGTCAGTTGAAACTTGAAAACTCTGAGCTATATCTTGAGCACTATTGGCATTACCAAAAACAATATTATAAGCAGGAGTGCCAGCACCATTGGACTGGTCGGAAGTCAAAGCTGGACTATTAGCCGAAATAGCAGTACCAGTAATAGCATTATTGTTAGAGTCATCAACCATAATCGGTCCATTGGCATACACATTACCATTTATCGTACCACTTGAAAGATACACTCCGCCTTGTCCTACTTGGACACCATAGTTAAAAGAAGTCCCAGCACTACTTGTAAGCGTGGCACTATTCTTACGATTATAAATAGGAGCGTTTCCACCGGAAATTATTTCTGAACTTATTTGTTTTATACTACCTGAAACAGACGTAATCGTTGTTGTCACAGTATTTGAATCGAGAGTAATAGTCTCACTTGATCCAATTGTTTTATTTTTTACAATACGATATGTCGCATCTTCTATACCTGATTCAGATAAAAAATATGATTTTTTAGAATTCAAATTTACAGTAGAATTTTTAAAATCACGCACTGTGGGTGATACTAGTCCAGAAACAATAGCCAGAGAAATAAAAATAAAAAAAACTACAGATATCAGCATTGCTGCCCCACCCTGCCTATTGGCAGGCAAGTTTTCTTTTTTAAGAAAATTAAAATTTATTTTCATAATTAATAATCTCCACGCAAAACTATTGTATCATAAAAGTTTTCTGTGCGACTTGATGTATCATGATTGGAATAAATAGTTAAAAACACTTTCACTGCTACACCTTTTGCTGTTGTAATCTGTGTGAAGGTTAAACCAGAAACTGCAACATTGGAAGGATTTAAATTAGCTATAGTGGGACTACCTGAAGTGGGAGTATCTATAAGTTGAATATAATTAGTACCAACAGACATTTTAAACTCTAAAGTCTTCCCCGTTTCTGTTAAAATTATATCATTTGAGTTTGTAAAACTAACACTGGAAGCACCTCTTATTTCACGAGAAATTCTCTCCATAATATTTGCTCCTTGGGCTAACTCTCTCTGTATCGCTGTTTCTTTAAAAGACTTCATCATGGTGATCATTGAATTTATTACTGCGATAGAAAGGACAGCAAAAAGTGCTATATAAAAAAGAGTTTCTACTAGAGTATCTCCTTTATTTTTCTTTCCTATAAAATTTTTTTTATTAATTTTAATTATAATCATGAAAAAATATCCATTATATAAAATTTTAAAGTTTTAGTGACTGTGATTTCGCCCTCTGGCCAAGATACTGTGATTGTCATTAATTTCGTACCAGAATCAACACTACTATTCGATGCTCCATTAGCAACAATATCATTAGTAATATTATCACGACTTACTGGATCTGCTCTGACTGTCCGAGTAAAAATACCAACTAAATTACCAAAAGACATATATGGTAAAGATGTAGTCCAACTAGAAATAGAACTAGGGATATAACGAACTGCAAAATTATAAAACATATTTGTAAAATTTGTTCCTGATGACCAAGAATTATTATCTCTAAAAATTCTGACTACTTCAGCACCTTCTTCCAGAAGAAAATTTGCTTGTGATACATGTAAAGCTTGGCGAGATACAGTGATAGATTTGCTTGCTACAGACATAACAACTAAAACTAATATACTAATTATAGACACAGCTATCATCATTTCCACCATTAGAAATCCACCACACTTTTTATTTTTTTTAAAAAAATTAAACATTAATTTATACTAAAGGCACCAGTGGCTAATATCGTGATTATTTTGGAATAAGAAGTAGTGGAAACAGTAATAGTACCAATCGCATTTGGGACACCAGAAAGACGACTAAAATACAAGTCAGAAACCACTGTTCCACCAGCTATTAATGAAAGACTTGAAGAAATAGTCGCAGGTGCAATTATGCTTATGGTTTCATTATTTGCATTATTTACTACATAAGATGTACCTTTAAAAATTATAACTTTATCAGATTGAAAGTGTACTCCATATTGGGAAGAATTTAAGGAGGCAAGAGTTTGGGAGTAAGCTTTATTTATAGAAGAAAAAACATCAGCAGAAGCTGTTTTTAATACTTGATTCTCTTTTATTTTTGAAAATTGAGGTGTCACAATTGCCATGATAATCCCAATAATAGCCACAACCATCAACATCTCAAGCATACTTATTCCTTTTTTATAAAAATTCTTCATGGTTTTGTTTGCTTGACTTTTGTTTTCATTGATATATACTGATTATATCATCACGAAAAGGCTGCATATGGCTTAATGCCTTATGCGCCCTTTTCATTTAAGGGCCTATATTCTATTTTAGATCTTTCTCTATTTAAAAACAAAATAAATTTCCTGTCTGAAAAATTGAATCTTTTCAACAACGCAGAATACTTGTTTTCGTTCGGAACAATAAGCATTTCAAGCTTGTTTTTTTCTTGCAAAAATTCTATCAAACAAGAAAAATCACCATCACCAGACACTATTACAGCTTTTTCATAATTTTTAAATTCGATAGCACTAGAATGTAAAACTAGTTCTGCATCACAATTTCCTTTAATTGTACCATCCTTGTATTTAAGCATGGGCTTAAAAATACAAACGAAACTCGCATGTTGCAAAAAAGCATAAAGACTTTCGTTGCCACTTTGATACCCAATAAATATCAAAGCTTTCCCAACATTAAATTTATCACGAAGCCAAATCCTAAATTTACTCCAATCAATTTTCCAACCAAATTCCAAAATTCCTAAATGTACATTTTGAGCATCAATAAAAGCATAATTATTATATCTTTTTTCCATTATCTATAATAATATCATTAAAATACCATTTCTACTATTAAATCATTTAATACATCTATAACTAAGAAAATTTGCGTTAGCACAGTATCACCCTTGAAGGTTAACTAAACAGTTTTATTTTATGCTATCTAAGATTGAATACATAGGAGAGATCATGGAGATAGCAAAGAATCCTACAGCAGCGCCAATAAAAATCATTAAGAATGGTTCAATAATTGTGGAAAGGTTTTTAGTTTTATTTTCAATTTCCCCTTCATAAAAAAGAGCAATTTGAAGTAACATTTCGGAGAGTTTGCCTGTTTCCTCACCCACTTGAGTCATCTCTGACATTATTACCGGATAGAGATTGGTATTTTCTAAAAAAGCTTGAGAGAATGGAATGCCCTTTTCTATAAAAACTTTGGCTTCATCTAAAACTTTTTTATAATAAATATTTTGCACCACATCTTGTGTTATCTCCACAGCTCGAGTAATAGCAATACCTGAGATGAGAAGCGAAGACATAGTACGAGCAGTACGAGCAGTATTTAATTCTTTTGCTAATTTTCCAATAACTGGGATTTTAAGTACAAAGAAATCAATATATTTTGCCATAAAATCCGCACGAAAGAGTGAAACCAATCCAAATATTGAAAATATAATCATACTCAATGACAAAAGTAAATAGTGAGAGAAAAAATCCCCTAGGAAAATTATCATTTGGGTCGAGGCGGGTAGTTTTGCACCCAAGTCTTTAAAAGTATTAGCCAGTGTTGGTACGACAAAAGCAAACATTAAAACACCAATTAAAATCATTGCACACAATATGACTCCCGGATAAATGAGCGCTCCCTTGACCTTTTTAGTCAAAGCATGAGATTTCTCTAAATTTACGCCAACTTCAGTAAGAGTTAAGTCTAAATTACCAGATTCTTCCCCAGCTTTAGTCATTGATACAAAAAGTTTCGAGAAAACATTTGGGAATTTAGAAAGTCCAGAAGAAAGAGTTCCCCCAGAATTTATCTCAGTAGATATCGAAGCCAAAATCTTTCCCAAGTAAGCATTTTTGGTTTGTTTTTGTAATACCGACAAGGCCCGTGAAAGTGATAATCCTGCTTTTAACATTCCTGCCAAGTTTTTAGTAAATAAAATCTGCTCCGCTACTTTCACTTTATTTAAAAAATTTTCTGACCGAAAAAATGAACTGAAAAAGTTACTATTTTTTTTAGAAATAAACAAAGGTGTATAACCCCTCGATCGTAATTCTCTGGAAACTGAAAAACGATCTATTGAATCTATAGTATCTTCAACAATTTCACCAGTTTTTAACTTTGCCTTATATGTAAAAAGCATTTTATTGTTTATTCGGAAATAACACGAAAGACTTCTTCGATAGATGTCTCCCCAGATATAGCTTTAAAAATCCCATCTTCAAGCATAGTTGTCATTCCTTCTTTTTTAGCCTGAGTCTCTATCTCATCTTCTGACGACCCTTTTATGATCATTTCTTTTATAGTCGATGTAACTTTTAACACTTCGTGTATACCTACCCGACCAGAATATCCATCTTCTGAAGAAGCATCCTTGACTGGTTTATAAAAAGGTATTTTATCCCAAACTGCATTCGGTCCTATAACTTTTTCTTCTTTTAAAATCCTAAGCATTTTTTCTAAATCAACATATTTCGCCATGTTTTTTATTTCAGCCGAAGACAAAAAATATTCTTTTTTACCTGAAGTCAATTTACGCACCAGTCTCTGAGCAATAATTGTTTTTACAGTAGAAATTATCAAAAATGGTTCCACTCCCATGTCTATCATTCTAGGAATAGCTCCAGATGCGGAGTTTGTATGGATAGTAGATAGCACCAAGTGCCCAGTGAGTGAAGCATTGACCGCTAGTCCAGCCGTCTCTTTATCACGAATCTCCCCCACCATTATTACATCTGGATCTTGACGTAGGAGTGAGCGGAGTCCATTGGCAAAAGTAAGACCAATTTCAGACTTCACTTGGGTCTGATTTATCCTCGGCATCTGATATTCGATAGGATCTTCAACAGTAGAAATATTTACATCTGGCTTGTTCAACATATCGAGCATGGTGTAGAGAGTAGTCGTCTTACCAGAACCCGTCGGCCCAGCGGCAAGCACCATGCCTGTCTTTTGTTTTAGTGAATCATGAATCCTCTCTAACGCCTCTCCATGAAAACCAAGACCCTCTAAGGAAAATCCATGTGAGCTTTCTCGCAATATTCTGATAACAGTTTTCTCTCCATAAAATGTCGGCAAAGTAGAAACACGGAAAGAAACACGTTGACCATTTTGATCAATTTTAAACCTACCATCTTGAGGCAGTCTTTTTTCATCAAGTTTCAAATTGGAAAGAACTTTTATGCGAGCAGTGATACCAGCACTTGCTTTCTTGTCGAGTACCATCGCGTCATGTAGTATCCCATCTATCCTGTACCTCACTGTCAGATCATTCTCCCCTGGTTCGATATGTATATCAGACGCATTTTGTAAAATTGCATGAGAAACAAGAGAATCCACTATCTTTACCACCGGCAAATCATCTGCCATCTCCTTTAATTCCTCTTCTGATTCTTCAACTTCGTCTTTCAGAGAGCCGTCAAGCGAGTTTGATTCTTTTTGAATGATGTCACTAAATTCAGCCTGTAGACTTTTCTTATACTGAAGCAAAGCAGATTTTATAGAAGCAGAATCAGTGAGTCGTGGTAAGACTTTGAGGCCTGAACGCTTTTTTACAAAATCAATTATCGGCAAATTATCTATATCTAACATCGCCACTTCGAGACTTGTATCAGTCTTTTTGTAAGCGATAATATTGTAATTGCGCGCTATTGGTTCAGGGATAAAAGAAAGTATAGAGAAATCAATCTTCTCTGTTGCTAAACTTACAAAAGGAATCCCTAGCACATACGCCTCCATCTTTTTTAGATCTGCCTCAGAAATTTTTCCATCTGACAAGAGAGTATCTCCAAAACTTTGCTTATTTCCCCCTGCCTTTTTTTCCTCAGCCTCTAGATCAGAACGAGAAATTAATCCTGCCTCCAAAATAAATTTCTTCAATTGTTCCTGATTGATTTGCATTAATTATATTATATCAAAAAAATCCCCATAATGGGGATTTTTTTGAAGTTGTTTATTTAAAATTTTAATTACCAGTCTATAGAAATAAAACCAGGTGAACCACTAGAACCAGATGACCCATTACCTGCACTACTACCATTACCGCCATTACCGCCATGCCCATAACCATCAGTAGCCCCAGTACCACCAGACGTACCAGAACCTTCGGAACCAGAAGAACCGCCGGAGCCAGCAGGACCACCAGATCCAGGAGAAGCGCCAGTAAGATTACCCGCTTCACCTCTATAACCACCTCCACCACCAGACACTGTAAATAAAGATCCAAAAGAACTAGCAAGACCAGCGTTAGCATTTCCAGCATTGTTTTGACAGGAAGTACCACCGTTACCACCCTGACCACCAGAACCACCAGAACCAACTACAATCGCGTAAGATTGGTTAGGTGTCACAGTTAAACTTGTCCTAGAAGATGGACCAGCAGAGCCGCCGCCGCCGCCGCCAGCACCTGCATAATTACTATGATCTCCCCGACAATTGCCGCCGCCACCACCGCCGCCACCACCGCCGCCACTCATTGTGACAAAAACTTCAGATACACCATATGGAACAGTTAAGGGAAAAGTTCCTGGCGAAAAAAAGTTTTGGCTGCCATGAGGCACATAAGCTGTAGCTTGCACAGTTCCATCTGGAAACTTAATACCACCAGTAGTTGATTCGATGGTACCAGCAACAGTTAATTTCGAGCTTGGTGAACTTGTCCCAATCCCCAAATTACCCATGAAAAAATTATTACCACCGGTATCAAAACCAATTTTTTGTGTATATACTGGTGTTGCTGAAGCACTTGCACTATACATTTTAAGTTCAGAATCAGTTGTACCACTAGTTGCTCCACCTGGAGCTATAACTACACGGTTATGGGCATAACCATTATTTTGCAAAAGGAGAAAGTGCCCAGGCCAAGTTATACGATTCACATTTTCTGTTGGATCTAAAGGGAAAAGACTTGGATAAGCAGTAGTACCTTCAAGGCGAAGATCTCCTGCTACAGTAAGTTTAGAGTTTGGTGTTGTCGTTCCGATCCCAACATTTCCACTCCCATCTATCATCATTTTTGCATCAGCTATACCTGATCCGTATGGTCCAAAAAATAGGGGAAGCCAACTTCCATCAGTTATTTGAGAATTTCCACTTTGTATATAATTAGCCCCTAAAGATTCTCCAAAATGAAGATTTTTTAAAGTTGCACTCCCATATACATGTAATAATGATTTTGGATCACTTGTCCCAATCCCCACATTCCCACCGACGTAATTAATACTACCTCCGGTTGCAGGAACCCAAACCCCAGCCGCAGCTGCGGGAAGATCTTCCCAAGTAGCAAAACCATTAATGCCTGCTTTTAACCATTTCCCTACAGGTGATGGATCTCCCGCTAGTCCTGTAATCTGAATACTTCTAGTTTTAATTCCTCCAGCCACATCAAGCAATTTAGCTGCCGATACACCTGTAGCCAACCCAATCCCCACAAAACCAGTATTGCCATCTTGAGTTATTGAAGAATTTCCAATACTTGTTCCAGAAGGGGTAAACATAGCAATATTATTTACTGTTCCGCTAATAGTACTTGATCCGCCAAGATCTTTCCACCCTACGCCATCACAATATTGCATTTTGGTGCCATTATATTTTTGTGCCCCTGCAGTTCCAGAATCACAACTAGATGAGGTATTACCAATTTTAATATAGCCATCAAAAAGACCAACACCTAAAGATCGAAATCCATCTAAAATCAATGATCCAGCTTTATATTGTTGTGTTCCTCCCACATTAACAGGAGATAGCATATTGCCACCAGGCGGTGAAAGAGTAGGCTCTGTCCAACTATTAATAGCTACAGCAAAAACTTTTATTGAAAAAAGAACAACGACAAGTAAAAGAATTGATTTTAAAAATATTTTTGATTTTTGATTCATTTTTTAAAAGTTAAATTTATAAAGTTATTTAATAATTATAACACACTATCTCTCAATGTAATGTGGTGTCTTTTTACAAGTCGGATCAGTCGGATTATTTATGCAAAAATTGACATCTCTTAAAGTTATTGTCACGCTCTTTGTTAAAAAATTCCCAGCAAGAGTAGTACATGTAAGTGTATAGGTTGCAGATGTAGTTGTAGAACTAATCTCACTTAAACTACGAGGACCATATGTAACAGGTGAACCGGAATTAGGGCATAAATTTAATCCTTGATTTATCCAGTTTGGATCACCACCAGTAGCAACACCACTGTTTGAATTCAATCCTGAACCTTGTAAAGTTAAATTAAATGAATCTGTTGAAGCAGTAACAAAAGTTTTATCTGATACTAAAGTAAAATAAGAAGTATCAATAATTCCTAACTTCACTTGAGAAAAATCAATCCAACCTATATTATATCCTCCACCACCCCAAGCATAACCGGTAGCATTTGATACTCCACCTTTACCAGAAAAAGTCACACCGTATTTGCCCCCATTTAAACTATTTCCACTTAAACTTATCCATCCATCCCAACCACCAAGGTAAGGATTAGTCGACAAGTCATTAAAAATTAACGGATCAGGATGACTATTGCCATAATAATAATCACCAGAACAACCAGATTGAAAAGTACTGCAAGCTCTCGCCCAGCCTGTCAATTCACCATTAATTAACTGAGCATTGGCTGTTGTGGTTCCAGCACCTACAGGAAAATCAGCAAGACCACCAAATTTAATCCAACCATAATTACTGGACCAAGCATAACCTAATAAATATGCATCTTTATCTAAATCTACGCCGTAATTAGCTCCATTAAAACCAAGCCAACCCATACCACCTACTCCCCCTGTTGATGTATCTGCATTCCACCCATATCCCGAAAGACTTTGTGTATTAGCAGACATTGCAAAACCATAAAAACCAATATAAATACCAAAAGCCACTACAATAGCGCTTAATATAAATATTTTTTTAAAATTGCTCATAATTATGGGTGAAAATCATTTAGGGCTTTTAATTGACTAGCGCTGAGAGAAGTTTTTTTTGTAGGTTTAAAAGAATTAAGTTCTTTCACTATTTCTTCTGGAGTTCTTGGTTTGATTTCAACCCCTGAAACAGATTGACTAGGGATGGGTTTAAAATTCTCAAGTTCTCTAATTGTTTGTGCTTGCTTGGTGGTATATTTAGGATCTTGAGAAAAGTCTTTTAATTCTTCACTAGGACCACCGAATTTAAAACCAGAGAAAATAGACTTGTCCATCACATAAAAGAAGAAAAAGGTAAATATCAATATTAAGACAGAAAATAATATTATTATATTTTTTCTAGACATATCATGTATATTATACAACTAAAAAAGAAATTAAGAAACAAACAAAATCTGTGGATAAAATCGTATGTTGCAAGAAAAAGTAAACTGTGATAATATAGACAAGTATAAGTCCTGTCACAACTGGGGCTTTTATTTTTACCCGCCGACGCTAAAGCTTTGGCGGGCAGGTAAAAATTAACAATCATTAAACGAAACAATATTATGTTAGATCTAAAAACATTCAAATCAGCATTAGAGCAACTAGAGGAAGAAAGGAAAATTCCAAAAGAGAAAATATTGGACGCTATCGAGCAAGCCATGGCCGCCGCTTACAAGAAAGATTACGGTAAAAAAGGCCAAATAATAAGGGCTAAATTTGATTTGGAGAATGGCAAAGCTGATTTCTACCAAGTGAAAATAGTAGTAGATGAAACTATTGCTAAAATAGAAGAGGAAGGAGAAGAAGCTCCTGCCCGCAATGCTTCGCATAGCGATGCAGGCGGGGAATATTCCTTTAAGAGTGATGATGAAAGAGTCCGTTTCAATGCAGAACATCACATCATGCTCGAAGATGCCAGAAAGATAAAAAAGGGGGTGGAACTGAATGATGAGATAATCTTTCCACTGGATCCAAAAGAGGATTATGGACGTATCGCAGCTCAAACTGCAAAGCAGGTCATAATCCAAAAGATCCGTGAAGCAGAACGTACATCCATCATAGACGAATATGGCACCAAAGAAGGAGAAGTTATTTCTGGCATAGTGCAAAAAGTGGAAAGAGGGAATGTTTATATTGATTTCAACCGCGCAACTGGCATCCTCCCTGCTGAGGAACAAATCCCTGGGGAATATTTTGCCCGAGGTCAGAGAATCCGCGCATATTTGTATTCTGTAGAAGACTCACCAAGAGGAATAAATTTGAGGCTTTCTAGGACCCATCCTAAATTCATCGAGAAACTCTTTGCCATCGAAGCACCAGAGATAGAAAATGGCGTGGTAGAGATAAAATCAATCGCTCGTGAAGCAGGTGCTCGCTCAAAAATAGCAGTCTTCTCTAACGATGAACATATCGACCCAGTTGGTTCTTGTGTTGGACAAAAAGGTACCAGAGTAAATACTATTACTCAAGAATTGGGTGGAGAAAAAATAGACATTATCCCTTGGACTGCCGATCCAAAACAATTCGTTTCTAATTCCCTCTCCCCAGCCAAAGTTATCTCTATTAAAGTAGATGAAAAAGAACACAAAGCAGTAGTAGAAGTCTCTGATGATCAATTATCACTCGCCATCGGTAAAGGTGGCCAAAATGTACGTCTAGCCGCTAAACTTACTGGATGGAGAATAGACATCAAAGGTAATGGCCTGCCTGCGCAGGCAGGCAAAGTGCTTGCTTCCACTGACGGAGAAAAAGTTGAAATAATTGAACCTGCCCGCAATGTTTCGCATAGCGATGCAGGCGGGGAAAAAGAATAAATTATTAGTTAAAAAATAAAAAGATGAATCAATTTTTATTGTTTGCAATTATAAGTTCAGTGGTAGTTATCGTTTATGGAATATTTTTAGCAAAATCTATCTTAAAAAAAAGCGCTGGGAATGAAAAAATGCAATCTATCGCTTCGGCCATAGCGGAAGGCGCGAAAGCATATCTAAATAGACAATACAAAACTATCGGTGCTATAGCTGTTGTTCTATTTATCATATTATGGCTTGGTTTAGGTATCACTTCTGCACTCGGATTTATACTAGGCGCAATACTCTCTGCTTTAGCAGGATATATCGGAATGAATGTTTCTGTCCGTGCTAATGTCCGTACTGCAGAAGCTGCCAAGGACGGATTAGCAAGTGCATTGTCCGTTGCTTTTAAGGGTGGATCAGTCACCGGACTCCTCGTCGTTGGACTAGCCCTTTTGGGAGTAGCAGGATTTTTCGCTTTAACAAATGATATAAAAGCTCTAATTGGTTTCGGTTTTGGAGGATCTTTGATCTCAGTGTTTGCTAGACTTGGTGGAGGAATCTTTACCAAGGCTGCAGATGTGGGCGCAGATCTCGTCGGTAAATTAGAAGCTGGTATTCCAGAAGATGATCCAAGAAACCCGGCAGTAATAGCAGACAATGTCGGAGACAATGTTGGGGATTGTGCAGGTATGGCAGCAGACCTTTTTGAGACTTATGCTGTCACTTCTATCGCAGCGATGCTCCTCGGCTCTCTTTTATTTACTAAAATGGAAAATGCTCTCGTTTATCCGTTAGTTTTAGGCGGAGCAGCCACTCTCGCTTCGATCATTGGAACTTGGTTCGTCCGATTAGGCAAATCCAAAAAAGAAGGTGAAACTCCAAACATCATGAATGCTCTTTACAAAGGTCTAGTCAGTGCCGGTGTCATCTCTGCTATCCTCTTTTATCCAATTACTAAAATTTTGATGAGTGAAAATGGTATTTATAGTGTAAACAATCTTTTCTTCGCTTCTATAGTCGGGCTTGTCATCACTGCTCTGCTCGTAGTGATCACAGAATATTTCACATCTTCAAAATACGCTCCGGTGAAATCCATTGCTGAATCTTCTGTCTCAGGACACGGCACAAATATTATTCAAGGTTTGGCTATTTCAATGAAATCCACTGCTTGGCCTTTACTCGTCATCGTCGCTGGTATTTTACTTTCATATAATTTTGCTGGACTTTACGGTATTGCTATCGCAGCCATGAGCATGCTCTCAATGACAGGAATTATCGTAGCTATTGATTCTTATGGACCAATCACGGACAATGCTGGAGGGATAGCAGAAATGTCTGGAATGGATGAAAAAGTTCGTGAAGTAACAGACGCTCTCGATGCTGTCGGCAACACCACTAAAGCTGTCACCAAAGGATATGCCATCGGTTCAGCCGGACTTGCAGCTTTGGTGTTGTTCTCTTCTTATACTCAAGAATTTTTAAACGCAGGAGTCCATTTGAATTTTACTCTTGAAGATCCAAAAGTAATCGCTGGACTTTTCATTGGTGGACTTTTGCCATATTATTTTGGTGCACTTTGTATGGAAGCCGTAGGTAAAACAGCTGGAAAAGTCGTAGAAGAAGTCCGCCGACAATTTAGAGATATCAAAGGCATCATGGAAGGCACTGGCAAGCCAGAATACGGCAAATGTGTTGACTTGGTGACTACTAGCGCTATCAAGCAAATGATTCTGCCTGCTCTTATTCCCGTTATCACTCCTATTTTAGTTGGCTTTATCCTAGGACCAGTAGCCCTCGGTGGACTTTTGGTTGGTTCTATCATCACTGGACTTTTCGTAGCTATCTCAATGACCTCAGGTGGAGGCGCTTGGGATAATGCCAAGAAGCATATTGAAAAGGGACACTTTGGTGGTAAAGGAAGCGATGCGCACAAAGCAGCTATCACTGGCGACACTGTTGGAGACCCTTACAAAGACACTGCCGGTCCTGCTATCAATCCAATGATAAAAATCTTGAACATTGTGGCTTTGCTTTTAGTAGCATTTTTGATATAAAAAAAATAAAAATCAAAAAAAATATGCAAACAAAAATAAAGAAACTAGAAAAAAGCGAAGTAGAAATCGAAGGAGAATTAGACATCGATGTATTTGAATCTTATTTCACTAAAGCTTTAAAAAAACTTGGTGAGAATCTCGAACTGGATGGCTTTCGTAAAGGTAAAGCCCCAGAGAATGTTCTCCTTTCAAAAATTCCTGAAGTTCGTATCTTAGACGAAATGGCGGAAATGGCACTCAACGAATATTATCCAAAAATTTTAGAGGATGAAAAGATTGATGCCCTCGGTCGCCCTGAGATAGCTATCACAAAAATCGCTCGCAAGAACCCTCTTGGATTTAAGATAAAAACTGCCATCATGCCAGAGACAAAACTCCCTGATTATAAAAAGATCGCTAAAAAAATAATCAGTGATGTTTCTGATAAAGAAAAAGATACTTCTGTGACTGACAAAGAAATAGAAGATACTATTATGGATATCAGAAAGTCTAGAGCTCCAAAAAAGCATATGACTGACGTGGATTTAAAGGACGGTCCTTTAGAGAGCCTCCCCAAGGACCGTCCTTTGGATGAGCTTCCAGAATTCAATGATGAATATGTTAAAAATCTTGGGCCATTCGAGAATGTAGAAGATTTTAAAACGAAACTAAAAGAAAATATAAAATTGGAAAAAGAGAATCAATTGAAAGAAAAAACTAGATTAAAAATAGTTGAGAAAATAATTGATGATTCAGAGATAGATATGCCAGAGATACTCGTTGAATCAGAATTACAAAAGATTCTATACAGGATGGAGTCAGACATCACTCAGATGGGACTCAAATTTGAAGACTATTTGAAACATTTAAACAAGACAGTAGATGATTTGAAGAAAGATTTCAGAGGAGATGCAGAGAAAAAGGCAAAGCTCGGACTCGTGCTAAATAAAATTTCTGAAGTAGAAAAGATAGTAGCTGACGAAGAACAAGTGGCTAAAGAAGTTGCACATATATTAGAGCACTACAAAGATGCAGACCCAGAACGTGCCACTCTCCACGCCCAAAATGTCCTCACCAACGAAAAAGTTTTCTCTCTTCTGGAGAATCAGTAAGCTATTTCATCCCTCTTAATTTTTTGATTGCAGAGATAGTTCGAGTCATTCCAAAAGCACCTCCACATCGTGGGAAGAATTTGAGTGCCAAAAATTCATTTAATTCTTTTTCTACTCTTTCTTTACTGAATAGATCAAACAGCATTTGAGCATATCCCCCATTTGAAATAGTATAAAATTCTTCTTTCATTTCTGCTGGATTAATGCTTCTTTCCGCTGAACCAATAGTTTCATTCCCGTAGATTATGACATCTATTTTTTCTGAATAATTTTTATCTTTTCTTTTCATATTCCAAAAAGGTGAGGTATAAGATGGAAATCTCTCACAAAAAACTACTGGGCCAAAATCTGCAAGCATTTTATTCTCATGCTCTGCTTTCAGTTCTTCTACACCATAAAACTTCTTCAACTCATCATAAGTTTTATAGAAGAAATCTTCCTTAGAACCAAAACCTAAATATTCTAAAAGCTCTGTTTCAAATTTTTTTAAATCTGGCAAACTTCCTTTTAATTCAAATTCAAACATTGGGAACAAAATGTTATGCCTGCCTGGAATTGGGTTCTTTTCATTACGAAAACTAGTACTGACGCAAAAAACTCCTGGTAATTCTGGCCGAGTTAAAAGTTCATATTCCAACCACATCTGACCTGTCTGGGGTAATGGCCAAACTTCTCCAGCATAATTAAAAGTAGCAACAGTAGTAGGATCTTCGCAAGCAGCAAGAATAGAAAGTCTATCTTGAGTGCTTACTTCCACAAAACCCTTATTTAGACAAAACTGACGTAATTTATTCACAATTTCACTAAAAGTTATAATGTCTCTTTCCCCAATATAATTGTCTTTCATGTTTTTTAAAAAAAATAATAATAAATAAAAAAATAACCCCTCCTCGGGATTATTTTGGAAATAGAATATAAATAAAATATGAATAACGGCTCTTTGAATTTCTCTCTTTTTTTGATTTGAATTTAAGCTTACACATTAGGTGAAATGATATCACCTAATAAAAAACAAGCAAGCATCCTTTCTAGAAAGAAATGTGGATAACTATAAAAACTTGAAAAAGTTTTGGTTTAGATATATCATTCTAGTATGTTAATTCCAACAGTTATAGAGAAATCACAATTTGGGGAAAGGGCCTATGATATATATTCACGACTACTTCGTGAACGTATCATATTTTTAGGCGGGCTAATAGATGACGACACAGCGAACATAGTCATTGCTCAACTTTTATTTTTAGAATCGGAAGATTCGAAGAAAGATATTTATCTGTATATCAATTCCCCCGGCGGATCTGTCACTTCCACGATGGCAATCATAGACACCATGAACCATGTCAGACCAGATGTGGCTACATTTTGTGTCGGACTCGCAGCTTCTGGCGGAGCGATAATACTTTCAGCCGGTAAAAAGGGGAAGAGATTTATTTTGCCAAATGCAGAAGTTATGATTCATCAACCTTCTGGTGGTGCTGAAGGTCAAGCTTCAGACATAGCCATTACAGCCAGACACATTTTAAAGACGAGGGACAATTTAAATAAAATTTTATCTAAAAATACTGGCAAAACTCTAGCTCAACTCGAAAAAGATGTGGAGAGAGATTTTTTTATGGATGCAGAAGAAGCTAAAAAGTACGGCATTGTGGACGAAATAGTCACCAAGTCAAAAACTTCTGTTTCTAAAGCCTAATTTAACAAAATTAATCTGGAAAAACTAAAACTGGACATGTTTCCAGTTATTTGTTATATTGAATAAGTCAGATTTTAAAAATTTATTTTACTTGGTTTATAGGAATATCCCATATATGTTGTCGCAAAAGAAAATATTAGAAGAAAATTTTCGAAACTTTTACCGCAAGGATAAAATACCGCAAATATAGTGGCTTGTTTTTATAAGCCGAATTAGGCTTATGTCAACATTAACAACAATTTTACTTGGAGCCGGAGTGCTCCTTTTAGGCGTAGGGATAGGTTACTACTTGAGGTTAATCATAGCTCTCGGCAAGAAGAGATCTATTGAGATAGATATCAAACAAATGCTGGTGGGAGCAAAAGAAGAGGCACAGAAAATAACAAACGAAGCAAAAGAAAAATCGGAAAAATCTCTCGCAGAATTAAGAGAAGAGGAAAAAAAGAAGGAACAAGAATTCAAGGAAACAGAAAAAAGACTCATCAAAAAAGACGAGTTCTTGGACGTAAGGCAAGTAGAAATAGACAAAGAAGTTGAAAATATAAAATTAAAAGTTGATGAAATAAAAAAAATACAAGAAAAGGTAGCCCTGATGGATGAGGAAAAAAGAACTGAGCTTGAAAAAGTAGCTAGATTAACAGAAGAAGAAGCAAAAGAAGAATTATTCAAAGATATAGAGAAAAAATATGAGGGTGATTTGGTAATCCGAATGGTTAAACTCGAAAATAGTAATCAAGAAAAGTTGGAATTAAGAGCTAAAGATATCTTGGCTACTTCTATCCAACGTCTCGCCTCTTCTACTGCTTCAGATTTGATGACTACCACTGTCTCCATTCCAAATAATGAAATCAAAGGTAAAATAATCGGTAAAGAAGGTAGAAATATAAGGACTTTTGAACGAGCAGCCGGAGTGGAGCTAGTAGTGGACGATACTCCCGGCTCAATAGTCATCTCTTCTTTTGACCCTATCCGCAGACAAGTAGCTCGCCTGGCACTTGAAAACTTGATTTTAGATGGAAGAATCCAACCAGCCAAGATTGAAGAATTGGTAGAAAAAGCAAAAGAAGAAATAAATAAAATTATCAAAGAAAAAGGTGAACAAGCAGTATATGAATGTGGAATATTTAATTTTGACCCACGTATCATAGCTATCATAGGTAGACTATATTTCCGAACAAGTTATGGGCAGAATGTTCTCCAACACTCTATTGAGATGGCTCACATAGCTGGAATGATTGCAGAAGAACTCGGTGCAGATGTAGCGATAGCGAAAGCTGGAGCACTCGTACATGACATCGGTAAAGCTCTAGACCATGAAGTCCAAGGTACACATATTGAGATAGGTATGAGAATCCTTCAGAAATTCGGAGCTGATGAAAAGATAATTACTGCGATGAAGTCGCATCATGAAGACTATCCTTATGAAACTATAGAATCAATAATAGTGCAGACAGCAGACGCCATTTCCGGTGGCCGTCCTGGGGCACGACGTGATTCAGTGGAGAATTACTTAAAGAGATTGCAAGAATTGGAGGCCCTCGTAAATGCCTTCCCTGCAGTGGAGAAATCATATGCTTTACAAGCAGGACGTGAAATTCGCATATTTGTGACGCCAGAGAAAATATCTGATGCTGAGGCAAAGATAATGGCCCGTGATATAGCTATGAAAATAGAGCAAGAACTGAAATACCCGGGTGAAATAAAAGTCACAATGATAAGAGAGACTAGGATTATAGAATACGCGAGATAGAAATTGTCAAATAATTTAATCTATTGCCTTAAAAAACCCTTGGTATATAATGTATAAGTAGAATTATAGGTCGAATATAAATCCCGTTAGAAGTTAAACTAGCGGGAGGAACATTAAAAATTAATCAGGTTTTGCTTTGTTATATAAGAGATTATGTAATAAAAGTAAAACTTCTAAACGGGATGAATAAACAAGCATTAGCTGAATGGGTACAGGGTAAGCTCGGTGGCACAAAGGTGCAAGCTGAGGAAATCGTTGACGGAATGTTTGATGCTATCTCTATGACCTTAAAGAAAGGTGGTGAAGTATCAATCGCTGGCTTCGGAATCTTCTCAGTAAAGGGTCGCGCAGCTCGTATGGCTCGCAATCCAAAGACTGGAGAGCAAGTCAAAGTGGCTGCTAAGAAAGTTCCAAAATTCAGAGCTGCCAAGGCTTTGAAGGACATGGTTGCATAATTCCTGCCCGCCTCAGGCGGGTTCTCTCGAGAGAAAATAGGAAAATCAAAAGCCCCGCTTCATGCGGGGTTTTTGATTTGTAGTAAGTTTATTTTTTAGTATTTCCTTATCACTGCTTTTAACACAGCTATGACATTCAGGCTAAATTCTGGATATATGGGTTTGTAATTTTTGTTTGCAGGTTCAAGCCACATTTTGTTTCCCTTTTTTCTCAAATATTTCATTGTAAATTCTCCATCCACCTCTGCTATAACTATCTGCATATCCTTGGCATTGCTTGTCTTCTCCACTATCACCATGTCTCCCTTTTCTATATGAGCATCTATCATAGAATCTCCATCCACTTCGAGCATATAGGTGAGTTCTTTTTTACCGACAAGTAGATCATCTAAGTTCATAGTGTCAGTCAATTCTTCATCTACTGTGGCTGGTAGCCCAGCAGTCACGAACCCCAAGAATGGCACTTCGCCGAATGATTTGGTTGGTATCAACCTACCAAGATGATCTTTTGCAACTATTCCTGCCAGTATCATCTTCCCCACAATCTTAGCCACAGCATTCTTTGATTTGAAATCAAATAGCTTCATCATCTCTGAATACGTGGGCATCCTTTTATTTTTCTCGTAGAAAGAATATATCTTAGTCTGGTAAATATTTTGCATATTATATTAAAATGAAAATAAACTTGGAAAAAATCTGCTAAAAAGATTCCTCCTAGACAGATAACGCATCTTTTGTAGAAGTAGTTTATGGTCTCGTGCTTCTCTGAAATACGCTTCCCCGCGAACTATCTTCATATCTATCTTTTTGTTTATATTTTGAATCTCTCTTTCTATTGTTTTTAAATATTGTTTTTGTGACATACAATTTATAATTTATACTAATTTTTAAAGATGACCCCCGCCTGCAACGCTATGCGTAGCATTTCGGGCAGGTATGTAAATAGTATAAGTGAACGCTCGTTCACTGTCAAACAAAAACTGTGGATAACTAGAAAGTGTCTTATTTTATATATTTAATTCTGCACTTTCGGCCGATACTGCAGAGCTTCGAGAATATGATTTGAACTTATTTCTTCTTTATTATCCAAGTCTGCAATAGTGCGAGCGATTTTGATGACTCGGTGATATGCGCGGGCAGATAGAGCCAGTCGCTCAGCACTATCATTTAAAAGTTGCTTTATATTTGGCGCTAGTGGTGCAAAAATACCAAGCTCTTTTGCATTCATCTCACTATTAGTTTTTATTTTTCTTTTATAATTTTTAAATCTTTTTTCTTGAATTAATCGTGCATCTTTGACACGATTTTTTATAGTTTGCGTTTTTTCTCCTGTTGAAGCAAGATCACTTAATTTTCTATAATCCACATTCCCGACTGTCACCCATAAATCTATCCGATCAATAATAGGTCCAGAAATTCTACGATTATATCTTTCCAAATCACTTGGCTTGCAAATACAAGCTTTATCTTTATTGCCTTTATTACCACAAGGACAAGGATTCATCGCCGCTACTAAAATAAAATTAGAAGGAAAGATAGCCGAACCTCGGGCTCGAGAAATAGAAACTATATTATCTTCCAACGGTTGACGCAATGCTTCCAAAACTCTTTTTTCAAATTCTGGAAACTCATCCAAAAACAAAACGCCTTTGTGGGCTAGGGTCACTTCCCCGGGTTTTGGATTGGTCCCACCACCAATCATTGATACATAGCTAGCAGTATGGTGAGGAGCGCGAAAGGGTGGCTCTGTCACTAAAGTATCTTCTAGTAATCCGACAATCGAATGAATACCGGTAATTTCCAAAATATCATCATTCGGAAGCTCCGGCAAAATATGTGAAAATACTCTGGCCAACATAGTCTTGCCTGTACCGGGTGGTCCAGAAAGAGCAATATTATGCCCACCAGCTGCTGCTATCTCGAGTCCACGTTTAGCAGACTCTTGCCCGCGAATATCAGAAAAATCTATATCGTGAATTATATTTTTGTGAATTATTTCTGTGGGTTTTTGAGCGACAATTTTTGGTCGTTCTTTTTCTAATGGATTTCCATTTTTATCATATTTTATTCTATAGATATGATCAATAACTTCTTTTAAAGTTTTGGCCCCATAAATAGTGATCCCGTGTACTAGTGCCGCTTCTTCAGCATTGGCTATAGGTACAAATATTTCTTTATAACCAAGCCGAACTGCTTGTTCGGTTAGAGGCAATACTCCTTTAATTGGCTGAAGTTCACCATTCAACGACAATTCTCCTAAAAATATTTTTCCTTTTGGATCAAAATCTATTTCTTCTCCGGAAAGTAAATAAGCTAGCGCAATAGCCAAGTCAAAATATGGTCCTTCTTTTTTTAAATCGGCCGGAGATAAAGAAATGACTATTTTTTGATTTTGATTTTTGGGAGATTTAAAACCAGAATTTTTCAAAGCGGAACTCATACGGTCTTTCGATTCATCCACCGCTTTATCTGGAAGACCAACTAGGGTAAAAGCATGCAAGGTATTTTTAGTGATATCAACTTCCACAGTAACAATTTTACCTTTCAGTAAGTGAGTCTGAGCCGAATGTACGCGGGCAAAACTCATTTAGAAGTTTTATTTAAATGTTTCTTGCAGGTTCTCGCTGCAGGATTGGCTTCAAGCCTAGATAGTTCAATATCCTTTTTACATACTTCACACACTCCGAAAGATTCTTTATTTATGTTTTTCAAAGCTTTTAGAATACTATTTAATCTAGATTCCAATACTTTAATGGTAGAACTTTTCTCTTCAAAATCCTCAAACCTGTCCGCCATGTCATTTTGGTCTGTTTCTGGCACATCTGACTCCTCGGGAGTAGCATCCCATTCACCAGTATCAGTGTTTAATTTACCCATATCTCGCATTTCTTCGAGTAAAGTATCTCTTTCCTTCTCCAATTTTTCTTTAATCTTTTTCTTATCCATCATACACCTGAATAATAGCACTCCCACGTTTTATAGCAAACGGGGATAAGTGCTATTTCTTCACTTTACTGCTTTCAAGGCGGATGGTTATCTCATTTGCAGATTCTATTCCATTAGTGAATATGACAGAAGTATCATCCACGAAGATATAGGCTAAAACTATGTTGCCGTCTTTATCGTGTAGAATTCTTGCATTTTTGTTGTTTATAATTCCATCTTCAAAATCTTTAGTAAGTAAATATTTTGTGTCAGAATTGATATTAACATTAAAAAAAGAAGCAAAATCAGAGAACATTTTACCCTCCCAAGAACGAAACAATGGGAAAATATCTGGAAATGATTTTACTTTTAGTAAAATAAATAGATTTTTAGTGTCTTTGTTACTAAATATGCCTAACAAGAAATTATTATTTACAAGATTTTTGATTTCTAAAGGTGCATCACTTTTTATAAGGGATAAAAACCTGTCAAACCCAACCACTTTTTGGTTCTCAGTGAAGTAAACACTTTCTACTCCACTTACTTTTAACTTTGTACTATTTAATTCGTTTAGAAAACTCTGTGTTATCTTATCTTTTGGCAATTCACCAATTTCTAAAAACTTATTCTGGTCAGTAAAAATAATTGGAACATATTTTTGATCTAAGGGCACAGTGAAAATCTGTTCCCGAAAGAACGCTAAGAAAAATAAAGTACAAATTGCAAGCAAAATTAATAAAAACCCCACAAGCAAGAAAGTCTTATTCCTACCACTCTCAGGTGAAAGATTTACCTTCTCCCTTTCATGATCTTCTTGCTCGTGAATAATTTTTTTTATTACTCCTTCTTTATTCTCTTTTATGACAGAAGACATATCTTCTACATATGTCCTGACACTTTTATTTTTCCCGCCTGCATCGCTATGCGAAGCATTGCGGGCAGGTATTTTATTTTCACTTTCATTTTCCATATTTAAGACTTTTTGAAGAAATTTTTATCTGCTTCTTTTATAGACAAACTTATCTTCCCCCTCTCTTTATCTACATTTATCACTTTTACCGGCACGATTATCCCTTCCTTTATTATATCGCTAACTCGCTCTACTCGGAAAGACGCTATTTCAGATATGTGTACCATCCCATCTGTATATTCATTTAATCTAACAAAAGCTCCAAAATCAGCTATTTTTACCACTTCGCCTTTAGTTATATCTCCAAATTTCCATTCATAAGTCATAGCCTCGACTATTTTCTTTGCTTCCTCTGCGCCACCACCCTTACCTGTAAAATACACCGTGCCATCATCTTCAATAGTTATCTCGACGCCAGTTTTTTCTTTTATTTCTTTGATAGTTTTACCGCCTCCACCTATCACCATACCTATTTTATCCGGATTTATTTTTATGATTAATATCTTTGGCGCGTTTGGAGATATATCTTTGCGTGGTAGAGATATTTCTTTCTCAATTTTATCTAAAATAGTATTTCTGGCGTCTTTTGCTTGCACCATCGCTTCGCCAAGTATCTTTACTGGTACACCTTCTACTTTTACATCTAGCTGTATAGCAGTAATTCCATTTCTTGTCCCTGCAACTTTGAAATCCATATCGCCATGATGATCTTCTGGACCTTGGATATCAGTCAAAACTTTATATTTTGCATCTGATTCATACATAAGTCCCATTGCTATACCTGCAACAGGGGCTTTGATTGGTACACCTCCATCCATCAATGCTAATGTAGATGCGCATATAGATGCTTGAGAAGTAGAACCATTCGAGGCCATTGATTCAGAAACAATGCGGATGGTGTATGGGAATTCTTCGGGGAGAGGCAATACCATTTCGAGAGCTTTTTCTGCTAGAGCTCCATGACCTATCTCCCTGCGATTTGTGAATCCTGCTCTACCAGTCTCACCACTTGAGTATGGAGGGAAATTATAATGATGCATGAATCTTTTCTTGTATTCACCTTCCATTCCATTTATCACTTGTTTGTCTTCTGGTCCACCGAGAGCAAGAACTGAGAGTACATGTGTGCCCCCACGATAAAATATTCCTGAGCCATGCACTATGGTTGAGAGTCCGCCTGCTTGAGCGTACAGGTCTCGCACTTCATCCATTTTTCTACCATCAGCTCTGCGATTTTCTTCTATGGCTTTCTTGTGTAAAATTTCATTTTCAGTGTCATCAAATAAATCATCTTCTGGCATAAAGTCTTCTCGTTTGGAATCTCCATATTTTTCATTTACCATTTTATTCCAAACATTATGAAGCTCATCTATCTTTGCTTTTCCTGCTCCGGCAAATATCGCCTCTTCCATCTTAGGCAAAATATTCTCATTAAACATTTTTAATGATTCTGGATTTAAAACTTCCTTTTCTATCACTCTTTTTTCTTTACCAATTTCTTTTACAATTTGTTTTTGAAAATTCTCTAGCTCTGCTATTTCTTCCGTTGCCTTCATTAGAGCTTCCTCAATTTCTTTCTCATTTACCTGATGTGCAGATGCTTCAATCATATTTACGTTGCCATTCTTGCCACATACAGTCAGATCAAATTTATACTTAAAATTATCTTCACGAAGTTTTTGAGAAGGATTAACTGTCAAATTTTCGCTGTCATATTTGCCAATTCTCACTGCTCCCACAGGTCCTGCCCAAGGAATATTTGATACAGACAATGCCAAAGACGCAGCATTTACTGCAAGGACGGTTGGATCATTGTCCTCATCCACTGATAACACAGTCACAATCACTTGCACTGCGTGACGAATTGATTGCTCAAAGAGTGGACGAAGTGTACGGTCTATCACTCGAGATGCGAGAATAGAATCTTCCGATGGCTTCGCTTCACGTTTAGAATATTGTGAACCCACAATCCTCCCTCCAGCATAATATCTCTCTACATAGTCCACCGTGAGATTAAAAAATCCCAGACCTTTTTGTTTGTCTTTGGACATACACGCAGTGGCGAGGACTACCGTCTCCCCGTATTTTAAAATCACCGAACCATGCGCTTGCTCGGCTAAATCCGAAAACATCGCGGTCATCTTCCTACCGCCAATTTCCACTTCATACTCTTTTTTTTGCATAATTTTCTTTAGCTCCTCTTTAGAATAAAGTATTGTTTCACTTTTTGTGGAACATTATCTCTATCTAAAGACGAACTTAATTAAACTGATAAACTTTATGTATCATAACATTTTTACCCCAAAAGGCAATAAATTATTAGAAAAGTTCTGAATGAGTACCGATATACCTAAGTGTTAAAATAGAGTTTATTTTATCTATTTTGTAAATAAGTAAAATATCTTGTTTCACATGACATTCCCTATATCCTTCATATTCACCATTTAATTTATGGTCCTTATATTTAATTGGAAGTATATCACCCTTAGATATTATTAATATAATATCTTCAACGTCAACACGTTGTATTCTCCCACCACGACGTAGATTTTTATAAGATTTTCTAAAAGAATTCAAATATTCAGGAGTTAGCATTTATTTTCTAGATCATCAAACATTTCTTTTACAGAAGAAAAGCTTTTCTTATTTTTAAAAGCTAATTTTTCTTCTTTTTGATATCTCTTTAACATTTGAGGAGTATATTTATGTAAATATCCAAAATCACATATATAAGAAAGACTATTTGAATTACTAACTTGAGTCAAAAGATATTTGATTCCAGAAGACAAATCCAGCCCCATCTGTTTAAAAGCCTTCTGGGCTTTCATTTTAGTTGGTGAATCTATCCTAATTTGTATTGTTGTATTCATAAACTAAGTTTATACCTATGTAATGACAATGTCAATACAATATTATTTTTATTTTCCGCCCATTAGATATTTGCGAGGATTCTCAGAGAGATCTACAAAGTCATCCACCGCTTCGCGGAGTTTTAGAGATGTCGATTTACTAAATGAAACTACCTCCACTTGCACTCCCATAGTCTGTAAATATTCCACGAGCGGAATAAAGTCCCCATCACCAGAAATAATTACCACAGAATCAAGTCGTGGCGCCATTTTAATGGCATCCACAGCCAGCCCCACATCCCAATCCGCTTTTTTACTGCCACCAGCAAATATTTGTAAATCTTTTGTCTTAGTTTCAATGCCAAGCTTCTCTAACGCTTCAAAGAAATTCTTCTCATCTCCTGCTTCAGTACTGATGACATAAGCCACAGCTCGTACGAGCTTCCTGCCAGAAACTGCATCTTTTAAAACTGCACCGAAATTCACTCGCGCATTGTATAAATTGCGAGCGGAATGATATAAATTCTGAGTATCAATAAAAACCCCAACTCTTTGTTCTTTATGTTTTATTATTGCCATCCCAGTACGAAAATTTTATTTTTAATAATTATTCTAATTCGACTTACCTTCCGATCTTACTTTTTTTAATAAATAGAATTAATCAAAAATTTCATACGGGACAGGTATATATTAGTATATCACAAACCCCTCCTGACCTCCCCTTATCAGGGGAGGAAAAATAGAAAGTCCCCCTGACAAGGGGGACTATAGGGGGTTATACCAAATCCATTTTCTTTACGAGAGCATTGTAACGAGTCTTGTTTTTGCGTTCCAAATATTTCAAATGAGTGCGTCTGTCTGCCACCATCTTGATCAACCCCCTGCGAGAACTGTTATCCTTTTTATGCCTCTTTAAATGCTTGGCCAATTCAGTAATCTGAGTAGACAAAACAGCCACCTGCACTTCTGTAGAGCCTGTATCCTTACTATGAACCTGATTTTTCTTTATAACTGCTTGTTTTTTCTTGGTTGCTAACATACTTATATACTAGCATAAACGTGGCCAAATTGCAAGGTTCAACATTGCACCTAAAGAATTTTAAGAAACGTGTGGGTCCCCTGTCCTTATGTCCCCGAGGGCGCAGTTTCAGAAATTCTTTGGGGGCAATGTGATAGAATTAAAATATGGTCTCTGAAATTGATAAACTAAAAAGAGAGTTTTTGGAGCATTTAGAAATCGAAAAAGGCTCCAGTTTAAAAACTATCGAAAACTATGAGAGGTATTTGACCCGCTTTTTTGAATTTGCAAAAATAAAGAATGCAAAAGAAGTCACTGACGAATTAGTGCGTAATTTTCGCCTCTACTTAAATCGCCAGTCTGCCGGCAACAATAGAGCCACAGGAGCAACTCTGAAGAAAAAAACCCAGAATTATTATCTGATAGCTTTACGTGGTTTCCTAAAATATCTTACTCGTCGAGATATATCTTCTTTACCAGCAGATCGAATAGATTTGGCAAAAGTTTCTGAACGTTCTCTTGATCTAATATCTACACAAGAATTAAATCGCCTACTTGATGCACCAAAAGGTAATGACATAAAGACACTTCGAGATCGAGCTATTCTACAATTATTCTTCTCAACTGGATTACGTGTTTCGGAACTATGTTCTCTTACCCGAGATATTGATTTTAAGTCGGATGAATTTCCAATCCGCGGAAAAGGCGGGAAAGTTCGAGTTGTCTTTATTTCAGATGAAGCAAAAAAAGCTATAAGCGAATATTTAAAAAGTAGGAAAGATATGGATGACGCATTATTTATAAAAGTCGGAGTTGAAAAAAGAACAGATAAAAAAGAAGCACTTGCAAGGAGATCGATAGAGCGTATTGTGAAACATTATGCGATAAAAGCTGGAATTTCAAAAAAGGTGACTCCGCACGTCATCCGTCACTCATTTGCTACTGACCTATTACAAAATGGCGCAGACATCAGGAGTGTGCAAATGATGCTCGGTCATTCAAATATTTCCACTACGCAAATTTATACACATATTACTGACAAGCAATTACGAGAAGTTCATAAAAAGTTTCATTCAAAGATATGAAAATAATAAGTTGGAACACAAATGGATTACGAGCAACGGTGAAACAAGGCTTTTTCACACCACTTTTTGAGGAAAAGCCAGATATAGTTTGCCTGCAAGAGACAAAAGTAGAACCTGAGCAATTGCCAGATGAAATAAAAAATATCCCTAACTATTATTCTTTTTTTTCTGCTCCGAAAAATAAAAAGGGTTATAGCGGAGTAGCAATCTATAGTAAAGAAAAACCAATTTCCATTTCCGAAGGTTTCCAAAAAGGGATTTTGAAAAAATATAATATGGAAAAAGACCGTTATGGCGACCCGAGCCTTGAAGGACGAATGCTTACAGCAGAATTTAAAAATTTCTTTTTAATAAATGTCTACACCCCAAATTCTAAGCGCGACCTTTCTCGCTTAAAACTACGCGAGAAACTTTGGGATCCGGCATTCCTAGAATATTGCAAAATGTTACAAAAGAAGAAACCGGTAATATTTTGCGGAGACATAAACGTAGCCCATACGCCGATAGACCTCGCCCGACCAAAAGAGTCCGAAGGATCCCATGGCTTTACCAAAGAAGAACGAGAAGGTATTGATAAAATAATTTCCGCTGGTTTTGTGGATACATTTAGACATTTTTACCCAACTGAAACCGGCGCCTATACGTATTGGGACCAACTCTCCCGGGCCAGGGATAGGAACATCGGCTGGCGAATTGATTACTTTTTCGCCGATAAAAAATTAATTGGTAAAATAAAAAATGCTGGAATAATGTCCGACTACTACGGCTCCGACCACTGCCCTATTTGGATAGAGATTTAAAAATGGATGAGTTCTGGCTTGGCATCAGAGCCAAACCATTTAATAGAGAGTTTTTTGACGCTGTCGGTGATATCTGTCACTAAAATCTTGGCTGTTTTATTTTTAGACAAATTTTTTTCAATTTCAGAATGTTTTTTGAAATATTCTTTTAGTTTTTTTGGGATTATTTCATCTTGAGAAAGGACTTTCACCTTTTTACCAACCCCTCCATTCTGACAGGTAAGTATTTTTTTAATTTCTTTTTTAAAAATTGGGTAATGAGTACAACCAAGCACAAGTGCTTCGATCTTTTTATCTAAAAGTGGTTTTAAATACTTTTTCAGAAATGGCATAGCTAAACTTTTCTCATCCTCTTCGGCTAATGGCACTAGCATCGGCGCAGAATTTTGGAAGATTTTGGTTAAAGGGAAATAATTTGTGCTTTTTTCGGCATACGCAAAATTACTTTCCTTTATTTTCAATATTTCATCTACAAAAGAATTTGAAGCGACTGTTCCCTTTGTCCCTATCACCCCAATCTTCTCAAATCCAGTGCATTCTTCGGCTGTAGGAATTAAAACACCTAATACTTTTTTGTCTGGATAATGCTTTGGCCTGCCCGCAATGCTTACAGCATAGCTGTTGCAGGCGGGTAGATATTCTTGCTGAATAGTTCTCAAAGCTCTGGCCGAAGCAGTATTACAAGCCAAGATCACGATAGCGCAATTCTCTTTTTTAAATAAATAATCCACCGCTTCTTTTGTGAATTCGTACACCACTTCATGAGAACGGTTCCCATAGGGCACCCGCTTTGTGTCTCCTAGATACACATAGTCATATTCGGGCATGAGTTTACGGATAGCTTTCGCTACCAATAACCCCCCCAGCCCAGAATCAAAAATTCCAATTCGCATAATTTCATGCTATCATATATTTCATGAAACCAGCAAGATTAGACGAATTATCAGATGGCATTTTTGCCATAGTGATGACGATCCTCGTGTTTGAGATAAAGACGCCAGATTTAGGTATAGGCGCCAGCAATATGGACCTTTGGATTTATATTAAAAATATGCTTCCTTCTTTCTTTTCTTATGCCTTGGGCTTCGCGATGCTCTTCACCTATTGGCGAGCGCATCATTTCTTCGTCTCCGTGTATGCCAAAAACATAAACGTCCGTCTGACAAATATCAATGCGCTCTTTTTCCTCCTCGTCGGGCTTGTGCCATTCTCCACTTCTCTCCTCGGCAGATATAGTGAGAATCAATTAGCTATAATAATCTTCGGCTTAAATACAATTTTAATAGGTCTATGCCTTTATTGGATGCGCAATTATGTTCTTCATTCAGAATATTTGAAAAATGGAGAAATAAGCAAACACGACTTGCATGGCAGTACCATCCGAACCTTAGTGCCAGTCATCTCTGCCGTCTTGGCAATACTTTTGTGTTTCATAAATGCCAAATTCTCCCTCACCCTTTTCACTTTAGCAGTACTCTTCAATTTTTCGCAAACCAGCACCACATTTTTCAATAAATTCTTAAAAGTCCTCTTCAAAATCTTCTACGGCGAAGACAAAAAAGGCTATTTCGAAGGGATTTAGGCTTTATTTATAAAGTTCGCTATGAGTTCCGATACGGACAAAAAGTGCAGTATCATCAACCATTTCATATAAAGCTCGAACATCGCCACTGATATTTATGCTTCTACAGCCTTCATACAGATAGTGAACAGAATGATTATTTAAAATAATGTCATTTGGATCTTGTACAAAAATTTGTATTCTTTCTATGTATTGATTCTTTATTTTTTCTGGAAGCTTAGTAAATTGTTTATCGAATTTCTTAGAAGAGAAATATTTCATAATGAATTATAAACTCTTAAGATGATTGATAAACTCAGAAGCAGTAAAAGGCCCGGAAATATTCTTCCCTGCCTTATAATCTCTCCTCGCCTCTTCTATGGCTTTTATAGTCTTTTTGTTTGGCATAGGAGCGACAAAGGTTGCTTGTCTTTCAACAATAAAATTCTTTAAATAATTATTCACCAAGGTGCTAAGTGGTAGACCCATTTCTCTAGCGAGCCTTTGGGCCTTTGTTTTTAATGTTTTATCTGTTTTAATTAAAAAAGTTGTATTCATCCCATTTAGAAATCATACTATCCGTACATAATCATTGGATTTAATAAGGATAGATAATTTTTATTTTTAAAATATAACCCCGCTGTGTAAATTTCTAACGGGATTCATATACCAAAGTATATATTATGGTATAACTTTGTCAAGCAAGCTATAACCTAACAGGCAAGATCTGTAAATATACAACTTTATAAAGAAAGTCAAATTTAGAAACTTTATAAAGTTTCACTTTCTCCGCCCTGTCCCTTATGTAATGCTACATCTAGTCTTTTAGCCTCTGCCCAGGCTAGTTCATAGATCTTTTTCATCGCATCGGCTATCTCTGTACTTTCAATAATGATTCCGAGCTTTTCTCTCCACGAAGCGATCATCACTTTGTTATCATAAATATTTATCTCGGGGATAAAATCAAACATATGTTTTGGCACCAGAGCCGTCTCTCGCATCTCTTTTTGATCAAAATTTTTCCTCTCTCTCCCTGTCTCGCTATCTGGCACTATCGCTCTGATAGCTATACCTTTGCTAGCCCGCCTTTTATAATACTCAGGGAAATATCCAGGCAAGCCCTGATGCATATTCTCCACACTGGCATACGCGCGAATTGGCTCAGTGGCGGTGAGAGTGTCTTCGTATACTTTTTCAATGCCTTCCCTACCTTCATAAAATAAAACTTTCGGCCTGTCAGAAACATTATGCATTGATTTCAATTCCGGAATTATTTTTCTCGCTTCTTTTATAAACACTTCGTCATTTTTTATTTTTTCTAAAAGCATTTTCTCAATCTGATCTGGAGATTCTGCAATATATTCTTCTTTTGGTTCCTTGCCTGAGACTTTTACGAGTCCTTTCACATCCAAGGAGTCAAGCACATGATACCCTGTCGGTCTATTTATCCCTGCCTTGCGGGCAATCTGTGTGACAGTGCCTTTTCCTAATTCAATAAGTGCTAAATACACTAAGACTTCTTTCTCGGAAAAGCCGACAAACTCGAGTGTTTTCTTAAGGTTTAAATTCTCATTCTGTCGCATTTTCCCATTATATTCCAAGCCCTATAATTTGTCAATGACTGTGAACAAAATAACTGTATATATCTTTTCATCTTGTATTTAAAGGCTATTTTTATACTTATTTGCTCATAATACTTGACAAATACTTTTAATCTTCTATACTTATGTTGGAAGTCCGATATGCCAAAAGGTGGACTCTAAATACCGAGTAAGTTCTTTGACTTAAAAAACTTAATGAGGAAAAGTTCCTCTTGAAATAGTTCTTTTAATGTAATAAAAAGGAGAAGAAAATAATGACATGTATTGGATATGGAATACAACATGATGGCGGAGCTTTTGATGATGAATTTATTTGTATAATCGACAAAAGAGCAGTTTTGACTGATTCCACGGAGATGATGACAATAATACATTCTGAATTAGCTGCTAATGATGCATGTAAAATGTTATCAAACACTAACGACGACAGGATGAATTCTAAATTCAAAATAGTGGCTCTTTACATCAACTGTTAATTTTCAGATCAGAGAAAGAACCCAAAAAATTCTTTCTCTGTTTTATAAAGTTAATTATTAGTTATATAATAAACATATGCAAAGAGTCTGTAAAAACTGTAAAAAGGAATTCAAAATACAAGATAAAGATCTTGTATTTTATGAGCAAGTGAATGTACCAACACCATTATGTTGTCCAGAATGTCGAGCGATGAAACGTCTTTCTTTTAGAAATGAACGTACGTTATATCATCGAACTTGTGACCTCTGTAAAAAAGATGGTATTTCTTTATATCCTCAAAAAACTCCCTTCCCTGTATATTGTCATACATGTTGGTGGAGTGATAAGTGGGATCCGACAAGCTATGGTATGGAATATGACAAAACAAAACCATTTCTAACTCAATTTGGGGAATTGAAAAATAAAGTACCTCGTATTGCCCTCCTCGTTATAGACAGCATAAACTGTGATTATACAAATAACGCAGGTGAAAACAAAAATTGTTATTTGATTTTTGCTGCTGAAAACAACGAGGACTGTGCATATTCACGACTCATTATGAAATCCCGTAGTATATTTGACTGTTATGCGACATACGAATCTGAGCTATGTTATGAATGTATAGACTGCAAAGGTTGTTTTAAATGCATGTTTTCAGAAAGATTGCAGGAATGTATTGAAGTACTCTTTTCTTTTGATATGCGTAATTGCCAGAATTGTATTTTTTGCACTAATGGACGCAATTTAAACTACTGTATAGAAAACAAACAATATGGAAAAGAAGAATATGAAAAGAAAAAAACTGAAATTCTTGCATCCTTCACATCACTTGAGCAAGCGAAAAATAAATATACAGAACTCCGAGCAAAATCAAAAGTAAAAAATGCTCTTTCTACCAAGAGCAACAATGCAACTGGAGACTATATATACAATTGCCATAATGGAATAAATCTTTTCGATGTTAGAAATTCAAAAGACTCTTCATATCTGGCTGATGCAGAAGACCCACTCGATTGTCAGGATTGCAACAATCTATATTTCAAACCAGAACGTTTATATAATGTAATGGGAACACTTCAAAGTACAAATTGCATTGCTGGTGTATACATAATGTACTGCAATGAAGTACACTATTCTGATAGTTGTTATAACTGCGCAAGTTGTTTTGGGTGTGTTGGGCTTAATAAAAAAAATTATTTTATTTTAAACAAAGAATATTCAAAGGAAGAGTATCTGAAATTAAAAGAAGAGATTGTAGAGAAAATGAGGAAAGAGGGTGTATATGGAGAATTTATACCTGTGGAACTTTCCCCTTTCGGATTTAATGAAACACTCGCAAAAGAATATTTTGATTTAGACAAAGAAAAAGCGCTAAGAGGAGGTTTTAATTGGCAAGAGCAGACCACAGGCACATACGGAAAGGAAACAATAAAAAAAGGAGAGATTCCAGACTCAATAGAAAAAGTGGATGATAAAATTCTAAATGAAATTTTAGTTTGTGAAGAATGCAATAAGAATTTCAGGATTACAAAATCAGAATTGGATTTCTATAAACGTATGAATCTACCGTTACCACACAAAGATTTTGAGTGTAGGCACAAAGACAGGATGAGTAAGCGTAACCCTCGTAAACTCTGGCACAGATCTTGCATGTGTGAACTGAAGAATCATATACACGGAGAAAATAAATGTGTGAATGAATTTGAAACCTCCTACTCTCCTGACAGAAAAGAAATAGTATATTGCGAAAACTGCTACCAACAAGAAGTGTCTTAATTATTTTTCTTTAAGGCGAACCCCATGCTTAGTATGTAATTTTTCTACCTCAATTTCTTCTAATTCTTCTTTTTTCTCTTTTCCTCTGTCGCCAAGAGTTTTTAATTCTGCATCGCCAAGCATATCCAAAGATGTAACGAGTTCAGATAAATGTTCCACAGTATTTTTCTCTGGAGCATCAAGCACTTCTTCTAAAAGTGCGTTCAAAATCCATCCCATACGAGGGCCCGGAGCTATACCGAGCTCTTTCATCATAAATTCCCCATTTATTTTCAACTGACCCACAGATATAGGGTCCCTCAATGCTTCTTCTATCATGGCAAAGTACTTGCGAAGCCTATATGGTGCTTCTTTTTTCTTCATCCCTACTCTGTCACATTCACGCACATTCATTAAAGCCCAAATGTTTTCCTTTCCAACTTTTGTGATAATTCTACGTACTGCAGAGAGTGTTATTAATTCTGTGTCAGAGAAGAACATATGATTACGAACAAGCTTTTCTACTAATTCAATTTCTTTTTTTGGAAATTTTAATCTCTCCATTATTTTTCTTGCCATCCTCGCGCCCACAACTTCATGACCATAAAATGTGGGTTTATTTTTACCTTCTCTCTTGGAACGAGGCTTCCCGATGTCATGAAAAAGGGCAGAAAGCCTTATTTCCAAAGGCCAATTCTTATCTGCCGCATGTTGCAGAGCATGAAGCAAATGATCCCAAACATCAAAAATATGTTCACCTAATTGTTCACAATGTATCCCCTCTTCAAGTTCAGGAATAATATTTTTTAACAATCCAAATTTCTGCAACATCACAATTCCAGAGGCAGGATTTTGTGACATAATTATTTTTACAAACTCATCACGAATTCTTTCTAGAGATATATTTTTTATTAAATCTGCATTTTTTAAAATACTTCGCACAGTCTCTTCTGCAATAGAAAAATCAAGTTGTACAGAGAAACGGATAGCTCGCAACATTCGGAGAGCATCTTCATTGAAACGATCATTTGCCTCACCCACTGTACGTAAAGTTTTATTTTGTATGTCCTTTAGACCATCAAACATGTCCGTTAGCTGTCCTTTAGAATCTAAAGCCAATGCATTCACTGTAAAATCACGTCTTTTAAGATCATCCTCTAGCTTATTACTGAATTTTACTTCATCTGGATGACGAAAATCACTATATTTTGCTTCAATTCTGTATGGAGTAACTTCCACTATTATTTTTTCCTCCCCTGTCAAGGGGAGGATTAAGGAGGGGTCTGTTTCACGTGAAATCACCCCATCGGTTTGGTTATTAACCAAACCACTCCCCCTTCGCAGGGGGAGAACTACCCCAACAGTCCCAAAGTTATTTTCATATACCGTTTTCTCAAAAAGAGGCATTATTTCTTCTGGTTTAGCATTAGTTGTTATATCCCAATCTTTTGGTTCCCTACCTATAATTAGATCCCTAACACACCCACCTACAAGATATGCTTCAAAACCAGCTTTTTCTAAAGTCTGTGTTACATGTGAAACTTCTTTTGGTATCTTTTGTATTAAGTTTTTAGTATTTTGTTCCAATTTTTGTTGTGCATCCGGGGGGAGTCGAACCCTCAACGACCGCTTCGAAGGCGGGTATGATATCCATTTCACTACGGATGCAAAAATTAATTAATAATATATTTATTATTATACACTATTCCGAAAAAATTACAAATAATCCTTATTTTGCAAGCTTAATTGCATAATTGCATTACTTTATTTAAAATATTATAATAAGATAGTTTATAAAAATTGCGGCCATGGTTTAATGGTAGAACAACTGGTTGCCAATCAGTTGACGGGAGTTCGATTCTCCCTGGCCGCACATAAACAATTAAATGTCCTTTACTACTAGCTTATTTATTAAGGATATTTATCAAAAATGTGGATAACTATGTGTGTATTGTTCATAAAGGACACAAAAAACTGTCTTTTACAGTTTCACGTGAAACTATGTTTATCATGAAACCTCATCTATGCCTAAAGTATTTACATCAGAAAAACAAAAAATAGGAGAATTGGGTGAAAATATGGCTGAAAAGTTTCTTGTGAAACATGGTTTTTCAGTATTAGATAGAAATTACACCAAAAAATGGGGTGAAATTGATATTGTAGCTGAAAAAGCTAATAAACTCTATTTTATAGAAGTTAAAAGTGTGACAAGGTTAAACCTTGTCAATGTTCCTCGTGAAACATCAGAAGATGAATATAGAGCAGAAGACAACATGCATCCATGGAAAATAAAGCGACTTTCAAGGACAATCCAGACTTATCTTATATCCAAAAAAGTCGATGAAGAAAAAGAGTGGCAAGTTGATTTGCTGGTTGTGTTTTTAGACCTAAAAAACAAAAAAGCTCGGGTAAAAGTGGTGAAAGATATAATTCTGTGATATATTTATCCGATACGGGCTGTAGTATACCGGTAGTACAAGCGCTTTGGGAGCGTTTAGACTGGGTTCAATTCCCAGCAGCCCGAACGCAGAGAGGGATGAAAAAGTAAATTTATTTGCTTTTGTCTGGGGATTGAAAGGCTTTTCTATATTGAATGAAATGAAATAGAAAAGCACCTGGCTACGTGGTAGCCAATTCCCAGCAGCCCGACACTGCGGGATTAGTTTAATGGTAAAACGTCAGTTTTCCAAACTGAGGTTGGGAGTTCGATTCTCCCATCCCGCACATTATTAAGTAAATTATTAACAACATCAATATTATATGGAAAAAGAAACTTTTTGGACCTTAGTAACAGACATTGCTCACTGGGAATTCGAAATATTTCTCATGCTTATTTTTGATTTGTTAATTGGAGCCCTTATTTGGCCAAAAATTCAAGCTTGGTTTAAACATCATAAAAAAGATGACGATAAATTGAGTACCTTGGAAAAAAGGATACAGGAGCTAGAGAATAAAATGTAAAATAATTTATTTTTAATTCTTCCAAGACCAATCAGCTCCAGGGTTTCTTGCATTAAATACTTCAAAGTGAATATGTGGGCCAGTAGAACGTCCCGTATTACCAACATAACCTATAATTTGCCCTTGGTATACCTGATCACCAGAACGAGAAACTAATTTAGACATGTGACCATATAGAGTCCTCGTGCTGTTTGGATGTTCTATTAGAGTCATATTTCCATAGCCTCCACCACAACGTTTATACCCAACCTTGCAACCTGTCTTGGTTACTAAAACAACTCCAGGAGCAGAAGCATATATCGGTGTACCAGTAGGAGCACCTATGTCTATCCCTCTAAATCCTGGACCATGTAAACCTTGAGTTTTCCTGCCAGTAGGTACTGGATTTATGAAGTAGTCCATTAAATTCTTAATATATGGATGCACTTCATAATATCTTTTATCTCTAAAAATAGAAGATCCGAGGTTTGGAGCCGGCTTATCACCCCCTTCGTCAGCCATGGTGTCATTTGGAATCATTAATTTGTCACCCACAGCAAGCTGTTCATCCTCAGAAATATCGTTATATCTAACAATATCAACAATATCAACCTTGTAGAACTTGGCTATACTTTTCAACGTCTGACCTTTGACCACAGTATGTTCTATTCCAGAAATAGGTAAAATAAGAAGTATTTGACCTTCGCTGAGCCTGTCACCCTTTTTCATATCATTAGCTGCCAAGATAGTATTTACAGAAACTTTAAACATATCGGCTATTTGTGAGATCGAATCTCCTTTTCTTACCACATAGACACTTATCTGATCAGAATAGGAATCTCCATCTAAAGTCTCGTCTGGTGTCCCACTTATAGGGCTGACAAAAGGGACGAGAGCATTATTAGAGAGAATGTTTACATCTGTGCTTTCTTTAGAACCATTCGCCTGTAAAAGGGGCATACTTTGGGAATTCTTGTCATCTAGAGGTTGATTCCCAGCATCAGAATTAGCCGAAGCATCCATCCCCAAAATTGAAGAAAGGAAGTTGGCCCTTGCAGTATAAGGCGCAAAAAGCCCCCCGAGCAACAGGGAAAAGGCAAAAAATGAGTATAATATTTTATATTTGAGTTTTATAAAACAAAATCGTATCGCGAGCTTTCCTTTCCTACCCCAAATTAACTATAGAATATAAGGATAGAATCACAGGACGACCAAAATGTACTGCAAACAAAGGTTCTCACGATGGTTACTGTCGGATCTGATTTCTGGCTAACTTCTCTCTCGTACTCCTATTCAGAACTATGACCCTATGGTATCTCAAAAAGGGCCAAAAGTCAATCTGGCCAGTTTGGGGTGTGGAAAACTCGCACACTTACTTTTTTGCTAAAAATTTGACAAAAACATCAAACGGGTGTATAATTAAATGATATTCAATAAGCAAAATCCATCTAAAAATTAGGAATTATAAAAATAGGGTTGTATAATATAAAAATATTAATTTCAAAGAAATTTATGAATCTAAAATTTTGGGAAACAAAGAAAAAAGATACTAAAGAAGCAGTGGAAAATCAGCTGAAAGATGTAGATAAACAAGAGGAATCTGATGCTAGGCTAGAACAAGCTAAAAAGAAATTCATAGAAGAACAAGAAAACAAGAAAAAGGGGGTTCCGAATGCAAATAAAACTGCAGAAAAAAAGTTAAGCGAGAAAGCTAAAGCAGGAAAAATCACAAATTTGAGTGACTCCGTAAAAGAAAAAGCAGGTTCTAAAGATATAGAAGAAAAGAAGAAAAAACTTGAAGAACAAGGAAAATTAACCAAAACTAAATACTTTGGATTAAAAGCTGGTGAACCAAAAAAGCCTAGTTTTTATAAATTTGGAAAGAAAAAACAATACAAAGAAGATGTACTTAAATGGGAAAAAGAAATGGCAGAGGCAGAAAAAGAATATTCTTCATACTCAAATGCAAAGATTGAACTAGCAAGAGAAATTGCACAGCAAGAAGGAAGAGTTGGTGCAGGAGAATTTTTGCTTGGTCAGAAAGAAGATGAAAAAAAATCAGGACTTAGAAGATTTGGGGAAAGACTCAGGAATTTAACCGCAAGGGGCACGATGTGGTATGACAGTATAGGCACTGATCCAAAAGATTCAAAACTTAATCAATATGCCAAGAAAGTTGGAAAGACTGTGGCCAGCGTCGCATTGATAGGAGGTACTTCTGCTTTGATCGCTGCATCCTTTGTACCAGCAGGAATCGGTGCTACTGCTATAGCTGGAGGTGCTTTTATCACTAGCGCAGCCAAAAGATTATTAGTACCTGTATTATCCACAAGTGCCATGACCGCTGCTTCTGGATTACCTCCAAAACTGCA
>CALRAL010000002.1:37133-178507 GCA_943350875.1 Candidatus Nomurabacteria bacterium | reverse complement strand
GCATTTTCGCGGGGAAATTCAATCGGGTGGTGTGTCATTAACAAAGTCCGAACCTATTACGAACAAAATCCTGATGCGGACTAATCGTGCATCCGTTGCGCTGAAGCGCCTCTGTGCGAAGCACAGAGCTTTTCCAAAAGGAAAAGGACGGAAGCACGAATACAATACGGACTCGGTTTTGCGGAAGCAATTTTCTGGGGATATGGTTTCCGCAAAACCTCGGCTACTTTCGGATTTCGCAAGCGGAGGAGGAGGGGTCTGGGGAGGAATCCTCCGCTTGCTCCATCCGTTTTCTTTTGGCGAAATTCGGGGCGGACAAAAATGCAAATACATCATACTATAAAATTGTCTCGGCTATTTCTCTGCTAGTGGTTGTCCAAGTCTAAAGGAGATAAGCCCTCGGCATCCGCCTCGGGTATTTCCGCTAGGGCTACGAGCGCCTAGACTACTTTGTGTCCTGCTATTCCTCGCTCTACCGCTCTGCGGAGCGGGAGCGAGGGCAGGACGCTGTTTGGGGGAAGGAAGGAATCCTTCCCCCAGCTTCGGTCTCCTCCTCGCAGATGTAATTTTATGTATTCAGTGCTTTAAAAAGTTTTGTGATTATTTTCTGTTCCTGCCTCCGTTGTTTGTGCCTTCGGAGTCCGCCCTCGCACAACCCCCTTCCTCGTTTTCATATCCAAGCTTATTGTAATTTTAGAGTTTAGAGATTCTTATTGCGTCGGCGCTCGTCCTTTAGCCCTGGACGCTCCTAGCGGAAATACCCGAGGCGGAATACAAATGCGCTTGACCCACCCTCCCGTTCGCGCGCAAGCCCGCTCGCAGAGGAGGAGAGGGATGCGAGCGGGACTCCCTTTCTTACAGATTAGGATTAGGAATTTTCTTACGCCTAATTATTAACATTATTGAAAACAAAGCATTTGCGATTACCCATGTGCTAGGAAATAATAGTGTAACGATATTGTAATTAGCAAGAGCAACAATACTTAACCCATGGCGAAATGTTGTGATTGTATACAAAGATAATGTTTCAGAATACGGAGCATTCCAAGATTTTCTAACTGTTGGAGCAAAGCCGAGCATGTCAATTGTAGAAAGTAAAATTATTGAAAGAACTGGTTGTTTAATCACTAACCAAAGCGGCATTGCGAGCAGAGCCAAAACAAGAAAGACAACATCTACCTTTTTTATGATCTTATTTCCATTTTTAAATCCTAAAATAAAAATCGACAAAGAAATTACAGCAACAGCAAGTGTTACTACGGAACCAAGTCCTGCACCCGCGCTAACTTGAAGTGCAAAAATTATTGAAGTAACAATTGCCCAAATAAACCAAGAAAAAATATGAGGCTTGGTTTTACCTTTTAATAAATCGCGAAAATATGGAGCATAACCAATAAAAGTCAAAGCAATCGCGACAATTCCTATTATGTTTTTAATAGTAAAAAATTCCATAAATTATTTAATTAAAATTTCTCTCGCTTTATTAAAAATATCAAGCATATCTTCGCGAAGAATTAGAGGGATAAATTTATTTTTATCAGCTTCCGAAAGATGAGAAAGGTCATCAATTTTCCACGCTTCAAAACCTTCTGCTTTGCCATCCTCAACTTGTAAATCGTTTATTGAACCGTCAAAAAGATAAGCGTACTGACTACGTATAGTATTGTTGGTCAAACCAGTGGCTTCATCAAAACTTTTCTTTCTTATCTTTCTTAGAAAGACAAGTTTATTCAAATCAATGTCCATTCCTGTTTCTTCTTTGCATTCTTTAACAGCAGTTTCTTCATAAGACATTTTGGGCTCAACATGTCCACCAACCGTAGCATCCAGTTTGTCCGGATAAGTGTCTTTATCTTTTGCTCGGTGTTGGAAAACGATCTCTGCTTTAGGAGTTAGAAACCAAATATGTATTTCGCGATGAAGAAGACCCTCTTTGTGAATTTTCTCACGAGTTTCGAGACCAATTACCTCATCATTTTCATTTATAATTTCTAATAATTCTTTTTTCATATATATTTTTTAATATTCTCCAACTTACCTTCAAGACAAATCGGGTCCATAGAAATAATCTCATCAGCATACGGACTATCTGTTGGAATACTGTTGGTCAAAAATATTTTCTTATCATTCACAAAAGCTTGGCCCATTTCTATAAGCACATTTCCACCGATATAATTGTCCTTGCCATTTTTCTTGATATTCACTATTAAAACTGCGTCACTTTCAAGAATATGTTTGTAGTGAACTTTGAGATAATTGTTTTCTCTTTTTAATGCGGCTTTTTCGCCATTATTCCATCGAGCAAGATGTTCTTTTTTCTCACCACGGACAAAGGCTTCGTAGTGTGGGTGAATCCAACCATCAATTCCAAGCTCACAAAGCTTGTTCTTTGCTTCAACCATCTCTTTCATAAAATATGTGCTTCCAAGGACGTAGATTTTCATAATATTTTTATTTAAACCAAGAAAAAACCTTACTTCTTTTCTCTGGACTTACAATTTCTTTTTCAAATAGTTTTCTTGGAAAATCCTTGTGGCTAATTTTGTATCCGAGATCGCCATCAGAACCTTTTACTGTGTAGTGGGTATTTTTATTTCTAGCAACACTTATCCACTCTACTGGGTCATGGGCTTCATTAAGTAGACTTTTTAATTCTTCAAAACTCAAAGATACAATTCCATCTTCTCCACAAACTAATAATAAAAATACCTCGCCTAACTTATTTTTCATTTCTAAAATCTCGTCCTGATGTTCTTGTGCAAAGCTAAATCTCCAAGGTGACATTCTTTTAGCTGAATGCTTGATAAAAAGACCAATATTTTTATTAACGACATAAGAGGCGTTACTTTCACTTGGAAAGGGTTCAATCGTTACGCTTTGCCCTGATTCATGGAGCAATTTTGCTAAAACAGCTCCGTGGTAAAATTCAAATTCTCTGATCATATATTTCTAGGAGTTTTTAAGAAACGAATACTGCCTCTGTATCTGTAGAAAATGCGAGCTTTCCCTATATCGTTAAAAAGAATATTGATGTGATGGATTGCGTTTGGATATTTTGTTAATTCCATTTCTCTGTCCCCAATAAACCCTTTCGCACGAGTAATAGTATTTTTATCCATTTCTCCCTCTTTTTCTGTGTATCCGGATATAGTTTTTGGAGAGTGTACCGCCAAAGACTCATCGCCAAGTGGACAAAATCCCTCTATATAACTAATTAAATAATCAGGCAGGCAGTTTTTCCCAAATAGTTCGGAAAGTGCTTTTACTTTTTGAATTGGTTTTATATTTTGCTTGAGAATTTCTTCAATATTTTCATTATCAAAATTGAAAAGTTCAAAGCTCATTTCACCCTTGTCTACGACGACATTTGTTTTATCAATACTACCCGCAGAAACAGCAGTAATCCTTTCGCCATCAAGCCAGACAGGCGTTCGTTTATCTTGCTTTCTTGATTCAAGAGATAATCTATGGAAAATAAAACATTTTTGCCAATCCAAATAAAGCGATTTAGGAATTATTAACTCAAAATACTTTAAGTAATCATTTCGTGAACCAAACATTCTAGCTCTTTGAATATAAGTATCTTGTTGTAATTTATGTTTAACATCTCTCGTAAAGAACATAGACAAAAGATTATTAAAGGTAACTCCTCGGGAAATAATATTTCCACCAATAACTACAGTAAAGGGAGCAGTGGGATCAGTCGCTGTTCGATTATCTGCCGCGTTTACTTCTTTATCGCTATTCATTACAACAATGTTATTTCTGTCTATATGACCAATAGCATATTTCGTTATTTCATTTGCATGTTCTGGGTACCTTGCACTGGCAATTTCCCATATTCTTTTAAAGTATGCTTCGTGGTTTGAATCTTTATCGTCTTTTAAGACTTCAAAAGTTTTAACAATTTGTTTATAGTCAACTGTATGGTCAGCTTTTTTGCTACTTGTATGAACAAGCATGGAGTAATTCTTTTCTGGATCATTAACAACAGAGTTTAAATATCCCACATTTACTATGAAGCTAAACAATGCTTCTCGTAAATGTTTTGGGTTATCGCCTGCGTCCGGTAAAAAAGTTAGCCTATATGGTAAATTTTCTGTCGAAACAGGAAAGAATATGTCCTGCCCTGTATAATTTGAATGTGGCTGAAAATCAATCCAAAACTCATTTTGATTTTGATGAGTTTTGTTTAAATCAAGACGAGCGGGTGTTGCTGTAACACCGATATAAGTACCTTCCGAACCAATCAATTTTTCTGTTAGTTCATTTATCTTACTCTTCTCTTTTTTGTTTATTTTTGAGTTTGGTGTTGCATAATCAGCTTCATCATCAATTACTACTCTATTAGAGTGTCCATCTAGCTTTTGAATAAGTTTATGTAGGTCTTTTGAATTTTTCTTACAAAAAATAACCCATTGATGATCTCCAATTTTTACTTCGGGCGGCAGAATTTCACTAAACTTTTTTGGAGAAGGAGAAAGACCTGATCGTTGAAAACGCTCGAGGTTTTGTCCCAAAAGTTGGACACTATCATTAAGCAAGGCAATCACAATCTTAAAACCAACATCAAGGAGTTTTGCTGTTAAAGCAATCATCATTTCTGTCTTTCCGCTTTGCGGTTCACCATAAATAACAAAAGACTTTTGTCCTTTTTGAGTATTATCAACCGCACTTTCCACAACAGCCTTAATCCTGTCTACTTCCTGATTCATTGAGACAAGTTTAGCCAAACGCCTTTCATAGCGATTATTATTTATAGTATCTCGTCTTAATTCATTTAGGTTAAAATTTGGCATAAATTATTTTTCCATTATGAGAACATACTCATATTCATAAGCATGTTTCTTGTTTGGGTTCCTCATACTGGTAAATTTTCCTGTATTAGTATCTCGCCAAGGGGTAATCATTTTATTTCCAACTTCTCTTTTAATTATGCGAGGATTCTTAAAACCAACCTTGAGCATTTGTTCTGTTGCTACTTCTGCGTTTAGTATTGCAACCCCCCTAAGCTCTGTGTTACCAATCACGATACAGGCATGTTTACCTTTTTTCAAAACGCGGTGCATTTCTCTAAATGCTAAATTCATATCAATAAAATAATTTGAAACATCTTTTGAGAGTGCTTTGTCCAAACTGTAAAGATTGTCGGTAATATTTGAGCCAATTTGACTCCCGATTTCTCCTTTCTGTTTATTCTTATAACTTGTGCCAATAAAGTTTTTTCGAAAATCAGTAAAATTGCTTGAAAATTTATACCATCCCTTGAAGTCTTTTTTGTCGTTGCCAAACCAAAGCAAGGAAAGCTGATGCAGATCGGCATATTCATAGGAAGTTACATAGGGGGGAGAAGTGATAATCAAATCAACCTCATTATTTTTAAGGGAAAACTTTTTTGTTGAGTCCCTAAGCAACACTTTTGCCGAAGTTTTCAGATTACCCTCCGTTTTAAGCAATGAATAAAATTGAGTGTTCTTTTTAATCATTGATCTTGAATGCTTAAGAAGATTTTTTACGACAGATGGAATATTTTTATCTTTATCAATCGTAGGCTTAATGCTTTTCATTAGCCAACGAGAGCTATTTTTTAAGTTATGCGAGAAAGCACACAAGAAAAATTTTCTTATGTCTTTATTTTTTATTTTCTTGATTTCAGAATAGACAAAATCTAATTCTTTAATCGTTTTTTTATCGAACCAATAGAGTATTCTGTCGTTATTTAAGTGGTAATTTGAAACAACTTTTTTCTTTTTTGAAAGTCTACTCTGTAACTTTTCAAACTCACTATTTAATTTTGTTGGATTGATTGGAGTTACTTTTACTTCGGCGATAAATTTAGCCACTGGATTTATGTCAAAACAAACACTTCTTCGTCCGAGCCTCTTTGATTCTACAAGTGTTGTTCCACATCCTCCAAAAGGATCAAGTATTAAATCGCCCTTTTTTGTAAAATCGTTAAGTAGCTTTTCTACAATATTGGGAATAAATTTTGCAGGGTATCTGTGATAGCTGTGAGTTAAAGCGGTGGTTTCCGATCGAGCAACATTTTTAAAAGACCAAACCGCTTCCGGTTTAAGTGATACAAAGGTTTTCATTATTTTTCTTGTATCTAAGGTAAGCATATGTCTCTATTTTAGCAATTCATCGCTCGAAACACCAAGCGCTTTGGCAATACTAGTAATGGTTGAAAGTGTTGGGTTTGTCTTCCCATTCTCAATATTGCTTATAAAACTTCGGCTAACGCCGAGATTTCGAACAATATCGCCCTGTGTAATGCCTTTCTCTGTTCGGATACGCTTTAAATTCTTGCCTAATTTCGCAGATTCACTTTTCATAATCCACATTATAGCATTAACAATTACATTATACACCAATATTATAGTATAATGTAATAGGGTGATGTCCGCCCCGAATTTCGCCAAAAGAAAACGGATGGAGCAAGCGGAGGATTCCTCCCCAGACCCCTCCTCCTCCGCTTGCGAAATCCGAAAGTAGCCGAGGTTTTGCGGAAACCATATCCCCAGAAAATTGCTTCCGCAAAACCGAGTCCATTGTTTAGAGCGTACGAGGTAGTTCCGAGCCACCACGCACGCGGAGCGTGCGATTAGTCGGCATCAGGATTTTGTTCGTAATAGGTTCGGACTTTGTTAATGACACACCACCCGATTGAATTTCCCCGCGAAAATGCGTCCGCGCTCCGCGCGGTGATGGGAAGTTCGGCAAGAAAAGAAAAGGGCGTTTTGAAATCCACAGAGAGCGTGCTTGCGCGCAAATGGCGGTTCTATGAGCTAAAGCTCATTCTGCGGAATACCGCAGGAGCCGATGGGAAGCGAGATTTAGAAATTGTCGGTGTAATGCAAAACCTTTTATCAATTTAATTCCCGAAGCTATGATCAAATATTTTATTTATTGTAGAAAATCAAGTGAAGATGAAGAACGCCAAGTTTTGAGTATTGAGGCTCAATTGACGGAGCTTCGGGAATACGCCAAGCAACAGGGATTATTTATCGTTCGTGAGTATTACGAAAGTAAGACGGCAAAAGAGCCTGGTCGTGAGATATTTAACGAAATGCTTGGCGAAATTGAAAAAGGTTCTGCCTCGGGAATTTTAGCGTGGAATCCAGATCGTTTGGCGAGAAATAGCATTGACGGTGGCAAGGTCATATATTTTGTGGATACACTAAAAATTGTTGCGCTAAAATTCCCGACATTTTGGTTCGAAGCGACACCACAAGGAAAATTCATGTTGAGTGTCGCTTTCGGACAAGCAAAATATTACACCGACAATTTAAGAGAAAACATTTTGCGTGGAATACGGCAAAAGATACGCCGTGGTGAATTATCGGCAAAAGCTCCAATCGGTTATTTTAACGAACCGAGACTTCGTACGATTGAACCTAACAAAAAGACATTTCGTAAAGTAAAAGAGATATTGGAGCTTTTTAGCACTGGCGAATATACACTCACGGCGATTCAACGCAAAATGTTTTCTCTTGGCTTGGTTGGCGCACGATCTGGCAAACCTTTCGCACTCGCCTCGGTAGAACATATTTTGAAAAATCCTTTTTACTATGGATATTTTTCTTACCGAGGCGAAGTGCATCAGGGTTCGCACAAGCCAATGATTTCAAAGAAAACTTTTGACAAGATACAGGAAGCACTTGTCGCAAATGGAAAACCCCGCAAAAATCAAAAGAAAAAGAATTTTCAGTTTCTCAATTTTGCTACTTGTGGGGAATGTGGCTATGCGATAACCGCCGAGCGACATATCAAGAAAAGCGGTTTGCAGTTTATCTATTATCGTTGCACCCACAAGAGCAAAATTACTAAATGTTCTGAAAATAAATTTTTGCGGGAAGAAGAATTTGAACGACAAGTGCAAGAACTTTGTCAAAAGGTTTCTTTACCCGATGAATGGCGGGACAAATATCTCGGCAAGCTCGCCGAGTGGGAAAGTGAAAACAGCCAATCATCGGGAGTTTTCGCTCAAAATCTGCGTTTTTCTATTTCTGACATCAAAGCAAAGATTGACCGCCTCATGGACGGATACTTGGACGGCGGTTTTGAGTTGTCGGAGTTTCAACAGAAAAAGAACGCTTTGATGTCTGAAAAGAAAACGCTGGAGGAAAAATTATCTGATTTTGAGCGAAAAGGAAATCATTGGCTCGAACTCGTGCGAAACTGGATTTTGCAAGCCAACCAAGCACAAAATCTCGCTTCTTCAAAAAAGTTTGAGGAAATGAAAACTTTTTTGAAAACCATCGGCTCGAACCGCCATTTGCGCGCAGGCGCACTCTCCGTGGATTTCAAAACGCCCTTTTCTTTTCTTGCCGAACTTCCCATCACCGCGCGGAGCGCGGACGCATTTTCGCGGGGAAATTCAATCGGGTGGACCGTACAGGACTCGAACCTGCCACCCCCTCATTGCAAATGAGGTGCTCTACCAGATGAGCTAACGGCCCAGAGATAGAACCATTCTATCTCATTTTAGTAAAAATGCAATATGATTTGTATCATTAAGGATAAATAGACCAAAGAGCATCTCGGACAGTATTGTAATTATTTTCAAAATTATCTATACTACCGACAAAATCCTTGTAAGTTGTAGTATCTGGCAAACCTTTTATATAAGACTTGATAGTATCCACATTTGAAGGATAATTCCCATCTTTTTCTAAAGATGCAATATATTCTTTTATGCCATCAATACTTCTAAAATAACTGTTAATCTTAGTTATATAATCTGAGCCAGAGCCACCAGAGCTAGAAGTAGGTACAGATGAGATACAATCTCCACTATTTTTAAAACACAATCTCTCAACAGTCACAGTTGAAACATTAATATCGCCGGTTGGGGCACTAGAGTCAGCAGTAGGTAATTTAGAAAAACAATCCCCTGGGCCAAAACAGAACTTTGGAGATGTCACCAAGTTTGCACTTAAACTGTCTAAAAGTAGATTACCATTCTTTGAGAAAACAAAAGTGCTACTCCCATCTTGTAATTTTTGAATTGATAAATTACCTAAACCATCAGAACTCCCTCCAGTTGATATTTTCCAACCAGTTGGATTCACATCACTAATACCTCCGAGCAAAAAGCTAGCCGATCCAGCAACAATAGTTGTATTGTCACTAGTTATTGAAGTCGCAAGAGCAGAATCAGAAGAAATATTACCTAAAACAGAAAGTATATTTTTTGATGAATTAAATTTAAAATTGGCATTAACAATAGCACTAGCATCTTTCCCAAGGTGTATAACAGAACCGGTTATATCAGATTTTACACCACGAGTATTGACATCAAAAATCCTATCCTGAAAGCCAGTCGAAGTACCAACAGGAGAACCAAGTACCAAGCCAGTAGAACTAGTTCCTATTTTAACATCACTCCAATTACATCTAGAGTCTATAGCACTAGGTAAAGTGCCGACCGGATAAGTACAGTTCGGAGTAGCAGCCTTGCTTGCACTTATGACAGTAGAAGTATATAAAATAGAACCCAGAGCTATTAATAATGCTAGAAATGACATGACTGTATGTTTGTTGAACATGTGTTGATACATAAATTTAATTGTTAACTAATAATTAATTACCTTCTATTTATTATAACATAAACAATACGAAGTTATCCACTTTTCCCTAAATTAATCTTAAAGTCATCCTTTATTAGACCCTCCGTCACTTTGATAGGTCCTGAAGTAAAGACTATACTGTAAGTGTTTTCACCTGTTTTCTCCTCTATTTTCACAATATATTCACCATTTGGCAAAAGTCTATAAAAACGTCCAAATTTATCACTAATACTATGGGCAAATTCATTGTTCGGCATAGCTACTGAATAAAATCTCAAAATAGCAAAAGAAAGTGGGTTGCCATCAAGCCCTACAACTGAACCAGATTTTTTAACTTTCAAAATACTAATATTTCTGACAAGTGAAATAAAAATATAAAAAATTAGAATAATGTAATTAAATAATACTTGTTTAAATGCAAAGCTTCCAAGAGTAAACATGAAACCAAAGATAAATAAGAAGTTTGAAATCCTAGCAATCCATTTATCGCGAGATTTATAGAATTTCATAAGGCCTTGCTCATTCTTCTTCCATTCATTCCAGTTAAAATTAAGTCTGTCCATTGGGATATTTTTTGTTATCACTCCTCCTTCTTCTCCCACAACTATATCCTCCCCGAAATACAAATCATGGTAAATAGCATCTTCGGTCTGACCAGCCAGCTTTTGTGAAGGGAAAGTATAATCCGCTTTATTTACAGATATCTTATAAGTTCCTGGTTTGACGGAAAAACCATAACGACCATCTAGATCAGTTATAGAAGTCGCTATTTCTTTACCTTGCAAATCTTTCAAAACAACATATACAGGATCGAGGGGTTGCATCGTCACGGAATCATAAACAGTTCCCCATTTCTTACCCTTTTTTCTAATACCTAAAAAGCTCAAGAGTAAATTCCAAAGTTGCATAGGTAAGACAAAGAAATTCGACACAGTCGGAGCGACAGACAATACAGCTGTAGCAGAAGATGAGGAACCGATAGCTAGACCTACCACTGATACAGAAGTAGAAACAGTGTTAGTGGTAGGGTGGTTCACAACATCTATGATTTGGGAAGCGACTTCATCTGGCAAAACTGTTTTGATTGAGTCTGAAATAGTACTTTCTGGTGGGATAGGTAAATCTGCCAATCTTTCTTGTTCTACAGCGACTTGTTCTAGTGTACACAGATCATCACTAGGCGTGACTGCAGTACAAGCTCCCCAATGCCCTAAAGAGCTACAAGTTTTATTACCAGAATTTATTTTACCGCAAATATTTGGAGAACTATTACAAGACTCAGTGGATGAAGCTACACATTCATTTTTTTCATGAATGACAGCTTCCAATCGAGCTGTACAATAATCAGCAATACCTCCATTCTGCCCTCCACAAGTCCAAGCTGAAGGATTATCAGAAGTCGGAAAAGTTGGATTTGGTATAGGATTGTCACCAGACGTACAAAAAGTATCTGTACCATAGCTAGTACTAGAAGCTGGATAAGTTTTCTCAGCTGTACCACATGCACCATTCACTGGGACAGGCAAGACAATCTTGCGCCAAGTAGTCTTTACGCAAGCCATACCTGGACATTCAAACCTTATCGGACCTACAATAGCATTGTAAGCATATCCACTAAATTCTCCGTTGGTAGGATTAATGGTAACAGCTATATTCGGATTTACATCAGAACTAAAAAGAATTGGGCCCAAAGTGGTACTGTAAGCAATACCATCTAAGACACCCTCACCATCATTTAAAACTCCCCAAGAATCATCTGAAGAATGAAGTTCAACAAAACCACCACCGTTTACTGGAAGATAGAATCTACCAGTTAATTTATCATTATAAACTTTGACATCACATTGAGCGCAAGAAAAGTCAGCTTCTATATTATCTTGGGTAAGAGCCTGACCATTTGTCCCATCGATAGTTCCATATCCTAAAGGTAAAGGTAAACCCACAGAGAAAATAAATTTTCCTGGTATTAAAAATAACAACAAAAAAACACTATAAAAAAATAACTTTCGATTTTGTGAAATCATAAAAGACAGCCTTTAGAGCATTGAGAAAATTATATCACAAAATTCTTGTCAAACAAAAACCTGCCTCATCGGCAGGTTTTTGTGGCACCTATGTTGTTTACGATTGATGTATAAGTCTTACCTTACACACTCACAAAGGAAGTATAGCATATAACAAATAAAAAAGCAAGCGAAAATGAATATGGACAGAAAAATCCTCCCTTTGGGGGAGGATTTTTCATATTTTTGTTCTCTATCTATAAGCCGAATTCTGTATTTTTTGCTTTCGCAAAAGACGATAGTTATTTATCTGTCTCGTCTGTTACCAGACGGATCAAGCGATTCTCTCCGATATACGTCGGAGCACGATCTTGCACAGAAGTAAGTATTTAGCCGTTTCACCCGAACTAAATCGGTTCGTCACTGTTCGCAACTCGACATCACTGTCGGCAGGCGTTACCTGCTACTCTTCTCCGACCAAAGTCGGAGTCTGTGTTCGGACTTTCCTCCCTCTAGTCGAAGCCAGAGAGCAACTATCCGATAAAGAACCCATACATTATATAACAAAGGGCTCAAAATAGCAAACTTAGCCCCGTCGCTCGCCCTGTCATTCGCGAATGACGGGGCTCGCGAGCGACGGGGTTGACTTTTAGACTCTATTATGCTATACTTGTAATATATGACTAAAAAGGTAAAAAATTCAATATTAACCATGGCTTTTTTATGCACCTTCTTTGTGGGTGGTAATATAGCGCAGGCATCATTCCCGAGCATTATTTCCGTGTCTGCCACCCCTATTGTAAGTGGAATAAGCTTAAATGCTTCAATAAACCCAAACGGTAGAAGTGCAACAGCTTGGTTTGAATACAGTAATTCTAATTATTTTATAAATTACAACGAAACTCCACATACATTAGTAAATGGAGCAAATTACGCATCCTATGTTTTCCAAACTGTCAGTAATTTAAATCCAAACACTACTTATTATTTTCGAGCAGTCTCAGACAACGGAGAAAATACTGTCAGGAGTAATGTCATATCTGCCACAACATTAGCGCAAGCATTTATACCTACAAATCCGACTCTAAATAATACTGATGACGTAATGATCGTACATATTGATGGAGAACTACCAAAGTTAAATGATAAAATAACTCCAAATACAACGATTCCAAAAACGATTAAAAAAGAAAGCTCTAGCACCTCTCCAACTGAAGATAAAAAAGTAAACCAAGCTAAAATAATAGATGGAACACAGCTAGGCGCAAACGCTATTTTTGGTAATGACTTTCTGCCCAATACCCTTATAGGCTGGTCTATATTAATCTTAATAATTTTATTTATCGTATTAACATTCAGAAAATTAAAAAATATATGAAAAAAATAATATTAGTTACAACTTTATTTATTATTCTTATTGTTCCAGATAATTTTGCCCAAGCAATGGCTAGTAGTAGCGCGGAAGCTGCTCCTACCCCCGTAGTAACACCGGGCGGAAGTGCTGAGCATGCGCCTGCACCAGCCACAAGTGGTGGAGGTGGAGGAACTTATTACTCTAATATTGAAACAAAACCAAAACTAGCTCCAACTATTGTCTCTGCTGTAGTGACTCCAGATATGCGCGAAGCAACTTTGGAAGCTTCCGTCAACCCAAACGGTGAGAAAACAAACGTGAGTTTTAGGATGCCTTTAGATCTGGGGCCCTTCCCAAATCAAGACATAGGAGCTGATGTAAACCCTGTGAAAGTTAAATATGAAATGAAAAATCTGACCCCAGATACGACTTATACTCTAATTATAAAAGCTCAAAATATAAACGGGGAAGATGGTAAATCTATAACATTTACTACCAAGCCCTTGCCTGTCCCAGATATAGTATCTATAACATATGTAGTACACACAACAGATGCGACGATAAATGTCTCTGTGAATCCAAATGGTTTAGATACGGCAGTTATTTTCGATAAAATAATAGGTGAACTTTTTGAAACTAAAAACATCGGTAATGGGACTACTCCTGTCACTGTGTCTTTTAGCGTGGATAAATTAAAACCAAGAACTGTCTATATCCACTCAATTACTGCTAGAAATAAAACTGGAAGTATCACAAAAGAAGCGAAATTCCAAACACTGGCTGTGATAAGCGGTGGTGGAGGAGGGGGCGGAGGTGGAGGTGGTGGTGGCTCTGGAGGAGGGAGCGGTTCTGGCGGTGGGGGAGGTTATTCTGGTGGAGGTGGAAGGATTATCCCAAATAATACGAATAATGCTGGAGTACAGTACCCTACTCCATTAATCGTCACCTCAAATGCAACAAATATAAATAGTAAATATGCTGTACTAAACGGTTTTATAAATGGAAGAGGACAACCAACTTCTGTCTGGTTTGAATATGGTACTATAAATGATTTAAAAACTTTCACAGGGTCAGATCGTGGAAGCAAGGAAGCAAACAATACAGCTTCTATCTTTTCTAAAAATCTGACAAACCTAAAAGAAAACACCACTTATTATTTTCGCGCAGTCACTAACAATGGTCACATCACTGTCAAAGGGAAAATATTATCATTCACCACAAAGAAAGTTGGGTTGGTAAAAGAAAAAGAAACAATACTTGATTTACCAATTCAGATAAAATCTGATATAGTCATCCCAGAAAATCTGGAGGAAAAAGCACCGACCTCGAGCGAGCCTTCTACTCTACAATTAGCTGCAAATGCTATCTTGGGCTCAAGCTTCATGCCGAATACGCTCATCGGTGGTGCAATATTAGTCCTCCTTATCTTACATTTGATACTAACTAGCAAAAAAGTACACACTCATTTCAAAAGTAATAAAAACGATACACCTTCTAATTTAGAATTCTAAAAGATCTCCTTCTTTAAGATTATATTTATCAGAAAAGCCTGAAATTACTTCCAGAACATATTTCGTCTCTTCATTGGGGCCAAAAGATTCTGGATATGATTCTGGAGTGGCATTTTTCTTGATGTAAACTACTTTTTTATCTGCTCCAAACCAGATCATATCTAATGGGAAATTCATCTCTTTCATCCAGAAAAAGTTCCTAGCAATTGGTTGTGAAAATACAAAAAGCATCCCTTCATTTTCTTCTAAACTCTCCCTCCCCGAAAGACCTCTTTCTTGTGCCCGCTCAGTCAAAGCTAGACTGACTTTTAAAGTGACTCCATTTATTTTCACATAACGCAAATTATTACTAGAGAGCAAAAAAAATGCTCCGACAACAACTATAATTAAAAATATTATCTTCTTTTTAGACATAAACTATTTATGTTCACCATTCCAACCAAATATTTTTCCTAATTCTTCTGGTGTTTGCCTTTTGCGTGAAAGTTTCACTTCCCCATTTTGACATACTACGAGAGCTGGTTTTGAAAGCAAACAATGATTATTGCCTAAAGTATATTGATAAGATCCAGTATCAAAAACTACCAGGTACAAATCTGGACTATCTTCAGTAATTTTTGGCAAAAGTACATAGTTCCCAGATGCTGTATATCTGTCATCAGCATCACACGTAGAACCAGCAAGCCAGACTTTTTGTAATCTGCGAGTATTCAAATGGTTCGCTGCCGCAAAATGCCATTTATGACGAACAACAGACCAAGTGTCAGTCAAGTTTGTAATGAAAGACCCATCAATAAAATACCACTTAGTATCAGTCTTGTTGCCAATAGCCTTTTCTTCTAAAACCTTAAAGAGGCTAATTTGTGATGGAGCTGTAAAATAACTCCCCCATTCACAAACCAAGTTCGGATGCTTCACTCCTAATTTATCACTCTCTTTTTTGGCAACTTTAATCATCTGGTTGACTAAACTTTTGACCGAAATCATTTTCTTCTTTTTTTCATAAGGTACAGCCATACCACCACCAAAGTTCACAGTGTCCAAAGCAGGATTTTGTTCTTTTAATTTAGCATAAAGTTCTATAGCGCGTTTGAGTGGCTTCACAAAACCTTCAATCTTCTCATTCTGAGTGGAGATATGATAGTGTAGCATTGAAAGGTTTCTTATCTTCCCAATTTTTACTAATTCCTCTTCATCAAAACCAAAATGATTATATTTCTTATCCCAATGTGCATCCACTTTTAAATCCAAATTCACACGTACGCCCACTTCTCCTTTGAATTTCTTTAATCTTTCCAACTCTCCACGGTTTTCTATGATTGGTATGATGATGAGGCCTTTTTCACGAAGTTCTTCGATCAAATTGATATATTGGTCAGTTTTTGGTCCGTTGCAAGTCACCCTTATTTTGTGATTAAATTTCTCTTGCTCCAACATTCTCTTTACTAAAAAAAGTTCATTAGCAGAAGACACTTCTATGTGCGCCCCCTCCGCAATAGCTGGTAAGACAAATTCTCTATGTTGATTAGATTTCATCACATAATGGTAATAGAATCTACCCTTGTAATTTAAAATCTTAATGTAAGCATTAAAAAGTTCTATCAAATCTCGCACTCTGTTCTCTAAAATAAATGGAAAAAATACTTCGGTCGTAGTACCATATTTTTTAACTATGTCCATTATGTTGTACTGGTAGTATCCTTCTTTTACCACTAGTTCACCGTTGGCATTGATGTCAAAATACTGAGTATTAAATTCATCCTCGCCAAGTTTCCAGAATTTCTTCCAATTTTTCGTCTGTTTCTTAATTTTATTTTTGTCCATTAAAGTAAAACTATTATAGCAATCTGTCAAAAAAATGCAATACCACACATAGGCCACCTAGGCAATTTGACTTAAATACCCTTTTAGGAACTCCTCTTTGAATTCAAAGAAATTGTCATCTAAAATTGATTGACGAATTTTTTTCACTAGGTTCATAATAAAATAGAGATTATGAATCGAAGCCAAAGTACCTGCAAGCATTTCTTTGCCATGGAAAAGGTGCGCAACATAAGCTTTGGTATAACCTCTTTGGCTCCTCAAGGTCTCTCCTTTCCCGTCGCTCTGCTCCTCCTCAAGGAAAGACCTTTTCCCGCCACATGTATAACATTCGCAGTCTTCTTCAATGGGGCTAAAATCTTCACGGAATTTTGTATTACTAATGCTTATTTTTCCATTCTTTGTGTATATCGTACCATTCCTACCAAGACGAGTCGGGAGTACACAATCAAATAAATCCACGCCATTTTCTATACCCATAAAAAGGTCTTCTGGCTCACCGATGCCGAGCAAATGTCTTGGCTTTTCTTCCGGCAATATTTCATTCACCCATTTTACAGCTGAAGACATGTCTTCTTTAGTAAACGAACCTCCAATACCAAATCCATCAAAATCAAGACTACTAATGAATTTTGCTGATTTTTTCCTCAAACTTTCGTCTCTACCTCCTTGCACGATGCCAAAGAGAGCGGGAGAAAAGTGAACCTCATTAGAATTTTTTGTCCCCGAGGGTCCCACGGCGACCTTGCCGGGATCGGCGAAGGGCGCAGGGGCAGAAAATTTTAATGAGGTAAGCTTTAAATGTTCTTCCAAACTCCTCTTCGCCCAATTATGAGTCCTCTCCAGCGCATCTTCTTGATACTGCACATCCTCCGCAGGACTAGTACATTCATCAAAGGCAAAAATAATATCTGCACCTAAATTGTGCTGAATCTGTATTGATTTCTCTGGAGTGATGTAATGTATTGAACCATCTAAATGTGATTTGAAAGAAACCCCATCCTGTCCTATCTTTGCTAGCCTTGGCGCATCACTGTCATCAAAGCGCTCTGGAATTATAAATAACGGATCTGTTATTTTTGTGATTTTTGAAAGTTCTTTGCCATAGGCAACTCCAAGTGAGAAAACTTGAAATCCTCCAGAATCCGTCATCGTGGGACCATTCCAATTCATAAACTTTCCTATACCTCCGCCTTTAGCTACTGTCTCATCTCCAGGCTGTAAATATAGATGATAAGTATTGCCGAGTATTACCTTTGCACCGAGGCCTTCCACTTGTTCAGGAGTGAGAGATTTAATACTTGCCTTGGTCCCCACAGGCACAAAGGCTGGAGTATGTATCACCCCATGTGGAGTTTCTAATGTTCCCACCCTCCCCAAACTACCCTTTAATTTTTTCTCAATTTTAAAATGCATTATTATTTTTCAATACGTTCGCTTCGCTCAGTATCTCGTCATTTCTCCACCTCCACAAACTTTAATTCTTGAACGTTTACAGGACTCACAAAGAGGGCTTTGATGAAAGAATCACGAGGGTCAGAAATAATAGTTTTAAATTGACCCAAGACATACGGCTTTATTCCAGGCAGAACCACATCTGTACCTTTTTCTAAAGTAAAACCTTGAGGCAAAATCATCTCAAAATTCCCCCCTCCTCGACCTGTTAACTCTACAGAAACATCCTTACCTAGAGCAGTAAAACTTTGCGAAATAATCCCTTCTATCTTTTCGCCCGGATTTGAAAACAAAATTACCTTTAAAGAACTTGGATAAACTTCCCCCACATATCCAATAGGCACATCACCCAAGGCAAAGACTCTATCCCCTGTTTTTATGTCTTTATTTGCCCCTACATCGATCAAAAGAGTATCGTAAATAGAATGATTCGGCTTGGCTAAAATAGCAGACAAAATCAAATTCATCTTTTCATTTTTCCTACCTAAAATTTCTTTTATTTTTGTATTTTCATCCAAAATAGAATTGTAATTTGATAGTTGAGCATTGTTTTCTAGAAGTTGTGACTTTAGATTTTCATTTTCTAAAAGTAAAGATTTTTTAGACTTTAAATATGAACCAAATACTGCTAACTCATCACTGATATTATTTCCAAAAACTAAAACTGGTTTAAAAATCACAGAGCTCAAATAAGAAAAAGAATTAAAAATACTAGATCTAAAATAAATCAGAATTAAAAAAACCAAAACATAAATACTAATATTGAAAATAGATTTCCTTTTTTCTTTTTTATCTAGGAGGTAAGTCATCTTGATTTTTTATCAAAACTTCATTAAAAGATAAAATATCTTCAAATACCACTCCTGTACCGCGAGCCACAGCCGATAGAGGATCATCCACAACATAGACTGGTATCTTTAAAATGTTTTGTAAAAGTTTATCTAGCCCTGAGAGCAAAGCCCCACCACCAGAAAGATAAATCCCTCGATACATAATGTCAGATAATATTTCCGGAGGAGTAGTTTCAAGCACATCTTTTATCCCATCTACCAACCATTTAATAGACCCAGAGATAGCTTCTCGAATGTCTGCATCGTTCACTACCACTTCCCGAGGTAGCCCTGTTAGGAGATCCCTTCCACGAACTTCCTCCTCCATATAGCCACCAGGAATCACAGAACCGATGGATATTTTAACTTTTTCAGCCGTACTCTCACCTATCAAGAGCTTGAACTCGTCACGCATATAAGTGATAATGTCGTTATTTAATTTATCCCCTGCTATTTTTAAATTCTTTGATTTCACAATACCACCGAGCGATATGACTGCTACATCTGTAGTGCCTCCTCCTATATCTACAATCATCGAACCCACAGGCTCCTTGATTGGTAAGCGGATACCAATAGCCGCGGACATTGGTTCCTCGATGAGAAATACTTCTCTCGCTCCAGCCGAACGAGCTGCATCATATACAGCTCGAATCTCTACATTCGTAATACCAGAAGGCACCCCTACGAGTACTCTCGGACGCGCCCATTTCTTAAACATCTTGTCTGCTTTATTTATGAGATATGAAAGCATTTCTTCAGTCACTTCAAAATCAGATATAACACCGTCTACCAAGGGGCGTACTGCTTTGATATGTCCTGGAGTCCTGCCCAACATTTCTTTGGCTTTGGTACCGACAGCCAATATCTGATTTGTCTTCATATTCACAGCTACGACTGATGGTTCATTAATGACTATGCCGTGCCCTTTCAAATACACTAAAGTATTAGAAGTGCCAAGGTCTATACCAATGTCATTTGAAATTAATTTGTAGAATTTGTCGAACATTTCAGGTTAGGTTCTAGATACTAGCTTTTAGGTGCTAGCAAAGATAATAATTCATTTAAAGAAACAATTTTCCCTTTTTCTTCCGTGCGCTTTTTCAATTCTATTCCGCCTTCTTTAATACTTCTCGCAGATACTACAACACGCAGTGGAATACCAAGCAAATCAGAATCAGCAAATTTCTCCCCGGCAGAAAATCCACTTCTATCATCAAATAGAACTTCCACATTATTTTTTATCAAAGCATCATACACTTTATCAGCTTCTTTCAAAACCGCTTCATCCTCACCGAGTGAAAGCAAATGTATTGAAAATGGAGCAATGGACGCAGGCCAGATAATACCTTTGTCATCCGAAAGCACCTCTACCACTGTACCCATAAGCCTCCCCAAGCCGATACCATAACAACCCATCAAAACAGTGTTTTTCTCCCCTTTTTCGTCAGTATAGGATAAATCAAAAGGGACTGAATACTTAGTCTTTAAATCAAAGATATTACCGACTTCAATAGCTCTATGTTCAACCATTTTAGCCTTATCTAGACCAAGTTGGTCCAAAATTTCATCATTAAAAACCTCTTTATTAACAGCCACACTGCTACCCTCATCTACATAGATAGTATCTTCACCGACAGGAGTGATAGTCTGAAATTCATGAGAATATTTCGAAAAAGTCCCACCGGAAGCAAAAGTCATGTAAGTTAAATGTCCAATACCTATTCTTTTAAAAATACTTTTGTAAACTCCTTTCATCTTTTCATAAAAATTTTCAAAATCTTCTTTATTAGTGTGAAAAGAATACATATCTTTCATGATAAATTCGCGACCTCGTAAAAGTCCAGATTTTGCTCGTAATTCCATTCTGAATTTATTTTGAATCTGATAGATAGCTATGGGAAAGTCTTTATATGAAGAAATATAATTTTTTAAAATTGGCACCACTATCTCTTCATGCGTAGGACCTAGCGCTACTTCTTTACCCGAAGAATCTGGAACCTTATACAAGTCATCCATACTTTCCCATCGGCCAGTTTTTTCCCAATTCTCTTTGGGTTGGAAAGCAGACATCAAGATCTCCTGCCCACCCACCCCATTCATTTCTTCTCTGATTATATTTTCAATTTTTTTAATCACTCGCAAACCAAGAGGTAGATAACTATACACACCGGACATCTCCTTGTGCACAAAACCCCCTCGAATAAGGAGTTCTGCATTTTTAGACACTTCACCCTCTGGGCTCTCTTTTTTTGTTTTTGTAAAAAGTTTAGATTGTCTCATCCCTCTATCCTACCCGAAAAATCCCTTTTGGTCAAAGTTGCAAAAGAAATTGCTAGGTCTTGCCTAGCAATTTCTTTAGGCATATAATATGTTTATGTCTATTCGAAAAATAAATTTAGCCAATGGTGAATATTATCATATATACAATCGTGGTAATAGTAAACAGAAAATTTTTCATGATAATGAAGATTATTCCCGCTTTTTGAGTCTTATGTACGCTTGTAATTCCACCAATGATTTTAGGATCTTTACTCTGGCCAAAGGAGAAAGTCCTTATGATTTTGAAAGAGGAAAACAAATTGTATCAATCGGTTCTTATTGTCTAATGCCTAATCATTTTCATATTCTTATCACTCAGATAGAAGAAAAAGGTATCAGTAAATTTATGCAAAAACTTATGACCGCCTATGTGATGTATTACAACAAAAAATACAAAAGAATCGGGAGTTTATTTGAAGGTAAATTTAAGTCTGAACATTTGTATGAAGATAGATACCTAAAATATATTTTCTCTTATATTCATTTAAATCCAGTAAAATTAATAGATAAAAATTGGAAGGAAAATGGAATTAAAAATAAAAAAGAAACTCTTGAATATTTACAAAACTACAAATATTCAAGTTATCTTGATTACCTGGAAAAAGAGAGGGTTCAAAATAAAATACTAAATATAAAAGTTTTCCCAAAATATTTTCTAAACAAAGAAACATTTCAAGAAGAAGTCTTTGGCTGGTTAAGCTACAATGAAAAATTGCTAGGTCTTGCCTAGCAATTTATTATATAAATAAAATGTTATGATATATTTATGAATTTCAATGAGAACCTTAGTTTTAGTAAGAATTCTACAAAAGAAGGAATTATTAAAAAAATCGAACAAAAAAAAATTAACATTGAAAAATTTGAAGGTTTTTTGATCTGGACCCAAATACCAAATATACCTGGAATTTTAAAAGAGGGTATCAACCCTATCTCAGATAGAAAACAAGTTCATTGGAAGTATGGAGGTAAATTTAATCACCCAGCTTGGGAAAATCATAATTTTACTTATATGACTATATATGATCCAAGTCTTTATTCATTTAAAGATGGTGATTATCCATGGCCAGAAGCCGGTCAGGTTGGAATTTTATTAGATAAAGATTTAGATAAAAAATCATTTGAAGGATTAAAAAATATTTCTCTAAAAAATCTTGTAGACAAAAATTATATTGAAAATTTTTATGACAAAAAAATCATGCCTAAAAATATTCACGCTCTTGTTTTAAATAAAAATATTATTCAATTAGAAAATCCAAAGAATACTAAATCTATCAAAATACCAACCATTGGAGGAAAAACAGAAACAGGCAAAATAAATTTACCTTTTAGTTTTTCAAATGAACAATATATAAAAATGCTAAAAACTAGATTAGATAGATTGATTGGAACAGAATATGAAAAAAATTTAGTCCCTCTTTATAACTCATATGGTGAAATAATTTGGCCATAATTGCTAGGCAAGACTTAGCAATTTTTGGTCAAAGTTGCAAAAGTATCAGCTTTCTGCTAGAATCCTTATATGCAAAAAGTAGAAAACGACGAAACTTTGATAGAACAGATGTTTAGCGCTGGAGCGCATTACGGATATTCAAAGACCCGAAGACACCCTTCTGTGTCTCCTTTTATATTAGCTACAAAGAACAGGACTGACATCATAAACCTAGAAAAGACCACTATGATGCTAAATAGCGCTATGGAGTTCGTAAAAGAACTGGGCGCAAAAAACAAGACTGTCTTATTTGTCGGTACAAAACCTGAAGCTCAAGATACAATCACGACTATCGCTATGTCTCTAGATATGCCTTATGTAGTAGAGAGGTGGATCGGTGGCACTTTGAGTAATTTTACAGAAATAAAAAAGAGAATAAATAGCCTTGAGAATTATCGTAAAGATTCTGCAGAAGGAAGCCTCGAAAAATATACAAAAAAGGAACGAGTAGTTATGGCAAAGAAAATGGAAAAACTCTCCAGATATTATTCCGGTTTAGTGGGTGTAAAGAAAACTCCAGACGCATTGTTTATCATAGACACAAAAGCAGAACACATAGCAGCTACTGAGGCAAAGAAATACGATGTGCCAGTAATAGCCCTTGTAAATTCTGATTCAAACATAAAAGGCATTGATTACCCTATCGTAGGTAATGATGCTTCTATACCTTCAATTAAATTATTTACAACATATATAGCAAACGCCTACAAAGCAGGTATAATGTCTGTACCAACTAAGGCATAAATAAAAAATATGGCAACAATAACTACTGAGTTAGTAAAAGAACTTAGAGATGCGACAGGTATCTCTGTAATGCAATGTAGACGAGCACTCGAAGAAGCTGAGGGTGATATGACAAAAGCTCTCGCGATCTTAAAGAAAACCAGCTCTGACATAGCACTTAAAAAAGCAAACCGCGAAGTAAAAGACGGAGCTGTAGTAATAAAATTAAATGGTAATAAAGCAGTATTGATGGCACTACAATGTGAAACTGATTTTGTCTCTAAAAATGAAGATTTCACTTCTCTATTATCTAAACTAGCTGACGAAGTGCTCACATCCGACATAGAAAAAATGAAAGTAGATGCTAAAAACATGATAGATGGAGTAATTCAGAAAACTGGAGAAAATATACAACTCGGGGATGTATATATAGTAGAAGGTAGTGTATTGGGTAGCTATGTACATAACAACAAATCTGGTGTAGTAGTAAGTCTTGAAAGAGGGAATGTAGAACTTGCTAAAGATATAGCCATGCACATCACAGCTATGAAACCAGAATACATATCAAAGAATGACATAAATACTGATGCTATAAAAATGATGGAAGAAATATTTAGCAAAGAGGTAGCCAGCATCAATAAACCAGAAGATATAAAGAAAAAGATGCTTGAGGGTAAAATATCAACATACTTCAAAGAAAAGACACTATTAGACCAACCATTTATTAAGAATGGAGATGAGACAGTGGGACAACTTTTAGAAAAAGCAAAAGCTAAGATAAAAGAGGTCAAGAAAGTTTCTGTTTAATTTAAAAAAAATATGTATTTTCTCTTAATTTTATTCTTTGGGTCTATAATAGGAATTAGTTTCTTAGTTGGAAAAAAAATAATCCTCCTTCGAAAGGGTAACACAAAGATGGATGATGACTTTAGAGTTGATATGCCAGATTTAAAAGAATTAAAATATATAACTATAAACAATGTAAGGCGACATGGCTATAATATAACAGTAAAGACAGTCAGAACTTATGTATTGTTCTCAAGTTTTGTTAAAAATAAATATAAAGATGCAAAAGCAGTTTTGAATGATATAAAGACAAAATATATTCCAGAAAAAGAAAGAGAATTAAAAGAAGAAAGTTCCAAGTTCCTTAAAATGATTTCCGAATACAAACACAAGATTAGAAAGATAAAGCATCAGATAAAGAAAGAAGAAGGAATTGAGTAAAGTTAGATGACAGTTTAGTTGTTTAAAATAAAATAGATACGCCGGCATAGCTCAGTTGGTAGAGCGCCGCTTTTGTAAAGCGGATGTCGCGGGTTCGAATCCCCCTGCCGGCTCTAGAAATAATATGAATAAAAAAAATTATAATACTATTTGTAATTTCTATATTTATATATGGAGCTTTTTATGTTTATTCAAATAAAAAAGAACCAGCAGTTTTAAAGCCAACTCAAAATAAAATTTCAAAGAAAGAAGCATTGGATATAATTTTGTCGCCTCACTTTGATGATGGAGTGCTTTCTTTGGGAGGATTGATGGCAAAACGTGAACACAAGCTCGAAGTCGCAACATTTTTTACAAAAAGACCCACAGAAATAATACACACAAATTGGGATAAAATATCTGGCTTTTCTGATAGTGATGAAGCAGTTTTGGCTAGAACAAAAGAAAATAAAAAAGCTTTGATACCTTTTGGTGCAATTATTAAAAACTATGATTACCCAGATTTTCAATATAGAAAAACAAATGAAAACCAAATAATTAGAGAAAATATAATAAAAAACATACAATCTATTATTGAAAATAATAAAAACAGGGAACTTTATATATATGGTCCAGCGACATTTGGAGAAAAGATTACTCACCCTGATCATCAGATAATGCACGACGCATTAATGGGTGTAATTAAAGAAAATACACAAACAAATACACATTTTTTTATTTATGAAGATTTCCCATATGTCAGACAGTTTGCTTTAGCCCAAATGGGTAGTTTGAATACATATTTGAAAGAAAAAGAAAATATAGAATTTAAAGAATTACCCATAGAATTAAACAAGACAGAACTATCAGAAAAAGTTAGTAGTATTCATAAATATATCTCCCAAGTAAAAGCCTTCCTGTCATTTGGTGACAATATTGGGAATTTAGCCCAAAAATTTTACCAAGAAAGATGCAAAAATATTCATCCAATGTTTTACGCTTGTGAAGTAGTAAATATGATACCTTAAATTATTTACTGACTATTTTCTTTTAGTTTTAATGCTTTAAATTTGAAAGATTTTTGGATTTGTGACTCAAGTTCTGAGACACTATGAAAACCAGTCAAAACATCGTCATTTAACACAAGAGCTGGGAGCTTGGTATCCTCTATTTTGTATATATGAAGCATAGCCTTTACTGCTGACAAATCAGTACTGTAATCAAAATAATAAACCTTCAGTTCTGGATAATTATCTTTCAGATAAGACAGTACTAGATCTTCTTTTTTGCATTCACTACAATTATCTGGGGTAGTATAAAAGTAAAGAATAAATGCAGATTTTGTTTTACAACGTTCAGATATTTTCTTCGTCAAAAGATAATCTTTTATTTCAAGAAGTGAATAATACTTTTTCAAGTATAAAACAGTATCCATCATTCCCAAGTTTTGCTCCCCCCATTCTAGTTTACTTCCGAGTTCATTAAGCTCATTGGAAAGGACAGAATCAGAAACATTCTTGCAAGAAAGTTCTGAGAGTAAAGAAAATTGAGTTTCTGAAGATAAAATATCAATAGATATATTATCTTGAATTGATTTTAATTGATCAATTTTCTTATTGCCAAAGTAATTACTAATATAACTGGCACTCAAGAAAACTCCTGCTGTAAGTAGAAAAACAATTAAATATCTCTTCCAATCATTTTTATTATTCTTTTCCATATTTTAAAATTTATTTTATCTCCAGTTTGGTTGTCTTGATATAATCGTGTTATAAATAGCTTTTAAAAAACAAAAAGGGGCAGTAAGACTAGAAATGATAACAAAATATACTATATTAACAGAAAAAATCCATTTTCCTTCCACCATCCTTTTCCCCAACATAATGGATAAAATCATTAAAGAATACAATACGACAGAAATAAAAAGAATAGAGTGAGTGTTTATAAAAAATGGATCAAGAAAATTAGTCTTAGAAGGAAAATTAAAACCGATAGTTTCAAACTGAGTAATTTTTAAAGACAAAAAGACACCAAAATCATAAATCATCCTAGCAAAAAGATAACTGATGGCGAAGATAGAAATAATATTGGAAGGCATAGTAAAAAGTGAAAAATTGCCATATTTTTTCCTAAAAATAATCTTGCGATAGTCTATCGTATTATTTATAAATCCGTAAATCCAACGTACCCTTTGTTTATAAAGCTTTTTAATCGTCGGTGGAGTATTAGTATAAACATATGCATCGTTACACTGTTCTATCTTATAATGATTTTTCTGCATTCTACAAGCTATTTCCATATCTTCAGTATTATAAGCATGACGATACGGACCTAAATCGTCAAAAACTTTTCTCTTAAAAATAGTAAAGGGGCCAGGAGTGATATGAATAGCACCCAAAAAACCAAGCATTTTCTTGATATAGACAGACACTAACTCGTATTCAGCTTTTTGTGCTTTTTGAACTATATTTTTGGAATTAGTAGCGATAATAGATGGAGCTACCGCCATAGTATCTTGATCTCTTTCAAAATAACTCATAATACGCATCAATGATTCCTTTTCTACAAAAGAATCAGCATCTAAACAACCCACAAAATCAGTTTCAAGATGCGACAACCCTAGGTTTAGAGCAGTATATTTACCACCATTTTCTTTTTGAAAAATTTTTATGTTTGGACAATTGTCAAACTTTTTTATGATGTTCCATGTGCCATCAGTAGAACCATCATCAACCAATAAAATTTTTAATTTATCTTTAGGATAATTTAAATCTAGAAGTGAAAGCACAGTTTTGTAAATCGTATTTTCTTCATTGAAAGAAGGAACTATAACAGTCACAGATGGATAATGGCCAAGTTTGATTTCCCCCTTACGAACAACTATCTTATCTTTATTTTCAAGAAAAGTAACCAAAAAAAACACCTGCACATATAAGGATAAAAAAGAAAAGATGTAAAATATCGCCTCTCCGACAAAAGTCATAATTATAGTATAATATAGCATTTTAAGGCTCAAATGCAAACCCCGTCGTAAGCTTACGACGGGGTTTGTTTAAAAACAAAATGAAAGCGAGAAAATAAATTACATCTTGTTTTCCATGTTTCCATCAGTAGAACAAGTACAGCTCATACACTTGCTACACTTACAACCAAATATTTTCATCACACCAGCAATACCAACTAAGACATAAATAATACTTGTAAGAGTGGAAACAGGACCAAATATCATCTCTACTACATTCCAAGAACTACCACTTTGTAAAAGTGTCCCCAAACCTACCAAACCCCAGTTGATACCACCGACGATAAGCAAAACTTTACCAATCATACTCATAGTACAACTACCATTTTTAGTACACATAATTCTTTTAATTTATTCCCGCTTATTACGGAAAAGTTAATTTATAAAAAGACCTTTTTAATATAATTATTATAACATAATAAAAATATATGCTACACTAATTAGGTGTATAACTATTAATAATTAATCAATAAAAAATGGAAAACAAAAAGGATGAATTAACAGTGCAAATGTCGATAATAATAGCTGGAATATTGATTTCTGGCTCTATTTTACTGGGTTTTACATGGATTAAATCCAATAATGGAAAAACTAATAAACAAGCAGATGAACCAAAAAAAGCAGAATTAGCACCTATTTCAAAAGAAGATAGGATAATGGGCGACCTAAATGCAAAAATTTCAGTAATAATGTATGAGGATTTTCAGTGTCCATGGTGTGGGAAATTCCACAGTGAAGCTGAGAAAGAATTGAGAGATAAATACTTACCAGAAAGCAAAGTTAATTTAGTTTACAGAGATTTTGCATTCCTAGGAACTTTTATAAAACCCCCCAAATACTCAATCAAAAAAGATGAATCCATAAAATCAGCTGAAGCGGCTAGATGTGCTGGTGATCAAGGTAAATTCTGGGACTATCACGATTATCTTTTTGATCATCAAAACGGAGAGAATGCAGGTGGATTTTCTAACGCAAATTTAAAATCTTTTGCCCAAACTCTAGGACTTAATACTATTAGTTTTAATTTGTGCTTAGATAACGGTAAATATACCAAAGCTGTAGAGGAACAAAAATCAAACGGGGTGGCAATCGGGGTAACAGGCACTCCTAAAGGTTTCATCTTGAAAAATGGAGAAATCGTAGATACTATCGACGGCTATCTCCCAACTGACACAGTGACAGCAAAAATAGACAAAGTGTTGAAATAATTTAATCAAAATAGTTTTTTAAACGAGAGATTAAAAATACAAGGTCTTGCCTTGTATTTTACTTTCCGTATCTATTTTCAAGATATCTCTTTTTGTTCAGTATAATTTTTAAATTCTTCTTTCATATTTTTTAATCCAAATTATAGTAATACCGTAACACTACCCCCGACAGTTTTTGTCAAAGAATAATGTGGATAACTAAATATAATGTTTCTTATTTCCAGTATTTTCAGCAAGGACTACCCTTGCTTAAATTTTATATCCATATATAATAGATATATGTATAGAAAAACCCCATTTGTTGAAGGCGAATATTATCACATATATTCTCGAGGAGTAGAAAAACGTAAGATATTTCTTAATATAAAAGACTACAATCGTTTTGTCGCCCTATTGTATATAATGAACCAAACTGATTCATTTAGAATGGACAATTTTCTGCAAACAAGTAAAAATAATTTGAAAGATATTTTTAAAGAAAAAAGAAGTAAAACTCTTGTTTCAATTTTAGGTTATTGTCTAATGCCAAATCATTTTCACTTAATTTTATATGAACATAAGTCTGGCGGTATAAGTAAATTTATGGCTAAACTTTTAACCGCTTATTCAATGTATTTTAATACTAAATACGAAAGGAGCGGTCCCCTTTTTACCCATCCTTTCAGATCAGAACACATTAATAATGAATCACAATATATGTATATATTTTCTTATGTGCATCTTAATCCACTTTCAATAATTGATAAAGGGTGGAAAGAAAATGGTGTTAAAAATAAAAAAGAGGCTAAGAATTTTTTAGAACAATATGGATTTTCCAGCTACCAAGATTTTATAGAAAGCAATCGACCAGAATCAACTATTCTTGATTTTTCTCTGATTCCAGAATATATAAAAAACATGGAATTAGATTTTAAAATACACGAACAGATATTTAACGAAAATAGAATTACTCCTTAGTTCCAGCAAGGACTACCCTTGCTTAAATTGCTGGAACTAGTCAAAATAGTTTTTTAAACGAGATATTTTTTCGTGCTGGCGAAGTTTGTCGTGTACTTTCGCTTCGATTTGACGAATACGTTCACGAGTCACGCCGAATTCTTCCCCCACTCTCTCAAGAGTGTGTTGGATGCCATCAAGTAAACCATAACGCATCTCTAATATTTTTCTCTCTTTTGGGTTTAATTCATCTAAGACTTCACGAATCTGGTCAGACAGAATTCTCCTTGAGGATTCTTGGTCAGGGCGTAAGATCTTATCATCTGGAATAAAATTCTCCAAAGTGGATTTATCATCGTCATCCCCTATTGGCTGTTCCAAAGAAATAGTCTCTTGGGAAATATTCTCAATCACATGTATCTTCTCCACTGGAATACCCATCTCTGTCGCTATCTCTTCTGCCAGTGGTTCACGACCGAGATCTTGGCTAAGTTTTCTATGTGTTTGTTTGTATTTTGAAATAGTCTCCACCATATGCACAGGAATACGAATAGTCCTAGATTGGTCGGCTAATGCTCGAGTGATAGACTGACGAATCCACCAGGTAGCATAGGTAGAGAATTTATATCCTTTAGTCCAGTCGAATTTCTCCACTGCTTTAAAAAGCCCCAAATTTCCTTCTTGAATAAGATCAAGTAAGGTCAGGTTCGCACTTCTACCCACATATTTCTTGGCAATAGACACAACAAGACGCAAATTTGCACGAGCTAGTAAATTCTTTGCTTCTTCGTCTCCATTCTCTATTCTTTTAGCAAGTCCTTTTTCATCACTGGCATTTATAAGCGCATATTGTCCTATTTCCTTTAAATACATTTGGATGGAATCGTGCATGGTGGATTTGTTCATATCTCCATCGCTGGCATCATTATCTAGATTAAGTAAGTTACCACCTTCCAATATATCTATTCCTGCCACTGTAAACTTTTCATAAAGTTCATCTAAAAATAAAATATTATTCTCAATATCTGGAAAAGTCTTTAATATCTCATCATAAGTAATAAACCCTCTTTTTCTGCCTTTTTCTATCAGTTCGTTTGAGAGTCTTCCCAACTCCTCTATCTTTTTCTCTGCATATGTTGTTTTTTTAATTGTCTTTTTTGTTGACTTTTTATCTTTTCTAACCACTTTTTTGACTTTAACTGTTTTTTTAATTTTTTTTACTTGTTTCTTTATTAACTTTTTTACTTTCTTTATTTTTGTTTTTTTCTTCATAATTTTACTTTTTGTTATTTTTAATATTTTGTATCTGGTCGTATAGAATTTTATATTCTTGTAGAATCTTGACTGATTGTGGTCCATCTTTATTTTCTTCAGCTTTATGCAATTCCCACATTTTATTTTGCAATTTTTCTTTTAAATACTCCTCTTTTAAATTAATCAACATCTCTTCCACATCTTTTTTTAAATCAATATCTTCTTTATAAAAAATCTCAGCTTCAAAGATCAAATCCGAAGCGTTGTCTTTTGCGCTTTCTAATATTTGTTTTTCATCTTTATTTAAAACTAAACATACTTCTTTTAATAGATTATCTATATCAATACTTTTCTCTAATAAGGTCTTCTGCCATAAAATTATCCCCAATAATCTGCGTTCTATATAATCTTTTCTAAAGACTTTATTGGTTATATTTTTTATCTCTTCAATTTCTTTTTTCTCTTGCAAAGATTCTTTCTCTACCTTTTTTAGATCGTCCATTATAGCAGTCTCTGATATTTGCGAAGTTTCACTTATTTTCTTTAAAAAATGTGATTTTTCAATAGTGCTTTCAAGCACATTTACATAAGGCAAAACCTTTTCTTTTATCCCCAAGCCCACTTTACGCTTATCACCTCTAGAATCTTTTATAACTCTATCCAAAATAAATTCTATTACGTGTTTAGAACCTTTAATAGCTTCTCTCCATGCGTCTATCCCTTGTTTAGAAATCAAATCAGCCGGATCTACGCCCTCTGGTAAACTTGCCACTTTTACATCCATCCCCAAAGATAGAGCAATTTTGCTCGCTCGACTTGAAGCATTTATCCCGGCTTTATCGGCATCAAATGCTAAGACTATATTTTGAGAAAGACGACGAACCAAACCCAACCCAGATACCACACTTTCCTTTGAAACTACAGAATCTGACAAAGCTGTGCCTGAAGTCGCTATTGTATTCTTGTATCCTGCCTGATGAGATAATACCAGATCAAACTGTCCTTCAACTAAAATAGAAAAATTATTTTTACGTATTGAATCTTTGGCTTTATCTAAACCAAAAAGCACAGAGGATTTATTGAATATTAGAGTTTCTGGGCTATTTAAATATTTTGCAGATTTTTCATCATCTACAAAAATCCTCCCCGAAAAAGCAATTACCCTACCGCTAGAATCAGAAATCGGAAACATAATTCTACCACGAAATCTATCATACATCCCTTTTTCTGTCTTCTTTGCTAAGCCTGCTTTTTCTATCTCTTCATCTTTAAAACCTCTTTTTTGTAAATAAGAGTAAAGTTCCCTCCATTCTAATCTGGCATATCCTATTCTGAAATCTTTTATTGTTTTGTCTTCTAATCCGCGTAATTTCAAATATTCCAAAATTTCTTTTTCTTTAGATAAGTTTAGGGAGAAATATTTAGTTGCTTCTTCCATTATTCTATATAATTTTTCCTTCTCTGAAAAAACTAAACCATCTTTTTCTTTATCAAAGTTTTCAAGCGCAACTCCTGCTTTATCGGCTAATAGCTTAAGAGCTCCTTTAAAATCAAGACCCTCGAATTCTTCTACAAAAGAAAATATGTCTCCCTTGGCTGCACACCCAAAACAATAATATGTACCTCTCTCTGGAGAGATAAAAAAGGAGGGGGTCTTTTCATTATGAAAAGGACACTTAGCTTTTAAATTTGTGCCTATCCTATCTAATTTTATGTAAGAAGAGACTACATCCTCTATCGAAAGCCTCTCCTTTATTTTTTGAACGGGAGAGTTCATATGTTTCGAACTATTCCTCCTCACTTACGAGTAAATTCTTCTTGAATCCTGTACCAGCTGGGATTAATCTTCCGATTATGACATTTTCCTTTAGGCCTCTTAGAGAGTCGACCCCGCCTTTGATTGCATTTTCTATCAAAACACGATTTGTATTTTGGAACGATGCAGCTGAGAGCCAACTCTTTGTGCGGAGAGAAACTTCCGTTATCCCTAGAGCTATAGTTTCCGCTTTTGCTTCTTTACCTCCTATTTTAGCCATTCTTAAATTCTCTTCTATCAACACTGTATTTTCTACAATATCTCCGATTGAGAAATTCGTCTCTCCAGCATCTTTTATTCTCCTTCTAGAGAACATCTGACGGATTATTATTTCTGTATGTTTTCTGGAAATAGAGGCACTTTGTAATTCGTAAACTTTATCTATTTCGCGAATGATATATTCTTCAACCATATCTTTGCCTCCATATTTGAATATCTCAGAGATATCAGCTGAACCGTCAGTCAAAAGTTCCCCTTTCTTTACTTTGTCACCTACTTTCACTATAGGCACTCTGTGGAATGGAGCATTGTACTCTATCTCATTACTTTTACCATCAATCTTTGAATCAGACAAAACTTTAATCATTTTTTCTTTTCCATCTTTGTCTTTTATTTCAAATACTTCACCATCTGTCTGTGATACTATCGCAGGATTTTTAGGAATTCTCTTTTCAAATATTTCTTCCACACGTGGAAGACCTGTAGTGATGTCTGTACCTGCCACTCCTCCAGCGTGGAACGTACGAAGTGTAAGCTGAGTACCTGGTTCACCGATAGCTTGAGCTGCTATGATACCTACTGCCTCACCTAAATCAACAAGTTTATTTCTACCTAAATCAAGCCCATAACACATCTGACAAAGTCCATGAGCAGTTTTGCATGTGAGTGGAGAACGAACAAATACTTTTTCAAAACCCATGCCCTCTATGGTATAAGCTTCTTCTTTAGTCACTAAGAATCCTTTTTTGTATAACACTTTACCATTTTTATCTTTCAAATCTTCTGCCAAAATTCGGCCACTGATGTTTTTTGAAAGAGGAATCTCCAATCCAGAAATATCTTCACGCCCTACCATTTTACCTTCTTTGGTACCACAATCTTTCTCTGTGATAACTACATCTTGTGATACATCTACTAATCTGCGTGTAAGATAACCAGCCTTTGCAGTGTTAAGAGCAGTATCGGATGCTCCTTTACGAGCTCCATGAGTAATAACGAAATATTCAATTGGAGAAAGCCCTTCATAATAACTAGGAATAACTGGAAATTCCAAAGTTTTACCTTGGTTGTTTTGAATAAGCCCTTTCATTCCAGCCATTTGCACGAGCTGACCAATAGAACCCCTAGCTCCTGAAGTGAACAAATCAAAAGCAGAACCGTTTTTGTCTAGAGTATTGGGTAAAGCTTTTTCTAACTCTTTTTTAGCATGAGTCCAAATACCGATAACTTTTTGATATCTTTCATCTTCTGACAAAAGACCATCTTTCCATTGAGAAACAACTTCTTCTTCTGATTTTCTACCTTTTGCTACAATACTTGCCTTTTCAGCAGGAACTTTCACATTATCCAATCCCCAAGTAGTACCAGAAATTGTAGAGTATTTAAAACCAAATGCTTTTATTTTATCTAGTAAAACTGGAGTGCTGTCTACACCATAATGCATGATAAGTTCATCGACAAGTACAGAGATTCTTTTCTGAGTCATTTCATCACTAACATAAGAGAAATCTTCTGGTAAAATACTGTTAAAGAAAATTTTTCCTACAGTAGTGTCAAAAATCCCCCCATCAAATTTTCTATATTTGTGAGTATCTGTAGCTAAAACTTTTATTTTTGCCCGTAGAGAAATTATTCCATATTCATAAGCAGTGATAGCTGTATTTGGACTTGAAAAATATTTACCTTCACCTTTTTCTCCGTCAACATTTTTAGTCATCCAATAAGCACCAAGCACCATGTCTTTACTAGGATGCACTATTGGATCGCCATTTTGAGGTTTTAAGAGGTTTTTATTAGCCGCCATCAATTCTTTAGCTTCCATTTGTGCTTCATCAGAAAGTGGTACATACACTGCCATCTGGTCTCCGTCGAAGTCAGCATTAAAAGCCGCACATACGAGAGGATGCACTTGGATAGCATTCCCTTCAATAAGGATAGGATTGAAAGCTTGAATCCCAAGTCTGTGTAAAGTGGGCGCGCGGTTCAAAAGAACATATTTACCAAAAATTACTTCTTCAAGCATGGCCCAGACTTCTGGAGTACGCTCTTCTATAAGCTTATTTGCCCCTCTGATATTAAATGCAAGTTCTGCTTGAAGTATCTTTGAAATGACAAAAGGCCTAAAAAGCTCGAGTGCCATGTGTTTTGGCAAACCACATTGATTGAGCTTGAGTGTAGGACCGACAACAATCACAGAACGTCCAGAATAGTCCACACGCTTACCAAGAAGGTTTTGACGGAAAAGACCTTGTTTAGATTTTAAATTATCAGACAAAGATTTGAGTGGTCTCTTTTGAGACTGACTCATGGCAGTGTTATCATTTTGCTTAGCAATTGAATTGTCTATCAGAGCATCCACAGCTTCTTGAATAATTCTTTTCTCATTTCGCAATATTACATCTGGGGCATTGATTTCTTGTAACTTTTTCAAACGATTATTTCGGTTTATTACTCGACGATACAAATCGTTTAAGTCGCTCGTAGCATGCCTACCACCATCAAGCGCGACCATAGGACGTAAAACTGGAGGAATGACAGGAATAGCAGTCAAAAACATCCATTCAGGACGAATATTTGCATACGTCATCGCTCTGATCAGTGAAAGTCTTTTTTGTAATTTTTCCTTATCTGCTGTACTTGCAGTTTCAAGCATCTTTTCGGTGTGAGCTTTCAATTTATTCAAATCTAAATTCTTAAATATTGAATAAATGGCTTCCGCTCCGATATTTGCTTCAAAACATACTCCATATTTCAAAGAATAATGATGAAAAGAAATTTCATTTAAAACTTTTCCTTCGTAAATCTCTGCTATTTCTTTCTTCGTCACAGAAAGTAAGTTCTTTAATTTCTCACGAGTTTCATCGTCATTAGCATTTTTTAATTTTGCTTTGTATTCTTTATCTAAATCTGATACTATTTTTTGCTTTTCCTCTTCATGAACTTTAGTGATGATATATCCAGCAAAATATATAACTTTCTCCAAATCAGAAACAGAAATATTTAACAATATACTCATCCTTGAAGGCACTCCACGTAAGAACCAGATATGTGAAACTGGAGTTCCTAGCTCTATATGCCCCATCCTTTCACGACGAACAATAGAACGAGTCACCTCCACTCCACATTTTTCACAGATAATATCTTTATAACGAATCCTGCGATATTTACCACAATAACATTCATAGTCTTTTTCCGGTCCAAAGATTTTCTCATCAAAAAGTCCACCACGTTCGGATCTACCTGTACGATAGTTTATCGTCTCAGGTTTGGTTACTTCCCCATATGACCATTCTCTGATCTGTTCAGGGGAAGCTAGTTTTAATGTAATTTGATCAAATTCAGTTAAATTTAAAGTTTTCATATATTTTGTATAAATTTATTTTTAATATTAGCTTAAATCTTTATCTGAATTCTTTTTCAAATTTACATCCAGAGCGAGACCTCTCAAATAATTTAGCAAAACATTAAATGAAGCTGGAGAATTCGGCGCTTTTATCTTTTCATTCTTCACTATCGAATCAAAAGTCTGTGAACGTCCCATGATATCGTCGGATTTTATCGTGAGCATTTCACGAAGAGTATGAGATGCCCCATATCCCTCGAGTGCCCAGACTTCCATTTCTCCAAATCTTTGTCCTCCACCTTGAGCTTTACCACCTAATGGCTGTTGAGTGATGAGGGAATAGGGTCCGATCGAACGCATGTGTATCTTGTCTTCTACCATGTGGTGTAATTTGAGCATATACATGTATCCCACAGCTATATCTTGCTCGAATGCATCCCCTGTACGCCCATCAAAAAGCTTTACTCTACCACTCTCCGGTAATCCTGCTTTTTTTAACTCATCTTTTATTTCTTCATATTTAGCACCTAAAAATGGAGGCACTATTGCTTGATAACCGAGAGTATTCGCTGCCATGCCAAGATGGATTTCAAAAATCTGTCCCAAGTTCATACGAGAAGGCACACCGAGCGGTGAAAGTATTATATCTACTGGTGTTCCATCTGCTCCATATGGCATATCTTCTTCTGGCAATATAGTAGAAATAACACCTTTGTTCCCGTGTCTACCTGAGAGCTTATCTCCAACTGAGATATTTCTAACTTGAGCTACTTCAATAACTATTTTTTTAATTATTCCCGCTTCGAGTGTATGCCCTAGGTCGCGAGAGAATATTTTTACTCCCACGATACGTCCACGCTTACCGTGTTCCATACGTAGGGATGTGTCTTTTACATCACGAGCTTTTTCTGCAAAGATAGAGCGGAGCAACCTCTCTTCAGGGGTAAGTTCTGTCTCACCTTTTGGAGTAATTTTACCCACCAATATGTCATTCTCTCTAACTTCAGCTCCTACTCGTACTATTCCATCTTCGTCTAGATCTTTTAATTTAACTTCACCGACATTTGGTATGTCACGAGTAGTTATTTCAGGACCAAGTTTCGTATCACGAACTGTACAAATAAATTCTTCAACATAAATCGAAGTGAATTTGCTGTTCTTCACTAACCTCTCAGAAATAATTATCGCGTCTTCGTAGTTTGATCCAGACCAGGACAAAAAGGCTACGAATATATTTTGACCAATTGAAATCTGCCCATTTTTAGTGCTTGTAGTGTCAGCTAAAATAGCATCTTTCTTTATTTTATCTCCAATATTTACTGCTGGTCTTTGGTGAAATACAGAAAATTGATTATTTCTAAGAAAATTCACCAAAGGATAAGTTATTTCTTTTTTACCCTCGGCCGTAGCCTTATGGGCGAGGCCTTTTACTACTATCTTTTTAGCATCTAAATATGAGACTATACCATCTTCTTCTGCTATAACGAGTCTGCCAGAATCTCTCGAGGCTAATTCTTCTATACCCGTAGCTACTAATGGAACTTCAGGCAAGACACAAGGTACTGCCTGTTTCTGCATGTTTGATCCCATCAAAGCACGGTTCGCATCATTGTGTTCTAAGAAAGGAATCATCGAGGTGGCAATAGAGAATCCTTGGTTTGTAGCCACGTCTATAAAATCAACTTCGCCAGGAAAGACAGTCCCCGGTTCTGTTTTTATTCTTGCTTCAACTCTGTCTGTGGTTATTTTAAAATCTTCATCATAAGGGGTACCAGCATGTGCAATGTTATACTTTTCTTCTTCAAGCGCATTTAAATAGATAACTTCACCAGTTATTTTTCCATTTTTTACTTTTATATAAGGAGTTTCAATTATTCCAAAATCATTTATTTTTGCGTAAGTTGAAAGATGCAAAATAAGACCGATGTTTGGACCCTCAGGTGTATGAATAGGACAAACTCTTCCGTAGTGGCTAGGGTGCACGTCACGAACTTCGAGTCCTGCCCGTTCACGAGTGAGTCCTCCGGGCCCAAGAGCAGAAAGAGTACGCAAATGCTCTATTTCATAAAGCACATTCTCCTGAGCCATGAATTGTGAAAGTTGGTTCGTAGTGAAAAATTCTTTGATACGAGCCTGAATCGGACGCTGGTTGATGATAGCGATAGGCATCGCAGTGTCTACATCTATGATAGACATCCTATCTTGGATATTTCTCTTTATCTGCATCATACCAGTACGAACTTTTTGCTGAAGCATCTCACCAACAAATCTCACACGTCTCTGCCCTAAGTGATCAATATCATCGGACTTTGCATCTGGAGTGTTGTTTAAAAGCACAATATTACCAATGACAGTCATTAAATCATCCTTGGAAATAGTCCTGCGAGCGAGGTCTGTCTCTGTCATCCCCTTCTCAAATCTTTTATTAAATCTAAATCGTCCTACTGGAGAAAGGTCATATCTCTCATCGGTAAATAAAGAATCGATAAATTCACGAGCATTATCAGCTGTGGCCAAATCCCCATCTCTGAGACGCTTATATATATCAATATATGCATCACTTTTTGTCTTGGCAGTATCCTTTGCCAAACAAGCCTTTATAGTTTCCTCTAGAGCATGATTACCTTTGACTGCTTCCAAAATCATTTCATTGGTCTCATAGCCCATAGCTCGGAGTAAGGCAGTGGCAATAAACTTTCTCTTTTTATCTATTCTTATATAAATTGCTCCGTCGGATTCTGATTCTATTTCGATCCATACTCCGCGAGCAGGAATTATTTTAGCTCCAAAATACCTCTTACCTTTTATTTCTGATTCTGTAAAAAATACTCCAAAGCTTCTTGCCAGCTGTGGCACTATCACCCGTTCTACTCCGTTGATGATAAATGTGCCATGGGCTGTCATAAGGGGAACATCGGATAGGAAAATCTCCTGTTCTTTGACAGAATTTAAAATTTTATTCGTAAGCTTGACTCTCGCTTTTAGTTGTCCTTGATAAGAGAGCTTATTTACTTTTGCATGATTTTCATCAAACTTTGATTCACCCAGAGAGAAAGAAGTGAAGTCGAGCTGAAACTTTTTCCCTGAATAATCTTTGATCGGAGAGAATTCCTTAAAGACTTCCTTCAAACCATCTTCCACTAACCATTTGAAAGATTTTATTTGAGATTCTATTAAATTTGGAAATTCTATTAAAGGCTTTTTATACCTTGAGAAATACTTCTTCGGACGCGCTTTTTCTTTTTGCATATATTAATTAAACACAAAAACGCCTTTTAAGGCTTAGTTTATAATGAATAGAAATACATCCGAAACTCAATCAGTAAAGAGAGTATACTACTCCTATATTTTTTGTCAAATCGACTTTCCTGAATTCCAAACTATTTCAATTCACTACAGTATACTGTAGCAAATCACTTACACAGGCGTTGCCTGTGTATTTAACGTTGTTTCCAATCTTCGATTTTTTTATGATTCCCAGAGAGGAGAACTTTGGGAACTCGGTAATTTTTTTCCTTGTATTTTAAAACTTCTGGACGAGTATACACTTCACTTGAAGACACTCTTTCTTCTTCCAATGATTCATATTTACCGAGCACCCCGGGAATCTGACGGGAAATGGAATCAATCAACACCATCGCTGGTAATTCTCCTCCAGTCAAAACATAATCCCCGATTGAGATTTTTTGGGTTTTCAAAATCTTGTCAACTCGCGCATCTATGCCCTCATATCTGCCACAGATCAAAACAACATCTGTGTATTTTTTAGGAATTTTCTTGGCAAGTTCAGTTGTAAACTTTTCTGCATTAGGTATAAAATTGATAATGAGAATTTTTTTGTTTTTGCCCTTCACTGCGTTCAGAACCTTGTTCACTGCGTGAACTACGGGCTCGGCTTTCATCACCATTCCAGGACCTCCACCATATGGCTTATCATCTACTGGTTTATAATTATTTTGGAGTGCCCCGCCTGCAACAGCTATGCTGTAAGCATTGCGGGCAGGTTTTATAAAATCTCTAGGATTGTAGAATTTTATTGAAATTAGTTTATTCTCTATGGCTCGCCCTAAAATAGATTCCTTTAAATATGAATCAAACATCTTAGGAAAAATTGTAATTATATAAAAACGCATATGTTGGTTTAAAAAGAAAAACTGTAGTATCTTTATACCACAGTTTGTCTTTTTTGTTTACTCCGTCGCTCGTGAGCGACGGAGTTCTTTTAGATTCCTTTCAAATCTTCCATTGCTTGATCTACAGTCTTCATTGAACTTGAAGGATTACTCATAGGACGAGTGCTACCTTCTGGTTCATTGATCTTTAGGTTCACCCGAGCATTATTCTTCATGCCGATGATCCTCAGAAGTGTGCGGATAGCCTTGGCAGTGTTCCCCATTCTACCGATGATCTTGCCCATATCGGCAGGATTCACCGTGAGAGAAATAAGTACACCCATTTCATCGACAGTACGATCGAGTTTGACATCGTTCGGATTGTCCACGAGAGCCTTCACCACGTATTCTAGAAATTCCTTATCATTTTCTTTCATGGATTTTCAGAAATAAATATTTTTAATTAATACAGTGTTACGACCAAAATTACTAATTGCACTGCTTGCTGTATATTATATACAACCTACCCACCTAGAGGCAAGTTATTTTTTAGCTTTCAATTCCTTTTTCTTTTGAGTTGGCTTTTTCTTTGGCAATGCATTTATTTTCTTACCTTCAATCGCTTTTTCGTGCACCATAAAGTTGTGCATTGTATCAGAAAGCTTTGCGCCTTTACTCATCCAATATTTTATCCTATCTGACTTAAAAACCGTCACTCCAGCTTTTGGATTATATGTACCGACAACTTCCAAGAACTTTCCGCTCTTTGTGCTGTTCTTTGAATCAGTCAAAACCGCCCTAAATGAAGGGTCATTCTTCCTACCTATCCTCTGTAATCTTATTTTTAACATTCTTTTATACTAGCATAAAAACTAAAAAAGGCAAACAATTTAGTCTTTTTGTGTTATATTTATAAAGTGAAAGAAAAAACTCCCATTAGAGCTAACTTTATATATGTCTTGTATTATAATTAAAACATTGTTAATAATTTATGAAAACCTCTAACGGGACAGGTAAAATACAAGGGACTATATCTATAAACAGCAAAGGCACAGGATATGTCAAAATCTTAGGACAAGAAGAAGACATAGAAATAGAGCCAAAATACCTACATACTGCCTTAAATGGAGACACGGTGGAGATAGCTCTTCGGGACAAAAAAGAAGGTAAAAGCTATGGTGAAGTCTCAAGAATAATAAATAGAGAAAAATATAGCTTTGCGGGAGTATTGGAAAGAGAGGACGGAATACTATTTTTAAAACCAGACGATACAAAGATGTACACGGATATTTTAGTGCCTGAGAAATCATTACATGGAGCAAAAGTAGGACAAAAGGTTTTTGTGGAAATAGTCTCCTGGGAAGACAGTGAGAAGTCTCCAATAGGAAAAGTAATAAAGATTCTAGGTAAACCCGGAGACAACAATGTAGAAATGCTTTCGATAGCCATTGAGAAAGGTTTTGATTCTGACTTCCCTCACAAAGTAGAAGATGAAGCAAAGAAAATTAAACAAAGTGGGATAAAAGAAGAAGACTACAGAGGAAGAAAAGATTTTAGAAAAACACTCACCTTCACTATTGATCCATATGATGCGAAAGACTTTGATGACGCAATATCATTTCGAATAATCTCTCCCGCCACCCCTCATTCCCCTCCTCAGGCAGGAGGGGAGGAATTTGAAATAGGCATACACATCGCAGACGTGTCACATTATGTAAAGATAGGTAGTGAACTCGACAAAGAAGCAAAAAATAGGGGTACTTCTGTATACCTTGTGGACCGTACTATACCTATGCTTCCTGAAGCACTTTCAAATGATTTGTGCTCTTTAATGCCAAATGTAGACCGCCTTGCTATGAGCGCAGTTTTCACAATAGATAAAAATGCAAGAGTAAAAAGTAAATGGTTTGGCAAAACCGTGATACATTCACAAAAGCGATTTACATATGAAGAAGCAGAAGAAGTAATTAAAAAAGATAATTTACCACTCCATAAAGAACTTTCTATTCTAAATAAATTGGCCAAGAAAATGACCAAGGAGAGGTTTGAGAACGGAGCCATGTCTCTCGACCAAGAAGAAGTGAAATTCGTTTTGGATGAAAAAGGAGTACCAACAAAAGTAATTAAAAAAGTAAGGGGAGATTCGAATAGATTGATTGAAGAATTCATGCTTTTGGCCAATAAAAAAGTAGCTGAAGAACTTTCTCATGATTTTGAAAAAGGTAAGGGTAAAAAAGATAACACTCTATCTATATACAGGGTACACGATTTACCAAGTAAAGAGAAAATGGAGGATCTAGCATTCTTTTTGCGAAGTCTTGGATACAAAGTCTCGCTGAAAGACGGCATCATCCCCTCTCATGAGATAAATAAAATATTAGAAAATATTAAAACCAATGAAAAAGATACAGTACAAAGAGCAGTCATCCGCTCTATGGCCAAAGCCATTTATTCTACCAAAAATATTGGGCATTACGGCCTAGCATTTAAATATTACACACATTTCACTTCCCCTATCAGACGTTATCCAGATGTCGTAATTCATAGACTCTTAGAACAACACATACAGAATAAAGAAATAGGTCGGGACAAATTACAGGAATATGAGAAGATTTCCAGAGTTTCATCTGAACAAGAGAAACGTGCCAGCGACGCCGAGCGTGCCTCAATAAAATACAAACAAGTAGAATATATGTCTTCTCGAATCGGATCCACATGGAACGGAGTGATAAGTGGAGTCACAGAATGGGGTATATATGTGGAAGAGATAGAAACAAAATGTGAAGGCCTCGTGCGTGTGCGAGATATAAAGGATGATTTTTATGTGTATGATGAGAAAAAAATGGAATTGGTTGGAAAAAAGAAAAAGAAAAAATACAAACTTGGCGGAAATGTTAAAATAAAAGTAAAAGGAGTTGATTTAGAAAGAAAAACAATCGATTACGCTTTAGTATGAGTGATGATATAAACGGAAAGATAAAATTTGGAATCTGGGCTATGGGCTCCGTAATAATAGGAGTATTTTTTGCCCTATTTATTTTCAAAAGCATTGGCTATGAGAAAATTGGAAATAAAGAAAATGTTCCAAATGATTCACTGTCTGCATCTGTTATAGACACTGTGCCAGAGGATTTCTACTTTATAAAAGATCCAAGTAAAAAGCCCCTCGTGGATGCAGATGCGTACTTTGTGGGAGATTTAGATAATGGAAAAATGATCTTGGAGAAGAATCAGGATAAAGTATTCCCTATCGCTTCGGTTTCGAAACTCATGACTGCTACAGTGGCAAAAGAAAATTATAAAGAAGAAGACGCAGTTGTAATGAGCAAAAAAGCCCTAGATACGTATGGGAAAAATGGTAATTTTCGTTTGAATGAGAAAATAAGATTGGGAGATTTGTTTTATCCACTACTTTTAGAATCAAGTAACGACGCAGCAGAAGCCATAGCTCTTAATTACAATAGGAGTGACTTTATTCAAAAGATGAATGATAAAGCAAAAGAGCTCGGCATGGCTTTCACTTCTTTCCTAGACCCAAGCGGGCTTTCAGAAAAAAATATCTCCACTGTTTTTGATTTATTTAAACTTGCTAGATATATAAAGGCAAAAAGTAACGATATCCTTCAAAAAACAACTAAACAAAGTTATATTACTAAAAAACATAGTTGGTTTAGTAATAATCAATTTTTAAGAGATAAGACATACCTGGGTGGCAAAAGTGGATATACTGATCCAGCTCGTCAAACTGTCATTTCTACCTTCTCTGTTCCCTTATCAAAAGAAGGTGTGAGAAATATTGCTATCATGATACTTCACAGCCCCGACCGATATAAAGATGTAAAAAACATTTTGAAATATTTAAATAGTAACGTGTACTTTGGCAAAGAATCTGATGCACAGATGGCTTGGGTAAAACAAAAAGAAAATGGGGAGACGGAAGTTATCGGACAGAATTTTGTACGGCTTTCTTTCGCTGGGGACATTATGCTCGACCGTGGAGTGAAGAATTCTGTGCTGAAAAATTTCGGTGGAGATTATTCAGCTTTATTTAATAATTTAGAAATATTAAAATCAGAAGACATAGCTTTTGCAAACTTGGAAGGTCCAGTATCAGATCAAGGTAAAGATAAACACAACTTATATTCATTCAGAATGGACCCTTCTGTCGTACCTGCCTTAAAAGGGGCAGGATTGAGCATCCTCTCCATAGCAAACAATCACGTCGGCGACTGGGGACACGAGGCATATATAGACACTATGGGGCTCTTAAAAGAAAATGAACTCCTCTACACTGGGGGCGGGATGAATGAAGCGGAAGCAGTACAACCCACAATCATTAAGAAATATGGCATGAAGATAGGATACCTTGGCTTTTCAGATAAGGGACCAGAATGGATGGCGTCTGATGCTGAAAATCCAGGACTTCTCCTCGCCAGCAATCCCCGTTTCGATGACATAATCAAAAACGCTTCTAAGCAAGTGGACTATCTCATAGTGTCCTTCCATTTTGGTGAAGAATATCAAAATAAACATAACCAAAGGCAAGAATACCTAGCCCATAGCGCGATAGATGACGGAGCCAAGATAGTCATCGGCCATCACCCACATGTTATCCAAGATACAGAAGTATATAAAAATAGTTTTATCGCTTATTCTTTAGGTAACTTTATTTTTGATCAAGCGTTTTCAAGTGATACGATGGAAGGGTTACTGCTCGAAGTAAAATTAAGTAAAGACGGCTCAATGGCCGTAAAGAAAAACATTGTAAAACTGAGCCGCTTCTTCCAACCCGCAAAAATCATCAAAACCAAAGAAGAAAAACTAAAATTCAAGTAAATAAATCTTGTTGTGAATTTTAGCATATGCTAAATTTCACAACATTTACTTTGCAATTGCCGTGGCTTCGTCGAATTTAATAGAGAGGAGTTTAGAAGCGCCATCACGACCGATGGTGACACCGTAGAGAATACCCGCACGAGACATCGTCTCCCTGTTGTGAGTGACGACGATAAGTTGTGAATGTTCTGACAACTTTTCTATCATATCCCCATATTTTCTAGAATTTGATTCATCAAGAGCGGCATCCGTCTCATCCAACACGAGGAATGGTGGCGGATTCACTTGCGACATAGCAAAAAGGAGGGCAATAGATGTGAGAGATCGCTCCCCTCCAGAAAGAGCATGCAATTCTTTCACCTTTTTATGAGGCAAAGACACATTTATCTCAATCCCATTTTCAAATACAATTTCAGGCTCCTCAAGGTCGAACCTTGCACTCTCTAAAGATTCGACCTTTTCCCGCCCTCTTTTATTTTCTACTATCACAGAGAGGTGCCCTGTCCCACCGCCAAACATAAGCGAGAAGAATTCTTGGAATTCTGTATTTATCTTTTTTATACCTTCTTTGAAATCTTGATCAATTTTTTCTTTGAGCCCTGCGATCACATTCTCCAAAGACTCCACGCTCTTTGCCAAGTCCTCTAATTCTTTCGCCAAAAACATGTCCCGAGTCGTCATATCTTCAAATTCTTTCATCACTTCCGCTCCTCCGCCTTGTCCTGCATCTTCTAATTTTATTTTTATACGTTCTATTTTCCTTCTATTTTCTTCTTGAATATTCCTATCTATTGACCCACTTATTTCAAAATTCTTATAAGACAAAACTTCGTAGCCAATAAGCGCAGACCCTTCTTTTATTTCATTTTCAAATAATTCAACTTCTTTTAACAAACTCTCTTCTTTGACTGCATTTAAATTCAAAGAGGAAGATAGTTCTTGATATCTAACTTTTAGACCATATTTTTCTCTTTCTTTGTTTCTTAATTCTTCACTTTCTTTATGAATTTCTTGTTTTAAACTATTTATGGAAGCATAGATTTTATTTTCTTCTTCTTTTAATTTTTCTATTCCAGAAATAGTACGAGTTTGTGAATCTTTCAACTCCTGTAATTCCTTTTCAGAGTTATGAACTTCAGCTTGGGCTCGATTATCTATATTTGTTTCTTTTATCTCACTTCCACACAGTGGACATCTACCGGAGAGTTTTACTTTATTTTCTTTTACTTCTTTGGATTCTAAAATACCTTCGATCCTACCGAGCTTCCTGTCTAACTCACCTTTTAGCCCACGAATTTCATTTAACCTGTGTTCAAAATCTCTTAATTCTCTATTCTTCTCACTGTTTACATTATTCTCAACCCCAGAGTCAGAAATCTTTGGAGTAATGACATTCAGTTCATGCAATATTTTATCTTTCTCTACTTTCAGTACATGTTTTTCTTGTTCCAAATAAATACTTTCTTTTTTTAGATATTCTTTATATAAAGAAGAAAGTTCAAGTTGCAATTCTTTTGCTTTTTCAAATTTCTCTACTTGTTTCTTTAAGAAGTTTAAATGCGGTGCATTTTCCCTACGAAGTAGCGAAACTTCTTTCATATTATTCTCTGTACGTTCTAGCTTCCTCTCAGATTCTTTTATCTTGTATTGATATATTTTGAGCCCGAGCGCATCCTCTATCATCTCTCGTCTGTCTTTTGAGCTCGCATTCAAGATCCTATCTGCTTCACCTTGAGAAATGATATGGTGTCCAGAAGCTCCGACATTTACCGAAGCCAAAAGGTTATTTATATCCTTCAAACGCACTTCCGAACCATTCAAAATATATTTATTTAAACCATCAGGATATACTTCTCGGCTGATAGACACGACATCAAAATTTAAATTTATATTTTCTCCCATTTCGTTTGGGATTTTAAAAACTCTATCAGCATTATCAAAATATATCACTACAGATGCACGAGAACCTTTGGGTAATTCTTTAGAACCCTTAAATATAAGATCAGAACCTGCTTTACCGCGCATAGACTTCATTGATTGCTCACCAAGAACGAAGCGAAGGGCTTCCACCACGTTTGATTTACCAGAACCATTTGGCCCCACAATACACACAACAGGACTCACGAAATCCAAGACAGTTTTCTGTGAAAAAGATTTGAAACCATTTATTTCAATATTTAGGAGACGCATATCAGTATTTAGTCGAGCCAATTCTTCAATTTTAATGCATTTTCGGCAGCTTTTTGTTCAGCTTCTTGTTTTGATTTGCCTTTGCCTTCTGCAATGAGCGCTTTATCAAAATAAATACCAACAGTAAAATGTTTGTCATGGTCTGGGCCTGACTCATGCGTGACTTTGTATGAAGGAGTTACATTTACGAATTCTTGCGCTTTTTCTTGCACTAAACTTTTTGCATCTCGCCAGAGTTTCTTGTTTACTATTTCCTCCGTCTTTGGTAAAAGAGTTTTAATGACAAATTTATCTACTACATCATATCCTTGATCTAAATACACAGCCCCGACGTATGCTTCGTAAGTATTGGCGAGAATGTATTGCCTAGCTTTGCCCATATCTTTTGCTTCACCCTTAGATAAAAGTAGAAAATCATTCATCCCAATATGAGAAGCAATCTCAGAAATTATAACAGCATTCACGAGAGCTGATCGGAGAGCAGTCAATTCCCCTTCTGCATAAGATGAATATTTTTTATAAAGAAAGTCTGTCACAATAAGCTCTAGTACCGCATCCCCCAAGAATTCAAGACGTTCATTGTGAGAGAGTCCAGTGCTAGGATTCTCATTTATATATGAACGGTGAATAAATGCCTGAGTAAGCAGTTTTTTATCCTTAAAAGTTATTTTTGTTTTTTTCTCAAAATCTGAAAAATTTACCATAAAATTATTTCTCGCTTGCAAAAGCTATGCTTTAGCATTGCGGGCAGGTTTACTAATTATTTCTATCGCTTTTGAAATAAGTGGAATGATATCATTGTAGATATGGAGTTCTGGAATTTCTTTTAACATAAACCATCTTGCATTATCAAGCCCACCAGACTTCTCTAATACAATATCTTTGTATTCACTTTCGGCAAGGAAATATGTCACATGTTTTAGAATTTTTCCCTTTTCTGGATGCGAAGCCACGTATTCTTTGTCCCCAAGATTTTCCTTTATTATTATATCCAAACCAATTTCTTCTTTAATTCTTTTTATTGTCGCTTCTTCTACATTCTCTCCTTCATTTATATGCCCCTTTGATAAAGTCCAATATCCAAATACATCATGCACAAACACTAAAAATAAATCAGTTCCCTTCCTCGCATATATTAGAGCTCCGACAAAATTCTCCATTGCCAACTTTTTTGGATCAACAGGTTCATTTTCTTTTTTCTTTTTCTTACTAGTTTCTTCTTTGCCTGGCTCACCTATCTCTTTATACACAGCACCGAGGACTCCATTTACGAATTTACTAGAATTCTCTCCGCCGAAAGTTTTGGCAAGTTCTATTGCCTCATTGATAGCCACCTTGGGAGGGACTTGAGTCCTGTCACCAAAGAGTAACTCTGTCAAACCAATCCTCAAGATGTTCCTATCCACAAAAGATATTTTATTTATCGGCCACTCGGGCGCAGCTTTTTCTATTATCTCATCAATAACTTTGTGCTTCTTTAATATTTCATTTACGAGAGAAAAGACAAAAACATCATCTTCGAGCCCTGGGGCGAATTCTTCTATATTGTGTTTTACCCTTTCTTTTACATCGACTTCTTTAAAGCCATTAAAATCAAACTCAAAAAGAGTCTGGAGAACTATTGATCTTGAAAGGTGCCTATTTGCCATAAATTAATGAGCGAAGGCAAAACTTTTACTTACCCGATTCTGCTTTCTTTGCCTTTGCTTTCTTTTGTTTCTTTTCCAACTTTTTAACTAAATCTAATACTTTCATTCCGCGATAAAAACCGCAAGAAGAGCAGACTGTGTGTCCTTTCTTTAATACCTTGCAATTTTCACACTTCACAAAGCCCACACTTTTCAAAGCGTGGTGTGAACGCCTGTTGCCTGTATGCGATTTTGTGCTTCTCATTCGTACTACCATAATGAGTCTATATTAGCATATTAAATATAAATTGCAAAATAAAACACAACCCCCTAAATCCCCCTTATCAGGGGGTTTTAAAATAATAATATTATGGTAGTATAAGAATATGGAAAAAGATGAAAAAATAGCTAAATTAAGGCACACCCTTGCTCACCTGCTGGCATCGGCTGTAGGCAACATTTACAAATTCGACAAAGTAAAGCTCACCCTTGGGCCTGCCATAGACAACGGTTTCTATTACGATATTGATTTCTGTGGAGAAAAAGTAGCTGACAGCGACTTGAAAAAGATAGAAGACACAATGAAGAAGAAATTACCAAAATGGACAGAATGGGAACACAAAGAAATATCAAAAGACGAAGCATTGGCATTTTTCAAAAATAACGAGTATAAAACAGAACTCATAAATGAAATAGTAGAACGTGGAGAAAAGATCACTACATATACTTGCGGAGGGTTCACTGACCTGTGTCGTGGAGGACATTTAGAATATCCAAGCAAAGATATTGATCCAGAATCTTTCAAGCTCGACCGTGTAGCAGGAGCGTATTGGCGTGGAGATGAAAAGAATAAAATGCTCACCCGTATCTACGGACTCGCATTTAATACAAAGACAGAACTTGAAGCTTATCTAAAACAGCGCGAAAAAGCAGAAAAGAGAGATCATAAGAAACTTGGAAAAGAATTGGATCTTTTTGTATTTTCTGAATTAGTAGGAAGCGGACTACCCCTCTGGACCCCTAAAGGAACTGTTTTGAGAAATCTTCTAGATGATTTCGTATGGGAATTACGTAAAGCATATGGCTATATGAAAGTAGAAATTCCTCATATCACCAAAAAAGAATTATACGAGAAAAGTGGACATTGGGATAAATTTAAAACTGAATTATTTAGAATCACTACACGTGAAGGGCATGAGTTCGCCATGAAGCCGATGAACTGCCCTCATCATATACAGATATTTGATCGCAAACAATGGAGCTACAAAGAACTTCCTCAAAGATATGCAAATTCTACTACTTGTTATAGAGATGAACAGACAGGTGAGCTTTCAGGGCTTTCCAGAGTCCGTAGTTTTACTCAGGACGATGCACATGTATTTTGCAGAATGATACAAGTGAAAGAAGAATTGGGTACAATTTGGGACAAGGTGGTTGAACCATTTTACAAATCTTTTGGATTTAATTTAAAACTTCGATTGTCCTTACATGACCCTGTTCACCCAGAAAAATATCTAGGCAACAAAGAAAGCTGGAAACAAGCTGAAGCTACTTTAAGAGAATTAGCTCAAGAACGCAAAACTGAATTCTTCGAAGGTGTCGGTGAAGCTGCTTTTTACGGACCAAAATTAGATTTTATGGCCACAGATTCACTAGGCAGGCAATGGCAAGTAGCTACTATTCAGCTAGATATGAATCAACCCGAGCGTTTTGACCTTACTTGTGTAAATGAAAAAGGAGAGAAAGAAAGAATCGTAATGATCCATGCAGCTATTATGGGTTCTATTGATAGATTTTTGTCTATCCTTATAGAACACACCGCCGGCAACTTCCCTCTCTGGCTTTCACCTGTGCAAGTAAAAATGATTCCTGTACGAGAGAATCATAATAAATATGCAAAAAAAATTTACAAATTGTTAAATGAGAATAATATCCGTGTAGAATTTGATGATACTGATACAAATCTAGGTACAAAAGTCCGCGATGCTAAAAATAATAAAGTACCTTATTGGATAGTTATCGGTGATAAAGAAATAGAGGCAAACAAAACCACTCTCGAATCCCGTGACTCTGGCCCGCTCGGCCAGATGACAAGTGAAGAACTCCTCGCAAAACTTTTAGAGGAGATTAAGAATAAGCCTGCCCGCAATGCTAAAGCATAGCTTTTGCAGGCGGGAAATAAATTTTAATGTCCATAATTCCAGAAAAATTAAAAGTAGGAGATGAAATAAGAATAATCGCTCCTGCAAGAAGCTTAGCTTTACTTAAAGAAGAATTTATAGAATTAGCAAAAGAAAACTTTGAAAAACAAGGTTTTAAAATTACATTTTCTAAAAACTGTAGAGAAATAGATATGTTCAATTCTTCCTCTATACAATCAAGAGTAGAAGATATACATGAAGCATTTAGAGACAAAAATGTAAAAGCCATATTTACAGTTATTGGGGGATTTAATTCAAACCAGATTTTAAAACATTTGGATTATGATTTAATTAAAAATAATCCTAAGATTTTGTGTGGATATTCAGACATTACAGCTCTCGCTAATGCAATCACAGCTAAAACAGGGCTGGTCACCTATTCCGGGCTTCACTTCTCAACTTTCGCCATGCAAAAAGAATTTGATTACAATCTGGAATATTTTAAAAAATGTTTAATTTCAGAAAACAAATTTGAAGTACTATCATCGAAAACTTGGACAGACGATGCATGGTATTTAGACCAAAATAATAGGAATATTATACAAAATGAGGATTTTTGGATATTGAATGAGGGAGAAGTTGAAGGAATTATTCTAGGAGGAAATTTGTGTACATTAAATCTACTTCAGGGTACAGAATTCATGCCCGATATTTCAAACTCAATATTATTTATTGAAGATGATGATATGCCTGGGTCTGGTTTTGATGTAGAATTCGAAAGGAATCTACAATCATTGATAGACCAACCAAACTTTGAAAAAGTAAAGGGTTTGGTTATTGGTAGATTCCAGAAAAAGGCAGAGATGAATATAGAGAAATTAAAATATATAATCAACACGAAAGAAAAGCTAAAAAATATCGCCATAATTGCAAATGTAGATTTTGGCCACACAAACCCCCTCATTACTTTTCCTATTGGTGGAACATGTAAATTAAGTGTCAAAAATAATTGCACAAAGTTAGAGATAATTAAACACTAAAAGATAAAAAAATGATCAACATTTTATTAATCTATCATATATGATATACTAATAATAGACCATGCCACACATATCATCAAAAAAACTTAAAAAGAAATATCTGCAAAAACTCTATAATGAGTTTAATCTTGCTCTTGAAAAATCAGCCAAGAAGTCTTGGGTAAAGATCTTCTTAAATGACTTTTTGACACATACAGAGAAAATAATGCTAGCAAAAAGATTTGCCGTTATTTATCTTCTGTCAAAAGATATTCCAGCTTCCTATATTGCTGAAGCTCTTTGTATGAGTCCAGCAACTATTTTTAGAATGTTACTCAAATATGATATCGGTAAATATTCTTCTCTTTTAAAAGCAATTAGGAATGAGAACAAAGATATCTGGATGATTTTAGAGAAAATTTTAAAAGCAGGACTACCTCCTCGTGCTGGCAGAGGTAGATGGAAATTTTTATATCAATAATACATTAAGAACTCAAAGTTCCTTAGACTATCATATATGATATACTAAAAAATTGTCTGAAAAAGTAATAAATTGTTAATTAGTCAGCATACTTCTTATTTTATCTTTTAATGTCTGTATGATTTCCTCGGATTTTTCTAAAGTAGGAGCACCGGGAAAATTTTCAATTTTCCAATGATCGTATGAATATTTATTTAGCCATTCTGGTATCTTTTCTTTGTCATCAATCAAAAAAATAATTTTATCTACACCTGCTAGCATTTCAGGGATTATTTTCTTTGCATACTTTTTAGAAATATCAATCCCATGGCTTTTCATCGCTTCTACAGTATTTTTTACTTTCTCATTTTTGTATTCACTAAAAAACACACCGTATTCTTCTGGTAAAGTATCCATACCACCAGAAACAGCATATGAGCCATCTTTGGCAAGATGATTAAAAATACCTTCAGCAATTTGGCTTCTAAATCTATTTCTTCGGCAAATAAAAACTATTTTCATTTCTATATATCCTATTTTTTTAACATCTCAACAAGACTATCTAAAGCACCCCCACGATGCGAGAATTTGTTCCGCTCTTCTGGAGAAAGTTCTATCATTGGTCTATCTGTATCATCTAATTGGACAAACAATTCAAAGAATCTGCCCTTATGGTCATTATTTTTAGGAGCAATTATTTTACCATAAAATGTACCTTCAGTTATTACCACATCATCCTCTCCTCTGCAAAGTCCCAATCTGCACGTAGCGCTTATCCTAGAGCCTTCAAATTTCTTTCCCATTTCCTCCGGAGTAAAACATTTCCAAAAATCTTTCATATAAGGTCCAGGGAAACCATTCAATGCCTCAATGTTTACAGACACATCATCCACCAAAACGGGCCGTTTGAAAATATCATAAACAGTTTTTAATTTATGTTTTATTATCTCTTCTGGGTCACCTTGTATTTCAGGCTCTTTAAAATCCCTCTGCTCACATTCAAAAAACTCATTGAGTCTAGAAGACAAGTCCTGAAACTTGAAAGGGCTCCCTGTGACGATTAAAAGTTTTGGTTTCATAAAAATTTATGCCCAGCATGATTCCGTTAAATCATATATCAATCTCCGCCAACTTGGCATTGGACTGAATGAAAGATTTGCGAGGAGGGACTTCGCTACCCATGAGAATATCAAACACTTTGTTCGCCTCTTCAGCGTCATTTATATTTACCTTTTTTATCACTCGATGCATCGGGTCCATGGTAGTTTCCCATAGTTCTTCTGGATTCATTTCTCCAAGACCTTTATAACGTTGAATGTGGACTTTGTTTGTTCTAGTTTTTGTTTCGGCCTCTTCTGCTTCCTCTCCTTCGGCCTCAGCAGATTCTGTTTCCTGTATTTCTGATACATCTGCACCTTTGCCTATTATTTTTATTTTTTCTTCATCAGAATATGCATAAGAAATTTCTTTACCTTTTTTAATCTTGTAAAGTGGTGGTTGAGCAATATAAATATATCCTGCATCTATTATTGCTCTAAAATATCGGTAGAAAAGAGTGAGGAGAAGTGTGCGTATGTGCGCGCCGTCCACATCGGCATCCGTCGCAATGATTATTTTATGATAACGCATTTTTTCTAAATCAAAAGTGTCCCCGATAGAAGTCCCGAGTGCGATGACGAGCGCCTTCACTTCTTTTGAAGCAAGCATCTTGTCTATGCGAGCGCGTTCTACATTTAATATCTTTCCACGAAGTGGAAGTATAGCTTGAGTGCGTCTGTCTCTACCCTGTTTTGCCGAGCCTCCTGCCGAATCTCCCTCTACGAGGAAGAGTTCTGACTCCGAAGCATTTTTACTTTGACAGTCTGCGAGCTTCCCAGGAAGAGTCATCCCCTCTAGTGCGCCTTTGCGGAGGACTGAATCTTTGGCTGCTTTTGCTGCTTTTCTAGCTTTGAGAGCCAAAATCGACTTGTTTATGATGATTTTTGCATCATCTGGATTCTCCTCCAAAAATGAGGCAAATGCCTCCCCAAACACTGTAGCTACAGCTCCTTGGGCCTCCATAGAGCCCAATTTGGCCTTTGTTTGGCCTTCAAACTGTATTTCCCTTAGTTTTACTGAAATGACAGCAGTGAGACCTTCTAGAACATCTTCTCCGGTGAATCCGCCTTCGGACTCCTTCATCATTTCATTCTTTTTACAGTAAGTGTTCAACGTTCTAGTGAGAGCAGTTTTAAAACCAGTCACATGAGTGCCTCCTTCAGGATTGTAAATATTGTTGGCGAAAGGAATAATCCTGTCCACAATGTCATCTACATATTGTAGAGCAATCTCGACTCCCACACCATCTAATTCTTTCTCCACATAAAAAATATTATTGTGAACTGCTTTTTGAAACTTGTTGTAATATTTTACGAGAGAGATCAATCCTCCTTCGAAATAAAAAGAAGTGGATGGAAGTTCTAAACCTAGTTCTCTAAAATAGAAAATGTCAGAATCATTTATTTTACCCTCATATCCTCTTGCATCAATTATCAAAATCTTGAGCCCTTTCACGAGGTACGCTTGCTGACGGATATGATTCACTACCGTATTTAAATCAAATTTAATATCTTTAAAAATTTCTTCGTCTGGTTCAAAGCTGACGATAGTTCCGGATAATTTAGAAGAACCAACTTTTTTCACTGCAGACTTCTTTACCCCTTTTGAATATTCCTGCATGTATCTGCCTCCATCTTTGCACACTTCAACTTTACAGAAAATGGAAAGAGCGTTCACCACCGATGCTCCCACCCCGTGCAACCCTCCTGAAACTTTATACCCTTCCCCGCCGAACTTACCTCCGGCATGGAGAGTCGTCATTACAGTTTCCAGTGCTGAGACTTTTGTCTTTTTATGAATATCCACAGGAATACCTCGGCCATTATCTGTGATACGGACACGATTATTCGGCAATAAAACTACTTCAATATCATTACAAAAGCCACCCATCGCTTCATCTCTAGAGTTATCAAAAATCTCCCATACCAAATGATGAAGCCCTTCTGGGCCTGTAGTACCAATATACATTCCAGGGCGTCTACGTACAGGCTCGAGCCCTTCTAAAACCGAGATATCTGAGGCGTCATAATGATGTGCGCCTTTTGTGTCCTTTTCTTTCACCATAAATATACCTAATATTATAGCAGAAAAATTATGCAAAAACTAGTGAAAATTTTAGATAGAAATAAACTAAGCCATTTGATTAAAAATCAAATGGCTTATATAAGAAATTCGAACTAAAAATGTAAATGTTGCCTCGATTGCCTTTTATGCCTTGATAATAAATAAGGTGTAAAAGTTTCAGGTGGAATAAGAACTTTCTTCACTTCCTTACCAAAAGCTATTGCACCATTTTCATCTGGATGTTCTCCAATTGCACAAGTACAATTATAAGAAAATATTATACCTGTTTTTGGAAAATAATTAAATCCTGTTATATTACAACCCTTAGGGGCTATAATAAGATTATTTTTATTTAATGTTTCAACCATAAAAAAATAAATTTTATTCAATTGTTTATTTTAGTAATGTCAGTATGATGGCTGAACATCATTACTAAAAAAAGAACTAATATCAGTTTAAACTGATAAAAATCATTATTACATAAATTAAGTAAAAAGCAACTATCGAAGTGTAAAACCTTTTTGAGTTAAAACTTGAGAGATTTTTGAAGTAAAAGTATTTACTTCTTCATCAGTCAAAGTGCGATCAAAAGATTGAAAGATAATTCGAAAAGCATAAGAAGTTTTACCATCTTTACTGAACGTATCAAAAAGTTCTGGACCTTTTACAACTAATTCCCCTGCATTTTCTTTAATTAAATTTTTTATTTCTTCAATATTTATTTCCCCATCAGCCCAGAAAGCGATATCACGCACGATGAATGGATATAGGGACCACATCTTGAACGTCATCGGCAGAGTCATTTTTTCAGGTCCTCGGTTCCCTGGGTCCCCTACCCCAGCCAGACCATTCAAAAACGACTCTGCCGATTTTGTAAATTCATTCAGTGTCATTTCTTTTACTTCTTTTTTATCTCCGTATGCCACATGCATTTCTTCACCTCCTTTTTTAAACACTGTTCCAATCTCAAAAACTTTTATCTCTTTTATTCCCAAAAATGGCGCATTTAATTGATTTAATTTTATACTCTCTTTTAGTCCATCAGTAATATTTGTACGCAAGAACTTCTTATCTGAAGCGGAGGCCAAAACAGACACTTCCCCTTTATCGCAAAAAGTATAGGTCATTACCTCAGAATATCCTTCGCTTAAAAGTTTATTTCTGGTATAACTAATCTTCGCAAAAACTTCATTTTGCTTTGGTTTGAAACTTATTTTTGGCATTTTTGGCTCTACTTTGTCATACCCTAAAATCCTACTCACTTCTTCTGCCATGTCTTCTTCTATCTCTAAATCAAAACGCATTGAAGGAACATTTATTTCAAACAGATCACCATTGTTTCTATATATAAAACTATACCTCTTCAAAATATCCTCCACTTCTGCCATAGATACATTAATACCTAATATCTTAGATACTTTTGCAACTGAAAAAGAAAGTTTCTTCTCTGGAAGTTTTTTAGGATAAATATCTACAACATTTTCAAAATTATTAAAACCAAATTCAACCAATAAAGCAGACAACTCTAGCATTGCAAAATCACAAAGCATCGGTGAAAGATCATTTTCAAATCTTTTTAATGCATCTGTAAATATACCGAGCCTACGCGCGGTCTTTCGAGTAGATATTGGAAAAAAGTTTGCAACTTCAAGCATGATATTCTTTGTGTTCGCATCCACTTCTGCTTTTTTGCCACCCTTTACACCTGCGAGAGCAAGCACCCCTTCATCATCAGCGATGACCACATCTGTAGCATTTAGAACTAAATCCTTGTTGTCTAGCGTCGTTATCTTTTCTCCATCTGTAGCATTGCGCACAGAAATATTTCCTTTTATTTTATCCAAGTCAAAAGCATGACAAGGCTGACCACAATCAAACATCGTGATATTTGTAGCATCTACAATGTTGTTTATGCTCCTAGCCCCTATTGATTCTAAATGCATCTTTACCCATTCTGGGCTAGGACCCACTTTTATATCTCGCACAATACGCCCCATATACCTGCGTGCAGATTCTACATTTATTTTTAAATTAGTAGGTTTGCTCTCAGGAATTTTATATTTAGGAGTTGGATCATTGAATTTTATTCCAAGCTGTCCAGCAAGCTCTCGAGCTATCCCTTGATGAGAAAGTAAATCATGCGCTCTGTTTGGTAAAATATTTAAATCGAAAATATAATCACCATCTCCAGCCCCCTCCTCCCCAAGGAGGGGAGTTAAAGATTCTACTTCGCAAAGATGATACGTAAAAACATCAGCAAGTTTATCTACCTCAGGAACTTCTGGCACATACCACTTTAACCAATTGTAAGAAATTTTCATAAAATTATTTACTTGACATTATTTTTTATTGGATATATACTTCTTATTGTAAATGGACGTTAGTCCCCCGAGATTCCCCGCGAAAGCGGGGTTTCGCTTTTATGGGAATAATTCCTTAATTTTACTTATAATTTTTGCAAATTCTGATTCGGCTATTCTTTCAGCTCGCCTAATAAACCTCTTTGTACTAACCAATCTGATTTGTGAAAGTATGACAAAAGAACCACTAGATTTCAACTTATAATGAAACTTATTGTTTTTTGCGACTGTCGTTAATGGAATTACCCAAACAATTTCCTTATTAAACTTCTTTATGACCAATAATGGCCTTTCAAAATTATCATTCTTCCCATCTTGTTCAAACCCTATATTTAAACCAAGCGACCCCCACCAAATTTCTCGTTCATTAACAAAATGATCATTAGAAACATTTTTACTGTCAATTTCTTTTTTCTTTTTATTCCAAGTATCAAAATCTTTTTTATATTCCATAATTGTAAGAATTTTTCATAAAATTCCCCCGTGATATTTTAATTCATAAATTTTTTTTCTATTTAAGTATATTTCTTCTTTACCATAAAAGTTTTCATAAGTTCCTATACTTTTATCAAAATATAAAAAATTACCTTCCAAAAACTTTCTTGGCCCCCTAAATGGTCTATCTTTTTCCACTTTCAATATTGCTTTTTTAAGAAATGAATAAACTTTCTTATTGCTAATTGAATTTACTAAAATTTTACCATAATAGTTCATACCCCAAATTGGTTTTTTAGATTTAAAAACAATTTCTTCACCTATAAATTTACCCTTACTATTGAAATATCTGTCTCTATACAAAAAAGATTTATTTTTAAAAAGAAATTCTTTTGAATTATCTCCTAAAGATTTTTCACCTCCTTCTCCATCGGAAGCATAAGTATTTTTCTTGGCTTTAATTATAAATTCAGTGAGTTTCATATTTATATTTATATTTACTTTATAACTTTTGACTTTATAAACTTTATAACTTCTTAAAACTGATTGAGCCTCAAATCACCCTGATAAAAAAGGCGAACGTCTGGAATATTCCATTTAATCATGGCAATACGATCAAGTCCGCCACCGAAAGCAAAACCCTGCACCTTTTTAGGATCAAGGCCAAGATTGTGTAAAACATTCGGGTGAAGCATGCCGGCACCCATCATTTCCAGCCATTTGTTATTAAATTTGGCCCACACTTCGATAGACGGTTCGGTAAAAGGAAAGAAGCTAGGTCTGAATTCTATTTCAGTATCTTTACCCAATACTTTTTTATAAAAATAAGTAAGCACACCTTTTAAATCAGCGATAGAAATATTTTCTCCAACCATAGCTCCATCAATCTGGAAAAATTGCATTTCATGTGTAGCATCTGTAGATTCATTTCTAAAAACTTTACCAATTGAAATAAAAGCAGAAGGCAAACGATTTTCTTTCTGAGCTTTTTCTAACGCCCTAGCTGTAACATTGGTAGTATGTGTGCGTAAGACTTTTTCCCCGCCTGCATCAGTTATGCTGGAAGCATTGCGGGCAGGCTTCTCATTTTTTGTGTAAAAAGTATCTTGCATGTCACGAGCTGGATGATCCTTAGAAACATTGAGTGCATCAAAGTTGTACCATTCACTTTCAAGTTCTGGGCCTGTGACTATTTCAAACCCAAGCTCCGAAAAAACACCATAAGCTTGGTCTGCTAGTAATGAAAGTGGATGTTCCCCGCCTGCAACGTTATGCGTAGCATTTCGGGCAGGTGTTCCTTTTTTTATTTCTTCACTCATATTTTTATTGTATCAAATCCGCTTCAACTGGGCTAATCTTTCCGCCCCCGCTAGCGGGTTGGCGGACAGGCCTCCCATGCCTTGATAATATACAACCATTTTTACAAAAAATTTTTCCTCCATCTTTCTTAACACAATTCTCGCAAGCAATAAAGTGCCTATGACATACGGGATTATCACAATTTACATAATTCTCTGATTGCTCCCTACAAAAATCACAAACACCTACTATCACATGCTTTTTATCATCTGTATAAAAGCCCATGGTCACTCGTCCATCGAAAACATACAGCTTACCATTGAAATCTTCATTCGGATATTTTTCCATATAAGAAACTATCCCACCATCAAGCTGATACACATCCGTAAAGTCTTGAGTTATCAAAAACCCAGAAGCCTTCTCGCAACGCACTCCTCCGGTACACACAGTCAGCACTGTTTTATTTTTCAAATGAGCAATCTGCTCCACTACTTTTGGCAAATCTCTAAAATTCTCAATCGGAGGCAAAATAGAATTCTCAAAATGTCCGACTTTGTGCTCATACGCATTACGCATATCAACTATATAAAATTCTCTGTCTTCTTTTATCCAACTATGTAATTCTTCTGGTTTCAGATGTATCCCCGTCACTTGATTTGGATCTATGTCGCATGTGCCAAGATGTAGCGACACTATTTCTTTTCTTGTTTTTACACACAGTCGCGGAAAAGCATTCCCTGTGCCATCACTTAATTTGAAATGAATGTTTAAGAATCTTTTATCTTTTTCTAGTTTTTTTACATACTCTTTTATATTTTCTTCTGTCCCCTCATAAGTAGCATTTATCCCCTCAGAGGCTATGATGCACCTGCCTTTCAACCCTAAACGTATGCAGACTTCTCTCTCTTTCTTGGCTACTTCTTCTGGGTCATCTATGTGTATGTATTTATAAAAAAGTATTATTTTGTAATCGCTATTTTCCATAAATCCATATTAACTACAAAAAGACAAAATTACAAGGAGTGGAATAATTCTAGTAAATATTTAACTCCTTATAGAGTATTGACCAGTTACTATCCATTTATAAGTAGTCATTTCTTTGGGACCCATAGGACCTCTAGCATGTAACTTGGAAGTAGAAACACCAATCTCTGATCCTAACCCAAACACAGCGCCATCAGAAAAACGAGTTGAAGTATTTACGTAAACTACAGCAGAGTCAACTTCACTTAAAAACTTTTTACAATTTTGTTTATTTTCTGAAAGAATTGCTTCAGAATGTTTTGAAGAATACTTATTAATATGTTTCATGGCTTCATTGACATTAGAAACAATTTTAATAGATATTTTCTGACTTAAAAATTCTCGACCAAAATCAGTCGCTTTAACTTTTTTCAAAAGACTTAATGGATATAAATTTTTTAATACTTGAAAACTTTTTAAATCAGCAAAGATTTCCACTTGTTTTTGGACTAAAAGTCCAGCAACTATTGGAAGAAATTTTTCTGCTATTTTACTATGTATAAGCAAAGTATCTAATGAATTACAAACACTAGGTCTTTGAGTTTTAGCATTGAAAATAACTTCAGCCGAGAGATTTATCTTTGCAGAATCATCAATAAATATATGACAAACACCAGCCCCAGTTTCAATTACTGGTACAGTGGCATTTTCTCTAACAAAATTTATAAGACGTGAACTTCCACGTGGAATAATTACATCAACTAAACCATTAGCAGTAATAACATCCAAAACAGAATCTTTTATTTTTGGATCAATAAATTGCACTGCTTCAGAATTTACACCAGATAGTAAAAAAGCATTCTTTATAATCTTATGAAGAATAATATAACTCTCTCTGGCTTCTTTACCACCCTTGAGTATTACAGCATTACCAGATTTTATACATATACAAGTCACATCTGTCGTCACATTGGGTCGTGATTCATAAATAATACCTACGACACCTATCGGTACCCTTTTACGACAAATTTTTAATCCGAATCTATCCCGACAATCAAAAATCTCGCCGATTGGGTCCGGCATTTTTATTATATTTTTAATTTCTTCTACCATATTAGAAATACGGACATCATTTAAAACAACACGATCACGCATTGGATCGTTTATTGAAAAGTTCTTTAAATCTCTAGCATTAGCTCTAATAATTTGTTTTTTATTGGCTTCCAATCCTTTTATTATATTTTTTAAAACTAAAATCCTTTTAGAATGCGATAAAACACCCAAGGATATTGAAGATTCTTTTGCTTTATTTAATTGTTTTAATATATTTTTATTCATTGTTTATTTCATTTGCTCTTTTATATGCTGCATGAACGGCCTTTAATATAATTTTGTTAAAATTTTCTTTTTTAAAAACTTTCAAAGCAGCTTCAGTTGTTCCTTTTTTAGAAGCAACTTTTTTTATGAGAGCAGAATAGTTATCTTCTTTCCCTAGAATAGCTGAAGCGGAGAAAGTTTTTTCTACAAGTTTAAGACTTTCAGCTTTAGTAAATCCAAAACTTTCACATACCTTTATTAAAGAATCTGCTAACAAAAAAAAGTATGCGGGTCCACTCCCAGAGATAGCAGTTATTTTATTTATCTCATCTTCATTTTTAACTTCAAAATTATCAGTGATTTTATTAATCAAATCTTTAGATTTTTTAATCTCTACTTTGGATAACCCTGATCCTTTCCAAGCGGCTATTCCCTCGCCAATTGTGAGTCCCAAATTAGGCATCATTCTTAATATTTTTTTATGGCCTGAAAGAAAAGCTATTTTTTTAATTGATACACCAGCCATGATTGAAATTAATATAGTGTGTTTTTTAAAATAGAACTTAAATTTTTGAATCGCCTCCTTTGCATCTTGTGGCTTAACAGCAAGTATAATAAAATCAGATTTTTCAATATTCTTTTGTGTAATATCAAAATTTGAATTATTTCTATCAACTATAAAAATCTTAATTATACTGTTATAGCTTAATAGGGATTGAGCAATGGCTTTACCCATTATACCAAAACCAATGATTGTAATTTGTGTTTTCATATTATTTGTTATTATTTTTTGCCAAAAACCTTGTACCAGAAAAATTTTCATTCAAGGCTCCAATAATTATACCTTTTTTCTTTCCATTACCGATAAATGTTTCCACTCCTTTTTGTGTAGCATACTTAGCTGCCTTGATTTTAGCCAACATTCCACCCACTCCCAAAGCAGACTTACCAGTAGCACATAATGCCATGGTTTCAGAATTTATTTTTGAAACTTCTTTTATTAACACAGCTTCTTTATCATGATCAGGATTTTTTGTATAGAGTCCATCCTTATTAGTGAGAATTATTAATTTATCTGCTGATACACCAACAGCAACCATGGCTCCCAAAGTGTCATTATCATTAATTCTCAAATCTTGCCTTTTCATAACATCATTTTCATTAATAATTGGCAAAACTTTATGAGAAAGCATATCATTTATATTCAGAATTAAATTCTTAAAGTTTTTACGATTAGTAAAATCATCACTCAATATGAGAACTTGCCCAATAATAATTTTATGTTTTTTAGCTTCATTTGTATAAGCATGCATCAAAAGAGGCTGACCTACAGCGGCGGCAATTTTCTTATGAAACTTACTTTTGAAGTGTATAAATGGTAAACCTGTTGCAATAGCACCTGAACTTACAAGTATAACCTCATACCCGAGCTTAAAAAACTCAGCAACTTCTATAATAATTTGTCTAATTCTTTTTTTATTCAACCCATTTTTACCAGAAATTACTTGGGTACCTATTTTTATAACTAAACGCATTTTCTTATTATTCTTCATAAATTATTCTTTGTAAAACATTATTAATAAATAAAAAACCACTTTTTGAGTGGCTTGTGTTTGCTTTTAATATTTATAAAGAGAATTTTTTAAGCGCAAAAACCAACCACCCAACCTTTGGATGGAGGTACCGGAGAACTATTGATTTTTCGCTCAATTAACATATTTCCAATATAGCATATTCAAAATCATTTGTAAATCTCTGCCATTTTACAATATTCACAGATGGCATTTTGTTTGCCAAAAGACTTGAAATTGCAAGGTCTATCTATCCACCTACCTTCTTTTACCAAACTATCATAATCAGCGATATCTTTCAAAAGTAAATCTATATGTTCTTTGTTTATAAAAGTCCTATAAAAAGCTTCTTTTTTATCTTTTGCTTCTAAGAATTCCAACTGGGATTCTACCACCTCCTTTTTCCATTTTGAATTCTCTCCTAACAAATATGAATACATGGAGAGCTGACGCATATAATCGCTCATTCTACCCTCTTCATTTATCTTTTCTATGTCACTCTTTTTTCTCACACTGCCAGTTTTAAAATCAGTCACTCGTACATTTTTAGCATCAAGCATCTCAATGAGGTCTATTTTCCCGTAAATATTTAAATGTGGAAATCTATCATCTTTAACCGAAATACTTTTTTCATTTTCTCTATCTTTTGATATATCAGGTAAACGATCCTCCACCCAATGTAAGACCATCCCAAAAACTTCCCTATACATCTTGTCCTGTTTTTTCTCATCACCATAATTCCTCTTTCTTGTTTCTTCTAAGACTATTTTCTCAAGTTCTTTAACATTTGGAACTTTATTCATTTTTAAAATTTTATCTACAGATCCATGCACAGCATTTCCAAACTCCAGACTCTCAGTCTTGGCTTCTGGTAAACGTAATAAATTCCTAAAATACCATTTCCAAGGACATTCAAAAAAGTTATTTAGAAGTGATACAGATACATTCCTTTTCTCATATTCTTTGGCGACTATTTTTACAAGTTCTTTCAAATCAACACTATTTTTCTCTGACGCTACACTTGTGATGTATGTTTTTGGATTATTTTTTAAGATTATCTTTTCTGTTTCGGATAAAGTTTGTTTTTCAAATATTTCTTCAGGTAGATCTGAGATGATATGTGCCAGTTCTTGTTCTCTCCCAGTGTATGAATGACTTGCATATGAAATAGTAGAGAACCTTTTAGCACGAGTAATAGCCACGTATAGTTGCCTTTTGACCACCTCTTCATCTTTTTCTTCTACAAGCATTTCAATATTTGAAGGTAGTGTAAAACCTTGTCTTTTGCCAGACATTAATGATTTCTCATCCATATGTGCCATCCACACAAAATCAAATTCAAGCCCCTTTGAAGAATGCAAAGTCAGAACTTTTACTCCTTCATCTGCGTTAAAAGTAGCGAGTGAAATATTCTCATCATATGATTCCATTCTTAAAATAAAATCTAAAAATCTTTTTAGAGTTAACTTTGGGCTTTTCTCTATTTGTGAAAGTAATAGATGTAGTATCGTACGGACAACTTCTATATTAGAGACAAGTTCTTCGTGGTCTTTTGATTGATTTAATAAAAACTCTTCTCCGATAAGTTGTACTAAAGAATAAACATTCAGATTCTTTGATTCTTCAAGCCAAATACATAATTTATTTATCCAAATTTGCACAGGATTTTTATCTTCAAATAATTCTGGTTTCTTATTTCCAGTCAAAGATAAAAGGGAGAAATCTTTTGCACCATTGTTTACTATAAATTTGTGCCCATCTATAGGGCTAATACCTGATAACTTATCGAACAAAGATTCTGCCAAAAGAACACTGTCGCTAGGATTATTTATTATTCTTAAAACTCTTAAAAAAGATTCTGTTTCAGGCAAATCGAAGAGTCTCAAAGTCCCATACGAAGATACTGGTAGCCCCATGTCATGCAGTATCGCAATAGTACTTCTGACTTGTTTATTTTTAGGCACAAGGATCGCACAATCATTTATATCTAAAGTTTTTTTCTTGATTTTTTCTTTTATATTTAGAGCGCAAGCTAGTATCTCATCTCTGGGATAATCACATTCAACTAATCTCATAGGATGAGATTCTTTGCTGTGACTGATCAATTTCTCTTCGCTCATTTTACTTTGTAAAAGTAAATGTGATGAATCTAATATGTTCTGAGTAGAACGATAATTCTCTACAAGAGTGATTAGTTTTGCTTTACCAAAAGCATGTTTAAATCCTTCAAAATAAGAAAGTGAAGCCCCACCGAAACCATAGATGAGTTGCCTGTCATCTCCCACCACAAAAATGTTTGGCTTCTCCACATCACTCCAGACTTTTTTCAAAAATTCATTTTGCACTCCATTTGAATCTTGATGTTCGTCTATGAGAACATATAAATATTTCTCTCTGATACTTGCCAAAGCTTCTTCGCCTTCTTCTGCTATTTTTAAAGCAAGCTCTAATACATCGTCATAATCAATGACACTCTTTTCTTTTTTTATTTTTTCGTAAAGATCAAAGAAGTTCACCACCTCCTTACTCTTCTCCAAGCCATCAATTTTTTGCACGACTTCCTTTTTCAATTCACCCTTTGTCGCACCCCTAGTAGAAATGCTGTCTTCAGACTGTCTTAAATTCTTAATATCTTTTTCTATGGCAGATAAGAAATCCTGTGGAGTTAGACCTTCCCTTTTCAATAGAGATATCAAAGACTTTAAATCTCTAAAATATTTTGTAGAATCAGAATGTGGTCGTATATATTTCCAATCATTATTCTCTAGTATATCATCACAAAGCAACGCTGAATCAGTATCATCCATCAAGACTGGCGCCTCATCCAAATCAAGCACCCCATAAAATTCTTCAATTATCTTCATCCCAAAACTATGAAAAGTAAAAATGTTTACTTTTGAAGCCGTGCTTTCTATATACTTATGTAATCTTTTTCGCATCTCGCTCACTCCAGAATTCGTAAAAGTAAGACACAAAATGCCATCTGGAGGAGTATCAGTTTTATTCAAGATATTGCCTATTCTAACTGCTAAAACTTGTGTTTTCCCGGTCCCAGGCCCTGCTATGACCATTACAGGCCCCTCTAAGGCCTCCACAGCCTCCTTCTGGGCATTGTTTAATTTCCCATATTCTTCCTCAAATTTAGTCATTTTAGACATAATGATATTTTATCATAAAGCCTAAAATAAAATGTGTTTTAATCTATTTTATAGTGAGCGAATTTTTTATTTGGTTAAAGGTCTCTTCATTCGTCTTATATAATTCATATTGTGATGAATATTTAAATATGTAAGCCATTTTATTTGAAAAGAAAGCTACATATCTTATTTTCCAGTCAGATGTTCCTGAAAAAATATCAAATCCATTTATTTTATTTTTAAGAAGTACAACTTCATTTGAAATAGATAACCCAGAACCTATTATTTCTTTTTTAATCCCATCTTTAACTTCTTGTAAATTTTTAGCTGATTTTACCCTGAATTCTATATCAGTTGAGACCTGTGATCCATTTTTTAATATATTTTTTGTGAATGAAACAACTTTCTTAATGTTTTTATCTGCGAATCCACTTTCTGCAGTATTTGATTCCCAGCCATTTGGTTGCTCAAAACTATAACCCAATTTTTCATCATAGATGGTCTTTTTTGTTGTTAATGTACCTGACACTGGTTCTATTGGTGGTAATCCTACTCCGAGTATAGGAGATTTTGGTACTGCTATAGTAGAGAAATAAACATAAAATCCGGCTATTAACACAATTATAATTATCCAAATTGATTTTTTACTCATTTTTTTATAATTTCACTATTATAAATACGACAGTTCCTATTATATCATAAAAGATGATTTTCTTCACTCTGCGGAACCGGAGAGATTTGAACTCTCGAGACCCTTTCGAGCCTGCCACCTTTCCAAGGTGGTGCACTAGACCACTATGCGACGGTTCCCTATCTATAAATCTACATTATTTTGGATAAAAAGAAAATCATGCTAAAATAAAGTTATATGGGAAATTTTGAAGAACAAAAGAAAAATATCGAGAAATTTTTTGATTGGACAGACGCAATAAAAAGAATTCAAGACAAAATAGATTATACAGAGAAAGAAATAAAACAGAATATAGAAAATTTTTTTTCTTACCAAAACGCTTCAAAAGACAAAGAGATCTTTTTATGGATAATGGAGAAAGTGAAAGAAATAGAAAAAACTTTAAAAACAGAAAAAGAAATACATGATTATATTAAATCAAAAAGCGGGGAAGCAGTGAGTGAACATAATGAAGAAAAAAGAGTAAGATGGATGAGGTTATACGAACAATTGTTCAATAAAGACTATACTCCTTAATAAAATCTAAAGCATCTTTAGAAACTCATTCTCTTCTATTATTTTTACCCCTAGCTTTTGAGCCTTAGCCAATTTGGACCCAGCTTCTACGCCGGTTACTACATAAGAAGTATTTTTAGACACAGAGCTTGAGACCTTGCCACCGAGGGCTATTATTTTCTCTTTAGCAATTTCACGAGACATTTGAGAAAGAGTACCAGTGAGCACAAAAGTGAGCCCTTTAAACTTTCCATCTTTCTTTTTGTCCTCTTTTTTTATCACTACACCATTTTCTTTCAACTTTTGTATAAAATTTAAATTATTTTTATCACAGAAGAATTCATACACACTCTTTGACACTGCTGGACCGATATTTTCTATACTATCAATTTGCGTTAGGTCTTGCCTAACGCAAAGTATTAAGTTTTCTAATGTGCCAAAATTACTTGCCAAATCTCGCGCCGTTTCTTCTCCTACATGTAATATCCCTAATGCAGACAAGAATCTAGAAAGTGTTATTTTCTTTTTATTTTCTATTTCCTGTATTATGTTTTCGGCACTCTTTTCGCCAAACCTCTCGAGCGGAGCTATGTCCTCTTTTGTAAGGATAAAAATATCACCTGCATCAGTTATCAAGCCTTCGTCTTTGAACCTACGCAATATTTTAGGCCCTAATTCATAAATCTCAAAAACTTGCACAAAATGCTCTAGATACCTCTCATTTTTTGCAGAACATTTTGGATTAATACAATAATAAGCCACCGACAGCTCTGGCTCCTCAAGGACAGACCTTTTAAAATTCTTAAGGTCTGACCTTTTCCAACCAGAAATTTTCTTTTCAACTTTGCCACCACAAGCAGGACATTTTTCCAGCATTTTAAATTTCTTTTCTTTGCCGGTACGCATTTTAACTAATACTTCTACAACCTTTGGAATCACATCCCCCGCCTTTTCTATCACCACTGTGTCACCTATCCGTAAATCAAGCCTTTCTATCTGGTCCATATTATGTAAGGTTGCTTTGGATACAGTAGAACCAGCCACAAGTGTCGGCTCAAAAAGCGCAAGCGGAGTAAGTACCCCTGTACGTCCAACATTTATTTTTATATCTTTTACTATCGTCGTTGCTTTCTCTGCTGGATACTTAAACGCTACCATATAACGTGGAGCTTTACCTACGACACCTAGTACTTCTTGTAATTTTAAATTATCAACTGATATAACTATCCCATCTGTACCATAAGGGAAATCTGATCTTATCTTTTCAAATTTTCTAATAAAAGCTATGACTTCTTCTAAATTTTTACAAATTGCATCATTGCCATCAACATTAAAACCAAGCTTTTTTAAATAAGCATGTTTTTCTGAATGGGTATGAGGATACCACCCCCCTTCAATCCCCCCCTTCACAAGGGGGGAGGAAAAAATAATCTCAGCAATATCATAAGCGTAAAAATCAAGTTTCCTTTCAGCAGATAACTTTGGATCAAGCTGACGCAAGCTCCCAGCGGCAGCGTTCCTAGAATTGGCAAAGGCTGGCTTGCCTTCTTTTTCATTCTTTTTGTTCAAAGAAATGAGAGTTTTTTTGGACATCAAGGCTTCACCGCGGACTTCGAGATACGAAGGTATACCACCCCCAACCCCCTCCTTATTAAGGAGGGGGTTTAATTGAAGAGGTATAGAATTTATAGTTTTTAAATTCTGTGTTATATCCTCCCCGATGAGCCCATCTCCACGTGTAGCTCCACGCACAAATTTACCATTTTCATAAATAAGTGATACAGCAAGCCCGTCAAATTTTACTTCGCAGAAATAATTTACTTCACCCCCCTGCCCCTCTCCTTGTAAAGGAGAGGGGGGCAATAGTTTCTTAATTCTTTTCTCCCAATCATATAATTCCTCTTCGTTGAAAACATCATTCAAAGAAAGCATCCGAGCCTTGTGATGTACTTTAACAAATTTATCTAGTGGTTTACCTGCTACTCTGTTCTCTGGAGCATTTGGGTCTTCAAATTCTGGATATTTTTTAATTAGAGATTTTAATTCACGAGTTAGAGAATCATACACATCATCTGTCACATTTGGAACATTTTCTGTATGATATGCTTCACGCAATCTTTTTATTTCATCGCGAAGTTTTTGTATTCTCTTTTCCGCTTCAAATTTTCCCATAAATCAGTAATTTAATTCAATCTGTCTTTCTACGCTATTTTCTGTCTGAACACAAGCACTAGGGTCACCAGTGTTATATCCTTTTGAAACAATTGTAGTAATTATATTGTTTGGATTAGTATTATCTTTAATCACTTTTACATTAGCACACCATCGTTCATTAAAACTTAATCCGGAAACAGTAAAATTCCAATTTGGCTTGGGATTATTATTAAAAGTAGTATTAATAGTATTATTTCCTAGACAATTTACATATATTCCTTCCTCAGTAAAAGAAACAAGTGGATTATCTGTCCTATCATTCCTCAAAGCACATTCAGCACCTGTATCAGCAGCAAAAAAGGCATCATTTGTGTCTTTAGCCGAAGAACTGAATTTTATTTCTTTGGTTGCAATATTCGTAATACCCAAAGCTATCATTAAAATGATACTCGAAATCATCATAGCAAAAAGTATCACGAATGCTCTATTTTTTTGTTTTTTAATTTTTATCATTCTATTCTACCCAATTAAATAAATCCTCAGTCAAAGTGATGCTGTGAGGACCAGAACCTTGGGTCCATGAAACTTTTGAATAAACTTTTATTTCATTATCATCAAGAGGAAAAGTTACATTGATTGAGCGAGTAAAACCAGAATCCACTCCATTAATCTGATCATAACCGTATTGACCTGTAGTAGTATTATAAAATAAATTTATGCACAGACCACCAGGTAAGATATTACAATTATATATATCTGTATCTGAAATTAATCCTGAAGTTAAAAACTTAGCATCATCAAAATAACAAAAATTACTGTTTTTGCAAGATAAATCAATTTTGGATTGAAAACCAATCCAGCCTTGTTGGCTAGTAGTTCTAGAAAGCACATAAGTATCACGCATATTTCTTATATATTCTATCCCCTCTTGAGCTAGATAGGTGGCTATCATTTTCTTCTTGGCATAATCAGTATTTGAAATACCACTGGATAAAACAGACATCATAGACAAAATAGAAATAGAAAAAATAGAAATAGCTACAAGTGTCTCTATTAAAGTAAATCCTTTAGATAAATTCAGGACTTGCCAGTCTTTTTTATTTTTAACAAATTTAATCATATTTTTATGGGGTAGAAACATCTCTTTGTCTCTGTGAAACTGAAGTTTGTAAAGAAAAAGGAGTACCAACACCTTTATAATTTATGGTACCGGATAATCGAATTACTACAAATGGTTGCTTACCATCACTCTGTGATTCATCTGCACCAAAGACAAAAAAACCAGATTTATCAAGATCAATAATTATTTCATTAGGATTTAACTGTACCCAAGTATCAGGATCACTTATTTTGGTTGATTTTAATATTTTTCCACTGATCATATAATAAAGCCATTGATCAGTAGAATCTGTTGGATTACCGCTAGAAGACTCAAAAACAATCATTTTACCATCTTTACAATTTAGAGCAAGATAATTTGGACCGCTCACATTACCGCAATGGTAATTATATCCAGTCCTTAAATTCTTCGACATATCATCCATCATGAAACTCAAACTATCCATAATAGAACGCATATTGCTAGATTTATTATGCAAGGAACTCGTGTTCAAAAGTGCTCCCATACCTATGGTAATAACAATTAAAAATACAGAAATAGCCACCATAGTTTCTATGATTGTATAGCCATCCTTTTTATTTTTTAAAAACTTTTTTTGCATAAATTAATTTATTTGAATTCTGCCAGAACTATATACATTTATTTTTGCCTTGGCTGATCCATCTTTGGAAGAAATAATAATTTGAACAGAAGAACTAGATAATACTGTATTTTCACTTTCATACTTTGTAAAAACTGCTCCTGAATCTGGTCTTGTGAAGATTATGCTTAATCTATCTATATGAGCAAAAGGTACAGCTTCAATTTTAGATACAAAATTTCCTTTTGTTATATCTATTTTAGCTAAACATTCATTATTACCAGAACAAGAAAAATCATTTAGTGCTTTATCACCATCTAAATCAACAAAATAATCAAAACTTTTTTGACCGCTAGATGACGTATCAAAATAAACTCCATAGGATGGTTTCCAATCTGGATTGTTAGCAAGAAGATATTGTACCTGTGCCTGTGGTGGCAATTTACCTCCCATGGCGGACTTTTGGGCTTTGACTATCTCAAGAGCGATGTCGTTCGCCAAATTCTTGATATCTACTTTGGCTTGGAAATCATTGTAATTAAACATCACAATCGAACTCATAATGCCAAAAATAGAGAGAACTACAATGAGCTCCACATATGTCATGCCACCATTTTTTTTCTTTTTTTTCACAAATTCAAACATAAGTTAAAAAGGGAAAAGATGCAGTTCGAAAAGAAAAGCTATCACTGTACCAAAAACTAAAAACGGAGCAAAAGGAATCTCACTCTTCATGCCATGCATCTTTGAAAAAGAAATAAGCACCAAGCCTATGATAGCTCCAGACCAAAATGCTACCACTACACCTGAAAGCATCATAGAAAGCCCTAGGAACCAACCAAGCCCTAGAGAGAGCTTTGCATCCCCTAAGCCCATCCAAGCCCCTTTGGATAAGAACCAAAATAGTGAAAAAGGCACAGCCACAGCCAGCCCCGATAAAAAATCAGAAAGATTTGGAATATGTGTATAATAGCCGTTACTACTGAAGAAGAACATCCCCACAAAGGCCAAAGCGCCAAAGATGAAAGAAAGTAAATCAGGAATTATCTTATGCTTCAGGTCATACACTGCGATGATCATCAGGAGTGAAAACATCACTGCATAATACCCATAAGTAAAACTGAAAGCCAAAGTGTCAAAATAAAAAAGATCTTGGAACTTCAGAAAGAGCCCCATAAAGATGAGCCCCATCGAGAGCTCCACAAGAGGATATTGGAAAGAGATCTTAGTTTTGCAATTCTTACATTTCCCACCGAGAGCCACAAAACTAATAAGTGGGATGAGTTCATACCAAGAAAGCAAATTCCTGCAAGTCATACATCCACTACGCCCGCGGAAAGATTTGCCAGTGTTGTATCTTAAAATAACGACATTCAAAAAACTACCTATAATAAGCCCTAGAATGAAAAAGATGATAGTGAGCATGGGGATCATTTTTGTAAATTGTTTAAATAATAATCTGGTATATTATAACATATCCAAAAACAATCAGAAAATATCCCTTTTCATTGGAAACTAGCGATTATCTTTTTTTTGCAAAAATAGCTAAAAGTATAATTGCAATAGCTAATAAAGCCCCGAGTATATATATATTTATCATAACATTTATATTCATGAATTAATTATTAATATTTTTCCTAGATATAACATAAAACGACCAAAAAACTAATGATAAAATCAGTCCTGTAAAGATAGTGGAATAATCTATCACATTCCCCATTAAACTAGTAAGAAAAACTGAAGCGAAAAAAATCTGACCTAAATCTTTACTTATTTCTCCTAAAGCTTCTAGGTTTATAAGTGAATTTAACATAATTTAATTATACCACAAAACACAAAACGCACCCAATACAAAAACACCTTTGATTGTAGCAAGGACGGTCCTTGCTATAGTGCTATAATGTTTCCATTAAGTAATTATCTATAAAATCTTCAAACAAATTTTCTTCATTAAAATAATCAGGGAAATTCTTAATATCTAAAATATTCTTCTCCACCCTATCTTCACCAATATAATCCTTATAGCTTGAATATAGATAATTCTCTAGAAAATCCTTCCATTCTTTTGAATATGCTTCCTCAATAATTTTTTCCCAACCAGAGAATTTAATATCAAGTGGATTTAGATGAATATAGCCCAGTAAGTGTCTTATGTAATTATCATCATTCCCAATCAACTTTGATTTAAATAAACCACCAAAAAGAGCTCCACTTCTTTGATATTTAATATTAAAAAACATGGAATATCCAGTACCCAGTTTTTTCATAAATTTTGTAATTCCCCCATCAACCTCTTGTCGAACTAATAAATGAAAATGGTTAGTCATCAGACACCAAGCTCCAATAGAAACAAGTGGTTCACCTTTATCTAAAAGCATAATCTCATTAAAATTCTTATGAGAATGATTAATTAAATTATCCAAACGAAGAGGCTGTTTGTTGTTAGAATTCGCGACATACAAAAGCATAATGAACCTTTCATAGTCATTTTTTGATTTAAAAATTACTCTTTTGTCTATGCCTCTATTATATAGATGATAATACTCGCCTGTTATAAATGGATCTTTGCGCAACATGGTTAAAGTATATCAAGTTTAATTACTTGTAGCAAGAACGGTTCTTGCTATCGTGTAGAAAAAGAAAAAGCCATCTTTTGGATGACTTCTTCTTGTAGCAAGAACGGTTCTTGCTATACTAAAACCCACCCAATACAAAAAACCACCCTTTGAGGGGTGATTTCTTGATTGTAGCAAGAACGGTTCTTGCTATACTATACTTCTTTTGGATGACTTCTTCCTGTAGCAAGAACGGTTCTTGCTATACTAGAACGGTTCTTGCTATACTCTTGTAGCAAGAACGGTTCTTGCTATCGTGGGGAAAAAGAAAAAGCCATCTTTTGGATGACTTCTTCCTGTAGCAAGAACGGTTCTTGCTATACTGATACATAAGAAGTCCCTGTTGTTCCACTAAATAAAAAACTTTGACTGGCCATTTGTACTATTTGAGTTATTACCTTTGCATCATTACCTTTACTCCTAGAAGAACTAGATATAGCAAGAATTACTGAAGCCAATATACCAATGATAGCGATAACGACCAAGAGTTCGATTAACGTAAAACCTTTTTTAAAATTCTTCATAATTTATTTTTCTAATATTAATAATATAGACTACTTGTACAGTATAACACAAAAAACACCTTTTCGAGGTGTTTTTTGTGTTCACAAGAATATTTACGGAAATTATGGGCAAGCTACCACTCCAGAACCCAAGTTGGAAGCTTCACTTTTTGAATTACCCGCACTGTCAACACACCAGAATCCTGAAGAAAGAGAACCACTTACAGCATAAGCAGAAGCTGTAGCTTGACAACTAAGCAATGTACCTGTAGGCCATGCTGCTGCAGTTCCTGTATACCCACTCATTCCCGAAGCTGCATCAATAAACATTGTACCGGTACAAGGAAGTGCTGGTGCGGCCATTGTTGAAGCAGTATAAGTATTACCAGTTGAGTAATAATTTTCGGCAGCAGCTCTAACTCCAGAAAGTTGGGCTTTTACCTTTGCATCATAACCTTTACTCCTAGCTGAGCTTAAGGAAGACAACACAACTGAAGCCAATATACCAATGATAGCGATAACGACCAAGAGTTCGATTAACGTAAAACCTTTTTTAAAATTCTTCATAATTTATTTATAATTTATCCGCGTATGGCGGAAGCTAATAATAATTTTTTCGACTTAATTTTTTCCGCCCGAGGCGGATCAGCCTTTGGCTGAAATACTTTTCTAATGTGATAATTATAACATAATAAAAATAAGGGCAAGAAAGTTATGCACAGATTTAGAATACAACCCCCTATATCCCCCTTGTCAGGGGGACTTTTATATTTTTCCTCCCCTGACAAGGGGAGGTCAGGAGGGGTTTGAATTTTTTAACTTATGTTCCCTGCCATATTGTAAATAGGCATCAGCACTGAGACTAGGAGAATACCCACGCCAAGACCGAGCACGATGATCATCACCGGCTCAATAAGCCCTATTAAAGTATCTATCGCGTCATCCACCTCACGTTTGTAGAATTCTGCTAGAGTCTTCAAAATTGCTCCCAGGGACCCTGTCTCCTCACCCACCTTTACCATCTGCACCATAATGCCCGGCATCTCTTCGGGGTACTTTTCTAGGGTTGTAGAAAAAGCCAAGCCGGCTTTGACTCCGTCTTCTGCATTTTTCAAAATTTCTGTATATACTTTACTACCTACTACCGCCCCTGTTATCTCTATCGCACGCACTATCTGAATACCCGAGGTTAACATTGTATTCATATTGTCCGCAATACGGGAAAGATATAGTCTCTTGTAAAGGCTACCCACAGCTGGGATAGACAAACTCAACCTATCTAAATATATCTTGCCTTTCTCTGTGGCAGAGAGTCTCCAAACCCAAAAACCTAAAAGGATAAGGAAAATGATAAAAATGAAGCCGTAATGCACAAAGAAACTAGACAAAGCGATGACGACTTGGGTATAAACAGGCGGTTTTTGTCCAGAATCTAGAATAATAGCAGAAAGCTTTGGAATAACTACTACAAACATCAGTCCCATCACTACAAAAAAGGTGACAATGACGAATATAGGATAAATGAGAGCATTTTTAGTCTTGGAGGTAAGTTCATATTGGCGATTGAGGTAATCTGCCAAATGAGCAAAAGTCTGATTCAATTTACCAGTCTCTTCCCCAACCCTGACCATATTGATATAAAAATCTGAAAATACATCTGGATGCTTGGAAAGAGCTTCAGAGATGGATAGCCCTGCTTGCAAATCATCGCTAACTTGGTTTAATTTATAACGCAAAAGCGGGTTCGTAGAACTAGAAGCAAGCATGGTGAAAGTTTTCAAAGCAGAAACTTGCGCTTCAAACAAGGTAGAAATCTGCCTAGAGAGAATAACCACTTCTTTCATCTTTACTTTATTAAAAAAAGACATGCTGAAGATGGATTTATTATCTCCCATATCTTTAATAGAGGTGATGATGAGCCCACGCCTCTGGATAGCGCTGATGGCACTGTCTTTATTTGGAGCATCTATCTCTCCCTCCTTTTTTATTCCTTTGTCATCTACGGATTTGTATGAAAATAGCATCCCGAACGAAGTAGGAAATCAGTAGATTTCCATAATTAATTTTATTAATAACGACTATAAAACATAAATCATTATACCACTTATTACTACTTTAACTAACTGAATGACTTCGTACGGGATTACAACATTTTTTGGAGAGCTTGGGGATTCATAGAATATTGGTAAGCACTCTCGAGTGATATCTCTCCTGTTCGCACAAGCTCTAGAAGTGAATGATTAAGGTCCACCATCCCAGACTCAGTACCTGTCTCTATCACCACATTTATCTCATGGGTACGTTTCTCGCGAATAAGGTTGGAAACTGCATTATTATTGAGTAGTAGTTCATAGGCTGGAATAAGTCCACCTGCAACCCTTGGAATCAATCTTTGAGAGAAAACACCGATCAAAGATGAGGCCAGTTGAGAACGGATCTGGTCTTGCTGATTGCCCGGGAAAGCATCAATAATCCTGTCTATAGTTTGAGCAGCGTTGTTGGTATGTAAAGTGGAAAGAACCAAATGTCCAGTCTCGGCAGCCGTCACCGCTGTAGCAATGTTCTCTGGAGTACGCATTTCGCCTATCATTATAACATTGACATCTTGACGAAAAACAGATTTTAAAGCAGAATTGAAATCCTTTGTATCAATACCAACTTCTCGCTGACTAATAATGGATTTATTTGGTACATAAACATATTCTATTGGATCTTCGATCGTCACGACGTTCCTAGCTTGTTCATTATTTATCAAATTCACCATTGCAGATAAAGTAGTGGATTTACCTTGTCCAACAGGACCGACGACTAAGAAAAAACCTTGCTTCTTGCGAGTCATATCGGCAATAATCGGAGGTAAATGAAGCTCGTCTAAAGTCTTCACCTTTGGTACTAAACGCAAAGCCATATTGATCAAACCTTTGGAGAAAAATGCATTACCCCGAAGTCGCGTCTCTCCTTGGAAATCGTAAGAGAAATCAATCTCTTGATCTTCCATAAATTTATCTATTTTTTTCTTGTCCAAGACTTGGGACAAGAAACCCAGCATGTCTTCTTTGGTCAAAACTTCATTTTTCAATAGAAAAATCAATTCTCCTGACACTCGGATAGCTGGTACTCTACTTACACCCAAATGCAAATCAGACCCACTTTCGTGAATAACACTTAAAATAAACTCTTCCAATTTTTGCTTATAATCCATATTAAAATAATTATTTATTAGCTCCGTTTACAAGTTTCTTTGCCAAAACATCTACCACCTGACTGATAACTTCGGCTGGAGTGGAATTCGCCTTGACTATATATCCAGACACTCCGAGCTCATTACCACGATCGATGTCTGACTGTTGGCTCTTGTTTGACAAGACTATCTTTACAGAATTCGGAGAAAGATTCTCTTTGTTTATTGTCTCCAACATCTCAAAGCCATCCATCTCTGGCATAATCAAATCCATCAAGATGATGTCGGGAGACAATCCGTCTTTTAATTTATCTACACACTTCAAACCATCGAGCGCCGTGTAAACTTCAAATCCATTCTGACTGAACTTGAAAGCATACATGTCAAGTAAAAAACTATCATCGTCTACTATTAAAATTTTCTTTTTTTGTCCTTCCATATATTTTTTTATTATATAATAAAACTATTTTGATTAAAATATTGTTAATATTTTAATCAGTTTCACTACTACTAAAATTATAAACTTCGGTAAATGGGATAATTCCATCCACTGCTTTAAGTATAGCATCTTCTTTCATCATAAGCATACCGCTCTTGCGCGCAGTCTTGTATATCTCGGAATTGATTGGGTTTTTAAGGATAACTGCTTGCATTTCTTTATCTATTTTAAACATCTCATAGACAGCGATACGCCCACGAGTACCAGAAGGACACTCCATAGAAGGCACAGTTTCATACATTTCATTTTTAACTATAATGTCTTTCTTATATTCCTCTGGCAGGTCTTTAAACTGGTCTTTTAATTGCATTTTAATGCTGTCGTCCATCGGCACGAGCTTTTTTGATGAAGCACAAGTCATCTTGGCCAAACGTTGAGCCACAGATAAAATCAAAGTCGGAGCAATCAGGTATGGATCCACCCCCATGTCTATCAGACGAGGAATAGCTCCGATGGCATCGTTTGTATGGAGAGTAGAAAACACTAGGTGACCAGTCAAAGCAGCTTGGATGGCGAGCTGAGCCGTCTCTTTATCACGAATCTCCCCCACCATGATCACATCTGGGTCTTGACGGAGTATCGAACGGAGTCCAGAAGCAAAAGTATAACCTATTTCCGGCATCATTTGAGATTGATTGATATCTGGCATATGATATTCAACTGGGTCTTCGAGGGATACGATGTTGCTTTCTTCTTTATTGAGCCCATTCATCATAGAATACAGTGTGGTTGATTTACCAGAACCCGTAGGCCCTGTGATGAGAATCAGACCGTAAGGTTTGGCTAGAGCCTCTTTGATTAAATTTAAATTCCTTTTTGACAGACCAAGTTCTTCAAGTGGTTTGACTCCCTTTTCAGAATCCAAAATACGCATTACAACTTTTTCACCATAATACGCAGGCATAGTGGAAACACGAAAATCAATCTTCCTACCATCGATGTTTGCAGAAAAAGACCCGTCTTGAGGCTTACGCTTTTCATCTAGACGAAGCTTGGACAATATCTTAATACGAGCCACTACTCCACTGTAAACATTCGTAGGTAAAACTATCGTAGTATGAAGCACCCCATCCACACGGTAGCGCACTTTTACTTTTTCACCAGTATTTTCTATATGGATATCCGAAGCATTTCCTTCAATAGCATTCCTCAACACCACCGCCACAATTTTTATCACTGGAGCATCTTCTACTATTTTGGATTCTTCACCTGGCTTTACATCTTTGATTTCTTTACTCAAATCCGTGGTATCGTTTAAACTTTTACTGTCTCCATTAGTATCTTGATTTATCTCGTCTAAAGCACTACCAATTTGATTTGATATGCCTTTATAACTCTCCATGATATTTTTGTAATCTGTCTTTGATATAAGAAAAATCTTAAATGGAATACCTATCTGAGCAGAGATAAATTGGAGTGCATCCATAGCTCCGATATTTTCTGGATCCGTCACCCCTATCTCAAGTACTCCATCTTTCAAACCAAAAGGCGCAAAATGATAATATGTGGCTGAGTCTTCTGAGATGTATTTCAATGCATCAAAAGATATCTTCTTGGCATCTACTTTCCTAGTTGGTATTTTGAAAAAATCACCTCTTTGGGAGAGTAATACTTCTTCAGCAATACCCATCTCTAAAAGTGCATCATTAATATCACCCTCGTGCTTTTCCTTGGCAAGATTTTTTACTTCTCCTATTTGGCTTTCTTCGATTACGCCATTTTTAGCTAATTCTTCTAAAAAACTCATATCTTTATTAAGGCTTTGGGTTGACACAAGTATTGGTTTCGGTATCTATTACTTTTGGCAATTTGCATTTTATCGGAGTGGTGACTACAGGAGCTTCTGGAATAATTTCTGAGACTACAGGTACTACGGGCGGTACAACGGGGTCAGTACCTATTGGAGCAAAAGGATTAGGTCTGCCAGCACTTTGATCAGGCACGAGTAAAATACTAGAATCATGTAAAGCAAGAAAAGCTGGTTTAGAAAATATAGCATCGTCCAACTTTATACTTTTAACATTGAGTAATACAGAAAGAAAATCCTGCGTTTGAACACCTTGTGGGGAAGTAGTTGTAGAATTTGCCCCAGGTAAAATGGAACCAGAGGAAGAAATGAGAGATGCTTGTTCTGGAGCTTTTTTAATAAAGAAAATATAACTCGCCACTAAAATAGCTACAATAACTACTGATATTATTATATTTTTTATACTTTTTGCCATGCTAATTTTTTAACCAATAAGTTTTAATTTTAAAAGCATATTTGTAAGAATCGGATGATGCAGGGCTAGCACCCTTACCTTTACTTGTATCTAGATCAGAAGAAAACTCGATAGAAGATACATCGACAATTCGTAGATTCTTCTCTAAGTCTTTTATAAAATTTAAAAAGTTGGTATAAGTACCTTCTGTAGAGAATTCTAGATTCCATGTCCCATAATCTTTGGAGGATTGTTTTATGTCGGCTTGTTGTGACAACTGTAGTGGAGTTAATTTCTGAGTATTATTTTTGTCAGCTGTGTCATATTTTATATCTTTTATCAACATGCCGTATGGTGAAGCTATATTTTGTATTTCAAGAATGAGCCTCACGTTGTCAACGTTGTCCGGTAAGAATTTGACTATCTTGGCTAAATTCTCTGGGTCGATAGAATTGTATTTTTTGGTCAATTCATCTCGGGCATTCTCAAGAGCTTTTGAATTATTAAGCGCTTCATTGTAAGAAATCACCTGATTTTTCAAATTAGTTATATCAGCGTAAAAAGGTTTAGCAAACATAAAAAAACCAGCAATTGCAACTCCTATTAAAATGGCTGGTATAATAAATCTAAACATAATTAATTCGCAGGCTCTGCTGTAGAGAGCACTTTATTATAATCTATAAAATCAGGACTCACTCCAAAACTAAGATCAAAAAGAACATTGCCTTTGTCGTCTAGAGTGAGATTAGAAAAGACAGGATCAATCAGATATTTATCTTCCGTAAAAAGATCTGATTGGAGAGCGATAGACTTGTAGCCTAGAGCAACTCCACTCATCTTTACTGTGACTTTCATATCTTTATCGCTACCAAAACTATAACTAAACTTTGTATAACGAACAGTTTTCATCGTCACATCTTGCAAAGCTTTAAAAACAGGAGAAATAGCAATGTGGTTCGATAAAATATTTTTTGAAGCATTGAGACGTTTGTCTAAGTCTTGGAGCTGGTTTATCTTTGATGGTTCAAAACGGTTCTTGGCAATATCCAAATCTTTTTTCATCTGAACAATGTTTTTATTCAAAATATCTTTATAAAAATAAAGACCACCTGAAGAAAGGATCATAGCGAATAAAGCAAAAATAGAGATAACTAAAGAAAAACTAATAGGCTTTGAAGGAGTGCTTCGGCTCTCTACTATTGGCTTTTTGGGTATGAATGATGTTTGAAAATTCTGTTCCATAGATTTTATAAACTTGATAACTTTCAACTACCTAATTATCTCACTTATTGTAATTTACGTAAAGCGAGACCGATAGCAACTGCGAATTCTGGACCAGTAGCATCCAAGACCTTTTCTAAAAACTCAGGAGCACCGATTTTGCTGAATGGACGCCCTATTTCTATCTCTGCATGGAAGTTATTTGCCGCCATTTCTTTCAATCCTTTAAGGAGGGATCCGCCACCAGTTATTATCACTTTGCTTATAGTACGGTCATATTTCTTCTCATACCCTAATAGTACATTATTTGTTTCTGAAAAGATATAGTCAATGTGAACTTTTATGATATCAGACAAGCTTTTTTCCTTTTCATTTTCCAAAAGACCAAATTCTTTCTTCATTTCTTCTGCTTTTGAAAAAGGAATACTTAAAGATTTAGAAATCGCATCTGTTATGTCAGCTCCACCTCGATTGATAGTATGATAGTTTTTAACCATGCCAAATTCTACTAATGAGAGCTTAGTACGTGATGCTCCGAAATCCAGCAACATTACAGGAGATAATTCATGGTTGAAATTTGATCGAACTGAAGCAAAAATCTCGATTTCAAAAAATCCAGCGTCTAGATTGCATTGAGAAACAACAGAGCGATATTTAGAAATCACATCATTTTGGATAGCAACAACAAGAACTTCTGTTTTTATCTCGGGAGCTTTTGGTAAGTCTGGATTATTTGATTCTTCAAAAGAAGATTCTTTCTTCGGCAAAACGAAATAATCAAGCGATACTTCGGAAATAGGAAGTGGAATATATTTGCGAGCTTCTGTAGGAACGATAGAACTCATCTCGCTTTCTTTGACTTGGGCTGGAAGTTCTATCGGAAAAATTAGGCTAGATTGAATAGGAATAGATAAAGCAACCGAAGACGTCGCTACTCCTGAATCTTTTAGAACTTCTTTTATAGCTTCTATTACTTTTTCCGCTGGAAGATTCGTCACTCGCCCGATGTCTTCTTCCCCATAAGGACCCAAAGCGATAGAACCATAAGTCTCGAGCATAGCTTTACCTTTTTTGTTCTTTACCTCTACTATTTTAATAGCTGAAGAACCTATATCAATGCCGACTGCGCTATCGCTCGAGCCCCCACTAAAGATACCAGAAACGGAGCTAAAAATTTTATTAAAAGGATTATCCATGATATTGTGCTAGAATGCTTAATAATTATACCATATGCAATTTTTAAACACTATATTGGACTTGATTTTCCCTGTTAGATGCATATCTTGCAATAAAAGTGGCGTATTATTGTGTGAAAAGTGTCTAGCAGGCTCTCCTCCATCCGAACGCGAAAGTGTAAAATGGATATTCCCAATATATGATTATAGACACCCCGCCATAAAAAAGGCCATTTGGCTTTTGAAATATAATGGCAAAAGAGGCTTGGCTAAGATCTTTGCTGAATGTATGTATGGCAGGATTATAGAAGAACTTTCAGAGTTAAGTTTGATGGAGAATTTTCGAAACCCGATTTTGATCCCTATCCCCCTCTCAGCCAAGAGGCAAAGAGAAAGGGGATTTAATCAGTCAGAACTTATTTGCAATAATTTGATTGCATTAGATAAAAACCAAAATTTTATTTTAGAAAAAAATGTTTTAATAAAACCAAAAGATAGCGAACATCAAGCAAGAATAGAAGACCGCAGAAAAAGACTCTTAAACATCATCGGCTCTTTTTCTGTAAAAAATCCCGAACTTATAAAAGGTAGAAATATAATCTTAATAGATGATGTCATCACCACCGGCGCCACTCTATCTGAAGCCCGTAAAACTCTCAAGCTGCATGGCGCCAAAAAAGTTATCGCATTTACCGTGGCGCATTAGGCTTTTTATTTTTTAACCAAAGTCTTTTAAAGAAAGGTAGAGATTGAAAAGAGATAAAATATCCAAAGGTAGGAATTAACGCATTTATAAATGGCCTCTCATTTTTTATTATGAAAAGCAAGATTACCACCAAAAGATACGTCGAAGTTGTTAAAATAAAGCTCCTCGTTCTACTCACCTCCCATGCTTTATCCACCTCAACTCTAGTGTTGCGTTCTTTTATCCTTTTTATTTCATTTTCAATTTCTTTCAGTTCCATAAACAATATATTAAATCTAGCGGAGCCGGAGGGATTCGAACCCTCGAGGGGGTTTAACCCCTGCATCTTTAGCAAAGATGTAGATTAGACCGCTCTCCCACGGCTCCTTGTCGAACTTTATTACTCTAACACATTCTCTCTATTTTTCCATTTTTTTATCTTCTCTAAATGCTTATGATTATGTGTTCCTATCTCCTTTATATACTTAAACACATATTTACTATTTTCTATACGAACATCTCGTTGATCTTTACTTATTCTTGCATTTATTCCAATATTTATCAAAGTTTGAGCCACAGAGTTTACTAATGGCAAAGAAGCACTTGTAAAAGCAATTTTTAAATAAGAGTATTTTTTACCGTTTACATAATAAGAATTATTATAAAAACATCCATCTGTATCTATTAAACCTTTTATACAAGCTCTAGAAAATCCTTTATTCTTTTTAATCCATAGTGGGATATCTATTTGTTGTTTAATTTTATTTCCTATTACAAGACCTATAGTCTGGCAGAAATCTACTAGTTTTTTTCTGTTTACAACAATATCTACCGCATTTGCATATTTAAGTTTATATATTTTTGGTTTAAGATTAAACAGTTTATTTATTACTTTACTCACAAATGAAATATACTGTTTTTCTTTACTATATAAAGTAATAGTAGTGTGATATTTACTTATTCCCCCATCACCAAGCATGATACCGACAAATTCAGCAAGTAATTGGTTTTTTCTTGGTATTTTTATTTTAATAAGCGACTGAAAACCTGGAGCTACTTTTTTATGTTGCCCAATCATATTCCACCATTGCCTCCATTTTTCTTTTCTATAATTTTCATCCATAGCAACATTTCCATATATATTAAATCTATTTCTTCCTCCTATTTTTCCAGCTTTTTGAAAATGTAATCGCCAATCAATAATTTGGTGATTTTTAGGTATAGATATATTAGACCATTTAGATATTTTTATTGCAGCTATTTGGGAAATAGTAATCCTTTCATTTTTCCATTCATAAATTGTTCTACGACTTATACCCAATTTATTAGATAACTCCAAATCTGTTAAATTTAAAATCTTTTCTGCTTTCAAAATAAAGTTTCTCTGTGCTTTCTTTTTATTAAATTTTAATCTATTATATGTAAACAACTCAGACATATATCCATTATACATCAATAATAGAATAATGTATAATCTATAGATTTTAGGATGAGTAGGCAAGTGGTTTAAGCCAGCGGTTTACTAAACCGCCGTCCCCTTAAAAGGACCGTGAGTTCGAATCTCACCTCATCCGCAGAATTAATGCTATAATATCCCCATGGACAAAGAGACAGAAATAAAAAAGTTGATGGAAGAAAATAAAAAGATGGCAGAGCTGTGCGCAGTCAAAGCGGACATCGTCTCTATGAGCGCGCATCAGATACGCACTGCCCTATCAGGACTCAAATGGATTATCAAAATGTTCCTCGATGGCGACTTGGGTAAACTCACAGCTGAACAAGAAAATTTGATAAGCAAAGCGTACGACAGCAATGACCGAGCCATAGGTATTGTAAGTGAATTACTCCTAGCAAACAAAACAGAAGACATTGCCGAAAAGAAATATATTTTCTCAGAAGTTGATTTGACAGAATTGATAGATAATTCAATCTTTGATTTTTCTGGTGAAGCAAATGCTAAAGGCATCCAGATGATTTTTCTAAAACCAGAAATAAGACTTTCTCTAGTGCATGGCGACAAAGAAAAGTTAAGAGTTGTTTTCCAAAACTTGCTCGAGAATGCCATAAAATATAGCAACGGGCATGGCAAAATATTTATGGCCCTCAGAGAAAAAGATAAAATAATAGAATTTTCTATTAAAGATATAGGGATATGTGTACCGGATGAAAATAAGAGTAGGATTTTTGAAAAGTTTTACCGCGATCCTGAAGCCAGGAAGAAAGATGTTATCGGTTCGGGAATAGGACTTTTCAATGCAAAGAAAATAATAGAAGAACATGGGGGAAAAATGTGGTTTGAAAGTGAAAAAGACACCGGCACAACCTTTTTCTTTAGTATTCCAATATCTAAATAAGCCATTTGGCAGACATTTGCATCCAATATGATAAATAGCTATAATATACACCATGAATAAAACAATACTTATAATAGAAGACGACAATTTCTTGCAAGGACTTGAAGCCACAAAATTAAAAAAGGAGAATTATGAGGTTTTGACTGCTTCAAACAGTACAGAAGCTTTTAAAATGATGGGCTCAAAAAATGAAGTGAGTTTGGTATTACTAGATTTATTACTCCCAGAATCTAGTGGCTTTGAAATATTAAAGAAAATCAGAGATGATAAGGAATTAAAAAATCTACCTGTAATAGTATTTTCTAATCTATCCGAGGAAAAAGATATGGAGCAAGCAAACAAACTTGGCATCAGTGGATTCATGGTAAAGTCCAATTTCACTCTAGATGAGCTCGTACAAAGGATCAAAGAAGTCATCGGACAATAAATGGAATTAAAGGATAGACTTGAAGTAAAATTTCGTTTAGATGAGAAACAAAAGAAGGCATTACGTAGCCTGAATCTTTTTTCTGTGGTAGATTTGTTGTTTTACTTCCCTGTCAGGTACAGTGACATAAGTGAAATAAAAAAGATTTCTGAATTAGTGCCAGGGGAAGTAGCTACAGTCTATGGAAAAGTCTCAAATTTGAAAACTAAAAAGGGGTTTCGTTCAAAGATACCGATGGGAGAAGGTGAGATAGCAGACTTGTCTGGGAAAATAAAAATCATTTGGTATCACCAGGCGTATCTGGCCAAGATGATTCACGAAGGCGATAATGTCAAACTCACCGGCAAAGTAACAGCCAGTAAAAGTGGTACGTACCTAGCCAACCCAGAATTTGAGAAGATAGGTGCATTGCCGATAGATTCGCACAACAATTTATTTAACAAAAAAGATGAAATAGACAAAGGCCTTTCCTACCCTGTTTATCGCGAGACAAAAGGAATAACTTCAAAATGGTTTTATCACGCTATTCAAAAGATTTTCTCCGCCCAAGGCGGATCCGCCTTGGGCGGAAAAGAAACTCGACTTTTAGATACTTTAGAAGATTATATTCCACCTGATATTTTAAAAAAATATAGTTTGCCAACTTTAAAAACAGCCCTCGTCTGGATCCATACCCCAAAGAATAAAAAGGATGCGGAGATGGCACGTAAACGTTTCGCCTTTGAAGAAGTTTTCTGCATCCAACTTGAATGCCAGCATGACAAATATGAATATAAGAAAAATAAATCTTTTAAAGTAAATATAGATAAAAAAGATATTGAAGAGTTTTTGAAATGCTTCCCATTTGAAGCTACAAAATCACAAGTTAAATCTATAAATACGATATTTTCAGATATGGAAAGAAGTTTCCCAATGTCTCGCTTGCTCGAGGGAGATGTGGGTTCTGGCAAGACTGCAGTAGCCGCGACTGTCGCCTACGCCACCATCAAACAAAGACCAAATGATGTAAAAGGTAATGCCCAAAACTTTGGACATTTACAAACAGCTTATATGGCTCCGACAGAAATACTAGCCACTCAACATTTTGAATCTTTCATAATATACTTTAAGCACCTACCAATAAACATCGGGCTCATCACTGGAAGTGGTTGTAGGAAATTCCCTTCGAAAGTAAACCCAGACGGTTGGACAGATATTTCTAGATCACAACTTTTAAAGTGGGTAGCTAGTGGAGAAATAAGCATCTTAATAGGTACACATGCCCTAATTCAAAAAACAGTTAAATTTAAAAATTTAGCCTTGATAGTGATAGACGAACAACATCGATTCGGTTTGAATCAAAGAAAACAATTAGCCAAAAAAGGTGATATTGTGCCTCATTTGCTTTCTATGACTGCCACCCCTATCCCCCGTACTCTCGCCCTCACTATATACGGGGATTTGGATTTATCTCTTCTGGATGAGATGCCAAAAGGACGAAAGCAAATAATTACTGAAATAGTGACTCCAGATAAAAGAGAAGAAACGTATGAAAAAGTAAGGACTGAGCTAAAAAATGGTAGACAACTCTACGTGATTTGTCCAAGAATATTTGAAGCAGAAGCAGATTTTCCTTTGCAGGGTCTCTCGCAGGGCGACGGCCCGAGAGTGAGCGCTCGGCTAGCAAGCCGAGACAGCGACCCTGTAAAGGAATATTCTGCTGGAGCGAAGCTTGAAATGAAAGCAGTCACTTCAGAAGCCAAAAGATTAAAAAAGGAAATTTTTAGAGAATATGAAATAGGAGTCTTGCATAGTAAAATGACGAAAATAAAAAAGGAAGAAGTGATGCAAGATTTTACAGATGGAAAAATAAATATCCTATGTGCTACCTCAGTCGTCGAAGTCGGAGTAAATGTACCAAATGCCACGATAATAATAATAGAAGGTGCTGAGAGGTTTGGACTTGCTCAACTCCATCAACTTCGCGGGAGAGTTATCAGAAGTTCATATCAAGCATATTGCTATGTATTTGCTGAAGCCAAAAGTGAAAAAACAATAGAAAGATTAAAAGCTCTAAAAAATGCAAAAAATGGATTTGAATTAGCAGAACTTGATCTCACCCTTCGTGGCGCAGGAGAACTCTCTGGCACCAAACAATGGGGCATTACAGACCTAGGAATGGAAGCTATTAAAAACTTAAAAATGGTAGAAGCAGCTCGTACAGAAGCAGTACGCCTTATCGAAGAAGATGCAGAACTCTCAAGATATCCCCTACTCCTGCAAAAAGTTCATGCCAAAACGAAGGAGTTTCATTTTGAGTAACACGCGTCTGGCTTTCTATGGCTGAAGCTGTAAGCATATTTTTTGTTTCTATTTTCTCTGTTTCAGGACTAACAACAATCTCTTTTTTAACTTTTTTTATAATACTTATTATATTATCTATCTTTTTATCTACAACTTTTTCTTTTAATTTATTTTCTACTATCTTAGAAACGACATCTTTAGTATCTACTTTTACTGGTTTAAGAACTTGATGAAAAATACTATTCCAAGTTTTGCTAAGCATAGCAGGGATAACATAGCTCGTGGCCCAAACTCTATTTTCTAAAGTTTCATTTAGTGACAAAACTCCCCCATCACTTATCTGATTATTTGCAAAATAATCAAGTCCTGTATGTCCATTCTTGGTATAAATAATATTTAAGGCATTCCCTGCTTGCACCGCCCAACTAGTAGAATAAACGTTCCCCCAACCACCATCATCCTTTTGTGAATTCATAACATAAAGGCTAGCTTTTGAAAGCGCGTCTGAAACAGTAGGCAAAGAGTTAAATAAAGATAATGCTTGGATCGAGGCGGAAGTCACATCTACACTTTCTTCCCAAGAACCATCTGTCTTTTGTTTCGAAAGAATAAAATTGATATCTTTTGAAATAACCTCATCATCTATTTTATATCCTGAAGCGCTAAGTGGAATGAGAGCAAAAATATCATCATTCACTAGATCTTTATCACCAAATTGTATTCCGTCAAAATTCTTCAAAATTAAAAAAATATAATCTGTATTATTAAATGAGTATGGATCCTGCCCCAAGGCTAGAAGTGTCATTGCCCTACGTTCAATATCAGTCAAAAGTGAACTTTTTAGAGGATGTAAACTAAAATATGAAATTATACTATTAGTAGAACTATCTGCTACCCCTCCGGCAGACAAAGCAATCCCCACCCAATCAGTGTACATATCAGATCCACCAAAAGATCCATCATTTACTTGTAAACTTTTTAAATAATTAATCGCGTTTTGCGTAGAAAAAACTGGCTTTGGCGGTAGTATATAAGCTCTACCACCGCCAGAGCTATGATGCTCTATCACAGGAGCAGAAATAACATCTAGTTTTTCGGTAGGGAAATACCCATCTTCCTGAACTCCAACATCATAAGAACCAACAGATATTGACGAAAAAGTAACTTGACCATTTTCATCAACTAAATTAGTTTTTATTTCTAATGGTGGTAACCAATTGTTATTTGGGTTGGGTTGTAAATCTGGTTGTGTTAAACCAACAGTTACATCAGTCCTTATCTCCCAGGTATTATTTTGATAATTATATTTTTGCGCTATAACAGTCAAAATATTGTTAGTATTTATATTATTTGAGCTAAGGATAACTTTGTTTTGTGGTCCAAAATATATATAAACGTTTTCTCCCCCATTTAATTTATATTGATCTATACTTGAAAAAGTATAAAGATTGTTAACTGCATACTGCCAATTATCACATCTTTCTCCGTTTATATCTGTTATGCATTTTAAGTAAGCCCCAAAAGAAAAATTCTGTATATTAGAAACATTAAAATCAGGGCTCAAAGTGTCAGCATCATTTAATAAAGACAAAACAGTACTATCTGAATTGATTGGAATAACACCTGTAAAAATTACATTGCCTCCATCACGGATAGTAATACTGCTAGTAAGAACTGGATCTGGAACCACATCTTCCGCATAAGTAAAATTAAACACAAATAAGCTCATAAAAATACTAAATCCTAAAAATATCTTTTTCATTTTAATTTCCACTCAATCACGTCCCCGTCTTTGAGTATATAATTAGAAACACCGACAGATGCCTCTTTACCGTTTATATAATAAAACAAATACTTTCCATCTTTATTTTTCAAATTATCAATACTATCTACAAAAAAACCAAGCAAAGGGTAAACTTTACCAGTAAAATTTATCTGATTATTTTTCTTTGCTTCTAAAAGAACATCATATAAAGATGAATTTATTTGGGATGTTAAAAGTATTTTTTTTCCCCCAACAATCAAAGTTGCAGAAATATTTTCTTTTTTAGATCCTGTAGAAGAATCTACATTCTTCATGCCTTTATTTTCAACAGAAACAGAGATATTTTTATATGAATATAATAAAACCAACACTAAAATGAAGACGACGGTTATAAATATAATTTTGTATTTTTCTGTTTTCATAAATAAAAAAACTCCTTCCGAGGAGTCATTTGGCTAAAAATACGTTAAGTATTTAAATTCCTGCTCGGGACTACATATCATATTGGTATTCGGACTTGTCCAATCAAAATCGGACTTACCGTAGCGGCACTGTGGAGGACTTTCACCTCACTTCCCCAATATGAACCTATTTATTTGTTAAACACTTCTACATCATACATCTACATTACAAAATCTCAATGTGGATAACTTAATCATATTTTGGAGCTTCTTCTTTGATTCCTCCCATATGGTTAAAAATACGAGCAAAAGCATATAAAACACTGGAAAGACGATTCAAATAAGCCAAAGTTTCTTTACTAATTGTTATTTTACCTTCTTCTGTCACTCCCACCACTCGCCTCTCAGCTCGACGACAAATGGTACGCGCAATGTCAGACAAAGTCGCAAGTTCTGTGCCCCCGGAAACAAAGAAAGTTTTAATAGGTGGAAGCATCTTTTCTATACCATCGATTATTCCTTCAAGCCAGACAACTTTTTCTGGAGAGATTTTTTTATCTGCACCGGCAAGTTCGGCCTGAACTATAAACAGATCTTGTTGAATTCGATCAATATTTGCGGAAAACAAAACTGTTCCCGAAGGCAAGTCTAAAGACATATTTCCAGATTTGACTTTTAGCAAACCAAGAAAAGAATTGATCTCATCAAGAGAACCCAAGGCTTCAGCGATATTAGAGCTCTTTGAAACTCTCTGATCGCACCCAAAGGTTTTAGTTGTACCACCATCACCTTTCCTTGTATATAACATAATTTATAATTATATTTCGCAAACGCCAGACACACAAGCGAATTCTTTTGCCCCAGTCGTATTGTCGATAGCTTCATAATGAGAAAGTTTAGAGAAATCTATTTTACCAATAGCCTTGGAACGTTTTTCATATTCTTCTTTAGTAATAGCTTCATAAGGAGCAAGTTGATATACATGCTCAGATCGTGGTAGGAAAGAAAGCCCTCCAACTACATCCCAATTCTCATAAACAAAATTCCCTACTGCGAGCCATTCTTCAGGACCGACATATATCGTAGCCGAAGGATTATGCTCCACAAAATGTTCCTTGAGTCTTTTCCATTCTTTCATCAAATCAAGGGCAGAAACTTCATCTTTGAATATTGCCCCTTCTGGTGCTTTGACCGGGAATTCTAATACGAAAGTTGTCGCAGATTCCGCAGATTGTCCAACTTCTGGCAAACAAGGTACTCCTTGGTCACGAGCCATTTGAAGCAAAGTATCAGTATGAGAAATACGAACTCTGCGGATAAAATATGGGGCAAACCAAGGGTGCATACCGGAACCTACCCCTAAAAGTTGACCGGAATTCCCATGTGGTTTTACGCAAGTGATAGCTGTCGAAGCATTTATCCCAAAACGCTTTGCATATTTTTTATTTGTCTCAATAGCATCAGTTCTCAAAATATCTAGCACTTTGTCATTACGAATAATCGGATTGTCATAATATCCAGTGAGTGATACTCCGAGCAACCTCTCCTCTTCACAATTCTCTTTCCATTTCTTTGATAAATAACCAAAGTTTGTCAAAGTGGATTGATAAGTACCGAGCAATGTTGCTAACTCCATTTTCCTTTTTAAGGTGACTATCGTATCTTTTGGACGGATAACAATACTCGTCAAATTACAAAATTGTTTTGAACGTAGATAAATTTCTCCACAAGGGTTAAGCCCTAATTGCCTTTCATCTTTTACAGCTTCCCATCTGCGAGCTGGCAATTGTTTTTCTAATCCTCCTCTGTTAAATATTCCACGTTCACCAGAACCAGACTTTACCAAGGCAGTCCATTCTTCCAAGAATTCTTCGGCTGAAGGCTTGGCGCTATAAACCGCAGAATTATTTGCCATCGAACGTTGTGGCTCATTTACATAGAATTGTCCTTTCTTCGAATCACGCATTTCTGTATCTTCAAGTTCAGACAGAGAGATGAGGGCGCTACGTCTGACTCCCCCTGCTACCACGATCATCCCTATCTGACATATCACATCATGCATATCCATATTTGAAAGACGACGACCTTGTTTAGATAAAATCTTTGTTCTTGCAAATTCCATTAAATCCATCAACGGTTGTGGTCCAGAAGCTCTACCTCCAGCTGTCTCAAGACGCGCACCTGCAGGACGAATCATAGAATAATCGAACTTCATATCCTTACCATCAAACCAAGTCTTGAGTCCCAAAACAAATGCATTAGCCCAGCCTTCTTTACTGTCTTCTACGAGATGAATAGATGATTTTTCTTTTACTTGTTTTTTGATCTGAGGAAATTGTTGGACATTTTCCCACTCCACGGCAAATCCTAGTCCTGCTCCACACATCAAAATATACATAATTTCCCCTAAATCTTGAAAACAAGTAGGAGCGATATATGAGCAATTATAAGCCCAGACATTTGAATTACGACATGCCTTGCCCGAAGACCATAAAAGTCGCATAGAAGGGCAAATATCCTGATTTATGATAGCTTGCCTTACATCTTCGTACTCTTTCTCGGTTAATTTATTACCCATATTTTCCTTCATATAGGCCATATATCTGTCTATGGTTTCTATCCAAGTTTCTCTGCGTCCTAACTCTGGTACCCATCGTGAATAAAATTGATAGAAAATATATTCTGAATATGGACTGTAGAAATATTTACTGGATTCTTCCACTGCTTTTTTTATTTCCTCTGGCACAGGGCCAAAAGTAGCTCTGAGTTCGGAACGTTTGCTTCTATATAAAATATATTTCTTGGCAGTATCAGTAAAACCAGCATTCATTAATTCCTTCTCCACCAAGTCCTGCATCACTTCGACAGTCGGCAAGAACTGCACACCTTTTCTATCTTTCAATAAATCAGAACGTAATTTGAAAAGACTTTTGAAAACATTATTTGCCACAATTCTAGACTCATCTTCCCCACCTTCCCCTGAAACTTCAAAAGCTTTGGAAACAGCCCTCACCACAACTTCTAAATCAAAAGGGATGACTTCTCCACTTCTTTTTCTGATTGATTTTATTTTTGATAATTCAGCTTTTGGAATTTTTTCTATCTTTTTCATAGAGTTAAATTGTTTTAGGACTAAAAATATTAATAATGGATTCTGCTTCTAACTTTTTATTTCTTGAAATAAAATTATAAATTGCTGGGCTTAAAATCACAGAGAACGAAACGTTACCTAATAGATGGAGAAAGGTGAATGGTATTTGTCCAGTAAGTGCATTTATGAAAGATTGGTGGAAAAATAGCGGACCGATAGTGAGACCAGTCAGTGCATCATAGAGTAAAGTCCCAAACACCGCAAACAAAGCATAATCCCATCTACTGGGGTTTTCTTTTTTTCTAAAATAAGAAGTGGCTATTATTCCAAGTAGCCCATAAATCATTCCGGTTATTAAAGACCATAAGCCAAAATGAACTGTTATTAAATCATAAATAATAATACTGAAAAATCCAAAAATAAATCCGAAGATAGCTCCGTAAACTTTACTGAAAGGCATCTGAGTCGCTAATATTGGCTCGATATTTGGCGCACGAAAAGGCACAAGCCGGAGCAAAAGACAACACCCAAAACCGATGACAAATTTTAGCCAATTTTTCATAATTTTTTAATCGTTAGATCATTATACAGGAGAACAGTCCCCCGGTGTAAAGTGGATAACTCGTAAAAATGAACATAAAAAAGGATAGGCTAAACTATCCTTAAAATTATGATTTTTTTACCTCTTGCAAACAGTATTTTCGAGTGGTTTAAAGCGAAAAAATAGAAAACAAAATTATTTCTTTAATCCTTGAGTGAGGTCTATAGCTTTGAGTTCATCTTCTAAAGAAGATTTTATTTTTTCTAGACTTGCCATCATTTCTAAGCCTTGTTTTTGCATTTCTGTCACCGCATCTATCCTATTAGCCTCATCAATAATGGCTTCAGACATAAATGCCATAGTTATTTCGTCCTGAACTGACTCAGGAAAAGATTTGAAATTCTCAATTAAGAAATTCTTTGTTTTTGCAATATCTCCCTCTTTTAAGATGAGAGATAAATTTTCTAAGAGTTCTTTATTTATTGTTTGATTCATATAAAAGGTATTATATATTAATATTTGAATTTAGTTTTATCAATACTATCAACTTTTTTATCGAAACTATCAAATAACATACTAAAGAAGAAACTCCAAAAACCGCTTTTTTTCTTGTATTCTTTTTTGGAATCATCTTTATAGTCATTCTTGAACGCTGTATTCACATAATCATCTTTTTCTTTTTTAGTTTTAGCTGTCCAAGTAGCACCCATATCTTTTATTTTTTTATCCAAACTAACTTGCATCTCTTTTATTATTTCTTCTTCAGTCTTTTCTGTTTCTGGGACAGAATATAAATCTTTGAAAGCACTATTGTTACCATCTTTATCTACCTTTTTACCAATCAATTCTTTTGAAAAAGCATTCAACAGATCTGGATTGTTATTTACAGAACTAGCCAAAACCTCCCCGACAGATTTCATTTTCTTATTAACTTCTAAAATAGCCTTTTCAATCTGACCTTTTTTCTTATTTAATTCAGACACCTTTGCTATTAAGGAAGGATCTCTGAAGAATCCACTATTACCATCGGTCATCCAGTCAAAAAGTTTCCTGATCTTGCCGTGTCCATCTTTCACAATCTTTGCTAAGGCTTCTTCCCTACTAGCTTTATTCTTTATTTGCAAAGCTTCGGTCAAAGCTTCTTCATCTTTAATTCTATATTTCTCTATCAAGCACTGAACACCATCTTCTACATCTTTCAATTTACCATTTTTGTAATCTTCTAGCGTTGTAATAGCACTTGATATAGTACTAAAAGTAGCTCCATCTGTAATAGACATCTTTTCAAACATATTCTTAAATACAGTTACCGCTTTTGCTGGAACCATTAGGTTTAAAATCTTCTGAACCCCAGGAGATTTACCAGCCAATGAAACAACATTTTCTTCATTTATATAGTCTGAAAGTTCTCTCGCTTTTTCAATCTTTTTAGCAAAAACTGATCTTAACCCTTCTAATTCATTAATATCACCATCTTTTAAAGTTCCAGAAATAAGTCTTTCTGTTAAAGCTGGATCCGTTCTTTCTGTTTTTAGATACAAACCAAAATTAATACTATCTGACTTATTGGCTAGAATCTCAGCCATAGTCATACCTTCAGGAGCTTGATTAGTTTTACCACCCTTTTGTTTACTTTCGTAATTATTTAGAAAACTCATACAATTATTATATATCAATTAATTATAAATGTATACATAGTATACACCTAATGCACTTTTCTGTCAAGTCCGCGTGCCACGACTCGAACGTGGGACCGATCCGGTATAAGCGGATTGCTCTACCAACTGAGCTACACGCGGATAATTTTATCTAAAAATTTTCTTCCTTGTCCCGATTTCAAAAAAATTTCTCTTTTTATTGCTTCAGTTTTTGTACTATATTCCTCGGTATAGATTAGCACAAAAGGCCTATTTTGTCTTGTAAAAGCATTAGATCCTGAATTGTGTTCGATTAGTCTTTTTTCAGACATTTTACTCGTATAACCAACATATCTCTTTCCATTTTTTAAACTTTTTAACACATATATTCTAAACATAAACAATAAAGCTAACCCCAGCCATAGGCTGGTTCGCCTCTGGCGGAAACTGAGCTAAGGGTGGAATATTTGCTAGAATAACACAAAAAACATGGATTAACCAATCTTTTCTATGTCCTTTTTCTTTGGAGTTATACCATGTGCCACTATGATTTTCTCATATTCTTCTTGCTCTAGGGTCTCTACCTCTATAAGCTTGTTTGCGATGGCATCGAGTGCTTTCCTGTGTTCAGTCAGCACTTTCTCTGCTGACTTTATGCCATTGTCTATTATTTTTGAAACTTCAGAATCTATCTTAGTGGAAACACTTTCCGAATAATCTCGCTCAAAAACTTCCCCATTCAAAGACCGGCCCCCATTCGGCGCGAGAGCTACTGGACCGATGACATCTGACATTCCAAAACGTGTAATCATCGCCCGGGCGAGGTTCGTCGCCCCTTGGAGATCACTCGACGGCCCAGTAGTGATGTCTCCGAAAATCATTTTCTCTGCCACATATCCACCAAGCGACATCGCTATGTCATCAATAAATTCTTTTTTATATTGTAAACGTTTTTCTTCCAGTGGGAGCTTGAGTGTGTATCCCCCAGCATTGCCACGAGCAATAATAGAGACTTTATGTACTGGATCAGCATAAGGTAACACCGAAGCCACGAGAGCATGCCCAGCTTCATGATACGCAGTGATTTCTTTTTCTTTTTTAGAAAGTAAATGACTTTTACGCTCCGGTCCAAGCATTACTTTTTCAATAGCGCGAATCAAATCAAATTGGAAAACTTTTTTTCTGTTTTCTCTCGCTGCCAAGATTGCCCCTTCGTTCATGAGTGAATACAGATCTGCACCAGAGAACCCAGGAGTACGTTCGGCAATTAATTTTAGATTAATATCCTCAGCTAGTGGCTTTTTCTCTGCATGGATTTTTAATATTGCTTCTCTGTCTGCACGATCTGGTAAATCAAGAATGACTTTTCTATCGAAACGTCCTGGGCGGACAAGAGCTGGATCCAAAACGTCAGGCCTGTTCGTCGCCGCCATCACTATCACCTTGTCATTTGGCTCAAAACCATCCATTTCCACCAATATCTGGTTTAATGTCTGCTCTCTTTCATCATTCCCCCCACCAAATCCTCCCCCACGAGTTCGTCCTATTGCATCTATTTCATCTACGAATATGATGGCTGGGGCAGCTTTTTTGGCCATTTTAAACAAATCACGCACTCGTGAAGCTCCAACGCCCACAAACATTTCTACGAACTCACTTCCTGATAAATGAAAGAACGGTACACTGGATTCGCCTGCGACAGCTCTGGCAAGTAATGTCTTCCCTGTACCCGGAGCACCAGTCAAAATGACTCCTTTAGGAATCCTTGCTCCAATATCCAAGAACTTTTTAGGACTTTTTAAGAAATCTACAATTTCTTTCAATTCTTCTTTCGCTTCTTTGCATCCAGCCACATCTTTGAAAGTCACTTTGTTGTTTTTGTCATTCGGATCTGTGATACGCGCCTTTGATTGACCAAAAGAAAATGCTTGCATGCCTGCACCTTTGACTTGGCGAGAAAGATACCAAAAGAAAAGCACGATAAAAATAACTGGCAAGAAAAATGGCAACATATTCATCAACCAAAAACCAAAGCCACTTTCATTTTTTATCTCCACATTTGTCTTAGAAAGCGCATCTGGTTTTACTCCATAATTAAAAAGTGTTTGTGAAAGAGAAGATTCAATTTCTTTTTTAGTACTTTTTATTTCATCATTCTTATATGTGATAGTGAGTTTCTCTCCTTCTACTAATATATTCTTGACCTCTCCAGCCGAGACACTTTTTGCTAAATCAGAAATAGAAATCTCAGGAGTATTTTTTGATGTATCAGAAACCGCCAAATAAAATGCCGTGATGAGCATAAAGAAAAAAAGTGCCAAAGCAAGGCTTCTGCCAAACTTTGGCTCTTTCCCTTTTTTACCCTTGTTCTGTTCAGTCTTTTTATTCAAAAAATTAATATCCATAATTAAAAGATAGCACAAAAAAATACTAAAGAAAAGCCAAAGAAATTGTGTTAAGATTAAATATGTCTAATTATGTAGAAAACAGAAAAGCGAGGTTTGATTATGAAATTTTGGAAAAATACGAAGCGGGTATTGAGCTACTTGGCAGTGAAGTTAAATCAGTTCGTAATGGACAGATGTCACTCGAAGGAGCCTTTATTGTTGTGCGTGGAGGAGAAATCTTTTTAATAAATGCCAACATTCCTCCATATCAACCCAAAAATGCACCGAAGAATTATGACCCATTACGCAATAGGAGAATATTGTTAACTAGAGAAGAAATAGGAGAATTAGCAAAAAATGAAAAAACAAACTTGACGATTGTGCCTATGTCAGTGTATAATAAAGGTAGGAAGATAAAGATAGATATAGCCCTCGTAAAAGGCAAGAAAAAGCATGATAAACGCGAGACTATTAAAAAACGGGAGACAGATAGAGAGCTAAGGAGAGATTTTAAAGATCGTTGAAAATAAAATTCATGGGGATGCAAGGCATAGACAGTTGGCTTTTTACCATTGATGCATACTGAGCATGGGCGTAATCTCATAAAAATTCGCTCAAATGTTAATTGCAAAATTAGCTTCTAAAGTAAAAGCAATCGCTTCTCCATACTTCGGTATGAAGGACTTTGCTTTTGCTCAAGTTTCCGCTTTAGCGTAAGCTTGTGTCTCTCTCATAGACTTCCGATATATGAGGGCAGGCATAATATAATCGGGATAGAGAAAAGAATTTCCTGACTTTTTTTCGAAACAAAAGGAATCGATTGAAAAATATTTGGCTCGCTTAAGAATTTTTCAATTTAAACCAAAAAGTGCGCTAGGTATGTAGATTTCTTTGTAAAAACCTTCTGCACCGGGGTTCGATTCCCCGCATCTCCACAAAATTAAATACACAGGCGTTGCCTGTGTATACTATGAAACAAGACGACCGTATTGTTTTGTAGTATAAATAAAAAAAAACCACATCTCGTATTTCAGAAATGTGGTTTTTGTAGCTCATTTGAGAGCTATGATTTTTGGTATTGTATAATGTCAGCCTGAGTTTTTTTAGATACCCAAACTAAAAACAAACCCAAGAATAAGGAACTTATAGCAATCATTAAATAAATATCTTTGTGTGATATAGCTACATAACGATATCCGACAACAATTCCGAATAAATATAGTGCAGTATAAATGATAGTTGCACTAATTATACGAACAGTAGAAATTTTATGTGAAATTGTTAGCAAACCAACACTTATCATCATCGCTACAAGAAAGAACGACAATAAAGTATTGTTCCCCTCATCACCATAAAATATAGCACTGATTTGATCAACTATTGAGCTTTCAGTACATAATATTGACCAAAAACCAAAAGTCATTGCAGAAAGCAGGATTAATATAATCCCACAATTTTTTTGAAGATATAAAGATAGATTTTTCATAGTTTTAAAATTTTTTTAAGTTAATAGATAGATTGTGAATATGCATCCAAAAAGAAATAAATCCGCTCAGAAACATATTGCAACCTATTATTAACCTTCAAAAACTATGATTTTTCAAAGAACTAACTTACCAATACAGTATAGCACAAAGAGGTTTAAAAGTCAAGGATTTGGCAAAATACCCTTAAATATAAGGACTATTGATATAATTTGACTTTAGACTCTAAATACGCTACACTGATTCAGGTTAAAGCTTTTAAATATCAATTGCGTGAAAGAATAAACAACCAAATACGGGCAAAAGAACTTCGGGTCATAGACAGCGAGAATCAGAATTTGGGTGTTTTAAGCATCAAAGATGCTTTGGAACTAGCCCAAAGCAAAGATTTGGACTTGATAGAGATATCGCCAAACGCCAATCCCCCAGTAGCGAAGATCATGGATTTTGGGAAATACCAATACGAAGTCAGCAAAAAATTAAAAAAAGCGAAAGCTGGCGCCAAGACCACAGAGACAAAATCAATCCAGATAAAGATAGGTACAAGTGAACACGATCTGGAATTAAAAGCAAAAACTGTTTCAAAATGGCTCAAAGAAGGACATAGAGTGAAAATAGAACTCTTCCTCGCTGGTCGTGCAAAGTATATGGAAGAAAAGTTTTTAAGAGAGAGGTTGGACAGAGTGCTTCACTTTATCACAGAGAATTATAAAATATCAGATTCATACAAAAGAGGTCCAAAAGGTTTAGCCATAACAATAGAAAGAAATAAATAATACCTGTCCCGTACTAAATTTTTGATTACGGGACATAATGATAAAGATTATTAGTTAAAATTTTAGTACTGGGATGAAAGGAATGAAAACAAACAAATCGTTTAGCAAAAGATTAAAACTTACCAAGAATGGCAAGGTGCTTTCTAGGAAAGCAGGCTTTAATCATTTCAATGCAAAACAAAAGAGGACTAAACAATTGGCCGGCCGAAAAGGTAATGATTTTGTAATTAAGAACAAGCCAAAGAGTCACTTATTACCATTTAATTAAATCTAAAAATGACAAGAGTAAAAAAGGGAGTACATGCGTTAAAGAGAAAGAGAAGTGTCTTAAAGCAAACTAAAGGAATGCGTCACGGCAGGAGCACGAAGGAACGCCAAGCAAAAGAAGCTCTCCTTCATGCTGGGAACTATGCCTTTGCACATAGAAAAGATAAAAAATCTCATAACAGGAAACTTTGGAATATAAAGATAAATGCTGGTAGCCGTGAGCTAGGCATGTCCTATTCAAAACTCATCGGCGCGTTAAAGGCAAAGAATATAATGCTTGATCGCAAGATACTCGCTGATTTAGCTGAGAACAATCCTAAAACTTTTGCCAAAGTATTGGAAGCTGTAAAATAGATAAATCTTTTCCATGAAAAAGATAGTAACTATAGGAGGAGGTACTGGTAGCTATACTATCCTCTCGGGGTTGAAAAATATCCCAGATGTTTCTTTGACTGCGCTTGTATCTATGGCAGATAATGGTGGTTCAACAGGAATATTGCGTGATGAATTAGGGGTACTTCCCCCAGGTGATGTCAGACAATGCCTAGTAGCGCTAAGTGAGCATACTGATATTGTTAGAAAATTAATGAGTTATAGATTTAATGAAGGTAAACTCTCAGGTCATAGCTTTGGTAATATTTTTTTAGCAGCGCTTGAAAAAGTGACAGGGAATTTTGCTCAAGGAGTAGAGATAGCTTCAGAAATTCTAAAAGTAAAAGGTAGTGTCGTGCCGATAACAAAAAATAAGGCAGAATTGTCTGTGATATTAAAAAATCGTACTTTAATCGAAGGACAAGTTAATATAACAAAGGCTAATCTATATAATATTGGTATAAAAAAAATCTTTTATAAAAAAAGTGTAAAAATAAATAAAGACGCGAGAAACGCAATATTAAAAGCAGACTTTATTATCATAGGTCCAGGAGATTATTATTGTTCTATAATTCCAAACATTCTAGTGGAAGGTTTTAAAGAAACATTAACTAAAAGTAAGGCAAAAATAATACTACCGGTAAACTTGACCAACAAACAAGGGCATACAAAAAATTGGAAAGTAAGTGATTATGTAAAAAATATTGAAATGTATCTTGGAAAAGATATAGACATTATTTTAATCAATAATGAAGCACCATCAAAAGAACAAGTGGAACGTTATAAATTAAAAGAAGGAAATAATGTTTTAATAAAAGATGATTTAAATGATAAACGTATCATACGTACTCCACTTATATCACACTCTATTTTTGCACACAACAATGGAGACGTTTTACAAAATATCCGAAGTTTTATAATACACGATTCTTCTAAAATAGCGAATTGCATAAACAATATAATACAAAATCATGCAAAGTTTATTTTTGATTTTGATGACGTATTGTTTAACAACACAAAACAGTTTAAGAAACACATGTTTTCTTCTATAGAAGAAGCTGGGGTGCCATTACCTACAGCCTTAAATTATTATAAAAAAGTAAGAAAAGACCAGTTTCCATTTTCATTAAAAAAATTCATATCTAAGCTTTTTATTAAACAAAAAAAGTTTAGTAAAAAACTAGAAAAAGATTTGTACCAGAAAATAATGAAAGAGTGTAAAAATTTTACAAATACAGAACTGCTTGAGATTGTGAAAAAAATGGGAAAAACAAATTGTTATATGGTGACAAATGGTGATAAAGATTTTCAAAAAGATAAAATAAAAAGGAGTAATATATCACAACTATTTTGTGAAATCCACATAGTACCAGAAAGTAAAAAGAATGTCATAGAAAAGATCTGTGATAAAAACAGGCAAGGAGAAATAATTTTCACCGACAATAGAAAAATATTTATAGATGATATTGATTTTAAAAATTGCCCAAACCTGAAAACAATACACTATGATATAGAAAATCCCAAAAAAGGAATCGAAGAAATAAGTAAAGCACTTTAAACTTTATATTCATTCACTTTATTTTTTCTGACTAATTCGATAATGTCTGAAACCATCTTTTTAGGGTCAGAATTTATAGTAATTTTATTATTTGGACGATGGCCTTTTGCCAATATTTCTTCTAATTCCTTCCCCATTTCCCAAGGACCTTCGAAAATACCGATAACTTTGTCATCTTCAAAGGCAATAGTGAATTCATGAATAGTACCAATCCGTCCACAGCCACATACCACAGCATCAGACGAACGAGTCAGAAGCAAATCTCTCCCCGGATATCCAAAACCGGTATAAATAATCAAATCCATATAATCCAATGGCAATTTGTACACTTCCACATGCTCTTTTTCAGAAGCAGCAGGAGAAAAACCAACAGAGATACCCCCTACTTCTTTGGCGCCCATTGCTGCCCAGAGTGGAAAGCCTGTAGTAGCTCCTGTGACAAGTACTGCCCCCTGGCGAGCTATCTCTCGCCCAAGCTCCTTTGCCTTTTCAAGCGCTCCAATGCCACAGTGCCCAGTGTCAGCTGCTCCTGAAACACAGATCTTGATCTGCTGATGTCCATGCTTATTATAAATATTTGAAGAATTTACATCCATAGATAGTGATTATAGCATATAAAGTCTAACAGATAAATGAAACACTGTCGCCATATTCTGGAGCATAAGCTTCTATGCCCAAATTATCTTTTAATTTCTGTACTAGAAACATAGAAGATTTTGGTTCACCCATAACCACAAAAACTTTCTTCACTGTGTCTTCCATATCTTCTACGAAAGAAAGTAAATGATCAGAATCTTTATGTCCTGAATATCCAGAAATAGTCACGACATGCGCACGCACTGGGACATCCTCGCCTGTGATATGTACAGTTTTTGCCCCTTCTTGGATTAAACGTCCAGGGGTACCTACAGATTGGTAACCCGTCAGAAGAAGAGTATTATTCGGATCTGGTAGATAATGTCTCTCGTGATGCACCACTCTACCACCTGAGGACATACCAGAACCAGCGATAATTATTTTAGGATTTGGCACTGTACCAATAACTTTTGATTCTTCTGAACGAAGAGTGGAGTGAAGTCCGGGAAAATCGAATAAGTATTTATCTTTAGATAATGCTTTTTGCGCAGTTTTATTAAAATAATCCTTGTATTGTTTAAAAACCTCTGTCAAATGTATAGCCAAAGGGGAGTCTAAAAACACAGGCATCACAGGAATACGATTCCCCTCAACTAAAGTATTTAATTCAAAAAGAAGTTCTTGCGAACGCTCCAAAGAAAAAGTAGGGATGATGAGAGTTCCCTTTCTTTTGTAATTATCTTCTATTGTTTCTTCTAAGAATTTCCTACGATCCTCTCTAGATTCATGGTTCCTATCCCCGTACACAGATTCCATTATTAAATAATCAACATCTGTCACCTTTTCTGTATCTGGTAGAAGTGGTGAAGGGCTATTACCCAAGTCTCCTGTAAAAAGAATTTTCTTACCATTCAAAATAAATTCAAACATCGCTGAACCCAATATGTGTCCTGCATCTCTAAAAGAAACTTCGAAGTTATCTGTGATTTTTATTTTTTCATGATAATCATATGACAACCAATTTGCGAGAGCTAATCTGATGTTTTCTTCGGTGTATATTTTATCCAAACCAAATTCTGTATTTTTAGATAATATTCCCATCGTATCTTCAAGCATCGGGCTAGCTAGAGATTTCGTTGGTTTAGTAGAATAGATTTTACCTCGAAAACCGTCATTTATTATTTTTGGAATCCTACCTATATGGTCCACATGCGCATGAGAAATAAAAAGCATATCTATAGTTTTTGGATCATAAGGAAAAGGATCCCAGTTTATATCATCCGCTAATTTCATCCCTTGAGTCAGCCCACAGTCAACCAAGATCTTTTTGCCTTCAGCTTCCAATAAAAAATTCGCCCCAGTCACCGAGCCTGTACCTCCAAAAAAAGATATTTTTACCATGCTTGCCATAATTTGATTATACATTTTTCCCTCGGCCATAGCCAGTAGGCTCTTGACCTACGGGCGAGGCTTTAATATTTATAATTCTTTTTGAAAAATAAAAGAAAGAAAAAATACCTCCCACGAAGTCAAAAAAAATATCTGAGAGAGTGTCAATCATATCAAATGGATTTTGGACAGTATAATTGTTTAAAAATACTTCAAAAACTTCCCATAAAATTCCTATAAATAAAACTCCTAAAATTATTTTCAAAATGGATTTGAAACTAAGATCTTTGGGTGGAAAAACAAACATCCATAAAAGCCCTATAAAGAATCCACCCATAAAATGCATCGGCATATCAAACCACCAGATCAGAGAATACCAATACAGCTTCAAGGCTAAAGTATTTATGATAAAAATAAAAAATATAAGGTATGTCAGATGCTTTAGAAGCTTTCTCCTATCCATTTTGTAATTATACCTTATTTAAAAGAAAAAATCCGCCTGAAAAATTTAATGGCGAATCTCTTCTTAGGACTATTTCAGATATATTACCATAGCTCACGCTTAGGTGGGTGTCAGACATTTTTAACCAAGGTTAAAAGTGATCGAGACTCCCTTAAAATATTGTTCTAGGTAATAATCGGAAATAACCCTACTTAAATTCTAACAAAAACAAAAAGTCCCGCAACTAGACGAGACTCCTTTTTTGTTTCTGAATACAAATTTTTTATTCATCCACTCCAAAACGTTTATATTCATGTAATTTAGTTGCTCCAAACCAGTGTTTTATCTCATGTTCTGCTTCTTCTGGAGTTTCTGAACAGTGCACAATATTCATCACAGCTCTTTTTTCTTTGTTAGCTAGTGCAGGACTATCTATAGAGAAATCTCCTCGAATTGTTCCCATCTCAGCTACATATGGCATAGTCTGTCCAGCAATTTTACGCACAACATCCACCGCATGTACTCCTTGTACTACCATTTTTACTAATGGAGCTGTTTTCATATAATCAATAAGCCATTTACGAATCTCAGGGCCTATTTTTTCTGGTTCTAAAGTTCCAAAATCTAACATTGCATCATAGCCATACTTTTGATAAGTGGAAAGAGTTTTATGGCCTAGTCTCGTAATCCATTCTTCACTTTTTGGATAATGATCATTTAATTGATCATGCTTAGGTTGGAACATCTCAAGAGCTACAATCTTTAAATCACGTTGCTCAAAACGCTTTATAATCTCCCCAGTCAAGCCTTTTCTGACACCGTCCGGCTTTATCATCACATATGTCCTCTCTTCTTTTGGATGTTTCATAAATAAAAATACTAAATAATAATATAACCTTATCTTACCAGAAAAAACCTAAATTGCAAAAATTATTTTTTTACTTGTTTTTCAAAAGTTAAAATAGAAAAATCATTCTCCTCTATACCATAATGTTTATATATCTGCATCGTCGAGCATTTAATATGTTTTTCCCAGTCCAAACCAAGCTTTGATGTAGCTTCTTTTACTTTTTCCCAACTTTTCCCTTCTATTTCAAGATATGGTGGGATTAAGGGCCACTCATCTAAACAAAATTCAACTTCATCTAACTCGTATTTAATTCTCTTATTTTCTTCATAGAATTTTTCAATCATTCCTGTTGATTTAATCAAATCTGCAGTCTTTTCAAAATCACTGACAATCACTTCTATCTCGTGCATACTATCATCTTTTAATTGATTTTTTTTGGTACCTAAACGCTTTTTGTATGTGAAAGTCACTTTGTCTCCCTCGTCACGCAAACGTAGCCAAGAATGATTATTGGCTAATCTTAAATCTGGGAAATCAAATACCCTCCTACGATAAGTAATGTCCAGCACCTTTTTAGCACCGATTTCAACCAACTTTTTCTCAAGACTCGGCACATCAACCTCTAAAAATTTTATTTCAAATTCTTCCATAAACTATTTATTTTTATAAGCTTTACTGCAGTGGTCTATGTATTTTATCGTAATAATATTATTAGACCAATCAACCTGGTAGAATAAACGCCAATCCCCAACCCTAAGTTTAAAATAGTCGCGAAAATCTTAGGTATTTTATAAATATTTTTTCTTAATTTGACTAAGGGAAATATTTTTACTTTTTTTAGAAGAAACAGATAGCCTTCTCTTGGCTTTATTACTTAAATCAAGTCCAAAATCAGGATCATTAAAAACATCAAAAACTGCGCTTGAAACAAGAGCCTTAATTTGATTATTTACTTTTCCAACAGTTATTGTATTCATACTTTCAGTACTATATCATAAAAAAATACTTTTTGCAAAAAAAATTAAGCTTTTGTTTCAAGACTATTAACAGGAGACGATAAAGCATCAGCAACATTGTTCATCAACCAAATAAGTGAATCTTTATCTAGCCACTCCATTAACTGATGAACTCCAAAATCATTCATAATTTCCGGAGTGCTTAAAACTTTTTCATAATCTATTCCAGTAAAATCACTATTTTTTTGATCTGAAATACCATATTTTTCCATTAAAAAACGTAGCTGATTCATTCGAGCCATCACTTCTGTCGGGTCAAAGAAACCTTTTTCTGCTTGTTTATTCTTTACAACCCAAAAAGATTCATTAAAAATATTTTGATTGCCTTCTGTAGAAGCATGAGTAAATTCATGCACAGGAGTTGTAAAAGAAGTGGTATCTTTTGTTTGTTTACCAAAATCAAGTATATCTACTTCATTTTGTATATTGGTGACACCATAAAGTCCACCGGGGATAGAATCTGAAACTTTAAAATCAATACCTCCTACAGATTTCCTTCGTCCAGAAATTTCTCCATCCACAGTTTTTTCATCCTTTTCAGAGAGGTCTTTATTTTCATCTATTGGTAAAACCATATCCAGTATCTCATAAGGCTTTTTGTCTGAAAGTTCCATTGTTTTTTGGAAATTAGAACTAGCCATAAATGATTCGTACGATTGTGGAAAACCCAATTTTCTATACCTGCCAAATTCTTTCATTAATCTTTCCTTGTATTTGTCTGAATCTATATAATCTAAAAGCCATTCCTTTTGCTGCTCTGAAGCTTTCATTGTCTCTTCTTTTGTATCTGCTAGAGCTTTCGTTTGGCCATTCCCAAACCAAAATATCATCGATAGTCCAATAACTTTGACCAGTTTTTTAAAAACATCAAAATTCTTTAAAAAATTTTCTTTGTTTGGAAATATTTCTTTCTTCTCTATATTATTTTTTTTACTAAAACTTTCAAACATAAATTTATTCCATCGTTTTATACCTCCCCATGATTTCTGCTTCCACTTCGGCGCGGTCACGGCCGTATTTTAAATATGAAAGTTCTTTCAAATCATCCACTATTTCCATATTCCCTGCTTCAGGGGGGAGGGTATGAATATTAAAAGGTTTTACTGGCTGGCCGTTTACAAGCATACTCATATACGCATTGTAATTATCTAGCTTAGTGATATCTTGGGCGGTAAATATCGGTTTGAACTTTGGCTCAAAAACAGCTGCATCTTCGGGACTAACACGGAACACTGCCATAGAACCCACGTTGCCAAAAACAGCATTCTTTATCTTTTCGTCAATCTGAGAGACGTATTGATGAGCAATATTTAGAGAAAGCCTATATTTACGAGCCTCAGACAAGATAGAAGAAATAGAGTCTGTCGTCACATTTTGGAATTCATCGATATACAAATAAAAGTCATTCATTGACTTTCCAAACATATCTACGCGAGAAAGTGCAGCCATTTGGATTTTACCCACCAGCACCAAACCGATCAAATTTGCATTTATATCACCTAATCTACCCTTTGAGAGATTAACCAAAAGAATTTTCTTCTCATCCATTATCTTTCTAAAGTTAAATACAGAATTCTGTTGAAGAACCACAGGGCGCATGATGTCGTTTGAGATAAAGTTATCAAACTTTGAAGAAATATACGGCACAAAGTTTGCAAGCGATTGGTCCCCTGTAGTCTGCTCAGCCGACACCCAGAATTGCTTGATGATAGGATTCTTGCACCTTTCTAGCTTCATATCTCTGAATTCTTTATCTGCTAAGACACGTGTTATCTCAAGCAAAGTCGAACCAGACTCTGGATCCTCCATCACTAGGAATGCACTGTTCCTAAAATATTGCTCAAACATCGCTCCACCACCTATCTTCATATCAAAAAGTTTGTTGAAGATTCCCATTAATTCATTTACCACAAAAGTTTTCTGCTCTGGATATTTAGAATCATATTCAAGCATGTTGAGCCCCATCGGGCGCGGAGTATATGCTGGATCAAAATAAATGACATCATCCATTCTCTCTTTTGGAATACGAGAAAGAATAGTCTGAATATCAGTTCCGTGCGGATCAATATAGCAACACCCATCACCATTCCTAATATCTTGAGTAATCATATTAAGCATAATGTTCGTCTTACCTGTACCCGTCTGGCCTATCACATAAAAGTGTCGCATCCTGTCCTCGCGCTTCATATGGATCGGTGTGTCTTTGCCCCTATAACTATTTATTCCTAAAATAATTCCCTCTTTGCTCATCTCAATAGGAGCAGGTGCCATACCAGACTTTGCCTCTTTTAGTTGAGGTTGACTACCGATACCTACAGGGAAATGAAACACCGAAGCAAGCTCTTTTAGATTAAGTGGCATCACATTGTCCTCTGAAAAAGTGCGAAAAGAAAAATCATGGAAAAGCTGTTTTAGATCACTTCCAGAACACCTCTCAAACACAAAGCTATTGCTTGCATTTTCCGTAAATTGATTGAAGGAAGATTCAACTTCGGTCAGGATAGCTTCTGCTCTTTCTTTCGTTTCCCCAGAAGTGATAACTCGAATATTGGCTTTCATAATGGTACTCTTTAACTTGTTCCCTATCTTTTCAGTCGCACCTTCATCCACAGCTCGTCTGCCCTTAATATATTTTTCTTTTTTTTCTCCTGTATCTTTCTTCACTCCAAAAAATATTTCTTTTGAAGCTTTTAGGAAATCTTCTTTTATCCTAAAAAAAGAATGCCCAGCATGTTTGACTGACACCCCGTCTTTTATTTCGTCCATGATAAAGTGAAATGCATCCACAAATTCATTCCCCGCCGGAGCCACAACGAGTTGTATTGCTGCTCCTTCACCTTCTGTTTGTAATTTAGAAAATACATTTAATATCATATTCATAGGGTCATGATCTATGTTGTCATAGGTCTTGATAGGTAGCACTGAGCGTTCGGAGAGTCTGGCATAGGCTCCAGCCGAACCACCTTTTTCATTAAAAATATTGAAGTCCTCCGTCACTTCGTGAATTTTTGCATTATGATAAAAAGCTAAAACTTGTTTTTCAAAAAGGGATAGGAATTTATTTTGTATCCCAGCGTACACTACGACTTCATCACTCTGGTTCCCCAATGCTACCTCTAATGTAAAATAATTCTTCTCAATATTATTGTGGCCTTCAGATATGGACTGCATGCCAGCATAGAACTGCTCCATCGCTCCGATGAACTCCTTAAACCCTTTACTTTTATCTGCTTCTTCAGTAGGCGGTGGAAGGGTTATCTCAAAGAGAGTCATATGTAGAGATTTGTAAAGTAAAGAACCTTTTTTAAAGTCTGGTATTGCTTCACCAGTTTTTATAAATTGAACTAAGATACGATGAAAGTCATCATCTATGTGAGGATTATTCATCGCTTCTGCTACCGACAGTGCATTCTTTATTCCCTTGGTTATCACTATTCCCAAAAGCTCTTCCATTACAGTATCGTGCGATTCTGGTTTTAATTTAAGCACAATACCTTCACCCTCTTTTTCATTTATTAAATTATCTTTATGCACAACTTCTGTAACTGGCAACTTTTTGTATTCAGAAATGACATTGCCCGCTACATTTTCTACGTGTTCAAAATGTCCCTGATCAATCAGCTCTTTTTCCTTTTTTGCAATATGCTCACGTAAATAACCCAACTCCTCTTCTGGAGTCTTAAACTTCGGCATCTTATCAAAAAATGATGAGGCCATTAATTAATTATATACCAAAAACTAAATTTTAGCCTGCCCGTCCAAAACTTTAGTGTAGGCGGGTTAAAATTTCTGGTTCGTCGTCAGTAATTAAAATAGTATGCTCAAAATGAGCGCTTTTTTTACCATCAGCGGTTTTAAAGGTATAGCCATCTTTACCTATTGTCACATTCTTGGTACCATTATTTAACATCGGCTCTATAGCTACTACCATCCTTTTTATTAATTTTGCCCCTGTACCCTTTTTACCAAAATTCGGTATATATGGGTCTTCATGTATGGCTTTACCCACTCCATGCCCAGACAAGACTTCCACAATGCCATATTTATGTGGTCGGACAAAGCTCTCTATCGCATAGCCAATATCTCCCACTCTGTTGCCTTCTATAGCTTCATTTATGCCTATCTGTAAGGCCTTTTCCGTCACTTCTAAAAGCTTTTGAGATGAAGGACTAATAATGCCCACTGGCACAGTCATCGCCATATCAGTGAATAACCCTTTATGTTTTAATCCAAGATCAATTGATACAATATCCCCCTCTTTTAATATTTTATTTTTATTTGGAATCCCATGCACTACTTCATCATTCACTGACACACACAAGCTCGCAGGGAAAGGAAAATCCGCTCCCTCAGGACTATAATTTAAAAACGCAGGCTCATCCCCGAACTCCTTTATGAGTTTGAAGGCATAATCATCCAAATCTTGCGTTGAAATACCGGGGGCCACCATGTCTTTTACTTTATGTAAAACAGTAGCTAACCTTTTCCCTCCTTCACGTAATATCTCAATTTCTTGTGGTGTTTTAATAATTATCATAAATTTATAAATTTTTGAAAATAAGTTTTTGAAGGGGTTTCGAGGCTGTCGAGCCGAGAATTTCAGGATTTTTTAAGCTTAAAAAAATCCGTACCGAAAAAAGTTTACTTTTAAAAATTTTTATAACGAAATAATTGTCCCTAAAAATTTTTCCCCATTTAAATAATTTTGCAAATTTGTAATTGGTTTGCCATTTATGATCATTACTGAAATACCTTCTTCTTCGGCCATTTTTGAAGCTATCGGGTCAAAAGGAGTATTGAGCCCCGGGTTCCATTCCGCTGGAATTAAAGCCCTATATTCCGCCCAAGAAATATTTTCAAACTTTTTCGCATTTGGGTTCTTCTTTGGATCAGAATCATACACATAATCAGTATTGGATAGATTTATAATCTTTTTGGCACCCACTGTTTTGGCTGCTGCCACAGCGTCCCAATCTGAACTAAAACCTGACTTATAAGCTGAACCAATAATAATAGGTTTTTCAGAAGTGAAGGGATGTGAAAGATCAGCAATCACTTCATTATAAGCATATTCACCAAAAATAACACGTAATAATTCTGCATTGAGTTTTAAAGATGCTATGCCTATCCAATCTAAATCCTCATGCGAAGGAATACTAATCTCTTTAGCAGCGTTTTGGTAATTCCTACAAGTCTTGCCTCCACCTGTGATAATCACGAACTTTTTACCTTCTTTTATTTTAGATAAAATTAAATTTTTAAAATCTTTTAAGAAAGAAACATCAATAGTATCTGGAATAATGAGCGAGCCTCCGAGTGATATGATAATTATTTCTTCTTTCATAAATTAGAAATTTAAAGCCTTGATTATATCCTTGTGCACGTCTTCCACACTTTGTTCACCATTTATCTCAATAAAATTAAAATTGCTGTTTGTTTTAAAATATTCTATAGATGGCACGACATCGCGTTCATACCATTCCAACCTATTTTTTATCTTCTCTGGAGCATCATCTGCTCTGCCTCGCTCCATCATCCTAGTGTAAGACCAATCTTTAGAAACATTTACCAAAATAACATTTGGTTTATTTATTTTATAAAAATCAAAGGCGGAATGGAGCGCTATCGCCTCTTCACGTCTACGACAAACTCCATCTAAAAGCAAATCCTCTTTGCCAGTAAAATTCTTTACCAAAAAATCAGTCCAAATCCATATCGGCAAAAAGACTGGTATGAGTTTACCATTTTGTAAAATTTCATTCACCCGAGATGAAGCCAAAGTATTATCTCCAGCCAATTTCCTCAAACTACTGCCTGTTTCTATATATAGAGCTTCTCTACCTTTAGACTTTAAAAAATCAATCAGTAATTTAACCTGAGTTCCCTTACCACAGCCAGAACGTCCAAAAAATACAAAAGCCTGTGAATCCATAGAAGCATGATACAGGATTTTTACCTAAAAATCAAATATCAAACCAAACCCCATATTTTTATAACCAAATTTAAAAAGCTATGTTGTGAATTTGTGCATATGCTAATTTTCACAACAAAAATAGATTATAAATTAAAATGAAACTTTATTTTCCCGGCATGCAAAATTTTATCTACTTCTAAAATTTCTATATGTTTGCTGACTCCAAAAAAATCTGCTACAAATAATATCTCCCCTTCGCACGGATAAGGGTAAATCCAAGCACTTTTTTGAAATTGGAAAAATCCGAGGTCTTTTAATTTCCATCTGAAAGCATTACGAGCCTTTTTGAATCTGATGGGAAGATCATACATTACTAAGTGCCACTTTCCATCCCAACTTTTTGGTTGTTTTACTTCAATATCGTCAATTATAATAGTATGTAATTTAGCTTCACCTTTTGCAGTAAGCGAATAGAAACCCTTGTCTTTTTCTTTGACATGCCTCACAAATTTATAGCGTCTAAGACCATTAAATGCTTGTGTCACTTTTCTGTCTTTGTAAAAATCTGGTGAAAAATTTTTACCTAAAGCAATATCGCAAAGAAGACTTTGCGTAAGATTTAATCCTCCCTTGCCAGAATTAATAATTTTATTTAGTTTTGACAAATGTTCTTTTTTAAACATATCTAGTGAATTTTAGCATATGCACAAATTAACAACAAAATAGAAGACACAATAAAAAAGGTAGTAAAATCTGCTTTAAGCATTATTATATTTCTCTATCCCTTTATTATCACAATCAATCTTTCCTCTTTCAACTAAAATAAAACTACCGTTTCGTAATTCCATTTCTGCTGGTTTAATTATTTGTATAGATGTAGCCTTTGGATTATAAGCTGATATACCATCAAACAATGGCTCTATTCTTATATCAGGATATTGCAATGCCATTGCTATTGATGCCTTATTATCATTAACAAAAACTAAAAACTTATTGGTATTACCTATACGTTGTAAAGCATGAATACTCGTCCCAGACTTAAATTCTTTTATGAACAGCATATTCAGAAAAACTACCATCGTCATTCGGGGTACTTATATAATAATCAATATGAGTTGGCTTTTGAGCTTCTAATTTATTTTTTTGACTGTTTTCCATTTCATTTTTTTGTAATTTCTCTAGCTCAAAAGTTAATGTCTTTATTTTTTGTTTTATTTCTTCTATTCTTTTATTTTTGTCAATTTGTTGAATACTTTCTTGCATAAATATTTACATTATATCACAAAAACTGTATTTTAGTATTCCCTCATCGATATCTGCGCATCTACCTTTTTGATAAGGTCAAGGATGACTGAGACGACGATGAGGAGAGCTGTACCACCGAGCGCAATAGCTGTGATACCAGTGATAAACTGCATTATGAGAGGCAACACTGCCACGAAACCAAGGAATACCGCTCCTAAGAGGGTGATACGAGTTAATACTTTTGATATATATTCAGAGGTAGAAGCGCCCGGGCGAATGCCTGGAATAAATGCGCCATTCTTCTGTAAATTTGTAGACAATGCTTCAGGATCAAAGGTGACAGCAGTATAGAAATAAGTGAAAAGAAATACAAAGATAAAATAAAGCACTGAGTAAAGCCAGCTACCTTGAGAGAAAGAAGTTAATACTTTTGAAATAGCTAAAATAGTCGCATTACTTGAACTCGCCAAAACATTCCCGATCATCTGAGGGAAAAGCAAAATAGAAAGTGCAAAGATTATCGGAATAACTCCGGCTTGGTTCACACGAAGTGGCAGATACGTAGAACCTCCACCATACATCTTTGCCCCACGGACTTGTTTGGCGTAAGTCACAGGGATAGGACGCTCAGCTTCAGTGACGAGCACCACCCCAGCGATGATAAGTATGCCGATAATTATAAACATAATATAATAAGGAAGCTGTGATTGATCAAAAGTAAAGATGAGTTGGCTGATATGCGCAGGAAGTTGAGAAACTATACCAGCGAATATGATGAGTGAAACACCGTTCCCAATACCGAACTCAGACATGAGTTCCCCTATCCACATCAGGAGCATCGAGCCGGCAATGACTATTATCAAATTTGTCACTCTATCAAAACCAGTCAAATCTACCAAAATATTTTGTTTTTCTAAAATTGCCAAAAGGCTGAAACCTTGGATAGCTGCAAGTGGTACTGTAAGAAGTCTCGAATATTGAGCGAATTTCTTTCGTCCAGCTTCTCCTTCTTCGTGATAAATCCTCTTTAATGCAGGTACCATGATAGTCAAAAGTTGCATGATGATAGAACCTGTAATATATGGCCCAACACCGAGCATGATGATAGAAAGGTTTGAAAGCCCACCACCAGAGAAAATATTTAAAATACCAAAGAATTGGTTATTGGCCAAGAAACGATTCAGTGCTAAAGTATCAATCCCAGGAATAGGTATAGCCGAAAGTAATCGAAAAATTACCAAAGCAAAAAGTACAAACAGTATTTTTTTCCTTAGAGTCGTGTCTGTCCAAACTAGTTTTATTTTATTCCAAAAATTTTGCATATTTTATTCTATAACTATCTTCCTGCCTTTGATTCCGAGACGCTTTCGTAAAGCAGAGAAACTTTCCCCTTTTACTACTTTGTCAGTCTTGACCAAGTAATCTTTACGGACTGATTTGAATTGATATCCACGATTCTTTGGTAATTTCTTGATGATATCACGGAGCTCTGGACGGCGTTTGTTACCGGCTCTCGCAGTCTGGCCCTTACCTCCACGGCCAGAAGTCTTCGCATGTTTGCCTCCACGGCCTACGATGCGATCTTTTTTATTCTTATGATTCCTTTTTAAATCGTGTATTTGCATATTATTTTACTAAATTAACTGGTTCATCTTGTGTCAAAGCTATCGGAGCGATAGGTATCTCAGCAACAACTTTTCCGTATTTTGTAGATATTGGCTTTAATGCAAGCATCACTGCTTTGGCATTATTTAATTTATTCTTTGTACTAGACAATATCTTGCCAGTAATATCTTTCATACCAGAAAGTTTAATAATATCGCGAATGACTGACCCTGCGACGAGCCCACGACCCTTGTTTGGCATCAATATTACATAGGCACTACTGAATTTAGCAGAGAGCTCATGAGGAATGGACATAGTCTTGGTAAGTTTTAGTTTGATCATGTTCTTTTTCGCATTTCGTAGAGCTTTGTTTATAGCAAGAGATGTGTCTCCAGCTTTACCTAAACCAAGTCCCACGGCACCTTTGTTGTCCCCTGCAATAAGAGCGACACTAAAAGAGAATCTGCGTCCTCCTGCCACCACTCGAGTGACTCGTCTGATGTTTAAGATCTTCTGATCAAACTCTGGCTTTGGTCGAGCAAAATTTGAAGAGTGTCTTTTATTCTTTTTTTCATTTGTCTTTTCCATCCCAGTACTAAATTTTAATTAATAATCTTTATCATTATATCCCGTAATCAAAAATTTACTACGGGACAAGTATTTTTTACTAAAATTGCAAACCTCCTGCTCTCGCATTATCTGCTACTAATTTTATTCTACCTGTATATTTAAATCCATTGCGATCAAAAACAACTTTATTTATCTTCGCACCAAGGCATGCCTTTGCTATAGCTATGCCGACTTCTTTTGCATGCTCTGTCTTTGTACCTTTTTTCATCTTCACGCTCGCCTTGCCTGGTCGAGGCAGGTCGCTCGCCTGTGCTAAAGTTTTACCTTTTGCATCATCTATTACTTGAGCATATATAAACTTGTTTGAACGAAAGACAGAGAGTCTTGGGCGTTCCTTAGTACCAGAAATCTTTGCTCGTATCTTTGATTTTAATCTTATTCTTTTGTCTGTTTTATTCTTCATATATTTTATGCAGTTTTCTTACCTTGCTTCCTTCTTAATACTTCATTTTCATAACGCATACCTTTACCCTTGTAAGGTTCACCTTTCTTGAGCGCTCTGATGGATGCAGTAAAGCTACCAACTAATTCTTTATCGATACCTGTGATAGTGATGTTGTTCTTTTCAGCTGTAGCGGTAATACCTTCTGGTATTTTAACATTTACTGGGTGAGAAAAACCAAGAGCAAAAATAAACTCCTTCCCCTTTATCTCTGACTTATAACCCACTCCTTCTAATATCAATTTCTTTTGATATGGATTCCGCACGCCTTCGATCATGTTCTTGATATGTGAAGCATAAGTACCCCATAGAGATTTTGAGAATTTATCATTCCTCTTTATATTTAAAGTGACTATCCCACCTGCGATATTTATAGTGATGTCATCACGGAAAACTTTGGTCAAAGTTCCCTTTGGACCTTTTACAGTCAAAACGTCACCACTCTTTGTGGCTTCTACTCCAGCTGGTATTTTGATTTCTTGTTTTCCAATTCTTGACATAAAATTATTACCAAATCTTAAATAAAACTTCCCCACCGACTTGTTCTTTGCGTGCTTGTTTGCCTGACATTATTCCTTTGGGAGTTGAAAGGACGAGCAATCCTGTGCCATTTCTGACTGAATAAATATCTTTCATGCCAAAATAAACTCGGCGTGATTGTTTTGAAACTCTGTCCACATCTGTGATTCTTGGCTTCTTGTCTGTATATATCAAATCAACTTCGAGGATTGGCTGACTCTTTTTATTTTTCTTTGAAAATTTAGAAATATAGCCTTCTTTTTTCAAACATTCCAAAATAGCATTCTTTAATTTTGAAGCAGGCACAGAAACAGTCTCCTTCCCTGCGAGACTCGCATTCTTCATCATTATTATCATGTTTGAAATTTGATCCATAGTGAATTTTTATGAACTACCAACTCGACTTACGAACGCCTGGAAGCATTCCTTCATTTGCTAATTCTCTAAAACAAATACGGCAAATACCAAAGTCTCTCATAAAGCCATTCCCCCTGCCACAACGAAAACAACGATTCTTTTGTCGTGTGCTAAATTTAGGAACTTTTTTACTTCTTGCTATAACTGATGTTTTTGCCATGATTGTTTTTAAGGGAATGAAATGACCATTAAAATCATCACCCTGTTAAATGCCCGAATGGGCACCTGCCAAAGGCAGGATTTAACAGGGTTGCGGAAAATATAGTCGTTTTACTCCTTATTTTCCAGCAATATCACACTTTTTTTCTTATTTCTTCAAATACCTCGAAAAAATAAGGAGAAAGATGGATTAACTGAAACTCATTCCCTTACCCCTATACTAGCAAATTGAGCCCAAATAGTCAAATAAATATCAAACGTCACTATGGAAGGGTTGCCTCCGTAGACAAATTATCAAAGTTTATAGGCACAATAATAGCCATATAGACAAACCATTGCAGAACCACAACAAGCAACAAAAGATGCATTTTTGCAATCAGTATCAGACGACGGCGAAAGTTTATCTGGAACCCAAATAATAATGGGACCTTTTACCATATTAAGACCAGTACATTGACCAGATACATCTTTTGTTCCATCTACATACAAATATCTATCTCCTTTTTGATTTAAACGACTTGGATCTACAGGAATTTGTGCTAAATATGGCTGTAAAAATGCTTCCACGGTCGCATTACCAGATTTAATAGTACCACCAATATCCCAACACGTTCCTAATGTACCAAGACAAACAGCTCCCAATGGAGTTGCAGGAAATAACCCGTTATCGGCATTAGAAGCTAAATAAAAAGCTTTTGCTATTTGTTGTACATCACTCAAACGTCTTGCATCTCTTGCCTTCCCTCGAGCTGAATTCAAACTTGTTAAAACAACACTGGATAAAACCCCGATGATAGCAACAACAACAAGTAATTCTATTAAAGTAAAACCTTGTTTTTTAACCAAAAAAGAATTTTTGAATTTAAAAAATTGCATAAATATAAATTAATTATTGTTTCTTATCTCCTGATATTGTTGCATTTTTTGAAGCTGTATTCTTTGTTCTTGTGTCATCATATTTTTATTGTCATTAAATAACAATAAAACTGTCACAGTAATGGAAAGTATTGTAAATACCAAAAGCACACAATTCGCTTGTCTTTCATTCTTTACTAATCCACCAAAAATCTTTATGACTAATTTCGTCATTCCTGTAGGTTCAATTTTTTTGAAATCTTTTTTTACAGTCAAAACTTGTTCAGCTTCTTTGTTTTGATCTATTTGTACAGAATTCTCTGCTTGAAATTCTTCTAAAACTTCTTCTATTTTTTCATTCTTATATATATCTAAATTTTCTTCATCCATACAAGAATTATACATCTAATCTTAATTAAAAACAAAAGCCCTACGGATTTTAACTTTTAACAGGCAAGACCTGTTTATCGCTTTTATTTCCCTCGGCCGTAGCCTATGGGCGAGACTTCTTTTCTTCCTTTTTAAAAGGCACGCCCAAGAGTTCGAAAAAGGCAAAACCTTCTTTTTTATTTTTGGCAGTTGAAACGAGAGTCACAGAAAGTCCGAAAACATCTTTTATATCTTCATCTGCAGTTTCTGGGAAAATAGTATGTTCTTTTATGCCGATAGTCGCATTACCGATGTCATCCACAACACTACGAGGAATACCACGGAAGTCCTTGGTGCGAGGAAGAGCTACATTTATAAGCTTCTCCAGGAATGCAAACATCCTCTTGCTACGTAAGGTCACCATCACTCCCACAGGGTCGCCTTGGCGGATTTTAAATGAAGCAATTGATTTCTTTGCGCCCCTTAAAGATGGCTTTTGTCCTGTGATTTTAGCTAAACGAAGAGAAATAGAATCATTCTTGTTCTTGTCTTTCTTTACAGCTGTACCAGTACCGACATTTAGGACTATCTTCTTTAGTCGAGGGACAGCCATAGCATTTTTATAATGAAAATCCCCTTTCATCTTTTCGAATGCACTTGCCTCTTTTTCTTTTACAGTTAAATGTTTCATAAAAATTTAATTATTCAGCCTTTTTAACATTGGAAACATGTAATGGCATCGCTATGGAAATCATAGAGCCCTTCTCGTTCGACTTTCTCGCCCTCTGATGTTTCTTCATCATATTAATACCATCAACAATGACTTTGTTTTCTTTTGGTAAAGCACGGACTATCTTGCCTTTCTTACCTTTGTCCTTGCCTGTGATCACTATTATGTTGTCTCCTTTTTTGATTTTCATAAATTTTTTTTGTTTTTTATTCTCCCCTCTCCTTATAAAGGAGAGGGGTCAGGGGTGAGGTCTTAAATCACCTCCTGAGCCAAAGAAATTATTTTCTGATAACCCTTCTCAGCAAGCTCACGAGGCATCGGTCCAAACACACGTCCTGCCTTTGGATCCTTCTTACCCTTTTCTAAAATAACTACAGCGTTGTCATCAAAACGGATGTATGAACCATCCTTTCTCCTGTATGCATTACGTGTACGTACTACGACTGCTTCTAATACATCTTTCTTCTTTACAGCTTTTCGAGGGCTTGCAACCTTTACTGAGATGATCACAGTCTCGCCAAGTGTCGCATATCTCTTCTTTGAGCTTCCCAACACTTTAAACACAGCACCTAATGTACCTCCGCTGTTATCTGCAATTGTGACTAAACTTCTTGGTTGTACCATACATGTCCGCCTCTGGCGGGAAATTATTTAACTACTTTAAACCTTTTATCTTTTGAAATTGGTCTCGTCTCGACTATTTCTACGCTGTCACCAACTTTAAAAGTATTACCTTCATCATGTGCCTTGTATTTCTTGCTGATCTTGTAGAATTTACCATAAAGTGGATGTTTGACGAATCTGGAAACAGAAACGACGACAGTCTTGTTCATCTTATCTGAAACAACAACACCTTTTAAAATATTTTTGTTAACTTTTGTTTTCATAATTATTTCTGATTTATTTGGGTTAAAACTCTTGCTATTTCCTTTTTCAAATTCTTCATTTCTTTTACATTCTTTGATCTTGAACCTTCTGCCTTGAATTTGATAGATCGCACTTCTTCATGCAAAGTTTCAAGCTTCTTCTTTAGCTCAGCTCCTGTCATTCCTTTTACATTGTCATTCTTTTTGTTTGCCATAAATTTATTTTGCGTGAACTCTTGAAATAACACGTGTTTTAACAGGAAGCTTGCTACCAGCCTTTCTCAAAGCTTCTTTAGCCACAGATTCCTCTACTCCATCCACTTCAAAAATAACACGTCCAGGGAAAACTTCAAAGCAGTAACCTTGTGGATCACCCTTACCCTTTCCCATTCCTACTTCTGCAGCTTTAGCTGTAAAAGGACGATCAGGGAAAATACGGATCCATAGCTTACCAGCTTTGGTCAAAGTCCTTGAAATAACTTTTCTAGCAGATTCTATCTGGTTTGATTTTACGCGAGCCTGACTCTCTGCCTTAAGCCCAAAAGAACCGAAGGATAATTTTGTCCCACGAGTTTCTGGCGTCATTGCCTTTTTGTTCAAACGCATTGTCTGCCACTTTCTAAATTTTACTTTTTTTGGTAATAACATGACTGTTTTTTAAGGAATGAAATGACTATAAAAATCGTCATCCCGCTCCACTTTATTAATTAATTGTATTTACTATATTCATAATTTAAAACTCTAATAATCTATACTATTTCTATCATTTAATCAATAAAGTGGGGCAGGATACTCAAAAAATATATTCACTCCGTTCGTTATTTTTTGGTAAAAATCTTTCCACGATAAATCCATACTTTGATACCGATAGTACCGTAGGACATCACTGCGCGTTCTCGCTTGAAATCAATGTCCGCACGGAAAGTTTGAAGTGGAATACTTCCCCTCTTCAATTCTTCCGTACGAGCAATTTCAGCTCCACCCAGTCTGCCTCCGAGTACTATTCTCGCTCCTTCTACTCCATGAGCAGACATCACCTTTTCAATAATTTGCTTGATGACTCGGCGATATGGCATTCTCTTCTCCAAGCCTTCAGCTATCATGTAGGCAACGATTGCAGCATCTGCTTCAGGATTCGTCACTTCTACGATTTCTAATTTAAAGTCTTCAGGACGAGCTATCTTTAGCTTGTCCATTTTCTTTAGAATTTCTTCTTTTAGTTTTGTAGCACCCTCTCCACTCCTACCAATGATGAGTCCTGGGCGTGAAGTCTTGATGATGAAACGAGTAGTCTTTTGATTCCTCTCAATCTCTATACTTGAAATATACATCCCGCGTAATTTCTTTTCCAAGAATTCACGGATAAGCACATCACTCTTTAAATAATTCCCGTATTTTTTAGCGTCAGCAAACCAGCGAGATTTCCAATCTCTCAATATTATTAATCTATGTGCATATGGGTGAACTATTTTTGACATAAAATTACTTTTTCTTAAGAACGGTTCTTGTTCTTTTATTATTTTTTTCAACTTTACCTTTCTTAACTGGCATAACTTTCTCAGCTAAAAGTAACGTGATGTGGCTAGTACGCTTGTTTATCCTGTGTCCTGAACCCATGGCTGCAGGCATCATTCTCTTCATGACTATACCTTTATCTACTCGCAATTCTTTGATGAAAAGATCTTCTGCTTCTTTGCCCATGTTTTTCGCATTTGCTACTGCAGAAAGTAAAAGCTTCTTTATTGGGAAACTTGAACGCTTTGCTAAGAAATCAAGCTGGGCTATAGCCTCCGGTACGTATTTACCTTTTACCAAGCTCGCAACCAAGCGAACTTTTCGAGGAGACTGTCTGTAATTTTTTAAAAAAGCTTTCATGTTTTTATATTATTTTATTTCTTAGCACCTTTTGCATCAGTGGCTGTCGCTGTCGCGGCTTTAGCTTGAGTTATCTCTGCTTCTTTCTTCTTTTGTTCAAGTTCTTTCTGCATCTTTCCTCCGTGTTTGATAAACTTCCTGGTTGGAGAGAATTCACCGAGTCTGTGGCCTACCATGTCTTCAGTAGCCAGGACTTCGATATGCATTTTGCCATTGTACACTCCAAAATTAAAACCAACCATCTCAGGCGAGATCTGGCAGGCTCTGTTCCAAGTCTTGATCATCCCTGTTTCAAGCGGATTTTTACCAGCTATTTTCTTTAATAGCCTTTCATCTGTATTTATGCCTTTTTTAATTGATCTTGTCATAACGTATTTTCTTGAACGTAGTGATTAGAAAATCGTTACCCCGTGAAATCCTCGCTTTGCGAGGAGGCCACTTTGTGGCCTATTTCACTGGGGTTAAGAAATTATATTCACTTCGTTTATTAATTTAAAATCATTTCACAGGGTAACGAAGCTTTAGTCGCTACGCTCCTAAACTTCATTATAAAAAGCCCCTAACGAGCTTGTTCCCATACTAGCAAATTACAAAAAAAAGTCAAATTTTAAAACGAGTATTGAAAATACTAGTCTAAATAAAATCGTGTTGCAGAATTTTAAATATGTGGTGTATTAAAAAATAAAATCCTCTTAGTAGAGGACTTTATTTTTTATGCTTGGCTTTTACGAGATTTCTTAGTACGCCTACGGGAAACGATAAATATATTTGAATACTTTTTAGGAGAACGAGTTTTCCTGCCTCCAGTGACTTTACCCCACATAGTCTTTGGACGTTTGGTTCCACGGCCTTGTCTGCCTTCACCTCCACCGTATGGATGGTCCACGGGGTTCATAGCAGTACCTCGAACAGTAGGGCGAATTCCCTTCCAACGGCTACGCCCCGCTTTACCATAATTCTCTAAATGATGTTCTTCATTTGAAACAGTACCGACACAGGCCCATGCGTTCTCAGAAACTTTTCGAACTTCAGAAGAAGGCATCTTAAGGTTTGTGTATCCGTCAGCATTGGCCACCACTTGCGCAAATATTCCTGCAGAACGGCCGATCTTTGCGCCACCGCCTTGCTTTATCTCTACATTATATACAAATGTTCCAACTGGTATGTTCTTCAAAGGTAATCTATTTCCAGCTTTTAATTCAGCTTTTTCTGAAACGATAAATGAATCCCCTGGACGGACAGATTTTGGAAGGACTACGTATCTCTTTTCTCCATCTTTATATACCGCCAAACCGATAAACGCAGAACGATTTGGATCGTATTCAACAGAAATTATTTTAGCTGGAATCTCCTTTTTGTTATATAGAAAATCAACTTCTCGGAAAAGGCGTTTGTGTCCACCACCTTTGTGACGAACTGTGATGCGTCCTTGGCTGTTCCTACCGACAGACCTCTTGAATCCACCAGTCAAAGACTTCATAGGCAGGTGCCCAGTCAAAACTCCACGTCGTGTGACATGCGTCATTTGTCTTCTTGATTTACTTGTAGGTTTGTATGTTTTCATAATTGATTTTTTTAATGTTAATTTTAAAAATCATTACCCTGTTAAATAAAATCTTTTGATTTTAATTTTTGTAAAACAAAAATTATTTAACAGGGTAAGGAAATTTATATTCATTTCATTCATTAAATTTCACTTATCTTATCTTCCTTTTTTAAATATACAAGGGCCTTTTTACCGCCTTTCTTCACGCCTTCTTTGCCTCTCATAAAAACTTGTTTTTCTTTCACTTTTAAAATATTTACCTTTACTGGCTTTACTTTATAAAGCGTAAAGATTGCCTTTGCTACTTGTGTCTTGTTCGCAGAAGTAACCACATCAAAAGTATAGACATTTCTCTCCATCAAATTGCTTACTTTTTCTGTCACTCTTGGGTTTTTAATTATATTTGTCATTTGTTTTTAAGGACAGTCCTTTTTTAAATTCTCCAAGGACTGTCCTTGTCATTATGCTCTTGATTCAAAGAATTTAACACTTTCCTCCCCATTCTCTATCAAAAGATATTTGTAATTCAAAACATCAAGCGGATTTAAATTCTTTACAAAAGTAGTGTCTAGTGTAGACAAATTCCTAAAGCTCTTCTCTGCATTTTCATTCCTCTCAAAAAGAGCTGTCAAGATGCGAGGCTTTTTTGCATTTGCTGACACTTTCCAAGCACCAGCTTTGACCAAATTGTTTATCACTTCCATCGCATCTTTTGTTTTCTTCTTTGGCATTGAAAGAGAATCTACAAAAAGAATCTCTCCGTCTTTGAATTTCTTTGAAAGAACAGAGAACAAAGCCTGCGCACGCATTTTCTTTGAGATTTTTCTCTTGTAATTCTTCTCTGAAAGTGGACCATGCGTGACACCTCCCCCAACCCAGATAGGGCTACGAGTGGATCCATGACGAGCACGTCCTGTACCTTTTTGTTTCCAAGGTTTTTTACCTCCACCACGAACTTCTCCACGGTCTTTGGTGTCAGCGGTACCAGCACGCTTGTTTGAACGCATGCCTTCTACGACTTGGTGTACCAAATCAGCACGCCATTTTGCACCGAAAACTTTAGCTGATAGAGCCAATTTGCCACTTTCCTTTCCTTTTTGGTTGTATATTATTGCTTCCATGATATTATCTTGAAATTATCTCCACTAAAGTTCCTCTCTTGCCTGGTATTGCACCCTTTACGAGTATCAAATTATTTTCTTTATTAATCATTACTACTTTCAAATTCTTCTGAGTGATACGATCAGAGCCCATTCTCCCTGCCATCCTCATACCTTTTGGCACGTGAGTACGAAGACCTCCACCGATCGAACCCGGCTCTCTTTCTGAGTGCTTTTGTCCGTGTGAACGAGGACCTCCATGGAAACCATGTCTCTTCACCACACCCTGGAAACCTTTACCTTTTGAAATACCTGAGATTTGAAGTTTGTCGCCTTCGGCAAAAATAGACACATCGATAGTGTCACCTTCTTTGCTCTCACTTTTGTCAGATAGTTTTAGTCTAAATTCTTTAAGAGCTTGAAAAGCTTCGCCTTTTGTCTGACCTAAAGTAGCGCGATTCACGCGGGTCTTCTTCTGTTCACCATAGCCTACTTGGACAGCGTTATAGCCATCTTTTTCTTTTTCAAAAACTCTCATTACCTTTACAGGACCCGCAGAAATAATAGTCACAGGAATAACTTTCCCGTCTTCCGCAAAAAACTCCATCATATTCTCTTTTTTTCCAAGAATGAATTTCATAAAAGTATCAGTATTTTTATAGCATCTTTACATCAATATCCACTCCAGAAGGAAGAGAAAGATTCGTAAGTGCTTCAACTGTCTTTGCGTTTGGGTTTATAATGTCAATCAACCTCTTGTGTACTCGTATTTCAAATTGTTCTCGTGTATTTTTGTATACGAAAGAAGCACGATTGACGGTGTATTTCTTTATTTCAGTAGGCAGTGGCACAGGTCCTACAATGACAGCATCATAACGAAGTGCAGTATCCATAATCTGTTTGACCGAAGCATCCAAGATCTTGCTCTCGTAAGCACGAACTCTGATGCGAAGAATTACTTTGCCTTCTTCTTTCTTTTCTTTTTTAGAAGAAATTTTTGATGTTTTATCTTTCGGCCCGCCTGCATCGCTATGCGAAGCATTTCGGGCAGGTTTTTTTGTTTTTGTTTCTGGCATTGTAATGAATTTATTTTTAAAAGGACAGTCCTTAGGGAAACTCTCTTAAGAACTGTCCTTGTGAATTATCCAAGAATTTTTGTGACCACTCCGGCACCCACGGTCTTACCTCCTTCACGAATAGCAAATCTTTGTTTTTCTTCGAGCGCAACTGGAGTAACGAGTTTAACTGTGATCTTTACTGTATCTCCTGGCATTACCATTTCTGTACCTTCAGCCAACATCACATCTCCAGTCACGTCTGTAGTACGGATGTAGAACTGTGGCTTGTAACCTTTAAAGAATGGGGTATGACGTCCACCTTCTTCTTTCTTCAAAACATAAATTTCGCAAGTAAAGTTATCATGTGGAGTAGTGGTACCTGGTTTACAAAGGACTTGTCCGCGAGTGATATCTTCTTTCTTCAAACCACGGAGAAGAATACCGGCATTGTCTCCTGCCATACCTTCTTGGAGATTCTTGTTGAACATCTCAATACCTGTCACAGTAGACTTTTGGGTTGGCTTAATACCGACTATTTCAACATCTTCACCAACTTTTACTATGCCTCTTTCTATCTTACCTGTAACCACAGTACCACGGCCTTCAATTGAGAATATGTCCTCAACTGGCATAAGGAATGGCTTGGTAGTGTCTCTCTCAGGGATAGGAATATATGTATCAAGAGCATTTGTTAATTCAAGCACTTTCTTTGCCCACTCATCATCAATGGACTTTGATTCAAGAGCTTTTAAAGCAGAACCACGGATAACTGGAGCGCCTGCGCCGTCAAAACCTTGTTTAGTCAAAAGTTCTCGTATTTCCTCTTCAACCAAATCAATCATGTCTTTATCATCAACCATATCGCACTTGTTTAGGAAAACGATAATCTTTGGCACACCAACTTGTTTTGCCAAAAGAACGTGTTCACGAGTCTGTGGCATTGCTCCATCTGTCGCAGCCACGACAAGGATAGCACCATCCATCTGAGCGGCACCGGTGATCATGTTTTTAATATAGTCCGCGTGTCCAGGAGCATCGATATGTGCATAGTGTCTAGCATCCGTCGCATATTCGTTGTGGGAAATGTTAATAGTGATTCCACGAGCTTTTTCCTCTGGAGCGTTGTCAATCTGATCAACACCACGAAGTCTGACTGTTTTACCAGCCATGTTTAACACGTGTAAAATTGCCGCTGTCAAAGTAGTCTTACCATGGTCAACGTGACCGATAGTACCTACGTTTACGTGTGGCTTATCTCTTTTAAATTCTTCTGCCATATTCTTAAATGTTTAATAATTAAAACTTAACGTACGAGAACCAGTCGCTAAGGCCTAATTACTAATTTGTCCGCCTAGGGCGGGATAATTAATAATAATTTTATAAAAAAGCAATACAAAAACTGCAGAAAGTGCAGTTGTCACTATAATAGCAAATTAAAGAATAATGTCAAACTTTTTATTTTCTTGCGGCAATGATAGTCTCTGCAACATTCTGTGGAACTATGTCGTAGCGTAAGAATTCCATAGTGAAAGAAGCACGGCCTTCGGTCATAGAACGGAGTCCTGTCATGTATCCAAACATCTCAGAAAGAGGCACCACTGCGCGCATGACTTTATTCATACCCCTGTCTTCCATGCCTTCGATAAGTCCACGTTTTGAAGAAAGGTTTCCAGTCACATCTCCCATGAATTTATCTGGAGTGACAACTTCGACTTTCATCATAGGTTCCAAGATCACAGGGTTTGCACGGCGACATGCATCTTGTATAGCCATAGAAGCAGCGATTTTGAATGCCATTTCATTGGAGTCCACTTCGTGATATGAACCATCCCACAGGTCCACAGACACATTTACCATTTTGAAACCAGCCAAAATACCGCGGTCGAGTCCCTCCTTAAATCCTTTCTCACAAGGAGCGATATATTCTTGAGGAATAACTCCCCCTCTGATGCTGTTTATAAATTCAAAACCATCTGACCTCTTTGTATTCTTCGGCAAATCTGCCACTTCTTCTTTGGTAAGGGGTTGCATAGGTTTAACTTTTATCTTTACGTGACCGTAGTTTCCACGACCTCCGGACTGCTTGATATATTTACCTTCAGCTTCAGAATTGCCAGTAATAGTCTCTCTATATGCTACCTGTGGCTTGCCGACATTTGCCTCTACAGTGAATTCACGTTTCATACGATCAACAATGATTTCAAGGTGAAGCTCACCCATCCCGGCAATGATAGTCTCCCCAGTTTCTTGGTCAGTCGTGACACGGAAAGTAGGATCTTCTTGGGAAAGTCTGTTTAATGCCATACCCATTTTCTCTTGGTCAGCCTTTGTCTTTGGTTCTATACGAAGTGAAATAACTGGTTCAGGGAAAACAATTCTATTTAATTCTATAGGATTCTCTTCATCACAAATAGTGTCAGATGTAATAGTGTCTTTGAGTCCGACAGCGGCAGCTATTTCTCCAGCATACACTTTCTTCACCTCTTCACGGTCATTTGCATGCATACGCAAAATACGTCCGATACGTTCTTTGTTACGAGTGCGAGGATTATAAATATAACTTCCAGCAGTCAAAGTTCCAGAGTAAACGCGAAAGAAAATAATCTGCCCGACGAATGGATCAGTCGCGACTTTAAATGCAAGTGCAGAAAAAGGCTCGGTATCAGAAGCGTTCCTCACCATTGGTTCTTCTGTATCAGGATTAATACCTGGAATCGGAGGAATGTCCAAAGGTGAAGGTAAATAATCAACCACCGCATCTAGCACGAGCTGAACACCTTTATTCTTAAGTGCGCTTCCTGCAAAAACTGGGAAGATGTTGTTCGCAATAACTGCTTTACGGAGAGTTTTCTTTAATGTTTCAATGTCAGGAATCTTGCCATTTAAATATTCAGTCATCATTGTGTCATCCTGTTCAACTATCTTTTCAATGAGTTCAGTATGATACTTTTCTGCCTCAGCTTTCATGTCTTCTGGAATTTCTTTTTCAATAACTTTATTGCCCATTTCGCCTTCGAAATAGTAAGCCTTCATTTTAAGCAAGTCCACCACTCCTTCATGTTTCTCTTCGAGGCCGATAGGTATCTGCATACGAACAGCATTTTTATTCAAACGATCTAAAATCGTCGCATATGAATGTTCAAAAGAAGCACCTGTTCTGTCTAATTTATTTATAAAACAAACACGAGGAACTTTCGCTTCATCAGCATAACGCCAGTTTGTCTCTGACTGTGGCTCTACCCCCGCCACCCCATCAAAAACCACCACTGCACCGTCGAGTACGCGAAGAGAACGCTTCACTTCTACAGTGAAATCAATGTGTCCAGGTGTATCAATAATATTAAAACGGTGTTTTAGTGGATGTTGGGCACCCGCCTTCGCCGAGGCTTCGGCGGGCACGTATGTCGGAGTCCAAAAACAAGTGACAGCTGCAGCTGTGATAGTGATGCCTCTTTCACGTTCTTGTTCCATCCAGTCTGTAGTAGTCTCTCCATCATGCACTTCACCTATCTTGTGCGATACTCCAGTATAAAAAAGCACCCGCTCAGTGGTAGTCGTCTTCCCCGCATCGATATGCGCAATAATTCCAATATTTCTAACTTTCTCTAGTGGATAATCTCGTTCCATATAAAATAATTACCAAGCAAAATGGGCAAAGGCTTTGTTGGCTTCAGCCATTTTATGAGTATCTTCTTTCTTTTTAATAGCAGAACCTTCGTTCTTTGAAGCAGAGATCAATTCATCTGCGAGCTTGATATGCATTGGTTTACCCTTACCGCCACGAGCAGCATCCCGAATCCATCGCATAGCGAGGGCAAGACGTCTTTCAGGACGAACCTCACGAGGCACCTGATAGTTTGCACCTCCGATTCTTTTTGAACGAACTTCTGTCATTGGACCAGCATTCTTAATCGCCAGGTCGAAAATCTCAAGTGGATTTGGATTGCCTGTTTTTTCTTTAATGGTATCAAGAGCGCCGTATATTACTTTTCGAGCAGTTTCTTTCTTTCCAGCCTGCATGACATAGTTAATGAACTTCTCTAATTTTTGAGAATTATATACAAAGTCTGGACCTACTATATTTCTATTTTTTACTTTTCTTCGCATAAATAATTATTTTTTAACTTCTTTTCTAGCTTTCTTGTTACCATAAAGTGATCTACCTTGTCTCCTCTTCTCTACTCCTTGTGTGTCGAGCACTCCACGCACTATATGATACCTGACTCCCACGAGGTCTTTCACACGTCCCCCACGAAGCATCACCACTGAGTGTTCTTGTAAATTGTGTCCTTCTCCTGGGATGTATGCAGTCACTTCCATGCCATTGGTCAAACGAACTCTGGCTATTTTACGGAGGGCGGAGTTTGGTTTTTTTGGAGTCGTAGTCGTCACCTTGGTGCATACTCCACGCTTAAAAGGCGAAGGAGAAAATATTGGTCTATTTTTTAAAATGTTGAAACCACGAGCTAAAGCCACAGTTTTTGATTTCCTGCGGATTTTTGTCCTGTTCTTTTTAATTAATTGGTTTATTGTTGGCATGATTTATTAAACTAAAACAAAAAAGTCTCAAAAGACTCTATAAGTTAAGATACTATAAAGTGAGAAAAAATGCAAATTATTCCACCTCCCCTTTCGGGTACTCCTCAAGAGGAGAATTAAAACATAAGACCTGTCACGAGGTGATACAAAAAGACCAATATTGGATATAAGGAATCTGAAAAGAAGGCAATAAATACAAAGAGAAATATGAGCGAGTATCTTTCCATAAAAGAAACCACATAATAAAGAGAACTCGGTAAAAACGAAAAAAGTATTTTGGAACCATCAAGTGGAGGAATAGGAACAAGGTTAAATATTGCCAAAGCTAAATTCATGATTACTATAATAGATAAAACTTTCAAAAGTGAAACTAAGGTTTCAATAGACAGGCCAAAAGAAGGCATTACTCTAATCAAAATCCCAAAGAAAACTGCAATGAAAAGATTGGCCAATATCCCAGCTGAAGCCACCCACACAGTCCCCCATTTCCTGTCACTCAAATTATTAGGATTGTAAGGTACCGGTTTTGCCCAACCAAATAAAAATGGCGCCTTGGTTAAAATGAGAAGCGCTGGTAAAAGAATAGAGCCAAACATATCCAAATGCTTGAGTGGATTCATCGTGAGTCTGCCCATGTTGCGCGCAGTTTTGTCTCCAAAATATTCCGCCATAAAACCATGCGAAACTTCGTGTATCACGACAGACATGATGAGTATAGCTATATAAAATATGGCGTCAGTTATTTGCATTTTTATAGTTTTAATGATAGCATAAAAATCATGCAGAAAGTATGTGTTATATCAAATAAGGGGTCTATTGTCGGGGGCGGATATTCAAATCGCACTCGTGCTACGAAGTTCAACCCAACCGGCAAGAAGAGGAAGTACCCAAATCTTCAGAAGAAGACTGTTTTCGTGCCTGAATTAAATAAAAAGGTAAATATTGAAATCTCTACTCGTGGCATGCGCACCATGAAAAAGAACGGCGTGTACTCCACTCTCCGCAAAGCTGGATTGGTTAAATAAAAAAACCTAAATTATTTTTCTAATTAAAATTAAGGAAATCTAAAAATATTTTTTGTAATTGTTTTTCTTCTTCTTTTGCTTCAGAACCAGTTACTTCTATTGTTTCACCTGATGAAAAATCTACAATCTTTACTTTGCAATCTTTAATAAATCTTTCAATTTGATAAACAAAAATTTTTTTATCATCAGATCTTGTTATTCTTGCTTCTTTAGTAAGAAAATCAATTGGGGTAAAAGCTGTGTTTTTGCTATTACTTTTCTTTGCCATTTTAAAAGTTTCTCCATATTCTTTTAATTCTTGCTGAAACTCACTTTCACTCATATAAAATTTTTTCTTCCTTACCTCATCATTAAGAACAAATCTGTCAATCTCTCCATCCATATTTTCATCTAGTAATACATATTGACCATCTTCACTCTCTCCCATAAGCCATTGTTCCTTATTAGCCAAATCATACCCAATAGTTATTTCAGTTCTTGAATTAGGTAAAATCATTTTTTTTATATTTTCTGTATAATCCAGTACTCCCATATTTACTGAACTCGTTGTGTATTTTCGGCCGTGTTCAGCTACCTGAAGAACTATTTCTTTTTCTTTATCTTTCGACAGTTGCTTTAAATCTTCAATACTGGCGTCTTTTGACTGCCCAAAGGCAGGTAAGGAAGAAAGAAGTAAAAGAGCTCCTATTTTTAAAAGTTTTTTTGGCTTTTCAAAATTCATAAAAAAATTTATTAAAAGTTAATAATACTTAACAGTATATCACTATGCTGGCACAAAGGTCAGTGCGGAGCCGGCTTTGCCGGAACGGCCAGTTCGGCCGATACGGTGCACATAAGTATCATAACTCTGAGGAATATCGTAGTTTATGACATGAGTGACGTCTGGGATATCAAGCCCACGCGCTGCGACATCCGTAGCGATGAGGATCTGGATTACATCTTTCTTAAATAAATCTAAAGTGCGGATACGTTCCCTGCTCCTCTTGTCTCCATGAATAGAACCCACTTTGAAACCTCTCTGAGCGAGTTCTTTCGCAAGAGAATCCACACTGTGTTTCATCTCACGGAAAATGAGCACTTTGTCTGATCCGTCTTTTTTCAAAATCTCATCGAGTTTCTCAATTTTCTCTTCTTTAGTTTTTGTACGAACGATATCTTGGTCAATATTCTTTGCTGTCTCCCCTGAGATAACAGAGATGAAAACTGGATCTTTTAAGAATTCACTGGTCAACTTTTTAATTTCCGGAGAAAGCGTCGCGGAGAAGAAAAGTGTCTGTCGTTCCTTTGGACATTTGGCAAGTATGAAAACCATATCATCTCTGAAACCCATGTCGAGCATCCTGTCCGCTTCATCGAGCACCACAGAATGACACACTGATAAATCCAGAACTTTCCTATCGATAAGGTCACGAAGGCGCCCCGGAGTCCCAATCACAAATGACACTCCCCTTTTGAGTTCAGTAATCTGCCTCATTATCGGCAAACCTCCTACAGCAGACACAGAGAATATTCCCAATCCAAAAGAAAGACTGCGAAAGTCTGATTCTATCTGCATTGCAAGCTCTCTGGTTGGTGCCATGATTAGGACTTTCTCCATCGGTGCACTTGGCTTTTTATTTTTGAAAATTTTCTCTATAAGTGGAAGCAAGAAGGCTGCGGTTTTCCCTGTACCTGTATTTGCCATACCGAAGACATCTTTGCCTTGTATTACTGAAGGTATAGCTTGGTCTTGAATAGGGCGAGGATTTGCAAAACCTTTTTTAGCGATATTCTTGTGAAGTTGTTCGTTAAATGGAAAATCAGCAAATGTATGTTTTGACACATATGCTTTTTCTTCTACTTTTTCCGCTTTTTTGATAAATCGAGCGAAACTTATGTGCTTCGAAAAACCTCTACCCCTGCCTCCTTTTTTAGCAAAGCGATTAGTATTACTCCTAAAACTATTTCTTTTAAAGGTTGGTTTTCTAGAAGGAATAGAACGCCCAAATTTCTTTAGGCCATTTGAATGGTGTTGTGTGTACATATACATTTTTTGTCATGGATACTAGCTATGACAAATAATGCTAATTTCCACAATAATATCTTAAGTATAGCATTATACTAAAACTTTGTCAATGTTTTTAAAAAATGCTTAAAAAGCTATACTTGATTTACATGAAAGCTTATTTGGACATCGTAAAAAAAGTTTTGGAAAATGGCGAGAAAGTTGCCACCCGCCAAGGCACTCCAGCTTACACTATTGCTGGAGCAATGTTTGAACACGACATGTCTAAAGGCTTCCCTCTCCTCACCACTAAAAAAGTCCCCTTCCGATTAATTGCTACAGAATTAGAATTTTTCATCAACGGCATTACGGACAAAAAATGGCTCATCGATAGGAATAATCACATCTGGGATGAATGGGCTAGCCCTAAAAAAGCACCTTATGGACATGACGAAATTTCAAAAAAGAAAATGCTGGAGGAGAGAGACTTGGGACCAATTTATGGTTTCCAGTGGAGGCATTTTAATGCCAAATATGAGAATTATGATTCAGACTATACTGGTAAAGGCATAGATCAATTAAAAAAACTTATTGAGACCTTAAAAACAAATCCTCGAGACCGTAGAATGATCGTAAATGCTTGGAACCCACTTCAACTCGAAGAAATGGGACTCCCACCATGTCATTATTCTTTTCAAGTGACCACCATAAACGGTAAATTGAATTTAATGTGGAACCAACGTTCGGTGGATACTATGCTTGGCCTCCCTTTTAATATCGCCAGCTATGCTTTACTTCTCCATTTATTAGCCAAAGAAGCTGGACTCAAAGAAGGTAAACTTGTCGGCTTTTTGGCCGATGTGCATATTTTTGAAAATCATATAGATGGCGCAAGAGAACAACTTTCTAGAGATCCAGATAAATACCCATTACCAAAAATAGAAACAGAAAATTGGAAATCTATCTTTGAGTGGACAGCTGAAAATACTAAAATCTTAAATTATGAAAGTTATCCAAAAATTCCTTTTGAAATTGCTATATAAAAAAAAATAAATGATTTCAATCATCGCAGCTATTGGTAAAAATAATGAACTTGGAAAAGAAAATAAACTTCTTTGGTCTTTACCTGCAGATATGAAACATTTTAGAGAAATAACCAGTGGACACACAGTCATCATGGGACGTAAAACTTTTGAAAGCATTGGTAAACCTCTGCCGAACAGGAAAAATATAGTCATCACTAGAGATGAAAACTATAAAAAAGAAGGAATAGAGGTTGTACATTCTTTAGAAGATGCTATAAGCATAGCTAGGCAAGGCCTAGCTGAAATTTTTGTAATTGGTGGAGCGGAAATATATAAACAAGCCTTGCCTGTTGCAGATAAACTTTACATCACACATGTAGATGCAGAAAACAAAAACGCTGATACTTTCTTCCCAGAAATAATTCCCATTTTATGGAATGAAATCTCACACGAAGAACACAAAAAGGATGACAAAAATCCCCATGATTATACTTTTTCAGTATACAAGAAATTTAATTAGGGATCTTCGTCTGTCTTGATACGAATAAATACATCCTTGCCATCAGGAGATTTTTCTTTTTTATATTTTCTTTTTTTATTCTTTTCTATTTTCGCAACTAATTCTTTTTCTAAATCAAAATTCATCGTCTCGCACATGCCCAGAATAAAGATCATCACATCCGCAAATTCTTCCGCCACCCCGGGTTGATTTTTATTATGTTTGGAAAATGCTTCAGATAGCTCTTCGTGTGCGCGACAAAATTCAAGGGCAATATCAGTAGTGTTGAAGCCTTTCTCCATTTTATTACGCATTACTTCTTTTTGAAGTTCTTTTAGGTCAACCATAAAATTATTGTTTAGAATACTTCATCACTTCTTTATTTATTATGTCGAATTTAATCCCAGCTTTTTTGAATATTTCTTTACTTCTACTACTCGTATGATAATCCTTTCCTGCTACCACCCTCTTTATGCCAGCTGTAATAAATAACTTGGCACAGACATAGCATGGCATCATCTTGCAATAAATAGTAGAACCATCGATAGCTGTGCCGAAACGTGCCGCTTGCACTATAGCATTTTGCTCTGCATGCGTAGTACGCACACAATGCATTGATTTGGTACCATCTTCATTTATCACTGTGTGCATTTCATGCCCTACTTCGTCACAGTGTGGCAGTCCTGCCGGCGAACCAACATACCCAGTGGAAATAACTCGTTTGTCTTTTACAATCACAGACCCTGCCCTACCCCTGTCACAAGTACCCCTTGTTCCTATCATCTCTGCTATACTCAAAAAGTATTCATCCCAGCTAGGCCTCTTATGTTTTTCCACTTTTGCCACCTTTTTCATATGTATAATATACCCCGAAGTAATTATTTTAACAAATCATACTACGGGGCAAGCTCCCAAAAATATTAAAAGCCAACAGAAATGATTCTGTTGGCTTTTTACTTTAAATACATACTACATCCCAGTAGATCCATTCTCCCATTCAGGATCACGCACCTTTTTAGAGTCATCATCAGAAATTTCTAATACTTGTTTTGCTGCAGAATTAAGTTCCAACTTTAGCAGTGGAACAATAACTCTTTGTTCTGAAATTTCTTTCACTTTTTCTACAATTTTGTCGTAGACTTGAAAAAAATTTTTATAACGAATAAATTCGTAACCAGGTAATTGAGGATCCAAAACCAATCGAGTGATTTTTGTATCCTCGTGTCCGAAAGCCAATAATGGCTTTTTCCTTACGAGCACTTGTGTAGCCATCTCCCAGCCGAGACCAGTCGAAGGTTCATCACAAATACCAGCCATCAAGTCGCACGAGCCCACACAATTGATGATATCGTGCACATATACATCATGCGGAGTGCCGTTGACGACACCCAAAAAATCAAGAACTGGGCAAACTTTAGAAAGTTCATCTTTCAGTTCTTGAACTTCTTTTTTAAACTTTTCGGAGGCGTGGGTTAAACCACATCCTACATAAAGTTTAAAATCTGGATATTTTATTTTAGTAGGCATCTCTGCCTCCTTTCTTTAAATTAGTGAAAAAATACTTATTACAACGAACAAATGAACAAAGAAGTTCATTCAAGCGAATACTAATATATATATAGCCGTAAGTCAAATTTCCCGAGGGGAACCCTCGGGAACTAAATTAGAATTTTATTTTCTTAATTTTGGCAAAAAGGGGCTGGTAAAGGTCTTCACGAATATCTATTTTTAATTCATTCTTATTTATTTTCTCTACGAACTCTACTGGCGCATCTTTTATGACAACTAATGGTATTTGTTCTTTCCCCTCTCCCATGTAAAGCACTGCAGAAGTAGCCAAACTATCAGCCACATCAGTCCTAGAAAATTTTAGTATTCTGCCAAATATATCTGGGGTTCCACGATAATCACGAATACCTTTGAAACCAGCATAGCCCAAAGATACACCTGTAATACCCGCTCGCAGTGGAAATGTTCTACTATCTGTAATCAATACACCTAAATTTTTTATTTTAAACTTTTCCTTTAATTTTAAGCGAATTATTTCGGCCAACTTAAAACTGTTTTTAGGTAATAAAATAAGCTTTCCATTTGCATTTGACTCATCTATGCCAGCAGAAGCCATAACCATGCCATCTTTGATAGTAAGCCATACGAGCTTTGTTTTTAGCGCAAAATCACTCTCAGATTTAATAATTTTTTCTCGCATTTTATCATGTGAAATGTTCGGATCAATCTGCGCAGTTCTCCCTTCTGATAAAGCAACTATTTTGGAAGTAATAACTAGAATGGATTTTTCAGGAAGTTTTTTCACATACTTCAAGATAAAATCGAGTAAATTTTCATTTTCTTTAAAAACCCTTGTTTTGATTGTTTTGATTTGCATTTGGGTTATTTACTTTTTATAATTTCAACAGCGACAGAATCACAAGAAATTGAGCGCAGTCTTTTAAAAAGTTTTACTTCTACTTTTAAGATTTTCTTATTTGATAAACAAACATCTGCCACAGCATCTGCCAGAGTTTCAATTAATTGAAACTTTTTTCCTTTAGAAAGTAAAGTAATTTGATTATCTAATTCCCGATAATCTACTGCATAATCTATATTATCTTTTTTAATACATTCATCTAAATCAGCACAGCAAATAATATCAAAAGTAATATTTTGAGGTGTTTCTTGTTCTATTTCTGTAATCCCGACGTTAAATTTAACTCGTAAGTTGTTAATAAAAATTTTTCCAATCATGTTATTTAAAATAAAGTTAAAAATAAAAACGCCCAAAGGGGCGTTTATTTGGACAAAAATAAAACCCCTTTTGACTAAGCAAAAAGCGTCTTATTTGTAAATCCTGACCAAGTAGAAATTGTTTTGTTCGTAAGCATGGAATTAATCTTTAACCTCGATACCCATTGACCTCGCAGAGCCGGCGATGATGGCAATAGCGCCGTCTTTATCTTTTGAATTTAAGTCTTTCATCTTTTTCTCAGCAATCTCGTAAGCTTGAGCACGAGTGATCTTGCCAATTTTTGAAGTATTTGGTTTACCAGAACCCTTCTCAACGCCTGCTGCCTTTAAGATGAGATCTGAAGCAGGTGGAGTTTTGACTACGAAATCATAAGTCCTGTCTTCGTAAACTGTTATCTTTACACCGACTTTATCCCCAGCCATCTTGGCTGTAGTAGCGTTGAACTTCGTAACGAAATCCCCAATGTTTATCCCAGCCTGACCGAGCGCTGGACCAAGTGGTGGCGCAGGAGTAGCTTTGGCTGCCTGAATCTGTAATTTTATTTTTTTGGTTATTTTCTTTGCCATCCCAGTACTAAAATTTTATTTATAATTAATGATCTTAATCTATACTATTTTTAAAAATTTGTCCATCTTTACTAAAAATTTCTTAATCAAAAATTTAGTACGGGACAGGTATATTTATATTTTTTTCACCTGTAAAAAATCCAACTCGACTGGAGTTTCCCTACCAAACATTGAGACTAATACCTTCACCTTGCCTCTTTCTTGATCAATTGAATTTACTTTACCTTCTAATTCCTTGAATGGACCATCCACGATACGGACTGTCTCATCTATTGCAAGGTCGATATTGTGTTTGAGAGTGCCAGCATTCATCTTTTTAAACAAGAAATCCACTTCTTCTTTTTTAAGTGGTACTGGGTTCACTCCTGCTCCGACGAACCCTGTGACCCGTGGAGTATTGCGGACAACATACCACGAATCATCAGTCACAATCATATCCACCAGTACATACCCAGGATAAATCTTTTCTTCTACTTCTGCTCTTTTGCCAGCTTTTATCTTTACTTTTTTTTCTGTCGGAACTATCACATTGAAGATAGTGTCATTCATTCCAAGAGAGTCTATGCGCTGTTTCAAATTACGCAGAACGGCATTTTCATATCCAGCATAAGTGTGTATTGCATACCAATTCCTCACTTCTTGTGTTTCTTGTTTTGACATAAAAATTTAATTAGAATCCAATTAATTTCTCTAAACCTCTTCCAAAGAGGAAATCAAAAATACCCAGAAAGTAAGCGATGAATCCAGAGAGAACTATCACAATGACAGTATAAAGTATCGCCTGACTACGAGTCGGCCAAATGACGTGTTTTAATTCTACTTTTGTCTCCTTAAAATAATCAACTATCTTAGACATATGTATTTCCTTCCGAGGCCAGACCTAGGGCCAAATAGTAAAAAAATAAAGTCCCTAGGTCTGGCCTCAATGTATTTTTAAAAAAGCCCCGCAAAGGGCTTCTTTAATACTACTCTTTTTGGTCAAAATAGTCAACAAAAAATCAAATTTTAAAATCCTTCTTTAAGACACCATTTTTCACTTTTATTTGTTCTGAACGATATACAATATCGTAGGATTCATCTTCGTTTTTCTTTTCTATTGATACTGTATAAATGCCATTAAACACCGAACAATAATAATTGCCCTTTTTATCTAAAACTCTGTGAGTAATTTCCATACCACTCATAGAGTAAACTCGTAAAATTCCAAAAGCCAAAGGTCTATCGAAAACTCCATAAACCACCTTACCTCTCTTGTGTATACTTATTTTAAATTTACGAAGTATCAACAAAATAACATAAGAACAAAAAATAATTAAATTAAACGGTCCCACCACATTTATAAGAGTAATTGAAGAAACAATAAATCCGACAAAAAATAACAAATCGCTCATTCTTCCCAAGAATACATCTTTAGCATGATAAAACTTGGCCAAAGATTGTTCTCTTTTTGCAAATTCACTCCAATCAAAATTTTCAGGATCAAGCGGAATATTTTTAGTGATAATTTCACCATTTTCTTTTATTTCAACTCTCTCTCCAAAATACAAATTATTGTAAAGTTCATCAGACATTTTCGTAGAAAGTTTACTGGAAGGATATTTATAATTGGTCTTTTTTACCGAAAGCATATAAGTCCCTGGTTCTACCAAGAATCCATATTGTCCATCAATATCAGTGATAGATGTGGCCACTTCTTTGCCATTTATATCAGAAAGCATTACATAAGCAGGATCAAGTGGCTGTTTTGTCACACTATCGTATACTGTTCCCCAGGGATAATTTCTCTTTTTTAAACCTAAAGAATACAAAAATAAAGACCAAAGTCTTAATAATCCAAGACCAACATTAGTAGAACCAACTAATCCACTAATTAAAGATCCAAAAATAGACACAGATACCCCCGTGACTATCCCAACAGTAGTTATCGTCTTAGCTACAGTATTGCCAACTGGAGTAGAGATTATTTTAAGAACTTCTTTATTCCCTTTTATTGAAATAATAATAGTATCAGTAAGATTTTCAGCAACGGCATTTAACGTTCGTTCTGGAAGATTAAAAACAACATCTGAAACATCTTGCGCAACAATCAAAACTTCTTTGTTGCTTAAAAGGTAATCTACAATATTCTCAATAATTCCAGAATTTGTATTAGAAGATAGAGGGGGTGGTAAAATACAATTTCCTAATTGTTCGCAAGTTGGTTCTGGAGGAGG
>CALRAL010000002.1:33391-37033 GCA_943350875.1 Candidatus Nomurabacteria bacterium | reverse complement strand
GAGGGGGTGGTAAAATACAATTTCCTAATTGTTCGCAAGTTGGTTCTGGAGGAGGTGAAGGATTTCCACCACCAATTCCACTACCATCCCCATTCGATACTCGCCAAGTAGTTTTGACACAAGTAGCAGAATCCGAACAATCAAACTTTATCCATCCGCCATACACTCCCCCTGCCCAAGCCCATCCAGAGAATTCTCCAGTATTTGGATTTATCATCACACCTCCATTTGTCGGCGCAAAATTAACCCACCCGGAAACTTGACTCCATGCATAACCAGTCAAAACCCCTGTTTGAACATTTGCGAATTTAACTCCTTCTGAATTAGAAGGATTCATATTTATCCAACCCAATTCATTCCCCCACGCATAGCCACTAATACCATCAGCATCATCAATAACTATCGGACCTGAATTTGAAGGTTTAAAATTAATTGTTCCAGGAGTCGGACTTGAACAAGTAGAATCATGGCAAACTTTTGCTTGTTTATTTAAAGCATCAATAGTTCCACTCGTAGCACCAGCAAAATTAAAATTTAAAAAAAACAAAGCTGATAGAAATAAAATGTAAATTATGTTTTGTTTTTTGAATTTCACTTTAATTTGTTGTTGAATCAGTGGTCGTAGAAGTAACATCAGGGGTAGGTTCTGGTGTAGGAATAGTCTCTGGAGCTACTTCTGGTTTTGGTGTAGGAACTATTTCAGGAGTAGGCTCAGAATTACCACCCCTAGTTTGCGTAGACAAACTGTCTTCTCCTTGATTAAAGAGGGGTACCGATTCTGGAGGCGGGGTGGTGCTTGGTGTCACAGAATTATTTTGTAAAAGCCTATCAAGTTCAGATTTTGTAATACATGTCTCAGCACCACTATCATCCCCTACGCAGATATTTTTTGTTCGAATTCTATTGGCAAAGAAATCTCCAATGCCATTGGTCGCATCTCCGAACCATGTCGTAAGCCTTCCAAAAAATTTACCAGCAAAAGTTTGTGCTCCAGTGTCATCTACAAATCTGGCCGTAGCATCAGCTAAACTTTCTACTTTTATAATCAAATCTTCTGCCAATTTTACATTTGGATTATAAAATCCCCTAGAAACAAAAATCATAATCTTTGGATTATTGAGATCATTATCGGTATCTGTACCATCATAATTCTCAAGTGCCATACCTATCGTAGTCCCTGTCTTCGTCGCTTTCATTGCCACTCCTGGAGTAGAAGATGAAGTCAAATAATCCCCTACGGCAATTGGTCCATTCTCTAAGTTTACTTTTACCGGGACACGACCAGAGAGAGCAATAGGAAGAATATACGGATGTGCATCGTCAGATTTTGCATTAGAGTTTATTGTTACCCCTGGATCAGTAGAGACTACACCAAGTAGATTATTGGAATATGATTTATCTGTTTCATGTACCGCTAGATTATTTCCATCATTTGCAGTTTGTACTATGGTTCCAGGTGGAGAATTAGTATTAGAAATATAATTCTCAGCAAAGTCAGCAAGAGTACCATAAAGTTTATCAGCATAGATACCACCTATAGTAGGATTTGTTACACAAGCACTATCTATACTATGTACACAAAGAGAACCTTTGCCAATAAGGAGATTAGAATTCACTAAATGAATACCATCTCCGGAAATAGATGTGTGTTCTTCTGTGCTAATCTTAAATGCTTTTGGTCTAGCACTAGTCGTATTTAAAGATCTAACTATACATAAATAATATCTAGGAGTGGTAATATAAGATGATAGCTTATGTTTATGCCAATCACCAGCAGGAGTATCAAATGTAATAGTTCCAGAAGTTGAAAAGGAGGAATTTGTATTATTTATAGTATCTTTAGTTTGATCATTAATATTACTTACAAATTTCCAATTACCATTACTGTTTAGCCCAAATCCACTATCGGTACAACTACCAATACCATTAGAAGGTTCAGAGCTCTCTGGTTTTGCAGAGTAAGCTATATATATATTAAGATTATTAGCAGTGACTAAAGCTGATGAATCTAAATAAAAAGAAATTGAATGAAAAGTGCTATCATCTAAACCTATAATCAAAGCATTGCTTGTGTTGCCACCAGTAGGCCAAAGTAAAAAGGAACTTCCTGTGGTTGTTGTATTATTGTTATTAACAGGAGTGTTATTTTGATAAAGACTATTGTAACTACATGGGTTTTGGGACCCAGTACAACTTCCTACGAAATCTAGTGGTGTTATAGTATTAGGATTTGAATTATCAATTTTACTTATCATTAATACATTATTTGTATTATCCCAGTTTAAATTAGTGCTATTTTCTGCTAGTTTACTCCCATCAGAAAATATAACTGAACCAAGGGCAAAAGCAGAAGAAACACCTGTCCCGCCATTGGCTATTGGAACTAAGCCAGAAACATCAGTCGCTAATGAAATTGAACTCCAAACAGGAGCAGCTGAAATTGAACCATCACCTGTTTGTGAAAGAAACTTTTTTGTGGTTGATGTATTTCCAGAAAGTGTCGCTAATGTATTAGAAGCACTGGAATAAAGCAAATCACCAAGAGTATAACCAGTCAAACCTGTCCCTCCTTGTGTTGCCCCTACACTACTAACTACAGATAAAATTCCAATATTATCTGCTTGGACAATTTTAGTACCACTACCACCCAAATTACTAATAGCAATATTAGGGCTAGTGCCAGTGGCAGTTAGAGTAACAGCACCAGTAATTGCTGTACTTATTTGGAAATATTGTCCAGAAGTATTAGCTACACGAAATTGACTAGAATTTCCTGCTACCTCTAATGACGCACCAGGAGCAGTATTACCAGAACTAAATTTAGTTGTATCTCCAATACCGATTTTACCATTTACTCCGTCAGCTACAAAAAAAGCCGTATTATTAATATTGTCTCTTAATTTAAATGCACTATTGTGGTTATTTAATTTCCAATCCAATGTACCAGAAGTAGCAGTTAAATTTAATGCACCTGTAGTAAGTGTCAAACCAGTTGAAGCAGTAAGACTGACTAAAGTGGTGGCGCCAGTGGGGACGTTAAGTGTACCACCGATAGAAGCATTGTTAGTAACAGTGAGTGAAGAGAGAGTAGAAGCTCCAGCGGTAAGACCAGCCAAAGTGGTGGCGCCAGTAACTCCGAGAGTACCACCGACTGTTACAACACCAGTACCATTAAAAGAAAAAGTTGGATTCTTTGACGTGTTACCTATAGTGATAACTGTTGCATTTGTAGGACCAATGTTGATCGTAGATGTACCATTATTAACTTTGGCACCTGAATCTAGATTTAGAGTACCACCATTCTTATCAAGAGTGGCCGAAAAAGCGGCACCACCGGTGATATTAATACCTCCACCATTTGCACTACCTCCTGATGGAGTAGAACCTTTAATAGTAAGAAGGTTTCCATTAGTACCAGTAGCAGAGTTAGCTATTTGGATAATCCGATCTATGCCAGTTGCAAAGACTAAATCACTATTTAATTGCCCCGTCATAGTAATAGTATCTGCAGATGCATTACCTAAAGTCACATTTCCAGTAACACTAAAAGTGGCATTATTATTAATAATAGTATTTCCAGTTATGGACAATGTGTTAGTAACAGTGAGTGAAGAGAGAGTAGAAGCTCCAGCGGTAAGACCA
>CALRAL010000002.1:0-33291 GCA_943350875.1 Candidatus Nomurabacteria bacterium | reverse complement strand
TGTTAGTAACAGTGAGTGAAGAGAGAGTAGAAGCTCCAGCGGTAAGACCAACCAAAGTGGTGGCGCCAGTGGGGACGTTAAGTGTACCACCGATAGAAGCATTGTTAGTAACAGTGAGTGAAGAGAGAGTAGAAGCTCCAGCGGTAAGACCAGCCAAAGTGGTGGCGCCAGTGGGGACGTTAAGTGTACCACTGATAGAAGCATTGTTAGTAACAGTGAGTGAAGAGAGAGTAGCTAAACCAGAAGTAGATAATGTAGATAGTGTCGTATCACCGGTAACTCCAAGTGTACCACCGATAGAAGCATTAAAAGAAAGTGTTGCAATACCGGTGACACTGAGAGTACCAACAGTAGCATTGTTAGTAACATTAACGGAAGCTAACGTTGTGGCACCCGCAGTAAGAGTAGAAGATAAAGTAGTAGCACCACCAATAGTCACAGCTCCTGAACCTGCAATTGTAATTCTAGCTATACTTTGTGTTCCTAAAATCAAAGGCGCATTTTGTGTATTATAAATATAAGCATAATTTTGTGCACTCCCTCCATTAGTAAAGTTACTACTATTAACTATAAAGGAGAGAGTACTTGTAGATGCATTATTACCAATTGTAAATTTATTGGCATCACCTGTGCCTGTATTAGCACTAAGTAATTCTAGAGAAGTTTTAATTCCAGGACTAGTGCTTCCGGTAATAGACAATTTTTTATTAGTATAATTCCATATAAAATCCGAAGATGCACCAAAAGAACCATTATTATTAAATTGGATTTGAGTATCTAAACCATCAGCTGCAGAAGAACCTGTGCAAGAACCCCAAACTGGTAATCCTCCAGACACTACCAAACACTGCCCTGCTGTACCAATGCTTAATCTAGCTGGAGTAGCAGGTGATGCTGTTGTGGATGCATAAATAAGATCTCCGACAGTCGTCATAGGATTACTCATTCCGGATGCAGAGTTCGCAGACCAAGAGAGAGTACCAGAGCCATTGGTCGAGAGTACTTGCCCAACTGTTCCATCTGTAGATGGTAAAGTAAAGGTAACAGAAGTTCCAATTGAATTTGGAGCTTTTATCCCTATATATTCGACTCCATTTGAATCACCTTCTCGTAGTTGGATACTAGCTGCAGTAGAACCATTAAATGATCCTAAAATAACATTTCCACCAGTAATGTGTAATTTTGATTCAGGATTGGTGGTACCAATACCTACATTACCAGCATCAAATATAGCAGCATAATTACCACCAAAACCACCATTTGCAGTTGCATACAAACCTACAACAGAACTAAAACCATTTACACCACTAGCGACAGGAGCAAAATATCCACCATACAATGTTTGACCAATATCTTCTGCATCTGTAGCTACAATTGGGACTGATTTTAAACCAAAAACATCCCCTGTTGTAATACCTATATCACTATTTATATTCAAAACAACATTAGATGCAACAGCCCCGACACCAAAAGTTCCAGATACAGATACATTGCCAGTAGTACCAGCATCTGCAATAGTTAAAAGATTATTTGTCCCATCAGTAATATTCAGAGTACCAGTATTAGCGACAGAAATATTTGGAGAAGTTCCAGCAAAAATCAGATTCTTACCTGGGGCAATAGTAGCAGTACCATTGATCGACACTGCACCTGTGCCAGTACCAAAAGTACCAGCACCAGATTGAGAAAAGTTACCACTAGCCATAGTGATACCTGTCACTCCAGTCAATGCTCCAGCTGTAATATCTATAGTACTAGTGTCTACAGCTAACACTGCTGAGCCACTACCGATGGTGACAGTACCCGAAGAACCGGTATTGATATTTGTAGGTTGATTTACTGAAACATTTAATTTAATTCCTCCCGAACCAGATTGAATATTTGTCGTAGAAGTAGTATTTGTATTCCCCACTGTTATAGTCTTTACTGTTACTCCAGTAGTACCTATATTTATACTCTCAGCTGAAGCGTCAGTACCAATATTTATAGTACCAGTAGTACCAGAATTTATAGTCAACGCTGAAGCCGTACCGCTAGAGATAGTTAATATTCCTGAATCAGTGATATTATTTGTGCTAAAAGTCTGTGTCCCAATAGTTGTACCAGTGATAAAGCTACCTACTCCATTGTTGGTAATACGTGTAGTTCCAGCTAAAATCAAAGCTCCAGTCGATATAGCCACATTACCAGTAGAATCAACAGCCGTAAAATTTACATTCCCACTATTATCTTCTCTCACAATCCGACCCCATTCATTATCTCCAGCCCCATACTTTATAAAAACTTCTCCACTAACAAAACCTAACGAACTCTGTCTTGCTGCATATCCATTTGGATTTTCATCAGTTATTAAGAAATCCAAACCGCTATTACCATTATCCAAAGTAAATGGTATATAGCCACCCCCATCGTCAACTACTGAAAGTTTAGCGCTTGGTGTAGTCGTACCGATACCTACTTTTCCTTGTTTCAAATACAAAGTATTTGCTACTGCTCCAGCATTGATAGAAGTAAAAGAGGCTACAGAATTCTGATTCAGTGCAAAATCAAGTCCAGCAGAATCTTTTATTAATTTACCTGAAGTACCATCAAAAAAAGCAATACTGTTTGCTACAGCCGAACTAGGACCAAATATATCTCCAATTCCTGTTGGAGTTGCCCAAGTTAAAACACCATTACCATCAGTTTGTAAAAACTGGTCAGAAGCTCCAAGCCCTGACGGTAAAATCAAAATATAGTCTCCAGCATTACTTGCTGGTTGAATAACTATTTGTCCACTACTACTACCAAACAAAGAAAGAATTCCTCTAGTTGCTATATCTCCAACATTAAGAGTGGTAAAGGTTGCCGGTGCGTCAAAAGGAGTCACATAACATGTTGGATCACTGTGTGTACAGTTTGGATCTGTGATATTATCACTCGGACTAAATGAAGCAAAAACAAAAGATATAGGAAAAATGACCAAGAATAAAAATCCTGCAAAAAAGAGTTTATTTTTGAAAACATTTATTAATTTTCTCCACATATTTGGAAACATCACCTTGTAATTGTAACACAAAATCCCCTGTTTTTAGGGGATTTTGTGGATAAATATGAATTTTTATTTCTATCGTATTTCGTATGTTATCGTCACATCAGAAGAAATGGTGTTCTCTCCTTTTGGGATACTTGGCGTCCTAGTATCGGCAGATTTTGACATCGCACCTTCAGCATACATCATAGGCATAGGATAATTGCCATTTTCATTAAAGCTCGTTATCTTTCCTAAACGAATTCCTAAGTCTTTGGCCAGTTTCTCTGCTTTTTCTTTCGCATCATCTATGGCATTCTTTCTAGCTTCTGCTTTCAAAGCATCTTCTTTGTCTATAACAAAATTCGGACCAGAGAGTTCTGACACACCAAGTTTCCCTAATTCATCAATAATTTTGCCAACATCACCTGTATTTCTGATTTTTACATTGATGGCTTCAGAAACTTCATAACCTGTTATTTTAGGCTTTGATGGGTCGCAAGGATGTGGATAAGCATTGGCACAATAATTGCTATAATCATACTTTGGATAAAAAGAGGAATTTGTAGTTTTTATATCTTTTGTATCTATTTTGCTATCACTCAAGAATTTAAGTACTTTTGTTTCTATCCCCGTCACTATACCCTGCGCTTCTTTTACTGTTTTAGATTCTTGTTTCAAAGTAAAAGAAATATTTGCAATATCTGGTACTGCTTTCACCTCCCCATGTCCAGAAAAAGACATACTATTTATATTCGAGCTACCGATGGTATCGTAAGATTTCAAATCAGAAATGATTTTGACAGCAAAATACACAGACATTAAAATCCCTAAAACTATTCCTAATTTAAACAATGATTTTTTGTATTCTTGTGTTAAGTCCATATTTTAATTCTAACAGGCAAGACCTGTTAATTTTTATTTTTTAATAACTAAAAGTTCTACTTCAAAATTCAGATCTGCATTTGGAGGAATCGACGCTCCTGCCCCACGTGCCCCATACGCATAATCAGATTTTATTTCTAATTTCCTTTTCTCTCCTACTTTCATTCCCAAGACTCCTATCTCCCAACCTTGAATCACATTATTCTGCCCCAAAGTGAATTCAAATGGCTCTACATGGCCAAATTTTGGAAGAACATTTGAATCAAAAACAGTTCCATCTAAGAGTGTACCAGTGTAATTCATCGAGACAGTATCCCCAACTTTTGCTTCTACTCCATTACCCTCTTTTAAGATTGTCACTTTCACTCCTTCTAATTGTTTTGTGTTTTCCATATTTGTATTTTGGCTGACATCGCCTACTTCATTTTTTGGAGAATAATTATCTCCCTTTTTACCACTGAAAAAAATAAGCGCTACTACCACGACCACTACTATTAAAAACCAAATAACCATATTACCTTTATTCATTTTGATATACGATTAATCAACTAATAATTCCCCGAATACTTCCACCTCCCCCTTCGGGTACTCCTCAAAGAGGAGAATTTAACTTCATTGTATCACAAAAAGAGAGGAAAATAAATCAAATTATGTTCACTTCCGTTTCCATCTTTATGCCGAATTTATCATAGACGGAAGATATTATTTTTTCTGCTAGATTTTTTACTTCTAATCCAGTTCCACCACCATAATGCACTAACACGAGAGCTTGTTTTATATGCACTCCTACACTCCCTTCCTTGTATCCTTTCCAACTTATTCCATCTTTGGGACCACAATGTTCTATCAACCATGCAGATGGTATTTTAACTACTTCATTTTCTTTAAATATCGGCATATCAGGGAATTTTTCTAAAAGAATTTTTATTTTAACTTCCGATAAAAAAACATTCTTGAAAAAACTTCCAGCATTGCCGATAACTTTCGGATCCGGCAATTTACTCCTCCTTATTTCTGCCACTGCATCGGCAACATCCCTCGGCTGTAGCCTTATGGGCGATGCTACGGGCGAAGCTTTAGAATTTTTAACTATAATTTTATTACTCTCCAAATATTCTCTAAGAAATTTATAAGAAATATTAGGTTTTGGAATTTTACTTAATTGTAAAGTTATGGCTGAGATAAAATATTTTCCTTTAAATTTACTTTTGAAAACACTATCCCTATAACCAAACTCACATTCAGTTTTTTTAAAGACTTTTTTCGCTCCAGTTTCTATCTCAAAAACTTCCACATTTTCTAGTATATCTTTTAACTCCACTCCATAAGCCCCTATATTCTGCATCGGGGCTGCTCCGACTGTACCCGGAATCAAAGCCAGATTCTCTATACCCCAATACCCTTTTTCTACAGTAAAAGACACTAGGTTATGCCATATTTCTCCTCCCATTGACCTTATGAATACATTCTTGTTGTCTTCCCTTAAGATATCTACGCCTTTTAATTTATTCAAAACAATTATTCCATCAAAATCATTTGTAAACAAGACATTACTTCCACCGCCTAAAAACATCTTACTGTTATTTTTGAATTCTGGAAATAAAAAAAGTTCTTTTAAATCAGATTCATTGTTTACCTCAACAAAAAAACGAGCTCGGGCTCGCATTCCAAAGGTGTTTAGTGGAGTCAAATCATAGTTTTCTAAAATCTTCATAGAATTTCTTTCTCTAATCTCTTTTCTATTTCTTCTTCACTTACTGGACGGATCATTTGTCTCAATTCTGTATCTTGCGATAAATCTATACCCTGTTTATCTAAAAGTAAGGCCATCATTTTTATAATTTTGGTTATTTCTCGTTCAGAGATAAGGTTTAACTGTAAATGAGTTTCCTCTCTAAGGTCATCTATCTTAGTCATACGATTTTGAGAAATAAGGACAAAGATCGCAAGAAAAATCGCCTCAAGTGAAACTATATTCGTTAAAAGATTAAAAGGATAAGGGTCAAAAGCATCTAGCCATTCTATAGTGTTAGTGTTGATAAGGATCCACCCAAGAAACAAAAAAGTGTTTAAAGCTAAAAAAGTATTACTACCAAAATGTGAGGTCATCCAATCTGCCACTTTTTCCATTTTTGTCCTCTTAGCATCAAATTTTGACTTAATACTCTTTAATATTGTACTTTTTGATTCTTCTCTTTCACCAAATAATGATTTTAGAAATGAAACATGATTTTGAGACATATAATTTATATAGTTAGTATTATTCCCTAAGTATATCCACAGAGCCGTCTTTATGCAATCGCACTATTTTTGATGATTTGCTTGTGATTTTTCCCCCATCTAGATACAGATCTACCTTATCTCCAAAATATTTTTGAGCTTGATTTATATTTTCAGACGGAGGCAACGCCTCCGTATTAGCCGAAGGAGCAATAAGTGGGCCAACTTTGTTTAATAAACTTTGTAGGTTTTTATTTCTCGGTAAACGCAAAGCAAGGCTATTAGTCGCACAATGTAAATATTCTAAATTTTTATTATCACAATCAAAAACAATACTCACAGCACCAGGCCAATATTTTTTAATTTCTTCTTTTTGCTCTTCATTTAGAACAATATAAAACTTTTCTAAATCATCCATACTCCCGATGAGGATAATACAGGGCTTAGACAGATTTCTTTTCCTTATTTCATAAATGTGTTGAACTGTTTTCGGCTCTAATGCCTTCCCTACCATGCCATAAATAGTATCAGTTGGTATCACAGCTATGCCACCACTTTTTAAAACTTCTACTAACTTTTCATTATCCTGAATATTTTGATCAAATTGCATAAAATGGGTGCCTATTCGGTTATGCTCCGAATCTAAGGGCTCCACAAGCCCTTGTGCTACTATTACACCATAGGCACCATGTAAGTCTATTTATAACACAAAAACTAACTTTTGAAAATATGGGATGGAATGATTGGCTTGTTATATAAATTCTTTCTACGCATGAAATATTTTGCAATTTCATTTACAAAAACATAGCTAACCAATATGAACAAGATAGTTGCTAACATTGAAGGAGAAAGAATGATAAATTTAAATATACTTGAAAGTATCTTTGTATAGATAAATACAAATGGTAAAATCGCAGAAGCTATTATGCCTAAAAGAAGCGGTAAGGAAATAAGAGTAGATTTAAAAATAGGGCGGGATGAACGAATAGACAATATGAGAGTAAGTTCAGCTAAAACAGAAAGTACAAACCAGCCAGTTTGGAAGACTGGAACTGGTGCAGATTTATAAATATAAAAATAAATAAAATCAAAGACACTAGACAAAATTCCAAAAATGAAAACACGTTTCAATATCTTCTTTGGTTCATAATGTGGTACATGCTTTAAAGAATATGCATCGGTATTGTCAGTACTGATAAGCATTAAAGGCAAATCAGTAATTAGGTTATTTAAAAGTATTTGTATCGGAAGCATTGGCAAACTTTCGTAAAAAAAAGAAAACATCAAAAGTGAGAAAAATGTTCCCGCATTCCCAGCGAGAGTATACATGATATATACCAGCACATTGTGAAATGCTCTACGCCCCATAATTATACCTTTTATTATAGGGCTTAAATCCTTCTCAAGAAGTATCACATCCGCAGACTCCTTGGCTATATCTGAAGCATTATCTACCGCTATACCTATGTCTGCGCGCTTGAGCGCAAGAGCATCATTTATGCCGTCACCCAAAAACGCCACTGGCCCAATACCTAAATATCTATCTATGAGTTCTAACTTATTCTCAGGAGTACATTTTGCAAAAACCACTGCTCTTTTTAATTGTGCATTGGATAAATTTATAACACTTATTTCATCGAGAGAAATAATATTGTCAGGATGTTTTATGAGACCTAATTCTTCAGCTACATTCATCGCAACAGCGCTAGAATCCCCAGTTAAGATCTTTACACCTACCCCATGCTCATGAGCTATCTTCAGAGATGGTCCAGAGGACGCTTTTATGGGGTCACTAAAAACAGCAAAACCAGAAAATTCCCACTGGTTAGCTATCCCACTCGCTTGTGCTATCACTCGCATTCCTTTTGACTCATAAGCTATAGCTGAATTTAAAATAGAATCATTTTTATTTGCACATAATTCTAAAACCTTTCTGATCTGACCACGAGCTATTTTACATCCACCCTCAAGAGTAAATACAGAATACCCTATTTCACTTCTATAGGGTTCAAAATTAACAATTTTATGAACACTAGTCTTTACCTTCCCCAAAGAAGAATTAAGTGCATCATCATAAGCACTATCCATCGGAGTTCTTTCGTATTCCCCTTCTGAAACAGAATTTGAATTCTCCCAGAAACCATCCGCTTCAGTTTTAAAATTATTACCATCAAAAACTGCAAAAACTTTTAATTTATTTTCTGTAATAGTGCCTGTTTTATCTGTCAGTAAAAATTGCAAAGCCCCTAGATCTTGCAGAGAAGAAAGTCTTTTTACTATCACTTTGCTCTCCCCTAACACCACCGACTCATGAGTCAAAATGAGAGTGATAATGAGTGGTAATGCTTCGGGCACAACACCCACCAACAAAGCAATAAAAAAAACAAAAAATTGCGAGAATTCATATTTACCTAAAATAAAAACAAAGAGTAGGAAGGCTATGACCAATGCTGAGAGAGCATAAATAAAAATATATTTTGTAATTTTAGAAACAAAAATATTAAAATCATTCCACTTCTTTATTGATTCAAGTTTGGAACGATATTCTGAAATAGAAGACTCCCTACCTAGAGCCACAACTCGTCCAATGACTTTACCCCCTGCCACTGATGCTCCAGCAAAGACTTTCTCTCCCATAGAAACTTGTTTGAGTTCAGTTTCCCCTGTACGGATAGAGTCATCAATCAGACCTTCATCTGACTCTATGACTTCAATATCGACAGGTGCCACAGACCCAGCCACCAAATGCACCACATCCCCTAAAATCAAATCTTCCATCAAGACTTGCACGAGCATCCCTTCCCTCAAAACATATACTTTCGTCTTTACCAAATTCATCAGTTTCTCCGACACCTTTGATGCTTTAAATTCTTGGAAAAATCCAAGGGCAGTATTGATAAGCATTATGAGCGTAATGATTGCCCCATCTGTCGTATCACCCATATAAAATGAAACTACAGAGGACAATAGGAGCAACACAAAAAACAAAGACTTTACCTGTCCTTCAAAAATAGAAAACGCTAGTTTAACATTTTCTCTCACTACTATATAATAGCAGAAATAAAAAAAATTATTAGTTTCGTTGTGCTCTAATTCTAGTGCGCGGGAGAGGATTTGAACCTCCACGCTCTTGCGAGCTACGCCACCTCAAGGCGTAATGTCTACCAGTTTCAACACCCGCGCATTGCATTAGTAAATTTTATTCTGTCTTTGCTTCTGCCACTTCTGCTTCGTCCCCTACTCCATTTGAGACTACAGAATGCATCTTACGACGAACATCTTTCACAGCTTTTGTACGAACGTAATAAAGCTTTGATCTACGAGCATGAGATTTCTTAACAATTTCAATTTTATCTACCATTGGAGAGTAAAGTGGAAAAATTCTCTCTACACCCACACCTAAAGTGACTTTTCTAACTGTAAAAGTAGCTCCATTTTCTGTGCCATGTTTTCGTGCTAATACTATCCCCTCAAAAGCCTGCACACGATATTTTATTATCTTTTCGCCTTTCTTATTAATACCTTTTGATTCTGTTTTTTCTTCTGCAATCTTAGACCACACCCGGACAGTGTCCCCAGCCCTAAAATCAAGAGCTTTTCGAGCCCCAATATCTACAGTACTGAATTTAATTTTGCTGATTGTGTCCCCTTTCATAGTTCCCAAAGATTAGCACAGAAAAATCCGAAAAGCAAATAAAATTTAATTTGATTTAGAGTGGTGAATTTTCGCATATGCGAAAATTCACCACAAATGATTTTAAAGAAATTCAGCCTGATAGCATTTTTCGCAGTATATGATTTCTGGTCTATCGGGGGCATAAGAAGTTTTAATTAGACTTTCACATTTCATACATTTTCTTTCATAAAGCTTCGGTAAGTTTGTACGGCTAAACCTTAGATTTTGTCTGCAATTAAAACATTGGTGTGGCAATGGCATAGAAATTTTTTTCATTAAATTAAACTCACCCAGAGTGAAACGGTAAGCTTTCCTGCATTTTTCACATTCAATAACTTCATCTAAAATAGACTCATTAGAACTAGAAATAGAATCTGGTAAATCTCCTGACTTTTTAGTTACATCATACTTATTTTCTTCAATTTCATGCCATTTAAAACCTTCACCTAAAATTTCGTCTTTGGTTTTTGTAAAAAACTTTTGAGCAGTAGATTCATTGTAGGTAAATAAAGATAAATCAATAGGGAAAAATTCGCCGTATTTCCAAACTCTGCCATTTTTATCAATATAAGAATTCTTTTCCATATCCGAAATAATTTGAGCTTTTAGTTTTTCATATTCTTCTTTTGAATATTGCTTGTTTAAAATGCAATATTGTTTTTTCTTCATATTCACACAACCAAAACAATTCTTAGACCCGTTCACAAGATACGTACAATACTCCAAATCTAAAGCATTCGGCCAGCACTCAAAAGAAAACTTCACGTTACTTCCACCAAGTCCTACCAAAGAAGATTCATAAATTCTCTCCGAACTATCACCCCAACCTGTGTAGTCATAACAATCTTTGGCTTTGGGTACAGAGATAAACTGAGCATATTTACCATCTTCAACACCTGAAACCATATAGCAATTTTTGCCATTCTTGGATTCATAAATATAGTCTCCCGTCACATTTTTATTTAAAGCGTTTCCTATATAAAAACGGCGTGGATATTTATTCCAGAATTCAAAAACCTCTTGGCGAATTTTATCCAATGATTCTCGAGAATTTAAATTAAATTCTTCTAACTTTTTATGATATTCTTCTGTAGAATATTTCTCATTAAAAATATGATAACTTTTATTTCGTAAATTCACACATCCAAAACAATTCACAAGCCCCGAACACGCCCTAGAAAACCAAGTATCAGCACAAGAATCGCATTCTTCTGAGAATAAAGTTCTGTAACATTTATTTATACCAACACTTTCATAACAAAGTTCTGATTCAGCAGCTCTATAACAGTCAGAAGAATCTTTCAAACCATTCAAATATGAAGAATAAAAAGAATTCTCACAATAATCTGCCCAAAAAAGCATATAACAATTCTTCGCTGGTCCACATGCATTCACATATGGACTGTTCGTATGCAATAAATACATATTTTCAGTTGCCTGCCATGGAACTTTTAAGAACAATTCTTTTAGCTGCGTAAAAAAGGGCTTTGATGGATCATAATCTACACCATATTCATCTCCATTCCAGGTATCACCCCACCAACATGGGTTACAATAAACAACATTTGGCTTATCTTCTGAATAAATAGAAAGTACACTTTTACCGCATTTAGCACAAACCCTTTTATATAAATGCCACACATTCGAAAAAGCAAAACGCCTAATCATCCGACATTCTGGGCACCACGTCGGCGATGGAACATTCATCTTTTCATAAAAGTTAAAATCTTCAGGCTCTATAATGAAGTCTCTTTTGCAGTTTTGACAATTTCTGACCTCTGGTTGCATACCTATATCTTACTTTATTTTCTTTAAAAAAGCAGGTAGAGATGATTCTACTTTTATAATTTTATTTTTGGGGGTCTTGAATTCTATGGATTTTGCATGAAGGGCTAAACGAGAGATGTTTTTAGGGCAAGGACCTTTCGGATCATAAAGCGAATCACAAACAACGGGATGATTTAGGAATTTCATATGCACGCGTATCTGATGAGTGCGGCCAGTTTTTGGATGAATTTCAAGATAAGTAAAAGGCTGAGAAAAAGTCTCCTCAAGGACAGACCTTTTTGAATTCTTAAGGTCTGTCCTTTTCCCGACTTTTTCTCCCTCTCCTTTAGAAGGAGAGGGTTGGGGTGAGGTGAATCGCTTGATTACTTTATATTCTGTAACCGCTTCTCTCATCTCCCCTCTAGCCCCACGAGAAGCAGAATGCCGACGAAAGTCCATAGGACTTCTGCCAATAGGTTTGTTTATTATGTCATGATCTTTTTTTACAAAACCTTGTACTACGGCCACATACGTTTTCTTTACTTCCCTATCCATAAATTGTTTTTTTAGAAATTCATGAGCTTTGTGATTTTTAGCTAAAACTAAAACACCAGATGTGTCTTTATCGAGACGGTGTACCAGCTCAACTTTTGGATATTTTTTTGTTGCCCAATCCAAAATTGTCTCCCCTTCACTTTTTATCGCTGGGTGCGTTAAAATACCTGACGGTTTGTCTATTACCAAAACATCTTTATCTTCATATAAAATTTTTATTTTTAAATTATTCATATCTTAAGGCATCTATCGGATTTAATAATGACGCACGTCTCGCTGGATAATATCCAAAGATAATACCTATACCAGCCGACACTCCAAAGGCAAGCAATACAGAAGAAAGTGATACTTGTGTTTGTATTATACCCAGAGACGTCACTCCAAAAGATATAAGCCATCCTAAAACAATCCCAAGGAACCCTCCAATAAATGTGAGCATCACTGCTTCAGAAATAAATTGCATATTTATATCTTTTCTCTTTGCACCGATGGCTTTTCGTAAACCTATTTCTTTTGTACGTTCTGTGACAGTAGTCAACATCATATTCATGATACCGATACCTCCGACCAAGAGTGAGATAGAGGCAATAGCTGCTAAGAAAAGAGTAAACGTATCTATCACCGTTGAAAGTGTTCCTAAAATATCTTCTTGAGAAATAATTGAGAAATCTGCTTCAGCTACACTGTGTTTATCTAAAAGCGCACTCGTAGCTAAATCTTTTACATTACTCATCATACTTTTGTCTGTCACAGATACATACATAGTAGATAAATAGTCTACCCCTGTAAGAATCTTTTGCATCGTTGAAAGAGGCACAAAAATCATATCATCTGGTCCAGAAAAACCCGCCCCTCCTTTAGCAGACAAAATTCCTATCACGCTAAAATTAACTTTATTTATACGCACAGTCTTACCAAGTGGGTCTTGGTCTGGGAACAAGTCAGTCGCCACAGTCGCCCCTAGAACTGCTTGCTTGCCAATACTTCTTTGGTTTGTATCGGAAATAAAATTACCCTCCGCAATATTCACATTGTGAACAGTCACATAGTCAGCAGTCACACCATTTACTGTAGTATTGGTATTGTATCCGGTCGCTACCACTTGAAATCTACGCGAAAGCTCTGGGGAAAGCGATGCTACTCCATCAATATTTTTCACAACATCAATATCAATATTTTTTATGGTTTGAGCGGCTCCACGCCCAGAAGACACTATTCCACGCCCTGGCTGAACTACTCCAGGAAGGATAGTGAGCAAATTCGAACCCAGACCTTCAATACTAGACTGAATAGAAGCTTTGGCCCCATTACCAATAGATATCATGGCGATAACAGAAGCGATGCCGATGATGATACCAAGCATTGTCAGCCCTGAACGAGCTTTATTCGCCGAGAGAGAAAAATATGTTTCGTGTAAAATATCTGATAATTTCATAGTTCTATTTTGGCAATTCTTTTCTGGTGTGTAGTTCTGTCTTCAACTAGTTCACCATCTTTTATAAATAAAATCCTATCCGCATGTTCAGCAATTTCTTGCTCGTGAGTAATTAAAATTATTGTTCGTCCTAGTTCTTTATTTAATCTCTGAAAAGTTCCTATCACTATGGCTCCTGTTTTAGAATCCAAGTTCCCTGTCGGCTCATCGGCCAGAATAAGTGAAGGATTATTTACTAAGGCCCGGGCAATAGCTACTCGTTGTATTTGTCCTCCAGAAATCTGATTTGAAAGATGATGAAAATGCGTTTCATTGAGCCCTGAAGAAGCCAGAGCTATTCTCGCACGGGCTTCCCTCTTGTCTTGAGATATACCATCATAAACCAAAGGCAACATCACATTCCGCAGAACTGTAGTCCTTGGCAATAAATTAAATGCTTGAAAAACAAAACCAATTTTATCACGCCTAATATCTGCTAATTCATCGTCTGATAAAGTAGATACATCTTTACCGTCTAGCAAATAAGTCCCAGATGTGGGGCTATCAAGAGCTCCTAATATATGCATCAAAGTTGATTTGCCTGAGCCAGAAGGCCCCATTATCGCCACAAATTCCCCATCGGTAATTGTAAAAGAAACATCCTTGAGAGCATTAAATTCCACCTCTCCAGTCCTGTATATTTTTGTAATATTCTTTACTTCTATCATACATCCTAATTAGAACGTCCCGATGGGGGCCTGATGGCATTACTGTTCGCCCTGCTCCCCCCACCAGTAGACCCAAAGATACTTGGTGCCGATGCTGTTTTAGTGGCTGTAGGTAATATCGTCCTAGTCACTATATCATCTCCTTCTTTTACCCCTGAAATTATTTCAGTATTAGAATCATTTGAAAGTCCAACTTCTACAGGAATCTTTTTTGGAGCAACTTTTGAGATAGAACCTGATAGTCCATCATTAGCTTTTACTAATGGCGTACTAAACATCTCTACATAACTTCCTTTGTTTTGTGATTTGATAGCACTGTTTAAAATCATCAGCACATCTTGTTTGACATCTGTAATGATTGAAGCAGAGACACTCATTGAAGGCTTGACCCTCTCATCTTGAGTATCAAAACTTATTTTTACGTTGTAGGTGACTACCCCCTGAGAGATAGCCCCCACCGAATCTATCTCTTCCACCACACCTGAGATAGAAAGATTCGGAACAGCATCAAAGGTCAAAGTTGCTTTTTCTCCAATTTTTATTTTTGCCACATCTACTTCATTTAAAGATATATCTGCTAATTGTTTTTTGGTTATAAGAGTAGCCATAGATGTACCTGCACTAATAGAATCAGACTTTTTAATATTTATTTTCGCGATAGTACCATCAAATGGAGCACGAATAAAATAATCCGCTAATTTATCTTTGGCATCTTGCAAGGAATTTTGTTTTTGCTGTAGAGAAAGTATTGATGAACGTATATCCAAGTCAGCATTTGGAAATGCATCTTTAAAACTTTTTATACTGTTTTTTATTGAAAGTAAGTTTATAAGATGGGTATTTGTTTTTGAAGTATAAGTACTGAGACTTGTTTTATCTGTAGTAATTATCTTTGGAATATCAAAATTATGTCTTTCCATTGAATCATTTACAAAATCAATATAATTGTTGGCATTTTTTATGACATCAGAGATAATTTTTGTAGTATTATAAGTAGTATTTATAAGTTTTTCTATTCCATCTTTGTCAGAAGTTCTAGAAACAGATTTATAATTATCAAAACTTGCATCATACGCCTTTCTCGCCAAACTATAAGAATCTGTAAAATTCTTTTTATAAATAACTGTCTTGTCATGATCTTCACTTGCTGTCTGACCTTCATACCAATCTATATCCCATTGACCCGAAGATGGGCCCATATTAGCCTTAAAGAACATATTATTTAACCCAGTCATGATATCTGGTAAATCTAAGAACGCATTTGAAACAGTGTTAAAACCATCGTCATAAGATTTTGCCAAATCTGCATCTAGATTCTCAGAAGATTTTTGAAGTTTTAATTTATCTAGAGCAATTTGTGCTGAATCTAAGTCAATCTGCGCGTCACGTACCGCCTTTTCTGCATCTTTTGCATTTAATTCTGCTATTAGTCCTCCTTGCCATATTTTATCTCCATCATTACGAGCTATATATACTACATCGCCAGAAACTTTAGATTTTACTTCTATCTGATTTAGGGCCGACACCTGCCCCGTGCCCGAGACAGAAGCGATGATAGTTCCTCTTTCTACTTTTGAAACTACATAACGGATGTCCCCTGCAGTACTTGTAGCCTTTTTATATATCCAATATGAAATAAGCAAAACCAGTATGAGTATAAAAGCGCTCATTTTCTTATGGGAAAGTATGTATGATTTTGTTTTATGAATGTGATTTTTCATTACTCTACAAATATAGCATAAAAAGAGTATTTGCTATAGATTTATTAACTTAAATAATTTTATGTTGACAATACCCCCTAGGGGGTATATACTCATATTATGAATACAAATAAACAAAAGTTGATCAGAAGGTTAAAGATAATTGAAGGCCAAGTGCGAGGGCTCCAAAAAATGATAGACGGTGGTGTCTATTGCATAGATGTCATCACTCAAACGTCTGCCATAAAACAAGGACTTTCCAATGTGGAAGATACTCTGATGGAAGGACACCTAGGGCATTGTGTAGTAAATCAGATTAAAAGTGGGCAAACAGACAAAGCCACTAAAGAAATATTAAAAGTTTATCAACTAAAGAGAAAATAAAATGCAAATACAAACATTTAAAATAAAAGGAATGCATTGTGCATCTTGTGCGGGAATAATAGAGAGAACTTTTAAAAAAGTAGAAGGTGTATCTCTTGCTGAAGTAAATTATGGAACAGAATCTGCAAAAATATCTTTTAATGAATCAAAAATGAATCCTGAAGATTTATCTAAAAAAATAGAACCACTGGGTTATTCCCTTTTATTGCCAACTACTAATAATAAAGAAAATACTTCGGGAAAGAAACAAGAAAAATTATCTGAAATTAAAGAAATGAAAAGTAAATTAATGTCTGCTATTCCTCTTGCTGTAATCAGTGTTTTTATAATGGGTTGGGATATTTTTGCACAGTATCATGCTATCCCAGAAATGAGTGATATCGTGAAAGAATTCTTCCATCATCTCCTGCCCTTGATGGCTACATACGTTCTATTTACTATAGGCAAGCCGTATCTGCTCGGATTCTATAGATTTCTGCGTTATGGCAAAGCTAATATGGACACCCTGATAGGCATAGGAACATCTTTTGCCTTTTTATATAGTTTCATTGTCACCGCATTTGAGAATTCTTTGCGTCCTTTCATAAATGTGGATGCTACATATTACGACGTGACGATTATTGTCATTACTTTTATAGCTCTTGGAAAATATTTGGAAGCAAAATCTAGATTAAAAACTGGTGACGCGATTGAAAAATTATTAAACCTCCAAGCTAAAACTGCTCTAGTAATCCGTGAGGGTAAAGAAATTGAAATTAGTATAAATGAGGTAATCCATGGTGACCTAATAATAGTAAAACCAGCTGGCAGAATACCTGTCGACGGAATAATTACTGAAGGAAATTCATTTATTGATGAATCCATGGTGACCGGCGAATCAATGCCCGTGGATAAAAAAGTAGGTGATAATGTAGTCGGTGGCACCATAAACACAACTGGAACTTTTGTTTTTAAAGCCACAAAAGTTGGATCCGAAACTTTCCTAGCCCATATCATAAAAATGGTAGAAGATGCTCAAGGTAGCCGTGCCCCCATTCAAGCACTGGCAGATAAAATATCTAGTATATTTGTGCCAATCGTATTAATACTGGCGTTTATTACACTAGGAATATGGCTCGTATTTGGAACTCAAGCTCTAGGGTTTGCTCAAGCACTCTCAATGGGACTCGTTTCCTTTGTTGGAATTTTAGTTATTGCTTGTCCGTGTGCCCTTGGACTCGCCACCCCTACTGCTATCATTGTCGGAGTCGGCAAGGGAGCAAAAAATGGTATTTTAATTAAAGATGCAGGTACTTTAGAAAAACTTCATAAAGTAAATACTATTATTGTTGATAAAACAGGAACGATAACCAAAGGCAGACCTACTCTCGTTGATATACAGAGTTTATCTGATCTAAAAGATCATGAATTTATCTCTATTCTTGCCTCATTAGAAAATAAATCAGAACATCCGATAGCTCATGCAATTATTAATTATGTTGAAGATCCTGCAAGGGCAAAAAATGTAAATATATTACTAATCTCAAACTTTAAAGCTCTAGAAGGAAAAGGCATTAGTGGAGTTATTAATGACAAAGAATATTTCGCCGGAAGTGTTAAATTGATAAAAGATCTTGGAATAAATTTTGATAATACAAAATTAGAACAATATACATTACAAGGTAAAACTCCTGTCATTTTGGCAACAAAAGAAAAAGTTCTCGGTTTTATCATGGTCGCGGATGAGATAAAAGCTGAATCTAAACAAGCAGTGAAAGACTTACATAAACTCGGCATCAAAGTGATAATGGTGACAGGAGATGATGAGAAAACTGCGAAATACATAGCATCACTGGTAGGTATTGATGAAGTATTGGCTCAGGCACTGCCACAAGACAAATTGATGAAAATAAAAGAATTGAAATCTGAAGGTAAAATAGTGGCTATGGCAGGCGACGGTATCAATGACGCCCCTGCATTGGCTGAGGCAGATGTAGGAATAGCTATGGGCAATGGTACTGATGTAGCCATAGAGTCTGCTGGGATTACACTCTTATATGGAGATATTTCAAAAATAGTAAAAGCTTTTCACCTCTCAAAAATGACCATGCGAGGCATCAAACAGAATCTTTTCTGGGCATTTATTTATAACATAGTAGGCATACCACTGGCTGGAGGACTTTTCTATCCTATTTTTGGCTGGACTCTTTCCCCTGTCTTTGCAGGGTTTGCTATGGCTATGTCTTCGGTGTCAGTGGTGTCGAATTCATTACGTATTAAAAGTAAGAAATTATAAAATATGTTATAATAAATTGTAAAATATTAATTATGGGACTGTATAGTATAAAATTTTTCTTTGGTATCTTTGTAGCGCTTGCCTATATGGGCATAGGGATTTTTGGTTTATTTAGATTAAATCATAATACTGAAATGCCTATGCCTAATTGCCCATATTCTCAAAATAGTTACTCATTGTGTGAAAACAGCCTTGACCATATAAATAATTGGCGACAATTTTCCAATGCAACTTTTCCTTCATTATTATTCTTATCATTTTTGCTTCTTATAGTGGTTTTATATTTTTATAATAAACAAAACTTTTTAAAGCAAAAACAGTATTTTTACAGATGGAAATATTATCTGTACAGTAAAAAACTAGATATATATCCTAATAAAATAATTAGTTGGTTATCTCTTTTTGAGAATAGCCCTTCTTTTTCATATGTAAGACATAGCTAATTATTTTGTCGTAAAGTTTTTAGCTATGTCTTTTAAATCCCCAGCAAGGGATTTTTTACTATTTTAACTTTAAAAAAAATGAAAGACAAAAACAGAATTATTACGTTTATCACTGTCGTTGCGTTTCTTTTCATTGGGTTATTCTTTTTTGCAAAACCTAGTCAAAATGGAAACAAAACTAGTAATATTCCAAAAGGTTCTCAAGAATTAGCAAATTCACATACAGCTATAAATAGCGCTCTCACAGCTGAAGAAACATTCTATGATTTCGGCACTATATCGATGAAAAATGGTCTTGTTAAAAAAGTATTTAAAATAACTAACCCGACAAGCAAAGATATAAAATTGCCAAGTTTAACTACTTCATGTATGTGTACTAGCGCTTATTTTGTAGGACTAGATGGAAATAAAAGCGGGCCTTTCGGTATGCCAGGGATGGGATTTGTTCCTCCGCTAAATCGAATTATAAGAGCTGGGCAGTCAGCAAATATTGAAGTTGTTTATGATCCGAATGCTCACGGCCCAGCTGGTGTTGGGATGATTGATAGATTTGTTTATCTTGAAGATGAAAATAACAACAAATTACAATTTGAAATAAAAGCAAATGTAACCCCATAAAATTATGAAAAAAATTATTATTATAATCAGTGTTGTGTTGGTTGCCATAGTTAGCATAGTTATCCTTAAAAACAGTTCTGAAACTTCATCAATGATCTGGGATATAAGCAAACAAGGAACTTGGCTACTGCCACTTGTATTAGTCTCCGCACTCCTAGATAGTGTACATCCTTGTTCATTTTCAATTCTTCTTATTACTATTGCGTTTCTTTTTGGAATGCAAATGACTAAAGAAAAGATTCTTAAACTCGGTGGAACATACATTGCTGGAATATTTTCTGCTTATTTCTTGATTGGTCTTGGAATACTAAAAGTATTGCATATATTTAATACTCCACACTTCATGGGAAAACTGGGAGCCACACTTCTTATTACGTTTGGTGTTCTGAATCTACTTAATCGTCTTTTCCCAACATTTCCAATAAAACTAAAAATACCTTCGATGGCTAATGGCTTAATGAGTAAATTGATGGACAAGGCTTCTTTCCCTGCTGTATTTGGTCTAGGTATTCTAGTTGGTATTTGTCAGTTCCCATGTATGGGCGGACCATACTTGATGGTAATAGGACTCTTGCGTGATCAAATGACTTATATGAGCGGATTTGGTTATTTATTACTCTATAATTTCATTCTGATTATTCCATTGGTGACAGTATTGTTCATATCTGCAGATAAATTATTGGTCGATAAAGTACAAATATGGAAGCGTGACAACATTGGAGGATTAAAACTCTGGGCTGGCATTACCATGATTATTATTGGTATCTTAATTTTATTTATCTAAAAATGATTTACGCCATACTATCAATTCTTGTCTTCACATTAATCGTGTGGACATTAAATAAAACACTGCTGATAAAAATATGTCCGATCTGTGCTGGAGTCTCACTTACATGGCTTTGGATGCTTACAGGAATGTGGCTTGGATTTCTTTCTGTTTCGCGTTATGAAATTATTACCGCAGTTTTAATGGGCGCATCAATAGGAGGTATTGTAAATGAACTCAAAAAGATGTTCTTGAAACTTAGAGAAAAAAAGAGTGGTAGAAAAAATAAGAGGATTGAATTATTAGATGATAAACTAAAAGATTGTTGTTAATATGAATAACAAAATAAAAAAATTATTAGCTTTTTTGATCAGTTTTGTTTTTATCACAATTCTAAGCTTTACACCTTTCTTGCAAAAAGAAATTCTTTCCATTCACTGGGGAGATATTAGAACCAAAATGGTAGAAGCTGGAGTAATTGATGAAGGAAAATTCAAAATTCCTTATGATAAAGACATAATAATTACAAAAGAGAACTCAGGAATGATGTTAAATATGTTGTGGGCTTTTGGGTTAGGAAATAAAAATCCTATTCTTGAGAATGGTCCAATGATGGATTCTAGATACGGTGGAGTAAGTAATTTTGCATCTACTGGTGGCTGGGATTTATCTAGGGGTAATTCAATGATGCATTATAATATGCATTCATTTATAACCTTAACATTCGAACAGCAGGTATTAGTGGAACGAGTCGCAAAAAATATCTATAGACCATGCTGTGATAATCCTACGTATTTCCCAGATTGTAATCATGGTATGGCAATGCTTGGATTATTGGAATTAATGGCTTCGCAAAGAGCCTCTGAGACAGATATGTACAAAACTGCTTTAGAAGTTAATATTCTCTGGTTTCCAAGTCAGTATGAGACAATTAAAACTTTTGTAATTTCCCAAGGTACTGATTGGAATACAATTAATCCAAAGGAAATTTTAGGAGCCGAATACTCCAGTGCATCTGGGTATAAAAAAATATTATCACAAATGAAACCACAAGAACAAAAAAGTGGAACAAGTTGTGGAATATAAAAGTTTTCTTAAAATTAATAAAATATTATGAAAACTGATCATAAAATAATTATAGAAGTTATTATACAAAATTAAAATTTTTTCTTAAAATTAATTGCGAATTGTGATTTTTTGTGATAAATTATATGTCTAATGACAAATAAATATAATTTTCATGTTTCAGGTACTCATTGTGCATCTTGTAAGATCTTAATCGAAGATATTTTAAAAGAGCAAGATTTTATTAAAAATGTAAAAGTAGATTTAAAGAAAGAAATATTAGAAATAGAAACTGATAATAATCAGAATGGGGAAGAATTAGCTCAAATACTAACAGAAAAAGTAAAATCGCATGGATATACTGTGTCAGTAGAAAAAAAAGTGATAGATAAGAAAGAAGACAATACTACATGGCAAGCTTTGTTAATTGGCATATCATTTTTAGTATTATTTTTTGTGTTACAGAAATCAGGAATTCTAAATCTTGGTATCGGAGGCAAAACTACCCCTGTCACAAGCTTCATTATCGGTATAATTGCATCGCTTTCAAGCTGTTTAGCTATTGTAGGCGGACTTGTTTTGTCCTTATCTGCAAAAATTACGGAAGACAATATTATTTCTGTGAAAAAAACTTTCTTTTTATTTCATGCTGGACGATTGTTTGGCTTCGCTCTTTTAGGAGGAATACTCGGCTTTATAGGCAAAGCCATGGGAATAAATTTTACGTTCTCGGCCATACTCGGGCTCATAGCTTCAACTGTTATGATTTTACTTGGCATAAATCTGCTTGGTATTTTCAAAAAAAGCACATTCACATTGCCAAGTAGTTTATTTTCCTTTTTTAGAAAGATAGAACATGCAACATGGGCACCAATCGTCATCGGCATAGGTACATTTTTCCTACCTTGTGGCTTTACTCAGTCAATGCAAATATCAGCTTTATCTAGCGGTTCATTTTTCTCTGGATTTCTAATTATGTTTTCTTTTGCTTTGGGCACATTGCCGATGCTTGCCTTGCTTTCATTTGGATCAGTATCATTTGCTCATTCAAAATATGCGCCACTTTTCTTTAAATCAGCCGGAGTGGTAGTGATAGGGCTAGGATTATTTGCTCTATTAGCAGGGCTTGCAGGTATAGGTATTATCAATCCTTTATTTAGTATTTAATTTGCTATAATTATTCTTATGAATAAAAGTTCATTAATTGTCATTATCTTGTGTGTTGCATTTGGCATAGCTATTATTTTTTCGCTCAATTCTGGACCAAGAAATGATACAAACAAAACAGAACAAAAAGTTGAAATAAAAAATGGTGTTCAATATATCACAATCAACGCTGGTGGTGGATATTATCCTAGAGAGACGATAGCCAAGTCAGGTATCTCGACAAAATTAATTGTAAAAACTAACGGCACATATGATTGTTCCTCTGCCCTCGCAATTCATTCAATTGGATTTCAAAAGATCCTACCTCAAACAGGAGAAACTGAGATTGATGTAGGGATACCAAAAGCAGGAGAACCCCTACAAGGTGTGTGTGGTATGGGAATGTATAGTTTTCTCGTAGATTTTAAATAACACCCGTACCTACGGCTTCGGAGATATTTTTGAAACCATTTTGTTTTAAGAGCTTTACTAATCCTTGATTTATCTCGCTTATGACTTGTGGACCTTCGAAAATCATCCCTGTAATCATTTGAATGAGTGAGGCACCAAGCTTTATTTTTTTATATGCATCTTCCGCTGTGAACACTCCACCCGAGCCAATGATCACAAACCTATTCCTTTCTTTTTTGTAAATATATGAAATCATATTGTCTGACAAATTCTGCACAGCTTTTCCACTTATCCCGCCAACTTTTGGCACATTGTTGTCTAAAATATTCGGATTATCTCTTTTCTTGGTTAAATTAGTACAAATAATGCCGTGTACCCTGTGTAGCTTTAAAATATCAAGAATACTATCTAACTCAGAATGACTTAAATCAGGAGAAATTTTTACGAAAACGGGTTTTTCTATTTGTATCTCATCTATCAAATCCAATAAATAATCTAAATTATGAGGGGAAATAAAGGGCTGACCACCTTCTGTATTTGGGCAACTTATATTTACCGTTATATAGTCCCCCACTGATTTCATGATTTTAAATGCTTTAGCAAAATCTCTGACAGCATTTTTTATTACGATATTATCTTTGCAATTAGTCATAGCCACACTTATACCGATAGGTATTGAAAATGTTTTGTTTTGTAATTTTTTTGAAATCGATTCACAACCATCATTCTTAAGTCCATAATAAACGACAAGGCCTTTTGATTCTGGTAGACGCCATAGTCTAGGCTTCGGATTACCTCCACAAACATCCCCTGTAATAGAACCAACTTCAGCAAAACCAAAACCAACTGAAGGTAATATATCTGTTAGCTCTGCATTCTTATCAAAACCAGCAGACAAACCTATCGGGTTTTTAAACCTTACACCCAAGACCTTCTGTTCCAAGGAAGGATTTTCGTAATCAAATAAAAATTTAGTAAGTTTTTTAAAAAAAGGATGATTGCCAAGATACACTCCAATTCTTGTCATAGAATCATGAACCCTTTCTGGATCATTGTGAAAAAATACAGGTTTGAGAATATGTTTATATATAAATCTAGTTATTTTATTTCTAAAAGAGATATCGCCTTCTTTCATATTTTGTGCCCTTGGCAAGAATCGAACTTGCATCAAGGCCTTAGAAGAGCCTCGTTCTATCCATTGAACTACAAGGGCAAATGGACGGCTGGTGCGCGGTGTAGGACTTGAACCTACGACCTTCCCGGTGTAAACGGGTTGCTCTACCAACTGAGCTAACCGCGCAATGTAGTAAAAATAACATTTTCAGAGCGATGGGTCAATCATAGACGAGAAAGAATTTATTATCTCGACAGATTTCTTTTCTTTCATAGAAAAATATTCTAGAACTTCTTTAATCTTATCTTTGGATATAATCTCAACTGGCATATTTGTATTTGGTATAGATACGTTTATTTCTTTGTTTGTCTTTGTAAAGAAATACCATCCAAAGAAGAAAACTCCGAATATACAGATAAAAATAAAACAGAGTATAAATCTCCAATAAATATTTGGATCAGTGGAATAATTTTCTTTAATAAAACTTTTTTTCTTTTTAAATATTTTTAAATCCATATTTTTTATTGAATAAAACTCAAGAGTTTCATTTTAAAATCGCCCTCCCATTCGTGGATTTTACTTTTTTTAGTCTTTTCTGTGATATTGATGTTCATAGAGATGAAATCAAGTTCGTAAGGAGAATTCTCCAGTAAATTTAAGAATTTGTATATTGAACCAAAGCCCCCCGTAACTTTGACCTCTACCACGAGCCCGCTTGAGTCCCCACTCAATATCTCGATTGAGGATATCTTTGCATCTGCGCTGACTTTTGGTGCCAATCCTTCTATATTATCCAAAAAAGACACCACTCCAGAACCAGTTGTAAAATGATTCTCTGTCAACACCTGATCATTTTTGATACTTTTCATAAAAACATCCACAGACTTTATGTCATCCCGTCTTTTCTGCTCTTTTGCAAAGTTAAGGGAAGCTTCCTCTCCTACTACATTATTTTTATTTGTTTCTCTATAAATAAAAACAAACGCGAAACAAGAAAAGGCTAAAAATAAGACAGAGATGAGAAGTGGCATTTTTTGAAAGATCTTTTTCATATTATGATGGTATTAAAGTTAAGCTAAATTCTATATTTTTACCTTTTACGAAATTCGAAATCGGTAAATCAACTTTTGAAAAAAAAGTGTCGTTTGCTAGAGCCTTTTTAAAAGAAAGCAACATCTCTCGATTGGGCGCAGTACCATCGATGCTTATTGTTTTACCCAAAATAGCATCGTTTGAATAAGACATATCAGTGATTTTGATATTAGACATTTTTTTTAAGATTATCTCATTTATTACTCTTTTTGACAGAATAAATTTATTTTTCTCTGCATTTTCTATTAAACTCAACTTTTGATTAAAATCATTTATCATGATAGATGTATTGGCATCAAGCTCTAGAACTGGTTCATTCTTCTGTGTTTCCAATTTTGAAAGAGTAAAATTCTTCTTTGAAGAAGAGACAAAATAAGATGGTAATATGGCTATGGATGCTAATAACATGCAGAATCCAAACATCGCAAATAAAACAGTGATTAACCGAAAATGGAAATCTCTGTTTATTTTCTTCTTTTCTTCTATTGGAATTAAATTAGTCATGATAAAAGCCTCCCAAAGCAAGGCCCAAGGCCGTCGCAAATGATAACGAAGTGTCAAAATTCATCTCTGGTATGAATTTCTCTTTATCTAATATATTTACCCAGACATCAGCTATTTCCACTTTTGTTTTCATACTGACAGAAAAGTATTCTGATAACCCTATCAGATTCGAATCACCTCCGCACAATATTATTTTTCTAATCGAAGGCATTTCTTTACCATCTTCTTCTTTGTGAGTATGCCAATACATAAAGTGCTTAGATATTTCATCCCGAAGAATGGAAACACCATTTAGAAGCACTAGAAATAATTCTTTATTTACATTATTGCGTTGCAATCCATATTCACGCTTCATCTTTTCTGCCTCTTCAAAACTTATCTTGAAATTCTTTTTAACCATATCCGTCAATGTCGCCCCACCCAGATCTAATGTAGAGGTAAATGTGACTATACCGCGTGATACTATAGAAATGCCAGTGCGCCTTTGTCCAAAATCAACAATCATATAAGTCCCCAAGTCTCCCTTTTTAAGAACAGAACGAATGATAGCTTGGGCTTCTAGTTCAAAAGATTGCGCACTAATAGAAGCATTCTGAAAAACTGACAGATAGCTTTCTATGATACTTTTGGTAATAGCCGTCACTTCTAAATCTAAATATTTATTGTCTTCCTCTAAAATTTCGTAATCAAAGATAACTTCTTCGGCTGGTATAGGAATATGGTCTTCCAAAGATAGTTCTATGCTTTCTCTGATATTTGTTAAATTTATTTTCTCCAGTCGAAGTCTAAATAAATACACTTGTTCTTCTGGTAGAGAAACCCGAACAGATTTTATACCTTCATCTCTTTTAAGTTCAGTTAGAATCTCGCCTAATTTCACTAAATCTTTTATTTTACCGGATTCTATTATGCCTGGTTCTATTTTTTTCTCTCCGTATTTATTTACTTTTATACCGTTTCTTGCAGTGACAAGTTCTATAAACTTAATAGATTCATCAGAAATATCCAAACCAAAGGAAGGCATAGAGAGAAAGCGAGGCATAGGGAAAAATCTATTTTGTAAATTGCTAAGCATATTAATATTATACGATATAGGAAAGATAAGTGCTACCGTTTCTACTTTGCATGAGTACCTTCTGGGATATCTTCGTTTGCAGTAATCAGGGAGAATTTATCATCTTCTGTAGATACAGCAAACAACATGCCGTGACTCTCATATCCACGAATGACTCTTGGTTCCAAATTCGCTACAAACATACATTTCTTACTTACCAATACACTACAATCTGGAAAATAAAAGGAAATACCAGAAACTATCTGCCTAGGGACTTCTTCTCCCAGAGACACAGACAATTTTAGTAATTTATCAGTATCAGGAATCTTTTCTGCAGACAATATTTTACCTACCACTATTTCAACTTTTTTAAATTCTTCTAATGTAATCATCCCATTAGAATTTTTTAAATTACTTTCAGTATTATTTTTACTTTCCTCTGACATATTATTTTTTAATTATATTAAAATTTTTGTAAAAAATCTAACGGGACAAGTTATTTTTATTAAATTTATCAAGATAGCGTTGTAGTATAAGCGCTGCAGCTCTAGCATCTACCCTGCCAGACTTTATCTGCTTTACTCTACTATTTGCTTGCGATGGACTTAAAAGTTTTTTGGTATTTGTAGAATTTCTGGCTTCTAATGAAGTTAAAAATTCTTTCTGCTTATGTACCGGCAATCCAAACTTTTCTGTAAGTTCTAAAATAAACATCTCTATCCTACCCGATAAGGCATTTAACTTACCTGAAAAGTCTACCGACTCTCCTATCACTATTTCTGAAATGTTTTCTTTTTTAATAACTTCCCTTATCTTATCTAAAGTACTTTTATCATTTAGAACTATCTCTTTTGGGAATGCCATAAAGCTATTTTCATCAGAAATAGCGAGTCCTATGCGTTTTGTACCGTAATCAATACCCAAAAATCTCATAAATGAATACTAGCATAAAAGGCCTTTTTCTGATATATTTTGTTTTGTAAATAGGGAGGCGTGGCAGAGAGGTCTAACGCGCTCGTCTTGAAAACGAGAGTCCTGCAAGGGACCGTGAGTTCGAATCTCACCGCCTCCGCAAATTTACAATTTCAGCTTGAAATATGCACTAGAAGACTAGAACTCAATAAGATATAGCTATTGATTTATTTTTTAATGCTATACTTTAGTTTATGAACCCCGTAGAAGAATTTTTAAAAGATACACAGCCCAATGTTGAATACTATTTGCTTGTCACTGGCGCTGCTATTATTGCTCTTTTTGGCATCCTCATGGATAACATTGCCATACTCATCGCTGCTATGATCGTAGCCCCTCTTATTCAGCCGATCATTGTCGCGGCATATGGAACGTCAAATGGGAAGCGTGAATATATTATTAGTGCAGTGAAAACATTTGGGCTCTCTATTCTCGCTGTTGTTATCGTCACTATCTTGGGTATGGTAGTCTTTCATCCGATTGCAGTTCCACTCGAGAACAGAATCTTTATTTCCTTTATTCCAGAGCCAGTTTCTGCCCTGACTATCGCAGTAGTGGGTGGTATATTTGCCACTTTGGGCATCTTTTCTAAACGCATTGATAGTATTATCGTAGGGATAGGCATCGCTGTATCTCTCATGCCGCCTCTTGTGGCTTCGAGCATCGGGATCGTTGTCGGATGGAGCGATCTTGCGCTTCGCGGAGCAACGATCTTCGGCTTAAATGTTCTTGGAATTTTCACCGGGAGCGTTCTTATGCTTTTTCTCATGCGAAAGAATATTTTTAATTTCCGCCATTATTTAGAAGAACAAAAAACTGAATAATTTATGCTTAAAGAATTCGCCAAGTTCTTGAAGGAATACAAAATAGTTTCTCTTGCTGTCGCTTTTATCATGGGCGAAGCAAGTTCTGGGCTTATGAATTCCATAGTGAAAGATTTTTTCATGCCGCTTATCACGCCACTTTTATCTGCCGAGCATTGGAAAGATGCTTCTTTCAGTGTTGGATCTGTCACTATCGCGTACGGTACATTAATGGCAGACATTATTAATTTTATAATTGTCGCCTTTGTAATCTTCATTGTTGCGCGTAAGTTGCTTGCAATAGAAGCAAAAGGTAAAAAATAAATATGAAACAAAAAATCATAAGTTTCTTGGTAATTATCGCACTCGTATTCTGCCACAGTAGCTTTATAATTGCGCAGACCCTTGATGCGGATCCGATGAATTCACCACAAGATGAAACGCCGACTACGGACACAGAAGCCACACCAGCCGAATCAGAGCCTGTAATGGAAACTGTTGCCCCGGCAGATACTACTCCTCCGGTCATATCTGGCGTCATGCAAGCGTCCGTCATGCCGACAAGTGCTAGTTTTGTCTGGAGCACAGATGAACTTGCAACAGCTACGTTCAAATACGGAACCACAGAAAGTTATGATCAAACAGCAACGCTTGATGCAAGCCAGACTACGATGCACACCGCAACTATTACAGGACTCACCCCAGCCACACTTTACTACTACTGCATCACTGCAACTGATTCTTCAAATAATACATCAAGCTCTTGTGGACATTCTTTTACAACCGAAGCTGAAGAGACACCGGCTGACACAAACCCACCGACCATCACGAGTGTGTCTGTTTCTAATATTACAGAAAATAGCGCAGACATAACATGGACAACGGATGAAGTTGCCGATGGATATGTAGAATACGGCACGACATCTTCATATGGATCCCAAACGGAGCTTGTGACGGATTATACGACAGACCATATGAATACTCTTTCAGGACTGGCTCCAGACACTGAATATTTCTATCGGGTTGTTTCAAGTGATGGAGTTGGCAACACTGCGAAATCAACAGAAAATAATTTCACCACACAAACTACCCAAAACGAACCGGCTCCTGAGCCCGAACCAGCCCCAGCAGACCCTGAGCCGACAGCCGAAGAACCGACAACTGTAGAGCCTGCCGTTATCTCGGGAGTGGAAGTAGTAAATGTGACTGCCGACTCCGCGACAATTACTTGGGTCACAGATGTACTGGCCGATTCGCAAGTTAATTATGGAAATAGCTCCGAGCTCGGAACACTAACACCTCTAGATGAAACTCTTAAAACTTCTCACTCAATTACTATCACCGGCCTTACCGAAAACACTGCATATTATTTCAAAGTTATTTCAAAACCAGCTGGTACCACAGTCAAAACAACTTCTGTATTGCATGACTTTACTACACTGGAAGTACCACAGGAAACAGTTGCTCCTGCGGAAATTGTAAGTATTACTCAAGACAGTATTACAACAACAACTGCAAGCATTTCCGCGATAACTGATAAAGCTACAACTTCATACATAGAATACGGCATAACTACCGGATACGGACAAGTAACTCCAACAACTGTTTCAAGCACAAGCCATACTTATAATATGTTGAACCTCTCTCCTGACACGACTTATCAGTATCGTGTCGTTTTCACAGACAAAACTGGGAACGTAACATACTCAGAGGACCTTTCATTTACCACTTTAAAAGAAGAAAATATATCTGGGGCTGGTGTGTCATCAACGCCTCCTGTTAAAGAAGAGCCAAAAGATTCCGAAGTAATCCCAAAAGTACAAAGTACAACGATAGACCTACCAACACTCATTGAAGCTGTTGGAAAAGACAATCAGAACTTTTTTATCTGGGAGAATCCACATCAAGATTCTTTTGTCGGGACTATCATCGTCCGCAAGGCGGGAGGATATCCTACAACACCGACTGATGGAGAATTGATATATGAAGGAAACAGCGAAACATTTACAGATTTGAATGTTCAAAACGGTGTCACCTATTATTATGCAATCTATTCATATAATAAAGAAAAAGAATATTCAAAAGCAATACATGTAAAGCTTACCCCTGTAGCCAGTCCACAACCCAAAGTATCTTCTGGTGGAGGAGGGATAATCATAAGTGGTGGAGGTGGAGGAAGACCTTTTCTTCCAAGCATTTCAGTTGTTAAATCACCAGTGATCACAGAAGAAACTCCCGCAGAACATTTTACTAATGAACTGCGAAAGGGCGATAAAGGGATAGAGGTTCGCCACTTACAGAGACTTCTCGTTGCTGATGGACACTTATCTGCTATAAATCTTATTGATGGTATTTTTGGGCCGAAGACGGAAAGAGCATTAGGGAAATTTCAAGAAACATATAATCTTCCCCGAACATTAGCGACTACGCCATTTACACGCGCGAAACTAGGTACAATGTCTCAAAATGAAGTTACACTTTCTTTGCCGGATGATATAACGTTATTTAAAACGAATATTAAAATAGGTTCAAAAGGCGAGGATGTAAAAATGCTTCAGAAATTCCTGGTACACGAAGGCAGTTTGGAATATTCCTTGCTTGATGGTAAGTATGGGCAAAATACGAAAAATGGAGTAAAGAACTTCCAAATAAAACACAATGTAAAGCCTGTTGATGGACACTTTGGGCCTATAACTCGGCATTGGGCAGAAGTTATTAGTGGGTTATAAATGGTAAAGTTATATACTCTACATAGTAAGGATTTTATTTTCTTACCTTACCAAGAAGCAATAATAGCACCCATCGCAGACATCACGACGAGAGAGCAAGCGCACTCAAAAAGCCACAACAGCTGACACTATCACTGCTAACAAATTGATTGGTAACATATATTTTTATATTTAATAAGCTGTTAATAATAGTTATTATACATCACTATATGCTTTATGCTATAATGTATTTAGTGTCGAGTTTACCAGAATAATGTGTTTTTAAAACATTAACAACTTGTCCCGCCAAAGGCGTGGATTAACTAAAAAATAAAATTTATGAATTACAAAAAAGTGGTGAGTGTGGGAGTAGGAGGAATAATGATGCTTTCGGTTGTTAGCCCATCTTTTGCTTTGGCAGAAGCTACAAAAGGTAAGAATTACTGTGATCGCCTGCCTTCATTAGAAAAAAGCGCCCTAGATAGAATATCAGGGTTATCAAACAAAGTAGATATCGGAAAAGAAGAGGAAATGCTCAAACTAAAAGATACTTGGGCGAATTTTGACGCCAAGAAAGAGCTAAATAGAGCAAAGACAGAAGCTAAAAAAGTAGAAAAAGAAACGGGAAAGGAAGCAAAATTGGTAGATAATGCCAAAAAGGTTGCCTTGGCGAATTTAAAAGTAGAATTAGATAGCGCCATCAAAGCAAGACAAACAGCAGTAGACACTGCAGTAAAAACATTTAGAGATAAAATGACTACAGTCACAAATGACAGGAAAACTGCTCTCGAGGCCATAGCTACAGATTACAAAACTTCCATAACTACAGCTTTAGATAAAGCAAAAGCTGACTGCGCAGGAGGCATAGATTCTATGACTATCAAGAATAATTTCAACACCGCTAAAAAAGATGCTGAAACCAAGATGAAGATTGACAGGTCTAATCTGACGAAAGAATCAGAAGTAGTAAAATCCTTAGTAGATGAAAGGACCCAAGCAGTAGAAAAAGCCAGAGCTGATTTTAAAGCTGTTGCAGATAAATTAAAAACTGATTTCAAGACAACTAAAACCACAGAAACAGCACAATAATTAGACATTGCTGATCTTATTTTGTTATAATTAGCTCGTGAATGAAATAGAAAAACTAACTTGGTCTGCTATTGAATATGAAGAAAGGGAAAGAGGCAATGACTGGTTCTGGGCTCTTGGAGTTATAGTCCTCGCCTCTTCTGTCACTTCTATAATCTATGCGAATTATTTCTTCGCCATGCTACTGGTCATCAGTGGCATACTGCTCGCCGGCTTTGCTATTAAAAAACCAGACATGATTCATTATGAGATGGATGAGATAGGGTTAAGGGTCAGAAATCATTTCTATCCTTATGAAAAAATAAAGTCTTTCTATGTGCAGACTGACCAAGGAAAAACTTCCGTGTCACTAAGGCCAATGCTTTTCATTAAATTAAACAAGTCTCTCCTGCCGATAATGGGTATACCCATAGAGACAGAGCTTGCTAATAAAATTCGAAATTATATGCTCGCTGGCAATGTGACAGAGGAATTTATGAAAGAACACCCTTCCGAGAAAATAATGGAATTCCTTGGGTTTTAAAAATGCCAAAATTAAAAGGGCAAATCACATAAAAATGTGATTTGCCCTTTTTTGTTTTAGAAACAAAGAACAAATTTATTTCATTAACACCATTTTTTTGGTATCAATGAAACTTCCGGCTTGTAAACGATAGAAATACATTCCGCTGGGGATTCCTGATGCATCAAATGACACATCATAATTCCCTACAGATTTTTCTTCATTCACAAGCGTCGCTACTTCCTGACCGAGCACATCAAACACTTTCAACGACACAAAACTATTTTGTGGAATTGAATAACTAATAGACGTTGTCGGATTGAAGGGGTTTGGATAGTTTTGAGATAATGCAAATTTGGTTGGTACCGTGTTTGCACCATTTTGAACTCC
>CALRAL010000001.1 GCA_943350875.1 Candidatus Nomurabacteria bacterium | reverse complement strand
GAAACGTGGCTGAGTGGTTGAAGGCAACGGTTTCGAAAACCGTCATACCCGAAAGGGTATCGTGAGTTCAAATCTCACCGTTTCCGCATCCTTGACAAAAATTTATAGTATGCTATACTTATACAGTATATATAGTTCTTTGAAATTTTCGGTTTAGTTGGTTAATAAAAAGCCCTGAATGTCAAAACTTGGTCTTTAGAGCTTTTTATTAACCTATATTTATAAACAAATAAAAGAAAGAAACTAACTATGAAAATTAAAAAACTGCAGGAGCTTTTAAGCTCGTGCTGTTCGAAAAGCTCAATGGAAATTTACATTTCCATTGTTGAAAAAAGAATAAAAGAAACAACTGATCAAGTTTTGATAAAAAAACTCATTGAAGTTGTTAAAAAACATAATGTCTGGAATATCCCTTTTAATCCAGGGATATGAAAGAAATTATTTATAGATAATACAAAAACCCAAATATATGTTATATGTTTGGGTTTTTTTTGAAGACTTTTTTCATTGCCGGAAAATTTACAATGAAAAATAATAAATTAATTATAAGTTGAGAAATAACAGGATTAAAATTATATATTTTTACAAACATATAAAATAATATTGTATTTACTATAGTAATTAAAATTACTATACCGATATATGAAATAATTTCTGCTTTCAACTTATTGACTCCTTTTGCTTTAAAGGTCCACCATTTATGAATAGTGAAACTTACTATTTCCTTAAACACAAAAGCGACTATCGACACAATTATTATTTCTTTTCTTTCTTTTTTCCAAATGATTGAAGAAAAATAAAGTATTATGTAATTTAATCCCGTTCCAGGTATGCCACCCAGTCCGAACTTAATAAGATTTTTCAAATAACACTCCTTTCTTTTTTAATTTTCTAAAAAATCTAATCTGTTTTAATTATAGTATTTTAATTTATATTTGTCAAATAAACCGTAATGGTTTACTATCTTGTATGTATCGTCAGATAGATGTCTTCCAAGGCTCGGACGGCATCGCCGGCAGCGATGTTGTTCTGATGATAGAGGACATTGGTGCAGTCTCCCGCAGCCCAGATGCCTGGAGTCTCAGTCTTGCCAGTAGTATGCTCTATTTTTATTCTGCCAAGTTCGTCAAGTTTTACTATATCTTTAGCAAAAGTTGTATTTGGTATTTGGCCCACTTCTACGAATATCCCAGAGACTTTTAGTTCTTTTTCTTCGCCAGTATTTTTGTTCTTATATACTAATCCTTCCACAAATTTCTCTCCCTTTATTTCCAAAATGTCTACATTTTTTATAGCTTTCATTTTAGGATTTTTAAGCACCTTTTCTACTGTTATCTCATCTGCTCGAAAAGTATCACTACGGTGAAGCAGTGTCACAGAGCTACAATAGGCGAGGAGTTGCGCAGCTGACTCAAATCCAGCATTACCTCCACCAATGACTGTCACATCCATCCCAGAGAAAAGTGGTCCATCACACGAAGCACAGTAGGTGAGTCCTTTGTGTTCTAGAGCGTCAGCATTTTTAGCTTCAAGTTTCCTTCTAGCGCTACCGGTGGCTATCAAAATTGTTTTACTTTCAAATTCTTGCCCAGACTCTGTTTTAACAGAGAATAATGTTGCAGAAGCCTTGCTTTTGCTAGTTTGCAAAAGCAAGGCTTCTGCAACTGCTATGCTATTTACTTTTTCACCTTCCTTTACTTCCAAACAGTCACCTTTATTAGCCAGGACATGATTCTTGAAATTCTCCGCAAGCTCGTTACCAGATATGGCGACAGAGCCTATCCAGTTGTAAATCTTTTCAGATACCACAGACTGCCCACCCCATTCAGATGTTATAAATAGGGTGTTTAGGCGTTTTCTAGACGCATATACAGCTGCTGCCGTGCCTGCCGGCCCGCCTCCGATAATTATTAAATCGTAAATCATATTTATATTATATAGTAAAACTTCTTTAAAACAAATTTTAAAGGGGTTTTAAGCTCGACGGAGCGAAAACTTCAGGATTTTTTAAGCTTCAAAAAATCCGTACTGGCTAAAATTTCGGTTTTAGAGAAGTTTTACTTCTTGCGTCTTAGAAACGCTGGAACAGCGCTCCAGTCATCATTGTCTTCTATAACTATTTCTTCAGGTTCAGGTTTTTTGTCATTATTTTTCTTGATCATAAAATCATCTGTCTTTATGCCTGAATTTACATTTTGTTGAATACTATTATGAATTTCTTTTTTTATCATAACAGCATTTTCTTCTTTCAAGATATTTTGATTAGCCAAAGGTGTGTTGCTGAAGAGGCTTTTTCTTGGCATATCAGCAGGGAAGTTTGTAGCAATGACAGTCACTTTGAGTTCACCTTTTTTCAACTTTTCATCATGAATAGTTCCGAATATTACTTTAGCGTCTTTGTCTATCGATTCAGTGATTATTTTAGCTGCTTCTTGTATTTCAGTGATGGTGATATCATCTCCACCTGATATTGCAAAGAGTACACCTCTAGCACCGTTGATTGAGACTTCAAGGAGAGGGGAGTTGATAGCCTGTAAAGCAGCCTTTTCAGCTCTTTTCTCGCCGGAAGCGCTACCTATGCCCATCAATGCAGATCCAGCATCTGACATGATAGCTCTAATGTCTGCAAAGTCCACATTTATGATCCCTGGAGTAGTGATAAGGTCAGAAATGCCTTCTACTGCTTGACGTAATACATCATCACAAGTAGCAAATGCATCTTTGAAGTTAGTATTTTTGTCAGCCATTTGGAGTAATTTGTCGTTTGGAATGATAATCATTGCATCTACTTCTTTTGAAAGTTCCTCAATGCCTTTTTCTGCAAGTTTCATCCTATTGTTTCCTTCAAAGAAGAATGGCTTAGTCATTACTGCAACAGTCAGTATGCCTTGTTCGCGAGCGGCTCTCGCTACTATTGGTGCTGCGCCTGTGCATGTGCCTCCACCCATCCCACCGGCCAAGAATATCATATCTGCACCTTTTACTGTGTCTTGAATTTCAGATTTTGTTTCTTCTGCTGCTTTCTTGCCAATCTCTGGATTCATCCCAGCTCCGAGACCTTTGGTTAGATTTTTCCCAATATGTATTTTCTTCTCAGCCAGTGAATGATGCAAGTCTTGGGTGTCTGTATTCATACAAATGAAGCTCACACCTTTTACTTTAGAATTGATCATGTGGTTCACGGCATTTTTCCCAGAACCTCCAATACCAATAACTACGATTCGAGCGAAACTTTCTATGATTGGATTTACTTTAGGCATATATTTCTGTGCTCTGCTAGCAGGGCGTTATTTATTAATAAATTGTTGTATAAGCTATATTATAACAAAAAGAAAAAAAAGCAAAACTTTTCGCTTTTTCTAAAACCTAGTACCTAGAATCTAGCAACTGATTTTATGGCATCAGTTGTTTGATACTTGATTTTATTGAGTTTTTTAAGTCTCTGAAGAAATTTGAAAATGAACCTTCGTTGTAAGCGTTGGCATTTTTCTCTGATACTAAAAGTCCTAGAGCAGTGAACCATGAAGGATCTCGGAGTTTGGTTTTCGCATTGCCAAACATCTCAGTTCCACCTATTTTGGATGGCAATTTGAGTGTAGATTTTGATAATTCTTCCAGTCCCCAGATGTTTGCTCCTCCGCCAATGAAAACTATTCCCGCCGGAAGAAGTTCATTTCTTTTTATTTTTTTCAAATGATTTTCTATTGATTCAAATATGTCAGAAAGGCGAGCCTCAATTATTTCGTCTAATTTTTTCTTTGAATAAGTTTCATCTACATTTCCTAATTTCAAACCCTCTGCTTCTTCAAGTGGGATTTTCAATCCAAGCGCAATGTCATTTGTGATGTTTACTGAACCGATAGAAAATGTATAAAGTGATGCCAGTACCCCATTTTCGAAGACTGAAAGTGAGACTGTTTCCGAACCGATGTTGACCAAGGCACAGCCGACTATTTTTTGTCTTTCTGAAAGAGCAATATAGCTCCCTGCGATACTTCCGGCGATGACATCTATGGGTTCTACTCCTGCTTCTATTACGACTGCCAGTAAATCATCTAAATGCTGATTGGAACAAGTAATAAAAAGGGTTTTTGCCTCTAATTTGGCTCCCCGCATGCCTTCAGGTCTGCCTACTATCTCTTTACCATCTAGCTTGAAAGACATAGGTAAAACTTGTATTGCTTTCCTGTTGTTTAGACTTAAATTATTCTCACTGTCTTCGAGTGCGTTGTTTATATCTAAGTTTGTTATCTCACCATCGGCTTTTGAAACTATAGAAGAGCCAGAGCTTAGCTCTGAGCGGAGTGTGATGCACCCAATAGACACAAATGCTTTTCGTATTTTTATCTGGGATGTTTTTTCTGCTATCCCGAGAGCTTTCTTTAATGAGTTTGATGCTTCGTACGCGTTCACTACATAACCATGACGAATGCCTTTTGTTTCAGTTTCGCCCACACCAATAACTTTAGGGTTTCTTTCTCCTTTTATGAATTCTCCCACTACGACTCTGGTCGTTTGAGATCCTATATCTATCCCGACCGAAATATTTCTGATCATCCCAGTACTAAAATTTTACTTTTAATACTTTTATTATATCACAACAATTAAAATTTAGTACGGGACAAGTATTTTTCTTCCAATTTTTCCATTTTTTTTCCATGTTTGTATCCTTTCAAATGAAGCATACCGTGGATAACTAAAAATCCCAATAATTGTTCAAAATTCCTTCCGAATTTCTTTAGTTCTTTTCTGATCACTTCTTTGCACAGTATGAGTTCTCCCTCATCTTTGTGTAAAGCAAAAGAAAGCACATTTGTAGGCTTGTTTATGTTTCTATATTTCTTATTCAGTTCTCTAGATTTTTTACTACTAACAAAAGCAATAGATAAAGAATATTTTTTGCCTAATATGTTTTCCTTTATTTCTTCAAATTCCATTTTATTTCATTTTGCCCAATTTGCGGAGTTTTTCTATTTCTTTTCTGCGTCCCATTCTTTTCAATGCGCTTTTCTTCACTTTTAATTTAGATTCTTGTCTTTTGTTATAACGATTGCCTTTCACTCTCTGAATTATGCCAGATTCTTGAATTTTGCGAGAAAAACGACGCAATACGCTCGGATTGTTTTCGTTTGGATTCTTTTTGACTTCTATAATTGTTTTTGCCATGTCATATATACTAACATATCTTAAATATATAGCAAATTTATTGATTTTCTTTGACTTTTACTCAAAAAAAGAATAAGATTGCTAGATGACAAAAATTACAGATTATATTACAAAAGAAAAAAAGGAAGCACTCTTAAAAGAATTAACTAATTTAAAGGGACCAAAAAGAAAAGAAATCTTGGAAGCGCTTGAATATGCAAAATCTCTCGGTGATCTATCTGAAAACGCAGAATATCATCAGACTCGTGAAGATCAAGGTAAACTCGAAGAACGTATTTCTAAAATAGAACAGATTTTACGATCTTCTACAATTGCCTCTCCAAATGGGGGAGATATAGTCCAAGTTGGTTCCAAAGTTCTTGTACAAAAAGAAGGAGGTACAGAAGAGAAGATTTATATTATAGTTGGCTCTGAAGAAGCAGATATGAAAGAAGGAAAGATCTCCAACCGCTCTCCGTTTGGCCAGGCTCTCTTTGGAAAAAAGAAGGGTGATAGTGTTTCTTTTAAAACTCCAAATGGAGTGTCAAATTATAAGATAATAAATGTATCCTAAATAAATGTCATCAATTGATGAAATTAGAGGACTTAGAATAAAGAAACTTGAACTCTTAGAAAAAGGGGGTATGAGTCCATACCCAGCAGAGTCAAAAAGAGAGCTTTCTTTGGCAGATGCAGTGGAAAGTTTTGATGATTTAGCCTCGCCCGTAGGCTTTGGGCCGAGGGAAAAATCTGGAGCTTCAAAATGGATTTCTGGGCGCATCATGTCTGTGCGAGGCCAGGGTGCAATTGTATTTATTACTCTGAATGATGGTACAGGAAGTTTCCAAGGGTTGCTTAAAAAAAATGTTTTAGGAGATGAAAAATTAAATTTCTTTAATGCAGTCGTGGATATTGGTGACTTTATAGAGATACAAGGAACTTTTTTTAAGACTAATAGAGGAGAAAAAACTATTGAAGCGAAAGATTGGCGAATGCTTTCAAAAAGCTTGCGACCACTACCAGAGAAATGGCACGGACTCCAAGATGTAGAAGAGAGATTTAGGAAGAGGTATTTGGATGCTTTGATGTCAGAAGATGTGAAAAATAGATTTATCACTCGTTCAAAAATAGTTACAGAACTCCGAAAGATTCTAGATGAAGCAGGATATTTAGAAGTAGAGACTCCAGCACTCCAGCCACTTTATGGTGGAGCATCAGCAGAGCCATTTGTCACTCACAATAATTCCTTGGATATGCAGATGTATTTGAGGATTTCTGATGAGCTTTATTTAAAGAGGATGCTGGTGGCAGGATTCCCAAAGGTGTATGAAATAGCTCGGGACTTTAGGAATGAAGGCATAGATATGACTCATAATCCTGAGTTCACGATGGTAGAGTTCTACGAAGCATACAGTGATGCAGAGAAACAGATGCAATTCGTAGAGAAGATTTTTAAAACTTTAGTTAAGAAAATTCACAACGGTGAGGAAATAGTTTACAACGAACAAAAGATAGATTTCTCTAAAAAGTTTGAAGTATTCTCGTATTTTGATTTATTGAAAAAATATAGCTCCATCAAAGATCCAGAGAACATAGATATAAAAGATTTAGAAAAAGAAGCAGAGAAATGCGGAGTTGTAGTAAGCAAAGGGGACTCTATTGCGAAACTCTTAGATGGAATTTATAAAAAAATGTGCCGTCCGAAATTAGTAAATCCAACATTCATTATTGATTATCCTAGAGAGTATTTGCCACTGGCAAAGAAGAATAAAAATAATCCTAAATTCGTGGAAGCATTTCAGCTCGTCATCGGAGGAATAGAACTCGTGAAAGCCTTTTCAGAGTTGAATGACCCTATCGATCAGAATGCTCGATTTGAAGAACAAGAGAAAAATAAGAAAGCAGGGGAAGCAGATGCTCAATGTAAAGATGAAGACTTCATCGAAGCTATGGAATACGGTATGCCTCCTGCGGGAGGTGTCGGTATCGGCATCGACCGCCTCGTGATGTTTCTCACTGATACTCAAAACATTAAAGAAGTCGTCTTTTTTCCTACGATGAAACCCCTCCGCTAGGAAAGACCTAGCGGTACAGATTTTATCTTCTAAATAAAACTTATTTCCAACCTTCAGCCCAATCGATCTTCTCTATTTGATCTCTTGAAGCATGTAATCGCCCAACAAAGGCAACACCCATTTGATTAAGGTTATTTTCTGAGTCATTTTCTATAGTTAAACTAATTACTGTATTTAAGTAACTTACGGCTTTATAAGGGGCAGCATAGTCAGGTATATCTTTATCATCTAGACTACTTAGTAGACTTTCAGAGTGGATTTTTGCTAATTTAATAAAACCTATTAATTCTTCATACTCATAAATGGCATCTGTATTATTCAAGTTGTTGATTTTGTCTTGGACAGTAATCTTGACTTGAGGCGGCATCAAATCAAGGATCGATTTAAAAGATTCGATAATCAGTTCCTTCATCTTTTGATACTTTTCTATATCGTTAGCCATTAATTCCCAATTTTTAATTTGAGCCAAAGGGTCAGAAGCTAATCCCATTTTTGATGTGTCTATTCTCTCGCTAGGCATAGTGTAAATATACCAAAATCTTATTTAAAACCATAGTAATTAACCGAGCAAAGTTATCCACAGCTAGGGCTTGGTGGTATTTCTACCGCTAGGTCTTTCCTAGCGGAGGTGATATAATTAAAATTATGTCCTTAAGGAAAGTTAATTTTGTAAAAGGTGAGTATTATCACATATATAATCGCGGTAATAGCAAACAACTCATTTTTAAAGATAAATCTGATTATGGTAGGTTTATAGGGTTACTTTTTGCCTGTAATTCTTCTAGAGATTTTAAAATAGATAATTTAAATAAAAATCAAAGTTTATTTGAGTCTTCTCGTGGTGATCAAATTGTCAACATTGGGGCATATTGTTTAATGCCAAATCATTTTCATATTTTAATTACAGATACTGATGAGGGGAATATTAGTAAATTTATGCAAAAATTAGTTACTGCATATGTAATGTATTTTAATAAAAAATATAAACGTTCAGGTAGTTTATTTGAAGGTAAATTTAAAGCTGAACATATTGATACAGATCGATATCTCAAATATCTTTTTTCTTATATACATTTAAATCCTGTAAAATTAGTTGAGCCAAAATGGAAAGAAATGGGGATACAGAATAAATCTAGGGTTTTAAAATTTTTAGAAGAATATCAATATTCAAGTTATTTGGATTATTTAAGAGTAGAACGTAAAGAGAAAAATATCCTGGATCTAAAACCATTTCCTGATTATTTTCCTGCTAAAAAAACTTTCCAAAAGGAAATTTTAGAGTGGATTAATTTCCTCCGCTAGTTCTCCGCTAGGAAAGACCTAGCGGGAATAGTGGAAATTGTTATTAACATTATTTTTTGACAAAACCTGTTGGGGGGGGGTAGCATTACCGTATGAACAAAAAAATAGCAATTTGTTTAATTGTGTTTATTTTAACAATAATGTTTGGTTCTAAAGTTTTTGCAGATAGACCTGCATATAGTCAGACTATCCATGTTTTTAAAGGTTGGTATCTTTTGGGTGAAGGTAGTGATTTTAACACTACTTTAATGCCTCCTGCTACTTCTGTTTTTGCGTATCTTCCAATTTTAAATAGATATTTTCCTATAAAACCACGTCCTACTGAGACAGAAAAGTCACAAATTCAAAAAGATTTTAAAGACAGAGGGATTGATATAGATAAAACCGAAGGACGCATAGTAGGTACTTATTGGTATTATTATCCATCCGAACAGGATATAACATTTAAAGTTGATTACGGGCAAACACATCGTCTTTTTGCAGGTTGGAATTTAAAATTTATCACTCCAGAAATGGTTGGCAAGAATTTTGATGATGTGACTGGTGATTGTATTGTAAAAAAAGCTTTTGCATATAATTCAGAAGGCAGTGAGAGATGGGTTAATTTAAAAGGATATACTTTTGAATCAGTCAAAGGTCTAAAACAAATTGGTCTTGGATTTGCAATCAATGTAGAAAAAGAATGTAAGTTTGGAGAAAAAGGAGGATCATTACCACCACCATTACCAGTATTTAATTAATTTATTTTTATGAAAAAAATTATTTATATCGTTATAGTAGTCACTTTGTTAATTGTAGGTTACTTCTTAATACAAAAAGGAAACTCAGCAAAGAATGGGGATGATCAAGGATTAGTTCCTCCAGCTTTGCCAGAGTAAAAAGTTAAATAAAAATTATATTTTCCGCTAGGAAAGACCTAGCGGAACTAAAAAGCCCTTAAATGGGGGCTTTTTAGTTATCCACAGTTAGGGCTTGGTGGTATTTTCTTATGTGGTTTATAATGTATATCAGGTGGGAAGAAGTGGGAAATTTGGAAATAAAGAAAATTTATGTTGATCGGCGAATACATACACACAATAGATGATAAGAATAGGATTTCTTTGCCATTCAAATTCCGTAAGGAAATGGGCAAGAAAATAATCATCACACCGGGGCTCGATCAATGTTTATTTATCTTTACTGCGAAAGAATGGGTGAAAGTTTCCAAAAGACTTTCCGATACAGATTCAGATCTTTCATTTTTAAAAGCCGATAAGAGAAGTTTTAACAGATTTATGTTTGGACGAGCGGCAGAAGTGGAGGTGGATTCTATCGGGAGGATTCTGATTCCAGATTTTCTGAAGGAGAGGATAAAGCTAGGAGAGAAAGTGGCGATAGTGGGGGTGGAGGACAGAGTAGAAATATGGAATGACAAGACATGGTCGGTTTACAAGGACACAGTAGAGAAGCAAGCGGATGAGTTGGCAGAAAAACTCAGTAACGAGAAAAATTTAAAAATGTAGTTTTCTAGGGTACGAATTTTTTTAAGCTTAAAGGGAGGAGAAGATTTTTTTTAAGATTATGGAAAGTATTCACAAGACAGTTCTTTTAAATGAAACAATAGAGGGGTTGAACTTGAAATCAAACAGTGTGGTAGTGGATGCCACATTTGGTGGAGGAGGGCACAGTTTGGAGATTTGTAAAAGATTTCCAAAAGTAAAGATAATTGCCATTGATCAAGATGCTAGCGCATTTGAGAAAGCGAAAAGTAAATTTAAAGGTCTTGATTGTAATATCACTTTTATTAATATCAACTTTAGGCACCTGAAAAATTTAAAAGATTTCGGCGCCTTCGCCCTCGGAGACATAAGTGGAATCATTTTCGATTTAGGTTTGAGTAGTGATCAATTAGAGAATTCTGGGCGCGGATTTTCTTTCATGAAAGATGAGCCATTGCTCATGCAAATGCAAAATTCAGGTAAAGATTCAGAGAAAGAAAATCCGCTTTCAGATGAAGTGACAGCATATGACGTAGTAAACAGTTGGAGCGAAGAAAGCTTAGCAGATATCATTTACGGCTATGGAGAGGAAAAGTTTGCTAGAAGGATAGCAAAGGGGATAGTGGAGGCTAGATCAAAGACAGAGATAAAGACTACATTTGATTTAGTAAAAATTATCAGTGATTCGGTCCCAGCAGTGTACAGGAGAGGCAGACTACACTTTGCGACGAGGACTTTCCAAGCGATACGCATAGCAGTAAATGATGAATTGAGAGTATTGGAAGAAGGTTTAAAAGGTGGATTTGAAATTTTAAAAAGTGGGGGCAGGATGTCAGTTATTTCATTTCATAGTTTAGAAGATAGGATAGTAAAGAAATTTTATAAAAATAAAGAAAAAGAAGGCAAAGCAAAATTAATTAATAAAAGAATAATCACAGCAAGCGAAAAAGAAATAAAAGAAAATCCAAGATCTCGAAGTGCAAAATTAAGAGTTTTGGAAAAAATATAAAAAATATAAAAAATATAAAAAATATAAAAAATATAAAAAATATAAAAAATATAAAAAATATAAAAAATATAAAAAATAATAAAAAAAATGAAACAAATAAGTTTAAAAATAAAGAATTATGCTGGGAATATAGATGTGATGAATGATACTCATCTCAGGGAGAAGATGTTTCGTTTTATGCTTCTATCTATGGGTGTTTTGGGTCTTGTATATGTAGTCATCCTTGCAAATATGGTCTTTAACATAGTAGAAAGAAGGACTTTTGAGACACAAGCCAGAGCTCTTTCAAACGAAGTCGGGGATTTAGAGCTCAATTATTTGTCATTATCTAGTAAGGTAGATCTTCCTACTTCATATGCACTTGGTTTTAAAGAGATAAAGACGACATTTGCTACAAAAAAGTCTGTTGGCCTCAAAATGGGGAATGATCCTTTTGGTAATATAAAAATTGCTAAAAATGAAATATAGTTTTGTTTTTCGAACCAAAGTTTTATTTCTTTTTATTTTAATAATAGCTTTTGTGTTTGCGGGAAAACTTTTTTCTCTGCAAATTATAAACAATAATTCATATTTAGAAAAAGCTGACCATCAATATGTATCTTCCTCGTCCGATATCTTTGAGCGGGGAAGTATTTTCTTTCAAAAAAAAGATGGTGGATTGGTATCTTCTGCGCTTCAAGCCACGGGTTTTAAACTCGCTATTAATCCAAGCAAAATAATAGACAAAGAAGATGTTTATACAAAACTCTCTAGTATATTGCCCTTAGACCATGATAAATTTATTGCCAAAGCAGAAAAAACAGCAGATCCTTACGAAGAAGTTGCTGATAGATTAACCAAAGAAGAAGCCGATGCTATCTCTATCTTAAAAATCTCTGGAGTGTCTATTTCAAAAGAAAAATGGCGTTTTTATCCAGGCGGGAATCTGGCTTCGCACGCTATCGGTTTTGTCGGGTACAATGGTGACGTGCTAGCTGGACGATATGGGTTAGAAAGACAATATGAGAAGGACTTAACACGGGACAAGAGTAGCGTATATGTGAATTTCTTTGCGGAAGTTTTTTCTGATATAAGTAAAACATTATTTAACGGCGAGGAAGAAGGGGGCAATTTAGTGACAACTGTCGAACCGCAAATGCAGAGCTTTTTGGAAAAGAAAATAAATGAAGTGAAAGATAAATACAATGTGGATTCTGTCGGTGGGATAATAATGAATCCTAAAGACGGGTCTATATATGCGCTCGGAGTAAAACCTGATTTTAACCTGAATGATTTTTCAAAAGAAAAAACTTCCACTTTTTCTAATCCATTAGTGGAGAATGTTTTGGAATTTGGCTCGGTGGTGAAGCCTCTCGTGATGGCTGCTGCTCTCGATGCTAAAGTACTGACCCCACAGACTACTTATGACGACAAAGGTTCTGTTATTATTGAAAAACATGAGATATTTAATTTCGACAAAAAAGGGAGAGGTCCAAACACAAGTATGCAAGAAGTTTTGAATCAATCTTTAAATACTGGGATGGTGTTTGTAGAGCAATATTTGGGCAAGGAAAAATTACGGGATTATTTACTCGGTTATGGTATAAAGAACAAAACAGAAATTGACCTGCCAAACGAAACGAGTGGTTTAGTTTCCAACTTGAACAGTCCTCGCGAGATAGAATATGCTAACGCTTCTTTTGGACAAGGTATAGCTCTTACTCCAGTCGAGATGATTCGCGCTTTAGCTTCACTTTCAAATGGTGGGAATTTAGTCACTCCACATCTTGTAAAATCAATCAAATATGATGATGGTATAAAAAAAGAAATAAATTACCCAATTATCCCTACCAAGATAACACCTGCTACATCAGAAGAGATTACAAATATGTTGGTGACGGTGATGGATAAATCACTCAAAGGTGGACTGGCTAAATTCGATCATTACAGTGTGGCAGTAAAAACAGGTACGGCACAAGTTGCGAATCCAAAAGATGGGGGATATTATGAAGATAGGCATACACATTCTTTCTTTGGATATTTTCCTGCGTATGATCCGAAATTTATCATTTTTCTTTACGCTGTGAATCCAAAAGGCGTGCCTTATGCATCACAGACTTGGGCGGATCCATTTTTAGATATTACTAAATTCTTGATTAATTATTACGAGATTCCACCAGACCGTTGAATATGAAATCATTTTTTAAAAAAGCTATAGTTTATATTTTACGTATTTTATCCAAGTTCGTATTATTGAAATATAAACCAAAAGTTATCGCTATTACTGGATCTGTAGGCAAGACTTCTACCAAAGATGCTGTGTATGCCGTCTTGTCAAAATTTGCCTATGTTAGGAAAAGTGAGAAGAGTTTTAATAGTGAAATAGGTTTACCACTTACTATTTTAGGTGTTTCAAATGGTTGGAACAACCCATTATCTTGGCTTCAAAATATAGGGCGAGGTATATGGCTCTTGATATGGTCACACAAATATCCAAATTGGTTGGTCTTGGAAGTAGGGATAGGTAAGCCTGGTGATATGAAGAAAACTGCTTCATGGCTTAAAACTGATGCAGTGATAATCACAGCCATAGGGGAAACTCCAGCGCATATAGAATTTTTTAATTCACGAAAACATTTGATAGATGAGAAAGCCAGTTTGATTAAAACTCTCAAAAAAGATGGAATTTTAATTTTAAATAATGATGATGAAGCAGTTTCTGATATGAAAAATAAAACCAAGAATATAGTCATTACTTACGGTTTTAATTCAGATTCTGATATTTTAGCTAGTGGTGATGCAATATTTTATGATGACAAGGGTCTGCCTGCTATGCCTGCGCATGCAGGGCAGGCAGGTGAACCAAAAGGAGTGACATTCAGGATCGATGCGGGAGGGAGTAGTTTGCCTGTGGTTATCGAAGGAGTTTTTGGCAGGAATCATATTTATGCTTCTCTTGCCTCTTTAGCATTGTCCTTTGGTTTAAAGTGGAATATGCTTGAAGCAATAAATGCACTCAAGAATTATGATGTCCCAGCGGGGCGTATGCGGTTGTTAAAAGGGATAAATAATTCACTTATTATAGATGATACTTACAATTCTTCCCCTTTTGCGTCAGAGTCAGCTTTAAAAACTTTGGGGGGAATAAAACAAAATGGCCTGCCAGCGCAGGCGGGCAGGAAAATTACAGTTTTAGGTGATATGCTTGAATTAGGCAAACATACAAAAGAAGCGCATGAAAATGTCGGGAAAATTGCTAAAGAAAACGCAAATGTTTTAATAGTTGTGGGTCAAAGGGCTAAATCTATAAAAGATGGTGCTATTGAAGCAAATATGGATAATCAAAAAATATTTGAGTTTTCAGATTCACGTGAAGCTGGAGAATTTTTGAAAACTTTCGTAAATACAAACGATATAGTCCTCATTAAAGGTTCGCAAGGTATGCGAATGGAACGGGCAGTAGAAGCTATCTTACAAGATCAAGCAAATAAGAAAAATCTCCTCGTCAGGCAAGAACTTGAATGGATTGTGAAAGAATAGAAATTGTGTTATATTAAAAATGAAGTAAGCCTTGTTTTTTGTTTTTATAAGTACAAGGGATTTTTTAAAATTAAATCGTATTTTATATGAATACTATAAAAATAGTCTACGAAGATAAAATTCCGGCAATTGCTTGGATTCCAATCTACGTAGGCATAGTTTTGTTTGTTTTATCATTAATAATTAATTATTAATGATAAAAAATGAAAAATCATAATTACTCCAAAGGTAATTATGATTTTTTTTATAAGGAATAAAAAGAAATAAGTGGTATAATAGAAAGATGAAACTATTAAATGAAATGTTGCCGAGCGATATAAATAAAATCAAAATGATTGTTTTTGATGTGGATGGAGTGCTAGTGCCGAGAGGGACAAAAATAAAACAAGTAGGCAATACGACGACTTTAGAGACAAAAGTAATAAATGAAAAGCAAATAAGACAAATCGAAGAATTAAATAAAAAAGGTTTTCTGGTGAATATAAGTTCTGGGCGAGGGCTCTATATGTTGCAAGAGATGTTTCGTGAGATATTGCCTTTTGTTAGTTTGACATATGAGAACGGCAGTGCGACTTGGTACAAAGGCAAGATATATCAGCATATAAATAGTTTTGAATATATGCAAGATATTTTTCCAAAGTTGAAAAAGGTGACAGCAAAAAATAAAGATGTGAAAGGTTTTGAACCAAAAGAATTCATCATCACTATCCATTGCAAAAAGATGGTGCAAGAGATAGAGAATTTAGTAAAAAAAGAGGACAGACTTTATACTGTTTGGAATGGTGAAGCGTACGATATAGGGATAAAGAGGAATCAAACTAAAGCTTTTGGGTTAAAATGCGCGATGAAGATATTTAAATTAAAGAAAGAAAATGTCATGGCTATTGGGGATAATTACAATGATCTTGAGCTTTTAGGGGAGGCTGGAATACCTATATCAGCTGATAAAGATAGGGTAAATGGCAAGTTTTACGTGCCACTTTTAGGTAAATATCTACCGGCTGATATGTTGATGCAGAAGATATTATCTTTTAAGTAATTTATGTATTGGCTTAGAAATAGTTTAGTTATATAATTAGGAGGGTATTATTTATTTTAAATAATATGAAAATACTTACCGTGAAAAAGCCATGGGGAGAATTTGAGCAATTTACTCACAATGAGATATCCACTGTCAAAATAATTACGGTGAATCCAAATAGTTCGCTCAGCTTGCAATATCACAATAATCGTACAGAATTCTGGCGAGTGCTTTCTGGGCATCCGTTGGTGACTATTGGAGATAAAACTATAGATGCGTCTCCCGGGGATGAGTTTTTCATAAATAAATTAGAACCACATAGATTAGGAGCTAAAAATGATACTGTGCAAGTACTAGAGATAGCAGAAGGGGATTTTGACGAGAACGATATTATTAGGATAAAAGATGAATATGGCCGCGCTTAAAAAGAAAAAAATAATAAAAAAGAAAGTTCTTAAAAAAAGAACAGTAAAGAAGAAAGTTTCATCTTTGGTTAAAAAGTCTAAAGAGAATCCAATAATAGAACCACTTCAAAGTTCATCTTGGGAGAATCAAGCTGTTTTTAATCCCGGAGCTTTATTTTATGATGGACGGGTGCACCTTTTTTATCGAGCCTTGGGGAATGATGGAGTGTCACGGGTAGGACATATTTCAAGTAAAGACGGTGTACATTTCCACGATAGATCACCATTCCCGGTTTATTCTGCGGAAGAAAGGTGGGAGGCGACTAAGCATTACTCTTATACTTCTCCAGCTCGTTTAGTCTATAACACCAGTCTTTATGCTTCAGGAGGTGGATGGGGTGGATGTGAAGATCCGAGAGTAGTGAAAATAGATGATCATGCGTATATGACATTTAATATGTTTAATGGTTGGAATTCTATGCGAGTCGCTGTCACTTCTATTAAAGCAGAAAATATAAAGAATAATATATGGGATTGGAGTAAATTTACTTATCTTTCTCGTCCAGGAGACAGACAGAAGAATTGGGTTTTGTTTCCAGAAAAAATAAACGGTAAATTTGCTGTTTTTCATAATCTAGACAAAGGGGATGCATCTAGGGTGCATATTGCCTTTATGAATAAGCTTGATATGTCAGAAGCTCCTACACAAGCAGATGCACCCGATCCACATACTTTACCTGACCACATAGTTGCTTGGCACAATCGCACTCGTAGTGCTGCCGCTCCTCCCATAAAGATCAAAGACGGCTGGCTACTTTTCTATCATGCGATGGACAAAGATGATCCGAATCGATATAAAGTCGGAGCTCTTTTACTGGATTTAAAAGATCCTACAAAAGTCCTCTATCGAGCAATCCATCCGGTTTTAGAACCAGATGAATGGTATGAGAACGATTGGAAACCAGGGATAGTGTATGTGAGCGGAGCAGTAATAAAACCTACCTCGATGCAAGACGGGGATGAAACCTTGTTCCTTTATTATGGAGGAGGAGATAAACATATCGCTGTCGCTGCTGCAGACTTAGAAGATTTTATTCATAAATTAAAAACAAAAGGCAACGCAGTGCTTTCTAAAAAATCTGTGGTAGGAGTTTAATTTTATGTTTGTAGTAAAAAGATCAGAGCACAATCCAATACTTGTCCCAGATAGGAACCATTACTGGGAAGCATTTGCCACTTTTAATATGAGTGTGATAAAGAAAGGTGCCACTTTTTTCGGATTTTATCGCGCTATTTCTGCCAGAGATGAAATGGAGCAAGAGAAAAATATCTCAGTAATAGGCATAGGGAAAAGCAAAGATGGAATTCATTTCGAAGATCGAATGCCTTTTATCACTCCCACAGAGGAATGGGATAAATATGGTTGTGAAGATCCTCGGGTCACTTATTTTGAAGGACATTATTATGTTTTTTACACAGCGCTTTCGAAGTATCCATTTGAAGCAAGTGGTATAAAAGTCGGTTTGGCAATTTCAAAAGATTTAAAAAAGGTGAAAGAAAAGTATTTAGTGACTCCATTTAATGCTAAAGCGATGACTCTTTTTCCACAACGGGTAGATGGCAAGATCACGGTCATACTAGCTGTAAATACAGATATGCCTCCAGCCAAAATAGCCATAGCCCAAGTGGATAAGATAGAAGAATTATGGGATCAAAAGTTTTGGGATAAATGGTATAAAGAATTAGATAAACATATTATTGATTTAAAAAGGAATCAATATGATCATATTGAAGTTGGCGCTACACCGATAAAAACAAAATACGGTTGGCTACTCATTTATTCTCATATCCAGAATTATTTTCCTGGAAGCAATTTAGACAAGATTTTTGGAATTGAAGCGATACTTCTAGATCCAAATAATCCATTCAAGATAATCGGTCGCACTTATGGGCCTTTATTAGTGCCGAGCGAGCCGTATGAGCTTTCAGGCTATGTACCAAATATTGTTTTTCCTTCGGGAGCAATCCTTAAAAAGGATACACTTCATATTTATTATGGCGCTTCTGATACAACTGGGTGTATGGCTTATGTGAATCTGACTGATTTAATATCAACTATTCATAAAGACAAAAGTGCAGATTGGCATTTTAAACGTTCACCAAAGAATCCTATAATTTTGCCTAATAAAAATAATTCTTTTGAAGCAAAAGCAGCTTTTAATCCAAGCGCGCTTCGTATCAGAAATACAATACACATTTTATACAGGGCGCTTTCGGAAGACAATACTTCATCTATTGGTTATGCTTCGACCAAAGATGGAGTGAATATTTTAGAAAGACTTTCTATACCGATTTATAGTCCGAGAGAGGATTTTGAATCAAAGAAAGTAGTGGGGGGAAGTTCTGGTTGTGAAGATCCGCGTTTGACCAAGATAGGGAACACTATCTACATGTGTTATACCGCTTTTGATGGCATTGGTCCTCCTAGAGTTGCCATTACCTCTGTCAAAGAAAAAAATTTTTTGGATAAAAATTGGAAATGGGAGAAGCCTATTCTCATCACTCCGGCTGGGTTTGATGACAAAGATACTTGTATTTTTCCAGAGAAAATAAAAGGACAGTACTGTATTTTGCATCGGGTAGGGGATCAGATTTGCGCAGATTATTTTAAATCTCTTGATTTCAAAAAGGAAACAGTGAAGAGGTGTATCAGAATAATAGGCGCTAGGACAAATACGTGGGATAGTGCAAAAGTCGGTATTTCTGCTCCTCCTATAAAAACAAAATACGGCTGGCTTCTTATTTATCATGGAGTTTCAAAGAGTCATAACACTTATCGGGTGGGGGTAGTTTTACTTGATCTGAAAGATCCAGCGATAGTCCTCGCTCGTTCTACTGATGCGATATTTGAGCCAAAAGAACAATATGAAAAAGTAGGAATTGTGAACAATGTAGTTTTCCCGTGCGGGATGGTAGTGCAGAATGATTTAGTTTATATATATTACGGCGGAGCAGATACAGTCGTAGGCGTGGCTACAATGAAGCTTGACATTATTCTAAAAGCTTTGACGAGGGGTTTAAAAAAATAAAAAAATACGCCCTTCTGTGTGGTTAACAGTCGGGCGTAATTTTAATGTGAGAATGGCCATGTACTGTTTGGCACATTTTCTATTGATGCTTTCCAAAATAAAAGGATAAACATCAATATTATACCAATGATAGAAAGTATTCCTATCACTTTCTCTTTTTTGGTCGGTTTTAATCCAGTGACCACTGGTGGATTGATAGTATTCATATCAATTCCTTTCATTTGTGATACATATTGTTATTTACGAAAAACTCTGTATATAGTATAGTATACCATATCCATATAAAAAATGCAAGCTTTTAGCGAATAAGCCTTATAAATAAGGGTTTTCTCTTTTTTGTGACTCTACAGAGAATCGAACTCTGATTCCATCCTTGAGAAGGATGTGTCCTGACCGTTAGACGATAGAGCCATATACAAAATATAGCATTTTTGAAGAAAAAAATAAAAAAATTAGCGCATCTCCCCTGAGAAATGCGCTAAAATCTTTTTAATTATCCCAACTGCCTCTTTCTACTGAAGAGTGTTGCACTAAACAATTTCCAATCCCAATGGTTTTTGAATTGGAATTTTTGTTGTTTGTTTCTACAACTCCTCTTACATGGAATTGCACTAAGTTTTCATTTCGGATGACATAAGACCCTATGTCCCCGACTACTTTTCCTCGTAAGGCTTTCCCAAAAGTAGAATCTTGGGAAATTTTAATGTTCTTTTTTTTAAAACACTCTTCGAGTTTTTCATCAAAAAGAACAAGAAGTTTGAATTTTTGTAACGTTTTTCCAATCGTCACATTAATTTCTCTTTCCATATGAAAATAAATTTATTTTTTTGAAATTCTTGCAAAGAGCAAGATGAATTAATTTACTTACATTATATACCCAAACCACAAAAATGTCAACTATCTGCAGAAGCAAGGCTTCTGCAGATTACTCTTCGTTTGGTTTATCTATAGACAGAGCCAAAATCTCGGGCGAGACGCCGGAAATGCGCAGGATATCTTTATCTATTTTTTTTAATTCTTTACTAGAGAAATTATAATGATTAAATGCAGTCGAAAGTGCATTCCCGAGTTTGCCATGGTATTCATCGTAGGATTTCAAATGTTTTCCTAATTCTCCCACTCTCTTTATTATCTCTTTAGCTGATTCTTCTATTTTGAGGGCTTTCAATCCTTGGAGCACAGTTTGTAAATATGCCAAAAATGAAGTAGGCGAGGTGATGATGACTTTGTATTTTCCTGCTGCTCTTTGAATGAGGTTCTCATTCTCTTCATCTTTCAGTCCGCCGATTTTATTTACAAGTAAATCATAATATATAGCTTCATGAGGGATGAACATAAAGGCAAAGTCCGTAGTGCCCTCGTTAGGCTTCACATATTTAGCAGTTTCGGTAATCCTATTTTTAAGGTCATTTATAAAAATAGTTTCCAGTCTCTTTCTTTCAGCAGGATTATTTTCTTCTACCATTTTGTTATAGTTTTCAAGGGAGAATTTGGAGTCTATCGGGATTATTTTATCTTTTACAAATACCACAGCATCCACAATAGTTTTGTCAGGGAATTCGTATTGCATCTGATAGCTCCCATCGGGCAAGACGTTCTTCAGAACTGTCTCCAAAAAATATTCACCGAGGATTCCACGCTGTTTTGGATTTTTCAAAATATTTTGCAAATCTTGGAGCTGGTCCGCAAAGCCCACGACTTGCTTCTGGCCTTCAGACACCCGCACAAGCTCCTCGGTAATCTCACGGATTATTTTATTTGATTCCGTGGAATGGTAGCGCAGACTCTCATTTACTTGTTTTTGGGATTCACCGATTTTATTATCAACAGTTCTAGAAAGTTCGTTTAATTGCTGTAGTATAAGTTGTAAACCTACATTATTTTCTCTTGCCTCGTTGACAGACGGGTCACTCTTTTTTTTACCAAATAAAAGATAAGCAATTACTCCTATTAAAACCACGACTATTATGAATCCAATGTTTTCCATATTAAAAATTTAATTTATTATTAGGGGTTAAATAATATTTTAACGTATAAATCCAGTCTTCGTCTATCTGATCGCTTTTGAGTTTCTCTCCGAGAAGCCATTCTAGATACTTCGGATCATTTTGTACTACAGAGGCTACTTCTTGCCCTGCGTATTTTCCGAAATTTATTTTCTTGAATAATGAAGGGTGGGAAGATATTTCTATCATTTTTTCTATTGCTTTGTCCTCATCTAAATTCTCACTTTTCATTAAATCTTTTTTTAATTTCTCAAATATCTTTTCTAACACCAAAACATCTCCCAGGGCATCGTGCGCAGTGGCTTCTATCTCTATCTCCCATAGATAACGCAAATACTGCATATTATACTTTTCGATTTTTCCTTCTTTATCTAAATATCGAGTAAGGCGGAGCGTGCAGATAAATCTGGCAGGGTTGATACCTTCTTTTTTGATAATCATCAGGTCAAAGGGAGTGTTGTGAGCTACCAACACACTTTCAGGGTTTTCAAAAAGTACTTTTATTTTTTTAGAATCTTTACTTTCACTAAATAGCATTTTATTTTCTACCATTTTGTTTGATATATGGTGTACAGCAGAAGCTTCAGGAGGGATTTTGATCGGTGGTTTGTATAATTCTACGAAATTCTCATTGCCATTTTTATATGCTATTTGTACCAAGAAATCTTTCTCGGTATTTCCTGTTGTTTCCGTGTCAAAAAATATTATTTTGCTCATTTGGCTATTTTAACATACTTTTGATATAATGTACTTATAAAAAATCAAAAATTTCTGAGCCTTCACCCTCGGGGACATAAGGACAGGGGACCCACGACTCTTAAAATTTTTATTCTTTAAACGTACTTATGCTACATGAACAAATAAAAAATAGTGTTAAAGAAGCCATGATGGCGCGTGACGAGGTAAAGCTCAGAGCTGTGCGAGCTATGGTGGCCGGTTTTACGAATGAGTTGGTGGCTAAAAATAGAAAGCCAAATGAGATGCTTACAGATGAAGAAGCTATAACTGTGATAACTCGTCTTGCTAAACAAAGGAAGGACTCTATAGAGCAGTTCAAAAAAGGTAACAGGCAAGACCTGGTAAAAGAAGAAGAAGCCGAACTTGCAATATTAGAGACCTATCTACCAAAAATGATGGGTAGGAGTGAAGTTGAAAATATAATTAAAAATAAGAAAAATGAATTGGGTGTAAATGATATTTCTAAAAAGGGAATGCTGATGTCGTCCGTGATGAAAGATCTAAAAGGCAAGGCCGATGGAACTCTTGTAAAAGAAATAGTTGATACACTTTTCTAGAATATATGCATACGATAAACATCCTCACTCGTTTAGTAGAGAATCATCAAGTATTAGCATATATGGTGATTTTTTTGGGTCTTATTTTTGAGGGGGAAGTAGTCGTCATCTCGACAGGGGTTTTGGCACATTTAGGAGCACTTGATTTTTGGCTTTCACTTCTATTTATTTTAGGTGGTGGATTAGCAAAGACTTTAGGTGGATATTATTTAGGGTGTTTCTTGGGTCAAAAATATACTAACAATAAATTTTTTATTTATATTGAAAAACGTTTGTTTTACTTTATGCCCAGATTTAAAGAAAGGCCTTTCTGGTCTATTTTCTTTTCAAAATTTATTATGGGGGTAAACTATATTGTAGTTATTTTTTCTGGTTTTAAAAAAATAGACATTAAAACTTATTTAAAAGCGGAATTTTTGTCTACTCTTATCTGGGCACCACTACTTTTGTCGCTCGGATATTTCTTTAGCTATACTGCCATCCACATCAGTCGTGAGATAAGTAGATTCTCATTGGTTATCTTGCTTTTTGTCATTATCTTTCTTCTGTTTGATAAATTAATGGCTATAATTTATAGATTCTTTGAATATTTCAAAAATAATATAAATCATACAAAAAATAATGGAGACGAATAAGAAAAAATTAGTAACACATGACGGATCATTTCATGCAGATGACATTTTTGCTTGTGCTACACTCTGTATGGTGTTGGAAAAAGAAGGACAAGAATTTGAAATTATCCGCACTCGAGATATAGATATAATAAAAGATGGAGATTATGTTTTTGATGTAGGTGGCATTTATAACGAGAATACAAACAGATTTGATCATCATCAAAAAGGTGGTGCTGGCAAACGTGAAAATGATATTGAATATGCCTCTTTTGGTCTAGTTTGGAAACATTTTGGGATGAAATTATGTGATGATGACATAGCCGTTTGGAATATAATAGACTCAAAAATAGCTATTCCAATAGATGCAGTAGATAATGGGATGGATATAGCTATCCCAAAATACAACGGAGTTCTACCTTATTATGGAGATCAACCATTTTTGATATTTTCACCCACTTGGCAAGAGGATGAATCAAATACAAATAAGATATTTAAGAACGAAGTGAACAATGCAGTGAGGATTTTAAAACGAGAGATAACAGTAGCCAAAGCAGATGTTTTAGGAAGAAAAATAATTATAGAAGCTTACAATAAATCGGTGAATAAAGAAATCATAACTTTAGAAAATAATTTTCCCAGATATTTATATCAAAATACTCTCTCTACTTTTCCAGAACCTATTTATGTCATTTATCCAGGACGAGATAATGATCATTTTAAAGTAGAAGCTATCAAAAAGAGTTTCGACACAATAGAAAGTAGAAAACTATTTCCAGAAGCTTGGCGTGGGTTTTTGAATTCTGATATTAATTTAGCAAAAATTACGGGTGTTTTTGATGCTCTATTTTCTCACCGCGCTGGTTTTTTAATCACAGTGAAAACTAAAGAAGGGGCTATTAAATTAGCAGAACTAGCCTTAAATTTCTCCCTCAAAACCCCTTAAAAACCTAGTTTTAAATTTTTTTCTGAATTTATGCTATTATGAATTTACATGGCATTCATAGATGAATTAAAGATATACGCAGAGGCAGGGCGTGGTGGAGACGGCGTAGTGCGTTGGAGGCAGGAGAAATTCATACCAAAAGGCGGGCCATCGGGCGGTGATGGAGGCCGAGGAGGGAATTTCTACATCCGAGCTGTGCGTGACATACATATCCTTTCAAAATACAAAGCCAAGAAAAATTTCTCTGCAGGTCGTGGGGAAGATGGTAGTAATAAAAGCTTACACGGTAAAAATGGTGATGATTTCTTTTTAGAACTTCCTATTGGTTCACTTATTACAAATATAGTCACAAGTGAGAAATGGTCGTTATTGAAAGAAGGTGAGGAAGTACAGCTCTTGAAAGGTGGATATGGTGGGTATGGCAATGAACATTTTAAAAGTTCTACAAATACGACTCCAAAAGAGCGCAATCTAGGTCAAGAAGGTGAACATAGCAATTTCACCATAGAACTGGAGCTTTTCGCGGATCTGGGGCTTATAGGGCTACCCAATGTCGGTAAATCATCGCTACTGAACGCTCTGACGAACGCAGAGGCCAAAGTGGGAGATTATGCTTTTACGACCTTAGACCCTAACCTGGGGGATTTTTACGGGTACACTATTGCTGATATTCCAGGGCTCATAGAAGGTGCCAGTGAGGGCAAAGGTCTCGGAGTAAAATTCTTACGACATATAAAACGTACAAATATGTTGGCGCACTTAGTATCCTTTGAAAACTTGAATAATGTAAAATCTGATGGGACTAGTCCCGTTCGAAGTAAGACTTCGAAGAAGTCTGTTAGTTCGAACGGGATGGTAAAGGCATATAAAGAAATACGTAAAGAATTGGAAAAGTATGATAAGAAATTTGAATTAGAAGATGAAGGATTATCTGAGAAAGAAGAAATAATAATTCTGACAAAATCTGATGAAGTAGATGAGAAAATAATTAAAAGAGAGAAAGAAAAGTTCAAAAAAATAAGCAAGAATGTTTTTATCTTGTCTTTGTTTGACGATAAATCTGTAAAAGATTTTAAAGATAAACTGATGAAAATTTTAAAGAAGACTTGATAGCTTTATTTTGCTATTTGTGCTATATTTGAAATATGGAAATGCCAAATATTTTACAATTTATTATACAAGTAGCCGAAGAAGGTGGATATATTGCTACTGCTGTTGGATATTCTATACATACCGAAGGAAATACTTTAGATGAAACTGTTCATAACATAAATGAAGCTGTGGAGTGCCATTTTGGAGAAGAAGAAATAAAAAAACATCCAGTACCAGTGATGGTTAATTTTGCTTTGCCATCCATGGCGTAAATTATGCCTAAATTAAAACAATTTTCTGGAAAGGAAGTTGTAAAACTTTTTGAAATTCATGGGTTTAAAGTAAAACGTACTCTTGGAAGTCATGTTCGATTAACTTTAGATAAAAATGATTCTTCATATCATGTGACTATTCCTTTACATGATTCACTTAAGAAAGGAACATTACATGGTATTATGAGAGATTTTGAATTATGTTTTGGCAAAGAAGAAACTGATCTTTGCTTTTTTAGCTGAAAGATGTAATATTTAGTTAGATATGTTCTTGTGAGATTATGTCTAACTATATTCATTGAGTAGCGTATGTGAAAAGTAAATATTGTAGTCGATAAGCAACAAGCGTGCCAGTCTATCGCGATAAGACGTCTTGGTCTACTTAAAGTTAGAAGAAGCAAAAATATCTGATACAACTAACAAGTTTAGCTTGATCAGTGAACTTTTTGTGTAGTTTTAATAAATATATCTCCCGACCACATTTTTGTTGGTCGGGTTATTTTTTTGTGTTATAATTAAAAAACTTTATGCAGAATAGATATTACCCGACAATTGGGCTTGAGGTGCATGCAGAGCTGAAGACAAACACCAAGATGTTTTGTGCTTGCAAGAACCCCGCAGGAAAGCTTTCAGCTTCCAACGGGGCAGGCGACCCTGAAATTGCCCCTAATACTTTAATCTGTCCGGTGTGCATGGCGCATCCGGGGGCTTTGCCTGTGGCGAATAAAAAGGCAATTGAAAATGTGATAAAAGTAGGCCTCGCTATAAATGGCAAGATTGCAGACTTTTCTGAATTTGACCGCAAGAATTATTTTTACCCAGATATTCCAAAAGGGTATCAGATTTCTCAATACAAATATCCGATAGTTTCAGGTGGGCATCTAGCGGGCTTTAACATCACTCGGGTACATTTAGAGGAAGATACTGCAAACAACAAACATGATCGAGGTGATTTTTCTCTTATTGATTTTAATCGTGCAGGAGTGCCTTTGATGGAGCTTGTCACGGAGCCTCACACATTTGATGATGCTGAGACGACTGCAAAAAGTGCTTCAAAGTTTGCCAAGGAATTCCAATTGGTTTTGTGGTATTTAGGTGTGTCAGAAGCAAATATGGAAAAAGGTGAGATGCGTGTGGAAGCAAATATTTCAATCTCACCAGACAAAAGTAAACTCGGCACAAAAGTGGAAGTGAAGAATTTAAATTCTTTCCGTTCGGTAGAGAAAGCTATTTTATTTGAAGTAGAGAGGATGACAGAACTTTATGAAAAAGGGAAAGCAGATGAAATAGTGCAAGAGACGCGAGGATGGGATGAGAGTAAACAGAAAACATTCTCTCAGCGTAAAAAGGAAGGGAGCGCGGATTATAGGTATTTCCCTGATCCAGATCTTCCAAAAATGAAACTCCACGAAGCATTCCCATTAGAAAAGATGAAGAAAGAATTATCAGAGCTTCCAGATGCAAAACGCGCACGATATAAGAATGATTTTGGAATCAAAGATGAAGATATTGAAGTATACATCAATGATCCAGTACTCAGCGCTTGGTTTGAAGAAGTGGTAAACGCTCTCAAAGGTCTTTCCTTGAGGAGCGAAGCGGGAAAAGGTAAGTCCTTGGAGAGCATTCGGGTAGCTTCAAATTTTATAACTTCTGACCTCATAGGAATACTTAAGAATACACCTCACCCCAACCCTCTCCTTGATAAGGAGAGGGTGCCAAAGGCTAGTGAGGTTCCAAGTGCAGAGAATTTTGCTGAATTAGTAAATATGTTTGCTGAAAATAAAATTTCTTCTCGTGGAGCAAAGGATATTTTAGGTATGATTGTTGTCAAAGATGAAAGTCCAGAAAAAATAGCAACAGAGAAAGATTTATTACAAAAAAATGATGAGAATTCATTAAAAGAAATTACAAAGAAAATAATTGATGCAAATCAAAAGGTTGTTTCAGATTACAAAGGAGGGAAAGAGAATGCTCTCATGTCTCTGGTGGGGCAAATCATGAAAGAGACTAAAGGCTCTGCCAACCCTGCTGTGACAAAACAAATCTTGATTGATATGTTAAAATAGTTAGATGAAAACATTACGAGAATATGTAAAAGAAGCAGAAGAGAAAGGGGTAGCGATTGGGCATTTTAATATTTCTAATTTAGAAGGATTCCATGGTATTTATAAGGCAGCGAAGAGCCTGAATGTGCCTGTCATTATTGGCCTATCTGAAGGTGAAGAAGAATTTGTAGGTAAAAATGAAGCTGTAGGAATGATTCGTGAAATAAGAGAAAAGGAGAATTATCCGATTTTTTTAAATGCTGATCATCATTATAGTTTTGAAAGTGTAAAAGGTGCTATTGATGCTGGTTTTGATGCGGTGATTATTGACCTTGCAAAATTAAGTCTTGAAGAAAATGTAAAAATAACAAAACAATGCGTGGATTATGCGCATGAAGTGATGAAAAATACTGGCAAGGATATATTAGTGGAGGCAGAGCTTGGGTATATTGGTTCCGGATCAAATATAAAAGAAACTATCCCAGAAGGCGCAGGGATAAAAACAAAACCAGAAGACGCGAAGAAATTTGTGGAGATGACGGGTATAGACATGCTTGCTCCGTCTGTGGGGTCTATTCATGGGCTTATTAAAAGTGGTAAGCCACATATAGATGAGGTGCTTGTGGCAGAAATCAGGAATTCTGCAAATGTGCCACTAGTGCTACATGGTGGTTCTGGGCTTCGTGATGTGGATTTTACCAATGCCATAAAAGCTGGGATTTCAATTATTCATATAAATACTGAAATTCGTCTAGCTTATGATTTGGCCTTGAAAGAATCTTTGAGACAACATCCAGAGGAAGTGGTGCCATACAAGATATTACAGCCAGCAGTAGATGCAGTAGAAAAAGTAGTTCTCGATCGATTAAAACTTTTTAATAATTTGAAATAAAAAATATATGGAGGGGAAAAACTTACAGAATTATGAAAATCCGACTTATTTGGTTGTAAAAGAAACCAAAAATGGTAATGGTGTTTTTACTGAAAAAGATTTTAAAGCCAATGAAATCATTTTAAAAATGAAAGGGAAAATTATAAGTCTCGAAGAAGAAACTACACTTAATGAACATTCAAAAGCTAATACTTGTAGATTTAGCAAAACAACCTATTTGAGTCCAGAAGGATTAGGGGATTTTATAAATCATTCATGTAATCCAAATGCATATTGTAAAAGCAACAACGGTCTTTATATATTAGCAATCGATGATATTTCTAAAGGTCATGAAATTTTAATAGATTATTCTACAATCATGGCAGATGATGACGAATGGACAATGAAATGTAATTGTGGGTCTATTAATTGTAGAAAAATTATTAAAAAATTTATTACTCTTGAAAAAGATTTACAAAATAAATACATAAAAATGGGAATTGTTCCAGATTATATAACATGAAATCAGAAATACAAAAATTTTTCAAAGGGGATGTGGAGGATAGTGAGGAAACACTGACAAAGTATTCTCACGATGCCAGTATTTTTGAGATACGGCCTAAAGTGGTTGCTTTTCCAAAAGATTCTGAAGATGTGAAAAATCTTGTAAAATGGGTAAATGAGAAAAAAAATAGTCCCCCTGACAAGGGGGATTCAGGGGGTTTGTATTCTAACCTCTCAATCACTGCTCGTTGTGCAGGGACGGATATGTCTGGTGGGTCTATAGGTGAATCTATAATTTTAGATTTTACGAGGTATATGAATAAGCTAATCAGTTTTCCTGTAAAGAATTTAAATTCTCCTCTTGAGGAGTACCCGCAGGGGGAGGTGGACACATTTTCCACCCCGTCTCAGATTACTGAGCCACCCCTCAAGAGGGGAATAAATTCCATTACCGTCCAACCGGGGATGTTTTATAGGGATTTTGAAAAAATAACTTTAGAAAAAGGTTTAATTTTACCTTGTTATACTGCCTCAAAGAGCCTGAATGCTATGGGTGGAATGTTTGGTAACAATTCTGCTGGTGAAAGGACTTTGAAATATGGAAAAACTGAGGATTATATAATGGAAACCAGAGTTGTTTTTGAAGATGGGAATGAATATATGGTAAAACCATTAAATGAAGGAGAATTAAAACAGAAAATAGCGCAGAATGATTTTGAAGGAAATATTTATAAAAACATTTACGAATTAATAAAAAATAATGAAACAAAGATAAAAAATGCAAAACCAAAAGTTCACAAGAATTCTGCTGGCTATTACATTTGGAATGTCATCGATCAAAATTCAAAGAATTTGCCCGCCTTCGCCCTCGGAGACACAGGACAGGGGACCCACGGCTCCTCAAATTCTTTGAATTTTGATCTCAATAAGTTGCTAGTAGGTTCGCAAGGGACTTTAGGTATAGCCACAGAAATTACTTTTCGTCTAGTGAAACCAAAACCATACACAAAATTAGTGGTAGTTTTTTTAAGAGATATGACAATAGTTCCTGACTTGGTGAATAAGATTTTAAAATATAATCCTCAAACACTCGAATCTTACGATGACAAGACTTTTTTGCTCGTATTAAAATACATAGTGAGTTTTGCTAACCTTTTAGGTTTAAAAAATTTCTTCAAACTCATTTTTAGTTTTGGACCGGAAGCTATAATGACGTTACGGTATGGTTTTCCTAAGTTGATTCTGTTAGTTGAATTTACTGGGGATACTGAAGCAGAAGCTAATGAAAGCGCAGAAGATGCATTAAGAGAATTAAGCAATGTAAAAAAAATTGGTTTACACTTGGCAAAAAATGATTTTGAAATGAAAAAATACTGGACTATTCGGCATGAAGCTTTCAATCTTATTCGCTATCACCTAAAAAAATCAAAGTCTGAACCATTTATAGATGATGTAATAGTACGTCCGGAAAAGTTACCAGAATTTTTTCCAGCACTTTATAAAATACTCGGAGAGTATAAGAAGAAAATGACTTTTGCTGTAGGCGGACATGCTGGTGATGGTAATATGCATATTTATACATTGCTTGATCCAAAAGATGTCGAATTAGAAGATGAAATTATGAACGTGTCAGAAAAAGTGTATGACTTGGTCATACGGCTCGGCGGTTCAATAACAGCAGAACACAATGACGGCCTGATCCGTACACCTTACTTAGAAAAAATGTATGGTAAATCCATTTGCGATTTGTTCAAACAGGTTAAAAATATTTTCGACCCGCAAAATATTTTTAACCCTGGTAAAAAGATAGCTCTCTCGGATTCCCAAGCTGGTACGAAAGAATACATAGTTAACAACCTAACCGCGGAATATCCTCACTTAAATAACAAGGGATAATTTGCATTTTTTTAATTTTCCTATATAATATTTTTATGTTTGGAATTAAGGCGAAAAATCGAGATCCTAAAATAAAATTGGATACATTAAGAAAAACAGGCGAAATACCTGCTGTTTTTTACGGAGCAGGTCAGAAAAACACTCCTATTTCTGTATCTAATGTTGAATTCAAGAAAGTTTGGCACAAAGCTGGAGAGTCTTCTGCTCTTAAAATCACCACTCTAGATGGTATTATAGATGCTATTATTCATGAAGTTCAGACTGATCCAGTGACGAGTGAACCAATACATGTGGATTTCCTTGCTATTGATATGAATAAAAAATTGAAGGTTAAAGTCCCTCTAGAATTCACTGGTATTTCAGGTGCGGTAAAGAGTGGTTTGGGTACATTAGTTAAAGTTATGTATGAAGTTGAAATTGAAGCTTTGCCTAAAGATTTGCCGCAGAATTTGGTTGCTGATATCTCCACTCTTGAAACATTGCAAAGTCAAATATTGGTTTCAGATATTAGAATCCCTACTGGAGTTACAGTTATTACTCATGCCAACGATGTTGTAGCTTCTATTGCTGAACAAGTTGAAGAAAAAGAAGAAGTAGTAGCTCCTGTTGATCTATCTGCTATTGAAGTAGAGAAGAAAGGCAAGAAAGACCTGCCTGCCGGCGAAGCAGGAGAAGAAGGATCAGTGTCTACATCTATAATTGAAAATAAAAAAGAAAATTAATTTTTTAAACCTCAAATATGTTATAATAAAATTATGGTAAAAAAGAATGCCATTACTTTTTTTGTTGTATTTTTATTATTTTTTCTTACAAAAACGCAAAATGCACATGCGGTATTTGATTGTTTAAATCTTAATATTGCTTCTCCACAATCAGATAAAGATTATTGCCAGAATGAACTAAATCAGCTTTTGCAAGAACAAGCGAATCTAGAAGCTCAACTAAAAGAACAAAATAAACAAACTGGAACATTAAAAGGCGATGTGAATTATTTGACTAGCCAGATTAATGCCCTTAAAGCTAAAGTAAAGGCCCGCACTTTAGTTATTGCTCAGTTAAAACTTTCTATTAAAGAAAAAGTTTTGAAGATAGATACTCTGTCAGATAGGATAGATAAACAATATGAATCTATCGCTCAACTCCTTCGCAATACAAATGATTTTGATAATAAAGATTTTGTTTACTTTATTTTTTCTGATGATAGCTTGCAAGCTTTTTATAGTGATTTAGAATCATATGCTTCCATAAAACAAGCAGTGAAGATATCCGTAGATAGAATAATGGGAATAAAAACTCAAACAGAAGCGGAGAAAAAAGATTTAGAAATAAAACAAAATGCTGAGACGGATGCAAAAGTAGAATTAGAAAATACTCAGAAAAAAGTTGCTCAAACTGAAGCTGAAAAGAAACTTTTACTCGCTGTCAGTAAACAAAAAGAAGATTCTTATCAAAAACTGGTGGCTGAGAAAAAAGCCAGAGCAGATAAAATACGCGCTGCGCTATTTGCCCTTCGAGATACAAAAGCTATTCCTTTCGGTACTGCTCTCCAATATGCTAAAGAAGCAGAAGCTAAAACAGGTGTCCGTTCAGCATTTGTGCTTGCAATTCTAACTCAAGAGACAAATTTAGGAGAAAATGTTGGGACCTGTAATCGCTTGGGTGATGGAACAGAGAAAAGTTGGAAATATATAATGAAACCAGATAGGGATATAGCGCCGTTTCAACGAATAACTTCGGCCTTAGGGCTTAATCCGTATTCTGTACCACTTTCTTGTCCTTGGCATGGGGGCTGGGGTGGAGCGATGGGTCCTTCGCAATTTATTCCTTCAACTTGGGAACTTTATGCGGATAAAATAGCCAGTGCTTTGGTTATCGGTGGGATGCCGAACCCTTGGGAGCCGAGGGATGCATTTTTTGCTACTTCTATATACCTAGAAGAATTAGGCGCTAATAATGGGGGTTATACGGCTGAACGAACGGCTGCCCTTAAATATTATGCTGGTGCTAATTGGAAAAAGAAAGCTAATGCTTTCTATGGTGATAATGTAATGAAAAAAGCAAAAAGCATACAGGATAATATAGATTTGCTTTCGAGTTAAAATTGTGATAACATATAAAAAATATGAAAAAAGATATCCATCCAAAATATGATTTAAAAACAAAGGCTACCTGTGCTTGTGGAGCTACTTTTGAAGTGGGTTCTACTATGCCTGAAGTTAAAATAGAAATCTGTAGTCAATGTCATCCTTTTTATACTGGCAATGAAAAGATAATGGATACAGCTGGACGTGTTGATCGTTTCAATAAGCGCCGAGCTGCCTCTGCAAAAGTTAAGAAGTAAAAAACAAAGCCTCCTGAAATTTTCCGTCCCTACGCCCTTCCCAGAGTACTGGTTGGGACCCTTCAGGAGCGAAAAATTTTAGGAGGCTTTTTATTTTTTTGATAATTTTATGTCATTTGATTTAGAAGAACTTAAGAAGAATCACAAGACTAGTTATCTAGCAGATATTTTAGAGCGATTAGATCGTGAGGAAAAAGAAGTGTGTGAAATACTAAAAAATGATGGAACTTTACATGAAATGGTTGAGGGTGAATTAAAGAATATAGAAGAACAGAGGGAGAATACAGAAAAGAATATTCAAGAGATTTTAGACAAGGATAAAGAAGAGGAGGAATTTCCAAATGAAATAGTGCTTGAAGTGCGAGCTGGAGCTGGAGGTGACGAGGCTTCACTTTTTGCCTGGGAACTTGCACATATGTATGAGAAATTTGCTGAAACGCAGCGATGGGACTGGAAAGTAAATTATGAATCAAAAAGTGACCTGAACGGTTTTAAAGAAGCGAGTTTTGAAATAAAAGGTAAAGATGTGTACAAGAAAATGCGTTATGAGACTGGGGTTCATCGAGTACAGAGAATTCCTGCAACTGAAAAGAATGGCAGGGTGCATACTTCTACTGCATCTGTGGCAGTGCTTCCAATTAAGAAGAAAGTTTCCTTTGTGATAAATCCTGCAGATTTGGAAATGGAATATTCACGCTCCGGTGGTAAAGGCGGGCAAAATGTGAACAAAGTGGAAACTGCTGTACGCCTTATCCACAAGCCGACAGGGCTCGATGTGAGGTCTACAAACGAACGCAGTCAGCTCGCAAACCGTGAAAAAGCGATGACTATTTTGACCGCTAAAATCCAAGCGTTAAAAGAAGAGGAAGAAGCAAAGAAATATGCAGGTACCCGCAAAGACCAGATAGGTTCAGGTGATAGGTCAGAGAAAATTCGTACTTATAATTTTCCGCAAGATCGTATCACTGATCACCGTATAAAGAAATCTTGGCATAATCTGCCAAAGATAATGGAAGGCGATATGAGTGAAATAATATCTTCACTTGAGTCTGGCGAGACAGGTAGTGAAGACGAAGAGTAAAATATGGAGGGTAGTCCTTGATATTCAAGAATAAAATTCTATGAAATTCAAAACTGTTTTTAAATATTATTGGTTATCAGCTAAAAAATATAAATTAGCTTTTTATTTATGTCTTATTTTTTATGCAGGAGCTATTATTTTAGCGTCTGTAATAAATCCAATTATTTTAAAAAAAATTGTAGATTTAATTTCTAATTCGCCAGAAAAATCAACTGTAGCTAAAGCTTTAGTAAATCTTGTCTTGAAAGCTGGAATAATTATTTTTGCTTATCAGACATTTTTTAGAATTGCAGATAAAGCTTTAATGAATTTTGAATCAAATTCCATGAGAGAAATTCATAATAATACTTTTAGTTTTTTATTAAAACATTCTTATACTTTTTTCTCCAATAACTTTTCTGGCAGTTTAGTAGCAAAAGCAAAAAGATTTTCAGCTTCTTTCGAAAGGATTGTTGATGTTTTGGCATTTAATTTCTGGTTTATTTTCATTGAACTTTCAGGAGTGTTTTTTGTTTTGTTTTACACAATTCCTTTAATTGGTTTTATATTTTTAATTTGGGTTATTTTATATATTACTTTTACTACTTTTTCTATAAAAACTAAAATTAGATATGATTTAGAAGAAGCAGAAGCCGATTCAAAGACTACAGGTGCTTTTGCAGATACTATCACTAATGTTTTGAATTTAAAAATATTTTCTGCATCATTTTCTGAATTCAATTTATTTAAAAAAGTAACTCAAAATGAATACGAGAAAAGAACTCAAGCTTGGTTTTTTAATAATAAAAGACAAGTAATCCAGGGTTATTTAATGGCTACTCTTCAGATAATTGTTTTATATACAATGATTTATCTTTGGCTAAAAGATGAAGTTTCTACTGGTACCTTGGTTCTTGTTCAAGCATATATGCTTAGTATTTTCAGTCGTATTTGGGATTTAGGTAAAGCTATAGCAAGACTTATGAAAGAAATATCAAATTCGAAAGAAATGACTGACATCTTTGACCAAGTGCCGGATATTTTGGATCCGGTGAATCCGGAAGCTTTGAGAATTAAAAATGGAGAAATAAGTTTTGAAAATGTTTCTTTTACATATATTGGTGGGGCACATGTATTTGACGATTTTAATTTGAAAATAAAAGCAGGAGAAAAAATAGGTTTGGTGGGGCATTCTGGCTCTGGTAAATCGACTATCACAAAGATATTGCTTCGTTTTGCAGACTTGAAAGCGGGAGTCATCACTATCGATGGGCAGGATATTTCTAAAATAACTCAAGATGATCTAAGGTCAAAGATATCTTATGTGCCACAAGACTCGATATTATTCCATAGAAGTCTTTCTGAAAATATCGGCTATTCCAAGTCAGATGCGAGAGATGAAGAAATAATTGATGCGTCTAAAAAAGCTCATGCTCATGAATTTATCTCAAAATTTGAAAAAGGTTACGAAACTCTGGTTGGGGAAAGGGGAATCAAACTCTCCGGTGGAGAACGCCAACGTGTAGCTATAGCTCGCGCAATGCTTAAATCTGCACCGATATTACTTCTAGATGAGGCGACAAGTTCGCTCGATAGTATAAGTGAATCATATATTCAAGAAGCGTTCAATGAACTTATGAAAGGTAAGACTACAATAGTCATTGCGCATAGACTCTCTACAATCCAAAAGATGGATAGGATCATAGTGCTTGATAATGGCAAAATTGTGGAAGAAGGGAATCATAAAACATTGCTCGAAAAAGGCGGTTTCTATGCAGACCTCTGGAATCATCAAACTGGCGGATTCTTGGAATAGCCTTTTTATTTAGGATGTGTTATACTATATACAGTAGTTTCTCGTATAGCTTTTGTGTTTCCTTGTGAAGCGGGCGTTAAGAGTATCTACGCTTGATCTATCGATAGATTAGGCATTATAAAATAGTTTTTGCCTAATTTTTTTAAAAAATAGGAGAAGTATATAATATGGCTACAAAGCTATATGTAGGGGGACTCCCTTACAGTGTTCAAGAAGATGCTCTTAAAGAGCTTTTCGCACAAGCTGGAAATGTTACATCAGCTGTGATTATTATGGACAAAATGTCCGGTCGTTCAAAGGGTTTCGGTTTCGTTGAAATGTCAACCAACGAGGAAGCACAAGCTGCTATCTCAATGTTCAATGAACAAGAATTCGAAGGACGAAAACTCACAGTGAATGAAGCTCGTCCTATGGAAGCTCGTCCACCAAGAACTGGTGGCTCTGGCGGATACGGTGGAGGGAATGGTGGTTACGGCGGTGGCTCTCGTGGTGGTCGCCGAGAATACTAACTCTAGTAATTTCTTAAAACAAAAAGCGCTCAAAAGGGCGCTTTTTGTTTGTTTATAAAACAGCAAACTTTCTTTTTATATTTTTTTACTTAAAATTTGCCTAAACTCCTTATTTTTGTTATATTTTTTAGATATGAGTGTGTAGTTCAGTGGTAGAACGCTGTCCTGATAAGACAGAGGTCGATGGTCCGATTCCATCCACACTCACTATGGGTAAAAATGATATATGGTGGAAAACAGGAGTTCAAATATTTAGCGACATATCCACATGGATTATTGTGCCCGTAATTTTGGCTTTGATTATTGGAAAATATTTAGATAATAAATACAATACCAAGCCTTGGATATTTTTTATACTAATAATTTTATCTTTTTTACTTTCAGCTTATGGTATTGTCAAAACTGTAAAAAAATATAAAATAAAATTAGAGAGACAAGATTCGATACCTGCCCGCAATGCTTCGCATAGCGATGCAGGCGGGGAAAAAAATAAGAATTTATGAAAGAAAAAATATTACACGAAACAACAATATTCGCAGAAAAAATAACTGATTTTGGTAGTTTTCATATCACCAATGCTCTTATAACAAGCTGGGTAGCTGTGGCAGTTATCGTTATCATTTCAATTTTTCTCCGTCGTAAATTAAAAGAAATTCCAAAGGGAATTCAGAACGTTTTTGAGGTTTTTGCAGAAGGAGCTTTATCTATGTGTGATCAAGTAACGAATGATAGAGCTCTTTCTATCAGGATTTTCCCCATGGCTATCTCTGTTTTCTTTTTTATTTTAGTAAATAATTGGCTTGGACTTATACCACTTGGAGGCTTTGGACTCATTGAAAACCACGAAGGAATAAAATCCTTCATCCCGTTTTTGCGTGGAGGGACGGCAGATGTGAACACGACTTTAGCTCTGGCAGTGTCAGCTGTTATCGGTGCGAATTTGTTTGGTGTAGTATCCGTAGGTATATGGAAAACTTTTAATAAATATGTTAATCTGAGTGTGCTTGGTAGTATCTTTACCAAGATAAAAAAGGAGCCAACAGTTATAATCGTAGCTCCTATTACGTTCTTTGTTGGTTTGATAGAAATAGCTGGAGAAGTGGCAAAAATAGCATCGCTTTCTTTCCGTCTTTTTGGAAACATTTTTGCTGGGGAAGTGCTTTTGGTCTCAATATCAGCGCTTGTGGCTTATGTTGTGCCTATCCCGTTCTTGTTTCTTGAGATATTGGTTGGATTTATTCAAGCTTTGATATTCTCTATGCTGCTCGTGGTTTACTTTACGATTTCATCAAGTGATCACGATCACGAGCCTGCCCGCAATGCTTCGCATAACGATGCAGGCGGGGAGAGTCACGAACACCAAAAATTAACACAGGGAGTGGTATAAATTTATTATCAAATTGCCCGATTAGTCGTTCTGGCAGTTGTTTATTATTAAAAAATTAAAATAAATTATGGAGGAAATATTACCTTTTGCAAAGGCAGGTGTGATGGCGTTAGGAGCAATGGCTCCAGCTATCAGTATCGGTATGATTGGGGCAAAGGCCATGGAATCAATCGGTCGAAACCCTGAATCAGCAAACAAGATTCTTGTGCCGATGTTGCTTTCTTGCGCGTTCGCAGAAGCTATTGCTATTTACGTGCTTGTTATTGCATTCTCATTATAGTTTGCAGTTCGAAAATTAAAGGTCTAATTTATTAGATTTTTAATTTTCAATACTGCGCGCTATGCGTGGTTTTAAAATTATTTTTTTATTTAAATTATGGATTCAATTGTTTCAACATTTCACATAGATTGGAAAATTATTATCGCTCAAGTTTTGAACTTTAGTATTGTATTTACCATGCTTTATATTTATGCGCTCAAGCCACTTAGCAAGTTAATGAAAGAACGTGGAGAAAAGATAGCAAAAGGGGTAGATGATGCTGAAGAAAATGCTCAAATTTTAGAAAAAACAAATATCGAGTATGAGAAAGTGTTAGTCAAAGCTAAAACTGAAGCGCAAATATTATTTAATAACACTATAAAAGAAGCCGAAATAAAAAAAGATGAGATGTTAGAGAAAGCAAAGTCTGATGTAGCCATTATGATAAGTGATGGTAAAAAGACTCTTGAAGCTGAAAAGACAAAAATGGTTGCAGATGCAAAGAATGAGATAGTGTCATTGGTGATGAAAGTGACAGAAAAATTAATAGATAAAAAGCTAGATGCTTCTTTTGATGAAAAAACGATAAAAGAATTGAGTAATTTATAATATATGGCCAAAGTTTCAAACAATGACATAGCTCGCGCAATTTATTTCCTTTCTAAAGATAAGAATGAGTCCGAGCTGCATTCTTTATTTAAAAATGTCACCAAGTTTTTATATAGAAAAAGATTACTTCCAAAATCAAAAGAAATATTGAAAAGTTTGGCTAAAATAATGAATAAAGATGAGGGTAGAGTGGTGGCAAAGGTATCAAGTTCGAGAGTTTTGAAAGAAGAAGCAAAAAAAGATTTAAAAAAGATTTTAGGAGAACATTATAAAGCAAAAGAAGTAATCTTAGAAGAAGTTTTGAACAAAGAATTGTTTGGCGGAGTAAAAATAGAAGTGGGTGATGAGAAAATAGACAATACTGTCAGTTATAAAATTAAAAAATTACAAGAACATTTAACAAGAGAAATATGAACAGTAATTACATAGTAGACAATTTAAAAAAGGAGATAGATCGCTTCTCAAGCTCCCTCAAAGCAGAAAAAATAGGTCATGTGATAGAAGTTTTTGATGGTATTGCAAAGATTTCTGGACTGGCGGATGTAAAATCTTCTGAAATGGTGACTTTTCCAAATGGTGAAGTCGGCGTAGTGCTAAACCTTGAAGAAGACACCATCGGTGCGATTATTTTCGGTGATACTTCTGGTATCAGAGAAGGTGATGAGGTAAAAGCTACGGGGAAAATCCTCGAAGTTCCTGTTTCAGACAGTATTATGGGACGTGTGGTGAATGCTTTGGGTATGCCAGTTGATGGCAAAGGTGTGATAAAAGCTGAAAAGACATATCCTGTAGAAAAAGTGGCTCCCGGAGTCATAACACGCCAGGGTGTGGACCAACCAGTATCAACAGGTATCAAGGTTATCGATGCGACTATCCCTATCGGTCGTGGTCAGCGTGAGCTCATCATTGGAGACAGACAGACAGGTAAGACAGCTATCGCTATAGATACAATTCTAAACCAGAAAGGTCAAAACATGATCTGTGTGTATGTTTCAATTGGCCAAAAAGATTCTAAACTTCGCAAACTTCAAGTCCGCCTCGAAGAAGGTGGCGCGATGAAATACACAGTTATTGTAAATGCTTCTGCTTCCGAGTCTGCAGCTCTTTCATATATTGCACCTTATACTGGAGTTTCTATCGCTGAATATTTTATGGATCAAGGTAAAGATGTGCTCATCATTTATGATGATCTTTCCAAACATGCTGTGGCATATCGTGAAATATCACTTCTCTTGCGTCGTCCACCAGGTCGTGAAGCATATCCGGGAGATGTTTTTTATTTGCATTCACGTTTGCTCGAACGCGCATGCCGAAGGAATAAACAATATGGCGGAGGATCTATCACTGCACTGCCAATAATTGAAACTCAGGCTGGCGATGTGTCTGCATACATTCCCACAAACGTCATCTCTATCACCGATGGGCAGATTTTCCTGGAGACAGATTTGTTCTATAAAGGTATTCGTCCTGCTGTAAATATCGGTCTTTCTGTGTCTCGGGTTGGAGGAATGGCTCAGATAAAGGCGATGAAAAAGGTGGCTGGCACCTTAAAGCTTGATTTGGCTCAATTCCGTGAGCTTGAAGCGTTCTCGCAATTTGGTTCTGACCTTGATGAATCAACTAAAAGACAGCTAGAAAGGGGTAAAAGAGCCGTGGAAGTCCTAAAACAGCCACAATATGCCCCTATGATAGTAGAACATCAGGTAGCCGTACTGTACGCCCTCACCAAGGGTTTGATGGATGAAATACCCTTAGATAGGATTAAAGCCTTCGAAACAGACCTTATAGAATATACTCAAAATAATGCAAAAGACTTTTTTGCTGAAATTAAAGAAAAAGGCATGTATAGCGAAAAAAGCGAAGAATCCTTCAAAAAAGCAGTAATTGAGTTTAAAGCTAACTTTTTGAAATAGAAAATTATTTATGGCATCAACGAAAGAAATTAAAAGAACCTGCCCGCAATGCTACGCATAGCGTTGCAGGCGGGGAATAAAGAGAAAAATGTATGTTAAATTCAAAAGAGATAAAAAGTAGAATCAAATCGATCAAGAGCACGAAGAAGATAACCAAGGCCATGGAGCTCGTGGCTGCAAGCAAGATGAAACGCGCAGTATCGAGTACGTTGGCTTCGCGTTTGTACGCGGAATATTCTTGGGAGATTTTGACTTCAATTGCCAAGAATACAGAGAAGATAACCAGTCCGCTTTTCATAGAGAGAGAAGTAAAAAATGTTTTACTTATTTTCGTCACTTCCAATCGTGGACTTTGCGGAGCTTATAATGCTCAAGTGGCAAAAAAGGTACTTTTAATTTTTAAACAAAATGTGTATCCAAATATTGATGTAATCACTGTCGGCAAAAAAGGTGATATTTTAATGCGAAGGATTGGTAAAAAAGTTATTGCAAGCTTTAATGAGATTCCAGATAACATTTCTATCGGAGATATAATACCGATTTCAAAACTTTCAACTGATGAATATAATTTAGGTAATTATGATAAAGTATTAGTGGCTTATACTGATTTCGTTTCTGCTCTGACTCAAAAGCCGAACATTCGCCAAGTTATCCCTGTTTCAAAAGATGCTTTAAAGGAATTAATTGAAGAAATTAATCCCCGCCTTGAGGAGGAGGGGGCTGGGGGTGGTGATGTAGAATATTTATTTGAAGGGGATATGAATGTTTTAATAGAATCACTTGCAGAGAAAATAGTCAGAACTCAGATATATCAGATGATGCTAGAATCAAATGCGAGTGAACAGTCAGCCAGAATGATGGCGATGAAGAATGCAAGTGAGGCAAGTACAGAGATGATAGATGATCTGACATTAGTATTTAACAAAGTTCGCCAGTCAGGCATCACCAGAGAAATATCAGAAATAAGTGCCGGCATGGCAAGTATGAGCTAGGCTTACAAGGACAGTCCTTGAAGAATTTAAAAAAGGACTGTCCTTAAATTAAAAATAATTATTAATTTAAGAAAATTTATGAAAAATAGAGGAATTATAAAAAGAATCATAGGGCCGGTCATAGATGTGGAGTTTGGCGGCGAAATGCCAGATATCTATACAGCGTTATTAGTAGAAAAAAATGGCAAAAAGATAACCCTTGAAGTCGAACAACATTTGGGTGGAGGGATAGTGCGCGCTGTTGCGATGGACTCTACAGATGGACTTGCAAGAGGAATGGAGGTAGAAAATACTGGAGCTCCTATATCTGTGCCTGTCGGTAAAGATACTCTCGGACGTATTTTCAACGTCTTAGGTGAGAGTATTGATGATGGTAAAGATACTACTGCCCTTGCTAAATCTCCAATTCACCGTAAAGCTCCAGCATACCTTGCTCAAGCGACAAAAGTGGAAATCTTGGAAACTGGTATCAAGGTCATAGACCTTATTTGTCCAGTTTTGAAAGGGGGAAAAGTAGGACTTTTCGGAGGAGCTGGAGTGGGTAAAACTGTCGTTATTCAAGAGCTCATCCACAACATTGCATCAAATCACGGAGGATATTCTGTTTTTGCTGGAGTCGGTGAGCGTACTCGTGAAGGTAATGACTTGTATCATGAAATGAAAGATTCTGGCGTGCTTGATAAAGTGGCCATGGTCTTCGGACAGATGAATGAACCGCCAGGTGCTCGCTTGCGTGTGGCTCTTTCAGGACTCACAATGGCTGAACATTTTAGAGACAAAGAAGGCAAAGATGTGCTTTTCTTCGTGGATAACATTTTTCGCTTCACTCAAGCTGGTTCGGAAGTATCTGCTTTGCTTGGACGTATTCCATCTGCGGTGGGATATCAGCCGACTTTGGCGACAGAAATGGGAATCTTGCAAGAGCGTATTACTTCTACGGAAAAAGGTTCTGTTACATCTGTTCAAGCCGTGTATGTGCCTGCAGACGACCTCACAGACCCTGCTCCAGCAACTACATTCTCACACTTGGACTCTACTGTGGTCTTAAATCGTTCACTTACAGAGATAGGTATATATCCAGCTGTTGACCCGCTTGATTCTTCTTCTACAATTTTGGATCCAAATATCGTGGGTCTTGATCATTATAATACTGCTCGTGAAGTGCAGAGAGTTTTACAACGTTATAAAGATTTGCAAGACATCATCGCCATCCTAGGTATGGAAGAACTTTCAGAAGATGATAAAGCTCTTGTTGTGCGTGCGAGGAAGATTCAGAAATTCTTGTCTCAGCCATTCTTCGTGGCAGAACAATTTACTGGAGCAAAGGGGCAATATGTCCCACTTTCAGAAACCATTCGTTCGTTTAAAGAGATTTTGGAAGGTAAACATGATGACAAGCCAGAAAATGAGTTTTATATGAAGGGCGCATTGTAAAATTAAATAGTCTTTGAAAATTAAATAGCTTCTTTCAAAAAGCAATCTATCTGGCGAAGCTTGCCAGCGAACTGCTCGTCGTTCAAGAAAATAATAAATGGAATACCATTTTTATTTTCTAAACTTCTGCGCAAGGCTTTTCTCAAGAACTATTTAACTCTCAAAGTGAATACATATGTCAAAACAACTAAAACTTAAAATAGTCACACCGGAAAAATTATTACTTGATGAGATGGTAGATCAAGTGAGTTTGCCTACAAAACAAGGTGAGATAACAGTTTTACCTGATCACATACCACTTATAGCAGAACTTGCTTCTGGGGACATCGTGTCACTTGTAAATGGTGAATATGTGCCTATGGCAGTGGTGGGTGGTTTTATAGAGGTCAAAAAAGGCGAAGATGGTGTTACAAATGTCGCTATCTTGGCTGATTTCGCTCTACATGTGTCTGAAATGAATGATGAAAGTATTGAAAAAGCAAAAGCTCGTGCAGAAGAATTAAGAAAACAAGCAGAGAATAAAGAAGTGGTTGATTATGAACATTTTGCCACAGAACTCGAACGCTCACTGACTAGAGTCAAGGTAGCAGATAAATGGAAATTAAAAAAATATAGGAAATAAAAATCATGAATAAAATAGAAAACGAAATAGAAAAAATAGATGAAGAAATAATAGACCATACCAAACATTGGGCTGTACCATTTTCTAGATTTGCTATTTTTTTAGTTTATTTTTGGTTTGGATTGTTGAAAGTTTTATCCATGAGTCCGGCGAACCCGCTCGTAGCATCGCTTCTAGAGAGGACTTTGCCAGGAGTGTCTTTTAATACTTTTATAATTTTCTTTGGTATTTTTGAGATGCTTATTGGTATTATTTTTATAATCCCAAAATTAGAACGGTTGGCGATTTTACTTTTGGTAATACATTTAATAACGACTGTTATGCCGTTGTTTTTACTGACCTCTGTCACTTGGCAAGGATTCTTAACTCCTACACTCGAAGGACAATACATCATAAAAAACATCCTCATCATAGCCATAGGCATAGGCATTTCTTCGCATTTGCATACGTTTAAAAAAGCTCGTAATAGTTAATTTATTTTATGTCCAAATTTTACGTAGTGGCGACGCCGATAGGAAATATGGGAGACATTAGTTTTCGAGCTATTGAGACATTAAAGAACGTCGATTTGATATTATGCGAGGATACTCGAGAGACTAAAAAAATTTTAGAAAAATATAATATAAATAAACCGACTATGAGCTATCATGCTCAAAGCAAACTTTCTAAAACTGGTAAAATTTTTGAATTAATAAAAAAAGGGAAAGATTTAGCTTTAGTCTCAGATGCAGGCACTCCAGGCATCTCTGATCCTGGAGCGATGCTGGTGGCTCAGATAAAAGAATGTCAAGGACAGTCCTTGACACCTCCTGTGTCAAAGACGGTCTTTGACATTCAAGTTATCCCTATTCCTGGAGCTTCAGCAGTCATCACTGCGCTTTCTGCTTCAGGACTCCCAACTCATGAATTTACTTTTCTTGGATTTTTGCCACATAAAAAGGGTAGAGAAACTTTATTTAAAGAAATTGAGCAATCAAAGAGAACAATGGTTTTCTATGAATCTCCACATCGTATTTTGAAAACTTTAGAATCTTTGCAGAAATTTTGCCCCAATAAAAAAGTCTGCATCGCTCGCGAACTTACTAAAATCTATGAAGAATTTAAAATCGGCTCACCTGCAGAGCTTTTAGAATACTTTGATAAAAATAAAGACAAAGTGCGAGGAGAGTTCACTGTCATCGTTGCGTAAAAATACTAAGTATGGTATTATGATATTTGTATGTTTCACTTTTAATAGAAAGCTCTTTATATGAGTACAGAAAATAAAAAATCTTGGACGGGTGTCCAAGCATTAGCATTGGTGTTTGCATTAATTCTTTTGGCCATTTTTATTTTTGGCTGAATGAAATAATATCTGATAGACCCTTTTATGTGAAAACGTAAATGGGTTTTTTATTTCAACTCATGTTTCAAACACGTGATGATAGACCAATCGAAGTTTCCTTTTTGTGCTAAATATTTCATCTTATCGAGTGCCCAGATACAGTCGTCTAATTCTTTGTCACAAGCTTCGTAAAGTTTTTTTGCCTCAAAGGCGAGCTTGTTGTAAGCATATCGGCCAGTGTAAAAAGTTTTTGGCATCTTTTCCCAACCATTCATTTTATAATAACAGTTCACTATCTCATGCACCGGGTTTACTGCCTCTTTGTGTTTTTTTAAGTTTTCTAAATAGCCCTGAAATGGGTTTTTTATATGGTTTTTTTTGTCATTTTCTTCTTCTGAATCCATGCTTTTATTTTAGCATAAATGTGATATATTTGACTCATGGGTCCCGTATGAAATCTTTCTGTTAAAATAGGTTTCTTCGGGTAGATATTATATTGAGAGAAGTCGAAATTATTAAAGTTTAAATAAAGTACGGAAATCTAACGATTTCCTATTTCGTACGGGATGGGAATCTTTTCAAAGAAATTAGGCATAGATCTAGGTACAGCCAATACTCTCGTCTTTTTACCAGGAAAAGGCATCATTTTAAATGAGCCTTCGGTGGTAGCTGTATCCGAACAAGATAACAAAATAATGGCTATCGGCTTTGAGGCCAAAGACATGATAGGTAAAACCCCAGAATCCATCATCACATATTGTCCAATGAAAGATGGCGTCATCGCAGACCATAGGGTGACCGAAGCCATGCTCCGATATTTCATAAATAAAGCAATGGGCAAATTTAACATTTTCAAGCCCGATGTCATGGTTTCAGTGCCAGCAGGCATAACTTCGACAGAACGCCGAGCTGTGGTAGAGGCAGCTATCCGCGCAGGGGCTAAAAACGCCTATGTGGTCAAAGAGCCCATTTTAGCGGCGATAGGCGCTGGAGTACCGATTTACGAGGCTAGAGGGCATATGATAGTGGATATCGGTGGTGGTACGACGGATGTGGCGGTTATTTCATTGGGTGGAATAGTGGCTTCTACTTCTGTAAAATGCGCTGGAAACAAGATAGATCAAGCCATAGCAGACTATATAAAAAAGACTTTTAACCTTGCAATAGGTGACAGAACAGCTGAAGAAGTGAAAATAAAAATAGGCGCAGCTGTACCGCTTGAAGAAGAGCTTCATGCAACGATAAAAGGGCGAGATTTTATCCAAGGGCTTCCGCGTTCAGCACAGATCTCCACAAACGAAATCGTAAAAGCGATAGATGGTGAATTAAAAATGATGGTGAAAGCAATAAAAGACGTGTTGCAAGAAACTCCACCTGAGCTCTCTTCTGATATCATGGATCATGGGATAATCATGACCGGTGGCTCATCCATGCTCCGCAATCTGACTGATTTGGTGTACAGGAAGACTGGAGTGAAGGCTATTTTAGCCGATGACCCTCTTTTCTGTGTGGTAAATGGTACAGGTATCGCGCTAGAACACCTGGATGTGTATAAAAAGGCTATCCTAAGTAAGAAATAATGTTAAAAGAATATTTAGAAAATAACAATAATCATCACGCATACCTAATAGAAGGCGAACATGAGAAAGTTGTGCCTGAGATTTTTGAGTTTGTGGAAAGTTTGGGAATAAAAGTTTTAAATAATCCGGATGTATGTCATTTGGTGATTGATAATTTTAAAATTGATGATGCTTTCAGTGTGCGTGACATGGCGTATCAGAGTGGATTTTCCCTAAGCCATAGCTTTACGGGCGAGGCTGAAAATAAAAAGATATTTATAATTTGTGCCAATAATTTTACATTAGATGCAGAGCAAGCACTTTTGAAACTTTTTGAAGACCCTGTACCAAATACACTTTTTTATATAATTATTCCTGATGTAAATGTACTTTTGAAAACTGTTGTATCTCGGTTCCATTTTATTTCCGCTAGGTCTGACCTAGCGGAGGGTGAGGCAGAAAAATTTATAAAGATGTCTTTACAGAACAGAATTAATTTTATAAAAGAATTATTAGCTGAAGAAGAGGCTCCGACCAAAGTCGGAGTCCTTATAGAGATCGGGAAAGAGAGCCAAAGAGATTCCTCTCGTTCTAAAGCTATAAGTTTTTTAAACAGTTTAGAATGCGTTTTACACAATAAAATATCAAGGACTACCCTCCATATGGGTATTACTTATTTTAAACATTTTTTCAAAATCAGAGAATTTTTGCGTCAGCCAGGATCTTCAGTAAAAAGCTTAATGGAATCAGTGGCTTTAGTTGTCCCCATTTTATAAATTTATAATTATTGGTATAATCATAATATGCAATACAACTTTTCAAACTTTAAAACAGAAATAAAAAAGGTGGAAGAATTCTTGAGTAAAGAATACAACCAGCTCAATGTCGGTCGTGCTTCGCCGATGATTTTAGACAATATCTCTTTAGAAATATATGGTGCCTATCAGCCGATCAAGAACGTTGCCTCTATTTCCATCGAAGACTCAAAGACCTTGCGTATTGCTCCTTGGGATAAGACTCAATTGAAAGTAATTGAAAAAGCTATTTTAGCTTCAAATATAGGCTTATCTTTAGCTACAGATGAATCAGGGCTTCGAGTGATATTCCCTCAACTCACCACAGAGACGAGGCAAAAACTCGTAAAAGTCTTAAAAGAGAAGTTAGAAGAGCAAAGGATCACTGTCCGTAGAGAACGAGAACGCATTTGGGACGATGTTCAGAAATTAGAAAAAGAAGGTAAAATCACAAAGGATGAAAAGTTTAAAGCGAAAGAAGATTTACAGAAAATAATCGACGAAGTAAATAAAAACTTGGAAAGTATTTTTGAGAAAAAAGAAAAAGAAGTAATGAATTAAAAGATGTCTATTATTATATTTATAATCATACTTCTGGTGCTAGTGTTGGTCCATGAATTTGGGCATTTTTTTAGCGCGAAGAAGTTTGGAATCAGAGTAGATGAATTCGGCTTTGGCTTCCCCCCTAAACTTTTCGGCATTAAGAAAGGAGAAACAGAATATACTTTCAATCTTTTACCTTTTGGTGGTTTTGTAAAGATTTTCGGTGAGACTCCAGACGAAGAAAGCATTTCTGGTCCAGACGCAAGTCGAAGTTTTATAAACAAACCAGCTTGGAAGCAAGCAATAGTTCTCTTTACTGGAGTATTTGCAAATTTCTTGCTTGCTTGGATTATTTTTTCTTTTAGTTTTATGTCTGGGCTTCCGACATCTGTCGGTGAAGAAGCCAATGGCTATGAATTAAAAGATGTACATACTGTAGTGGTGTCTGTATTACCCAAATCTCCTGCAGATGTAGCTGGTCTCAAAACTGGTGACAAGATTGTTTCCTTAAAAAGCGGAAATCAATTTACAACTTTTATTAGTCCAGAAACTATTAAATCTTTTGCCACAAACTCAAAAAAAGATCCTGCCCACAATGCTTCAGGCATAGCTGATGCAGGCGGGGGATTAGAAATAGGTTATGTTCGTGGAAAAATAACAGAACCCATAAATATAGTCAACATCAAACCTAAATCTAGCGAATCTGGTGAGCTAATGATAGGCATATCTATGGATCAGATTGGTATTGAAAAACTGCCGTTTTACATGGCTTTTTGGGAAGGGCTTAAACTTGATTGGTCTGTGACCAAAGACACTGTTTCAGGCCTTTTTGGGCTCATAAAAGGGGCAATAATGGGCAAAGGTAGCTTTTCTTCTGTCACAGGGCCTGTAGGGATGGTGGGAGTAGTGGGTGATGCCTATAAATTTGGCTTTAATTATTTGCTTTCTTTTGCGGGCCTAATATCCGTGAATCTAGCAATAATCAACCTTTTGCCTTTTCCTGCGCTTGATGGAGGTAGATTGCTCTTCCTCTTGATTGAGAAAATCAAAGGCTCAAAGATGAATCCAAAAGTGACTAATATTGCCAACATGGCAGGTTTTGCAGTTCTCATAATCCTAATGCTTTTTGTTACATATCACGACGTTGTAAAATTACTATAAAAAAGTGCTATACTCTAAAAATGGCAAAAAAACGATTAAAAATAGGGGTACTTTTTGGGGGTAAATCAGCAGAGCATGAAGTATCTTTACAGTCTGCAAAAAATGTCATCAATGCATTAGATAAAGATAAATATAATGTTACTGCTATAAAGATAAATAAAGATGGTAAATTCAATTTTGAACAGATTAAAAAGTTTGATATAGTTTTTCCAATTATGCATGGACCATTTGGTGAAGATGGTAGCATGCAAGGTCTTTTAAAGCTTGCGGGTGTACCATTTGTGGGTCCAAGTGTACTTGGCTCAGCCATGGGAATGGATAAGGAAATAACTAAGAAAATTCTTAGAGACTCAAACATACCCATTGGTAAATTTATTACGGTAAGAAGTGGAGATAAAATTAATTTTTCAAATGTTAAAAAAGAGTTGGGTTTATCACTCTTTATAAAACCAGCAAATATGGGTTCATCTGTTGGGATAAGTAAGGTAAAAAATGAAAAAGAGTTTATAAAGGCTGTCAAAGAAGCATTTCAATATGATACAAAAATAATTATTGAAGAATTCATCGATGGGCGTGAGATAGAGTGTGCAGTTTTGGGTAATGAAAACCCTATGGCTTCGATTCCTGGAGAAATAATTGCCAATCAAGAGTTTTATTCTTATAATGCAAAATATATAGATGCTGGATCCATAGCAGAAATACCGGCAAAAATAGATAAAAAAACAACTAAAATAATTCAAGAATTAGCTGTTAAAACCTTTAAAGTTCTAAATTGTGAAGGTATGAGTAGAGTAGATTTCTTCCTTAAGAAAAATGGAAAAGTTTTGGTAAATGAAATAAATACAATTCCAGGTTTTACAAATATCAGTATGTATCCAAAACTATGGGAAGCAAGTGGTGTGCCAATCACGAAACTTTTGGACAGATTAATCAAACTTGCAATAGAGAGATCTGAAAGAGAAAACAAATTAAAAACTAGTGTAAATTAAAAAATGACTCAAACAGAAAAAACAAAATTGCGAACTTGGGTAGAGCTTGATCGTAAAAATATAAAAAAAAATTATGAGACTTTCAAAAGTGTTATTGGTAAAAACTGTATCTTGATGGCAGTGGTCAAATCAAATGCCTATGGACACGGACTTGTGCCGTTTTCAAAAGAAGTAGTAAAATGTGGAGTCAGTTTTTTGGGAACTGATTCATTTGAAGAAGCATTAGAATTAAGAAAAGAAGGTATAAAAGTACCTATAATGGTTTTTGGCTATGTTTCTCCAGCATATTACAAGGAGGCAAGCGAAAAAAATATTTCTCTAACTATCTCAAATATGGATGCTCTGAGATCATTAGTAAAAACTAAATTTAATAAAAAAATTAAAATACATATAAAAGCAGACACAGGGCTCGGCAGACAAGGATTTTTGATGAATGAAATTAAAAAAGTTTTGGCGTTGTTAAAGGAAAATAAAAAAATAGAAGTGAAAGGACTGTACAGTCATTTAGCATTAGGAGAAGAATTAGAAGGCAGGAAATATACAGAGCTACAAGTGAATAGACTAAATCAATGGGAAAAAGAATTTAAAAAAGCTAGCTACAAACCATTAAAACATATCTGTGCATCTGCTGCTGCTATGTTTTATCCAGAATTTCAGTTTGATATGGTGCGTGTCGGCATTGGTATGTATGGACTTTGGTCTTCTAAGGAAACAAAAATAGCCATGGAGAAAAAATATAGTTTATATCCAGTGCTTTCTTGGAAAACTATTATCACGGAAATAAAAACTTTACCCAAAGGCACAAGGATTGGTTATGATCTGACAGAAGAATTAAAAAGAGATTCAAAACTCGCAATTATCCCCATAGGCTATTGGCACGGGTATCCTAGACTTCTCTCTGGAAAAGGCGTTTTTAATGTAAATGGTAAAAAAGTGAAATTAATAGGCCGAGTATCTATGGATATGATAGTGATGGATATAACTAGTGTAAACGCCAAAGTCGGGGATGAAGTAGCTATCATCGGAGGGAATCATGGACATTATGCGGAGGCAGACATAATGGCTCAGGACTCTGATACTATTAATTATGAGATTGTCACTCGGATAAACCCTATAATCAAAAGGTATTATCGTATAAATCCAACCATAAAACGTATCGTAAAATAAGGTTGCAAATTCTTATTTTTCTGATATTATATAGATATGTCACAAGATAAACTTTTTAGACTTAAATGTAGTATCTGCAAAGAGGCCAATTATTATACGAAAAAGAACAAGAAACTTATTACGAAAAAAATTGAGCTAAATAAATACTGCAAACATTGTAAAAAGAAAACAAAACACAAAGAAGCTAAAATAGTTGGTTAATAACTTCTAGTTTTTGTTTTACTTTGTTATAATTTACAAGCAACAAGAATTTTTTTGTTGCTTGTTCTTTAAAGGAAATAAATAATTATATAGTTTTTTATTTCCGTGTCTTCCGACTTCGGTCGGAAGATATGGGCGATTAGTTAAGTGGTATAACTTCGGTCTCCAAAACCGATGTCGGGGGTCCGATTCCCTCATCGCCCGCCAAAATGCTTTCAATAATTATTCCAACATTAAATGAAGAGAAAACGCTGGAGCGTACTTTGCTTTGTTTAAAAGGGTTAACTTTGCATGATAATGAAATCATTATTTCTGACGGCAAAAGTACTGATAAAACAGTAGAAATAGCAAAAAAATACAATGCTAAAATAGTTGAATACACTGATTCTGTAAGGCAAACTATAGGCCAAGCTAGAAATATGGGGGCAGATGTAGCTCAAGGTGAATACTTAATATTTATAGATGCTGATATAATAATTCCTGAAATAAATTCTTTTTTTATAAAAGCTGTTAAGAATTTTGAACAAGATAAAGATCTAGTGGCTCTTGCGCCATTTATTTACTATTACAAAAAAGAAGCTACATTCGCTGATAACTTTTTTGGTGGAATAATGAATTATATTTATTATATTTCTAATAATTTCTTCCATATTGGACAATCAGCAGGAGAATTCCAAATAATACAGAAAGACATTTTTAAAAAACTTAATGGTTATAATGAAAAACTTTCCGCGGCTGAAGATATTGATATGTTTTCTAGACTTTCAAAAATAGGGAGAACGAAAGTTGATAGAAATTTAAAAATCTTTCAGTCCCCAAGACGTCCACATCAAGTCGGCTGGCCAAGGCTATTATCCTCTTGGTTTCGCAATGCTATGTCTAGCAAATTGTTCAAGAAATCCTGTGACAAAGAGTGGGAAGTGATCCGATGATGCATTGAACCATTTAATTTCTTTGTCCCGTTTAAACCAAGTCATCTGGCGCTTGACATATTTTAAAGTTTCTAAAACTACGCTTTCATAAGTTGGATTGTAATATTCAAAGCCTAATTCTTTTAATCTTTTATCTGAAATTCCGGCTTTCTTTAACTTTTTAATTTCATTCAATAATCCTCCATGATTCTTTTTATTAAACATTTCTTTCACTCTCTTTTCCATTCTCTTTTTTAGAATATCTTTCGGTAAAAATAATCCTATTTTTATAAATTTATACACAGGCGTTGCCTGTGTAATTTTGGGCACTTTACCTAGATATTTAGCTATTTCTATAGCTCGAACAAGACGGACTTTATTAAATTTATCTATACTTTTTGCTCTATTTTTATCAAGTTTCTGTAAAATTTTGAAAAGTTTTTCTGTACTCTGTTTTTCTAAAATTTTTCTCAATTTATTATTTGGCGGGACTTCTGGTAAAATTATTCCTTTAGTTATTGCATCTATGTAGAATCCTGTGCCACCACAAATTATTGGAGTATTTCCACGAGCAATTATTTCCTTTATTTTTTCTTCCGCTAATTTTTTATATTCTGCAACTGTAAATTTCTTCTTTGGACTTACCACATCTAATAGATGATGTGACATACCCTTCATTTCTTTTTTGGTAATTTTGCCAGTACCTACATCAAGTCCTTTGTAAACTTGCCTAGAATCAGCCGAAATTATCTCTCCCCCAATTTTTCTAGCCAATTTAACTGCCAAAGCACTTTTGCCCGTCGCTGTTTGTCCTAGAATCACTATAACTTTTGGCTTTTTTCTATCCATGAATAACTTTTATTTCTGCTCCAATAGAATTTAATCTTTCGGCTATTTCTTCATATCCTCGATTTATCATATATACATTTCTTAAAATAGAAGTACCTTCTGATGCCAACATACATAAAAGTATAACCATAGAAGGCCTAAGCGCTGGCGGGCAGACGACCTGAGCTGATTTAAGCTGTGCGCCACCTGTGATGTATGCGCGGTGTGGATCAGCAAGTTTTACGTCTGCTCCAAGTCTATTTAATTCTGTAAAGTAAATTGCTCTATTTTCATAAAACCAATCATGAATCAAAGTCGTACCTTTAGCAGAAATAGCTATAGGAACAAAGAAAGGCAAATTGTCTATATTTATACCAGGATATGGATTCGCATGGATTTTATCTTCCGGTGCATTTAATTTACTAGGAAAAATTTCAATATCAACTAATTTTGTATTTTCATTGTTTGAAAAATATTTTTTTAGTATTTTATATTTCAGACCCATTTTCTCTAATCTATATAATTCTAAAGTCAAGAAATCAATTGAACATCTTTCTATAATTAATTGTGAATTTGTGACAATAGTAGCAGAAATAAGCATCATAGATTCTATTGGATCTTCACTATTGTGATATTCTACCTCTTTATTTATATCTTTTATTCCATAAATAGTGAGTGTGCCTGTACTTATACCTTCTACTTTTACTCCTAATTTTTGCAAAAAGAAACACATTTCTTGCACCATATAGTTGCCACTAGCGCATTTTATAATTGTTTTACCTTCTATTTTTGCCACTGCCATCAATATATTCTCACAAGCAGTGTCTCCAGATTCATACATCACTATTTCACTTGGTTTTATTTTAGTAGAACTTATTTCATAACTATTATTTGTAGCTTTTACATGTACACCTATTTCTTCAAAGGCATATTTGTGAGCACTGATAGTACGCTTACCAAGCTTGCAACCTTGTGCGTGAGGGATAGAAAAAGATGGAAGTAAGTGAATAAGTGGTCCGATCAACATAATGATAGAACGAGTTTTGATAGCAGATTCTACATTCATATTCTTTAAGTCAAACTTTTTTGGAGGAATTATTTTTACTTCATTTTGCCCAATCCATTTTACTGATACACCAATACTTTCTAATATCTCTATCACTCTATATACCTCTTCAATACGAGCAATACCTTTTAAGGTAGTCACACCTTTGTTTAAAAGGGAAGCACAAAGAAGCCCCACTGAGCCATTCTTTGAGAATCCTGTTTTGATAGTTCCATGAAGCTTTTTCCCACCGATTACTTCAAAATCAACTGACAAATATTTATATTTTTTTATTATTTTTTTCATAAATGTACCCAGAGAGAATTCCAGCACCAGAGCAAAGCTCGGTGCGGGACAGGTCGAACTCTCCTGTGTGCCGCGGGAGAGAATCGAACTCTCATGAGGTTGCCCTCGATTGATTTTGAGTCAATTGCGTCTACCAATTCCGCCACCACGGCAATTCACACATTTTACACAAAAAAAGCTTTTAAATCAATTAGATAAAAAATTTGAATATGCTAGAATAAACTCATGTCGAACTTGTATTCCAACTCAATTTTCTGGATAGATACCGACAAAATAAAACCAAACCCTTTCCAACCAAGGCGGGACTTTGACCCTGCGCGTTTACAAGACTTAGCAGACTCTATAAAGCAGTATGGCGTCCTTCAACCCCTCACAGTCTCTCGCACTGAAATAGTAAAAGAAGACGGTGGACTTTTAACAGAATATGAATTGATAGCGGGAGAGCGTAGATTACGTGCAGCAGTACTCGCAGGAGTATCCCAAGTGCCAGCAATAATTCGTGAAGGGGATACTTCGATGATGAAACTTGAGCTTGCTATTATTGAGAATTTACAAAGAGAAGATTTAAATGTGGTAGATAAAGCGCGAGCATTCTTTCGTTTGGCAAATGAATTCAAATTCACTCATGCTGAAATAGCCAAGAAAATGGGTAAAAGTAGGGAATCTGTGTCTAATACTTTGCGTATCTTGGTTTTAAATGATGAGATATTGAACGCTCTTTCCGAAGGTAAGATATCCGAAGGTCACACTAGACCGCTTCTTATGTTAGTAGATCATTCTGAAGAACAGATGGTATTGTTTAAAGAAATTGTTTATAAAAAAATTTCAGTTCGCGAGGCAGAAAGATTGGCAAGAAAAATAGCCTATGACAGAGTCCGTAAAAAAGAATTTATGCCTGATCCAGAAATAGTTGAATTAGAAGAAGAATTTCAAGAAAAACTCGGTACCCGAGTACATATAGATAGAAAGGAATTAGGTGGACAAATAAAGATAGATTTCTTTTCAAATGAAGATCTTAGGATGATTTTGGATTTGATTAGTAGATCAGAAATCAATAAAAAACCAGAACAAATGCTAGAGCATTATGTCGCTAGTTTACCCCCTTCAGAGGCAACACCTCCATCTGAAGAAATGGATGACAGAACAAAAGAAGAAAAGAATGAAGATGAAAATAATCTATATGATATTTCAAGTTTTAGTATCTAATCTTTCAGCTAGGCCTTGCCTAGCTGAATTAAGAGTGACCAAAAGACTTGAGTTTGGCGAGCAAGCTATTTTTCTCTAAGTAATTTTTAATATGCTTTTTTGCTACGCTTGTTTTAGTATATTCCAACCATTTACTAGATGGATGAGCATCTTGTCTATTTATAATTTCTACCACATCTCCGTTTTTAAGTTTAGAAAAAATGTGAGACATTTTATTATTTATCTTGGCTCCAGAAGTATGGTCACCAATGTCAGAATGTATGGAATAAGCAAAATCTATCGGACTAGAATCCTTTGGTAAGTCTACTACATCGCCTTCGGGAGTAAAAATAAAAATACGATCATTAAAGAAATCTATTTTTAAATTTTCTAAAAATATTTTAGGGTCGTTGGGAATATGTTTCAAATCTTTCAATTCCTCTATCCATTTGAATTTCTCTTTGTCATTTTTGGCCTTTTTACTGTCATAATCTTTATAAGCAAAATGAGCAGCTATTCCATAAGCAGCTTCTGCATGCATTTCTTCTGTCCTTATTTGGATTTCTGCCACTCCACCCAAACCATTTAAAATAGTTGTGTGAAGTGATCTATATCCATTTGGTTTTGGAAAAGCTATATAATCCTTGATCCTACCGGGTAAAGGTTTCCAAATAGAATGCACAATACCTAAAACTCTATAACAATCTTCAACATTTTTAACCACCACACACAAGGCAACAATGTCATATATTTTATTAATATCCATATCACGACCAACCAATTTTTTCCAAAGACTATATTTATGTTTTATTCTAGAAGATATTTCAATAAATTTGATTTTATTTTTCTTTAATTCTTTTTCCAATTCTTCACCGACTTGTTTTATATCTTTTTCGTAAGAACTCATTCTGTCTTTTAATATTTCTTCTATCTCCTTATATTCTTTCGGATAAGCGTATGGGAAAGCTGCATCTTCTATCTGACCTTTTAATTTACCCATCCCTAATCTATCTGCCAGAGAAGCATATATCTCAACAGACTCGACAGCTATCCTTTTTCTTTTGTCTTCACGCACAAACTCTAAAGTTCGTAAATTATGCAACCTGTCAGCGAATTTTATTATAACTACTCTCAAATCATTTGAGATAGCGACAAAAAACTTTCTTAAACTTTCCACATGACGTTCGTGTCCGCGATACTTTAATTTGCCAAGCTTAGTGACTCCATTTATTAAAAATAAAATATCATCTCCAAATTCTTTTTTAATTTCTTCTTCTTTTGTTTGGGTATCTTCTAAAACATCGTGCAGCAGCCCAGCTGAGATGGTCTTAGCATCCATTCCCAATTTGTGTAAAATCTTTGCTGTTTCAAATACATGAAAAAAATATGGCTCTCCATTCATTCTCTTTTGACCAGTATGAGCTTTCTCTGCAAAAACATAGGCCTTTGTGATGAGCTCTACATCTTTTTTACTCATATCTTTACTTATTAAATCAGCTATTTTCTTTATATCTGACATACAAAAATTATACCATTTTTGATATTTTATGTGGATTGTAGTTTGGACAAGATTTATTTGAACATCTCTCTGGTATGGTTTTTGTACCTTCCATCATCAAAGAGCTACATTTATCACAAACATTGCCTGTCGGCTTTGCTTTTATGGCAAACTTACAATTTGGATAATTAGAACAAGAATAAAATATTCCAAATCTTCCACGTCTCTCCGAGATATCTCCTTTTTTGCAAGTTGGACAAATAACTCCTGTCATCTTTTTCTTTTTTTCTTCTTCATCTTCTTTTATAAATTTACATTTTGGATAACGAGAACAAGATATGAATGCACCATATCGTCCTTGACGAACTACCAACTTGCCACCACCAGATTTGCTTTTCTTTTCACCGCAATCTGGACAAATTTCCCCAGTTTCTTTTGGACCTTCCATTTCTTTACCATCAAGCATCAAGGCACCAGTACAATCTGGATAATTTACACAAGAATAGAATTTACCTGCGCGAGAAAGTTTTAAAATCATCTTACCTCCACATTTTGGACATTTTATATTCTCTGGTGCTTCACCTAGATTGGTTGCTTTTTCTAATTTATCTTTCGACTTTACATCTTTTAAGAATGGTCCATAAAAATCTTTCAAAGTTTTACCATATTCACGTTTACCTTCAGCTATCTCATCTAGTTCATCCTCCATTTCCGCGGTAAATGTATCTGAAATATAATTAGCAAAATTCTTTTCCAAGAAATCAGACACAACTTCACCCACATCAGTAGGGAATAAAGTTCTACCTTCTTTTCTTACGTATTCACGATCCTCTAGAGTTTTCATTATTGCTGCATATGTAGAAGGCCTACCTATACCTCTACTTTCGAGTTCTTTCACTAGTCCTGCTTCACTATACCTGCCTGGTGGTTCTGTCTGTTTGCCCATGCTATTTAAATCAAGCAATTTTAATTTCTCTCCTTTTTTAACTTCTGGAAGCTCTACATCTTCACCTCTTGCATCAGCATCTACCTTGAGCCAACCCAAAAATAATACCCTTGACCCAGTGGTATTGAACTCTGGAATTTCATCATGATTTTCAATTTTTGCAGAAACTTTTGTTTTTAATAATCTTGCATCAGACATTTGAGAAGACACAGTACGCTCCCAAATAAGTTTATAAAGTCTCTCTTGTTCGTCATTAAAACCATTCGACATATTTTCTATATGTGTAGGACGGATAGCTTCATGAGCTTCTTGAGCATTTTTACTTTTTGTTTTATATATATGAGCTTCAGCATATTCTTTACCATATTTCTTTTCTACTAGAGTAAGTATTTGTGCCTGCGCTACTTGTGAAATATTGGTAGAATCTGTACGCATATAAGTAATATGCCCAGCTTCGTAGAGCTTCTGTGCGACTTGCATTGTACGAGAAGGTGAGAATCCAAGTCGTGATGATGCCGTCTGTTGAAGAGTAGAAGTAGTAAACGGTGCACGAGCAGATCTCTTTTGTTCACTTTCTTTTACATCACTCACATACCATTTACCAGATTTACCGACACTTAATATGTGTTCAACTACTTTTTCGTCACGAGGTTCTTCTTTGCATGTTAATTTGAGTTGTGTATCTTCTGTTTTCAGCCCAAGGCTGACCAGCCTAGGGCTGGCAAAAAGTCCTTCTAATACCCAATATGCTTCTGGAATAAAAGCTCTAATTTCGCGTTCACGTTCCATTATTATACGTAAAGCAGGGGATTGCACTCGCCCAGCCGAGAGTCCATAGCGAACCTTTTTCCAAATAAGGCCAGATAAATCATATCCTACTAATCTATCTAACACTCTCCTAGCCTCTTGAGCTTTTCTTAAATTTGTATCTATTTCTCGTGGATTCTTTAAGGCTTCTTCCACTGCTTCTTTAGTTATCTCATTAAATGCTACTCTTTTGATAGGAGCTTTTATATTTTTTATCAATTCTTCAATATGCCAAGCTATAGCTTCACCTTCACGATCAGGGTCAGTGGCTAGCATCACTTCTGTAGCCTTTTTAGCCAAATCGTGAAGTTCATTTACAACTTTTTCTTTACCTTTTGAAATTTCATAATGAGGAATAAATCCACCTTCTATATCTATTGCTTTTTTATTTGATTTTGGTAAATCACGAATATGCCCAACAGATGCGCGTACAGTAAAAGCGCCATCGAGATATTTTTCGATAGTCTTTGCTTTGGATGGTGATTCAACAATTAAAAGCTTCATTAATAACAAGTATTACACGAAATATATTTTTTTAGCAAATTTTATTGTATAAAACTTTGTTAATTATGAATTAAATGACATAATGTAAGAATGAAAGATTTTCATGATTTGAATGAAGAAGAAGAATATAAAAAGATTAAAATAGTTTTTGATAAATTATTTAAAATTGAGCCAAAAATATAATAGCCCCTTTCGGGGCTATGGGCTCTTTCGAGCAAGAGAGGTAACCTCTCAATATCTCCATTATATAGTATATAAATAAAATATGCAAGACATAAAATCGAAATCCCCACAAAAGTGGGGATTTCTCGGAGCCCGAAGGCCTTATGCAACAAGTATACCATAACCACTAAATATTATGCAACAAAATGTTGTGGTGGATAACTTTAAAGCATAAAAACTGGCTTTTTGGATAGATTTTTGGTATTAGATCAACTATTTAGCCTAATCTCACCCATTTCTTCTTTTATGAGCCCTCGTATTTCCATTGCGGAAAGGAGGGAATTAGATATTGAGATATTCATTTTCATAGAGCGGATTAAATCATCTCTCGGCATTGGTTCACGAAGCATATCCATAACCTTCTTTTCTTCAGGAGATAAATCCAAAAATAATTGTGCTTGTTTTTCTTCATCTTTCTTTTGTACAAATCCAAGTGCTTCTAAAACATCTTCCGCACAGGTTACAGGTGTCGCTCCTTGTTTTAATAATTTATTTGTCCCTTTTGAATTTGGAGAAAATATAGATCCGGGTACTACTAGCAGATCTCTATTGTATTCTGTAGTCAAACGAGCAGTGATGAGTGTGCCAGATCTTTCTTCTCCTTCTATCACAAGTACTGCCTTTGAGATTCCAGCCATTAATCTATTTCTCATAGGGAAGCTCCATTGTGTTGCTTTAAAATCTGGTTCAAATTCTGAAAGCAAACATCCATCACTCTCTATGACTTCTCGCATAAGGCGGACATTCGTTTTTGGATACATTGCTTCATCAGAAAGTCCAGAACCTGGAAAAACAAGAGTCTTGAGTCCCATCTGCATTGCTTTTTTGTGAGCAATAGTGTCTATACCCATAGCAAAGCCAGAAACTATTACAATAGGATATCCTTTGAGCCCCGCAATTATCTTTTCGCATGCTTCTTTGCCGTAGGAAGTGAATTTCCTAGAACCTACCACACATAAATGTACTAATTCCTCACTTGGAAGTTCTCCTATAGCCCACAGTGTCTCTGGGGGCTGAGGTATTTCCATTAAAGCACTAGGGAATTTATTTTTAGGTAGTTTGTAGATTTTCATGAATGAAAAGACGGGAATTACTTATAAAAAGCATTGCGCAGGCTGACGAGCCGAGCATAATAAATTTTCAGCAGAAAATTATATGCGGTTTTTAGAAGTAATTCCCGTCTTTTCATTATACCAATAATAATATATAATAGAAACATTATGCTAGATATTAAGTTTATAAAAGAAAATAAAGAAATAGTAGAAGCAGGTGCTAAAAAAAAGCATGTGGAAGTCGATATTGAAAAATTGATAAAACTCGATGATGAACGTTTGAAAATATTGAAGGAAGTAGAAGACCTTCGTAGTGAAGTAAACAAGGTTTCAAATGACATTGTGCGAGATCAAGATCCTGCACTCAAAATACAACTAATAGAAGAAATGCGCACTGTAAAAGAAGAGATAAAAGCAAAAGAAGAAAAATTGAAAACTATTGTAGAGGAATGGCAAAAGATGATGCTCCAAATACCAAATATACCTGATATATCTGTACCAGAAGGTAAAGATGATGGAGATAATGTAGAAATAAAAACATGGGGTGAGAAAACAAAATTCAATTTTGAACCCAAAGATCATATTGAAATAATGAACTCGCACAAAATGGTTGATTTTGAACGTGGAATAAAAGTGCATGGTTTTCGCGGTTATTTCTTGACTGGTGAAAGTGTTAAACTTTGTTTTGCTATATGGAATTATGCTATGGATTTTTTTACAGATAAAGGATTTACACCGATAATCCCACCAATCATAGACCGCAAAGAGTCTTTTTTGGGAACTGGATTTATACCTCAAGGGGAAGAAGATTTATACAAAACTCAAGATGGAGAATATTTAGCTGGAACATCCGAAGTGCCAATAATGGGTTTTTATTCTGGAGAAATTATTGATAAAAAATTATTCCCATTAAAATACTTGGGATTCTCACCTTGTTTTAGGCGGGAAGCGGGAAGTCACGGTAAAGATACAAAAGGTCTTATTCGTGTTCACGAATTTTATAAAATGGAACAAGTTGTATTATGTGAAGCCAATCATGAAATTTCTGTAAAAATGCACGAGGAAATAAATAGGAATACTGAAGAGTTTATAGAGTCCTTGGAAATTCCATATCACACAGTAATAAACTGCGGAGGAGATTTAGGTTTGGGTCAAGTAAAAAAGTATGACATTGAACTCTGGGTGCCAAAAGAGAATAAATATAGAGAAATATCTTCAGCTTCTTATTTTCATGATTTTCAAACTAGACGTTTTAATATACGCTATAAAGATGAAACTGGGAAAATGAATTATGCTCATTCATTAAATTGCACTGCGATACCTACTCCGCGAATATTGGTTTCCATGGTTGAAAACTTCCAGCAAGCAGACGGCACCATAAAAATCCCTGAAGTTTTGAGAAAATATATGGGTGGTAAAGAATTTATTTCTTAGTTATTTAATTCTTATATTAAATGATAAAAAAAAAAGTTGTTTTAAATTCTGCGCCAGTTCAAAAACTTAAAAAGAGGAAGATTTCGGTTTTGAAAAATAAGATTCTATTTTATTTTTCTTGCTTTTTAATCATATTTGTTGGCCTCATATTCTTATCGAGGTGGCAAAAGATAAATATTATAGACATACAAATCTCTGGTAATAAAATAACAGAAACAGATAAAATAAAAGAAATAGTTCAAAAGAGTATAGAGGGGGACTATCTGTGGTTATTCCCTAAGACAAATTTTGTTTTATATCCTAAAAGTAAAATCAAAAATGAGTTAGTAAACAAATTTAAAATATTTAAAGCTATTTCTGTAAGTGTAAAAAATACAGACACTTTAGAAATAAATGTCACTGAAAGAGAGAAAAAATATGTCTGGTGTGGAGATGATGTGACACTATATGAAAACAGTGATAAATCTAAAGAAGATAAGTGCTATTTTGTAGATGAAAATGGATATATCTTTGATAATGCACCATATTTCTCAGGTAATGTATATTTTAAGTTCTTTGGGGGAATATTAGAAAATTTAGAAAATCCAATAGGGTATAATTTTAGTAAAGAAAATTTTGGAAATATTTCCTCTCTTATAGAACTGTTAAAACAAACAAAAGCAAAAACGACTGCTTTTTCATATAGAGATGATGGAGACATAAATATATACTTGTCATCAAATGTATCTTTGGCGGACTCACCAAAGATTATTATCAAAAAAGATTTCATTCCAGAAAAAATAATAGAGAACTTGGACACTATATTGTCTACAGAACCTTTGCAAGCAGAATTTGTGAAAAAATATTCTTCTCTTTTATATATTGATCTAAGATTTGGAAATAAGGTATATTACAAATTCAAGTAATATGCAAAACTTTTGGCAAAAATTAAACAGGCCTATTTTTGTACTTGCTCCAATGGCAGATGTGACAGATTGTGCATTTAGGCAAATAATAGCAAAATATGGTAAGCCAGATGTATTTTGGACAGAATTTGTGTCAGCTGATGGCCTTGCACACCCAAAAGCACGTGAAAAGCTCTTAATTGACCTAAAATATGGAGAAAATGAGCATCCGATAGTGGCTCAAATATTTGGTTCAAGACCAGGAAATATAAAGCTGGCTTCAGCTCTTTGTGCAGAACTTGGTTTTGATGGAATAGATATAAATATGGGTTGTCCGGATAAATCCATAGAGAAACAAGGTGCAGGAGCAGCTTGTATAAAGAATCCAAAACTTGCAAGAGAAATAATTCGTGCCGCAAAAGAAGGTGCACCAAGTCTACCGATCTCTGTCAAAACTCGTATTGGTTTTAACCCGCCTTCGCCTAAAGTCCTCGGACGGGCAGGCAAAAATAATCATTTGTTGGATGTTGAGTGGATAAAAACTTTATTAGAAGAAAATATTTCTGTGCTAACGGTACACCTGCGAACTCGTAAAGAGATGTCCAAAGTTCCTGCGCATTGGGACTTGATGCCAAGAATAGTTGAAATGCGAAATGAAATAAATAAAAATACACTTATCATCGGCAATGGTGATGTCGTAGACACTGACGACGCTAGGAGGAAGTGTGAAGAATATGGTTGTGATGGGGTGATGTTGGGCAGAGCTATTTTCGGGAATCCATGGCTATTTAGTAAGCGAAGTTCTCTTGAATTTTCTGCGCCCGAGGGTCCCACTCAGTACTCTGAGAAGGGCGCAGGGACAGAAAATTTAAGAGAACGAAGCGAACAAAATATTAAACAAAAACTAAAAGTCATGGTAGAGCACACAAAACTTTTTGAAGAAATGTTAGGGAAATACAAAAAGTTTGCCATAATGAAAAAACATTACAAAGCATATGTGAATGGTTTTGATGGTGCAAAAGAATTACGAGAAAAACTTATGGGAGCCGAAAATGCCAGCGAGGTGGAAAAAATAACTAATGATTTTTTATTGCTGAAGAATTTCAAAAATTTCTGAGCCTTCGCCCTCGGGGACACAAGGACAGGGGACCCACGACTCTTAAAATTTTTGAAATTCTTCTCTAAATAAGGTAGAATACACTTATGCAAGATTTGGCATTATACAGGAAATACAGACCTAAAACTTTTGGCGAGGTTCTAGGGCAAGACCATATAGTAAAGATATTAGAAAGTTCTATAAAAATGAACAAAGTCTCGCATGCATACCTTTTTGTGGGCTCTAGAGGCACTGGCAAAACGTCTGTAGCGCGCATATTTGCAAACGAAATAGGCGTATCAGTAAATGACCTATATGAGATAGATGCAGCCTCAAATCGCGGAATTGACGACATTAGGACCCTAAGGGATGGCACTAGAGTCCTCCCGTTTGATTCAAAATACAAAATATACATTATAGACGAGGTTCATATGCTTTCCAAGGACGCTTGGGGGGCGCTACTTAAAACATTAGAAGAGCCCCCAAAACACGTTATATTTATTTTAGCTACCACGGAATTTCATAAAGTCCCAGAAACTATCATCTCTCGTTGCCAAGTTTTTAATTTCAACAAACCTTCAGATGTAATTCTTAAAAATTGCGTGACAGAGATTGCAAAAAGCGAGGGCTTTGAACTTGATTCCGGATCTGCAGAATTGATAGCATTGTTGGGTGATGGATCTTTCAGAGATGCAGAGGGGATATTGCAAAAAGTTTTAAATTTCTCGAAAACTAAGAAAATTAAAAAAGAGGATGTAGAAAAAATAACTGGCGCGCCAAAAAGCATTTTAGTAAATGATTTTATTTCTTCCATTGTAAATAAAAATCTGGAAGAGGGAATAATGACTGTACAAAAAGCATCGAGTGAGAATCTGGATATGAAATTATATTTAAAACTCATAATTCAAAAATTAAGGGTGGCTATCATAATCCGTTATGCGCCAAAGCTAATAGATGAGATGGGCAGCGATCTTTCTGAGACAGATTTGGAGTTTATAAAAAGTACAGTAAAGAATGATAAAGAGGGCAAATTACGCTCGACTGCCTTATCCACACTCCTCGAAGCATACCAGAATATAGATAAAGCCTTTGTATCAGAACTTCCGCTCGAACTTGCGCTTATTGAAATAATGAGGCAAGATAAATGATATTGGGATATCGTCTAATGGTAGGACAGAGGCCTTTGAAGCCTTTAATCGTGGTTCGAATCCATGTATCCCAGCCCTTCCTCCCTTCGGTCGTCAGGGTCTACAGTCATGATATAAAAAAAGGAAGAGCTGCTCTGTAAACAAAGCAACTCCAATTTAATGTATTTCACCCCATTTATACAATCTTTAATTTCACTTCTGTATGGCTTCAAATATATAGCCATTTTTATCGGTGCAGTCATAGAGGGGCCAGTGTTAATGATCACTTGCGGATTTTTGATTCACACCAAATTCCTTGATTTAATTCCGACATTTGTGGCCCTAGCCTTAGGGGACCTTTTTGCAGATATCGTTTGGTACCATATAGGATATTATTTTGCAGAACCAATACTTAAAAAGCACGGGCACATTTTAAATTTTACTCCAGAAATATTTGAGAGATCAAAAAAACTATTTCAGAAATATCATGAGAGAATACTATTTTTTTCTAAAATCACTATCGGACTCGGCATATCCATAGCCACATTAATGACAGCAGGGGCTACAAAGATATCTCTAAAAAAATACATATTATTAAACGGGGCAGGGGAAATAATCCTTATTTCTATAATGCTGACCATAGGATATTTCTTTGGGGAAGCATATTATTCTGTATCTGATAAATTTAAATTAACTTTCGCTATTTTAGGGATATGCATCCCTGTCACTTTTATCTATTTCCTAACAAAATATCTAAAAAAGAAAATCGCAAATATTTAATATTTTTATGCTATAATTTTCTTATGACTCTTAAAAAAATCAGCCTAATTTTATTTTTATTATTTTCTTTGTTACCTGTAAGTAAGATATACGGCGCTAATTCAAATGCTGGATTTATCCCTGCAAATATTTGGTACTCCAAAGACCCATTTGAGGAAGGAGATAAAATAAAAATCTACACTTTAGTATTTAATCCAGATGCTAGGGAGCTCTCTGGTACAGTATTTTTTTTCGACAATACAATACTCTTGGGTAAGAAAGATTTCTCTGCATCTCCAAAGGGCACCAAAGATATATCTATTGATTGGACTGTAAATGCTGGCGATCATACAATATTTGGTAAAATAGAAAATGCAAAATTTTTAATAGGAACCAGTAAGTATGAAGAAGTTTACCTAGCTGAAAATGAGACAGATAAAAATAAAACAACAGTAGCTAAAAAAATAATCCCTAAGGCGGACATAGGCAATATAATAAATACTCTTTCTTCTCCAATAAATAGTGTAAATAAATTTGTAGAAGAAAAAATACCAGATGAAGTAAAAAAGCCTATAAACGAAAGTGTAAATGCAGTAGAAAATTTTAGAATAAATACAGCTAAAGAAACAGAAAACAAAAAAGAAGTAATTAAAGGGGATATAAAAAAACTAGGGGAAAATAAAAGTGTGCTAAATAATAATACAGACAAGAGTAGCACGCTTTTGAAGCCATTCAAATACATAGAATTATTTTTCTTATCTGTATTTTCTTTTATCTTAAACACCAAAATAGTATTCTATATTATATCTATCCTAATTTTGTTTTTCTTAATTAAATATATATGGAAAAAAATATTTTAATATATAGGATAATATATTCTGTTGTCTTACTTATATCCATACTTTTCATGCCATTTTGGCTTTCTGTCATTCTAGGCTCATTGGGAATGATTTATTTCTCTTTTTTCTTTGAAGCCATAGCATTATTTTTTCTTTCAGATTTGTTGTATGGGGTTAGAGAAACAAGACTTTATAATATAGTTTTTATATCTTTGATTGGTTCAATCATAATACTTTGCATCATAGAAATATTAAAAAAGAAAATAAAATTTTATCATAAAATATAGAAATGATTAGAAAGATATTAACGAATAGAAAAGTCAGTAAATCAAACTTTTTTGTAGAACCAGACGAGATATTTCTGGATTCAAAAAATTTACAGAACTTTGACCTGCAACAATTCGAAGGACGAATAGAAAAGTCTATCCCTAAGAAGAATGTTTTAACTATCGGATTTTTTTTTATATGTGTCATCGTTATGTTTATGATACGTCTAGAATATTTGCAAATGCAAAAAGGAGAGATGTATTTGAAACGTAGCGAAAATAATACTTTAGAGAAAAATATAATTTTTGCGGATAGAGGAATCATATATGATAGAAACAAAGTCGAACTGGCTTGGAACAAAAAAGTGGAAAATGTGGAAACAGAGAATGATAATTTAGGCTTCCCATTGAGAGTTTATAAAAACCCTGGATTCTCACATGTTTTAGGATATGTGAGCTATCCTGCTCAAGATAAGACAGGTAATTATTGGCAAACTGAATTTATAGGTAAAGATGGTTTAGAAAAACAATATGATGATAAAATAAAAGGTGAGAAAGGTTTAAAAATAGTGGAAGTAGATGCCAAGGGTAAAATTTATTCAGAAAATGTGGTAAATGCACCCAAGAGAGGCATTGACCTAGTGACTACTATTGATGCAAAAATACAGCAAGAATTATTTAACTTAATAAGAAATTTATCAAAAAGTAATTCTTTCAACGGTGGAGCCGGAGTTATAATGGATGTGAGGAATGGCGAGATGATAGCATCTGTAAGCTATCCAGAATATGATTCTGGAATACTTTCAGAAGGAAAGGAAAATGATATAATAAAAAATTATTTCAAAGACAAAAGAAAAGTTTTCATGGATAGGACTCTCTCTGGACTTTATACTCCAGGGTCCATTGTCAAACCATTCTTTGCATTGGGAGCATTGACCGAAGGCGTGATCGATCCATATAAGAAAATACTTTCAACAGGTTCTATCTCCATACCGAATCCATATTTCCCAGATCAAAAAACTGTTTTCAAAGACTGGCGAGCCAATGGTTGGACCAATATAATGGAAGCCATAGCTGTATCTTCAGACGTTTATTTTTATGAAATAGGAGGGGGATATGAAGGGCAAAAAGGATTGGGCATAAATAATATTGGGAAATATGCATCACTTTTTGGTATTGGACAAAAAACAGGCATAGACATGCCAGATGAAAAAGGTGGCACCATCCCTAGTCCAGAATGGAAAGTGAAGAACTTCAAAGATGGCGTCTGGCGTATTGGAGACACGTATCACACAGCTATCGGGCAGTACGGCTTCCAAGTGACACCGATTGAAATGGCTCGAGCGGTCGCCTCTATCGCAAACTCAGGGGAACTTTTAACTCCACATTTTATTTTAGAAGATATAGAAAAGGAAAATAAAACTTTAGCTCTTGATTTTAAAAAAGAATATTTCAATGTAGTGCAAAAGGGTATGCGTCTCGCAGTGACCAATGGAACAGCCATAACTCTCAATGTGCCTTATACACATGTCGCCGCCAAGACTGGTACAGCTCAGCTCGGCGTGGCTAAAAACAAAGTGAACTCTTGGGTAATTGGATTCTTCCCATATGAGAATCCTAAATATGCATTTACTGTAATGATGGAAGCCGGCCCCTCTACGAACGGTGTCGGGGCCTCATTCATATTACGCCAATTACTCGACTGGATGTCTATAAATTCTGCAGATTATTTCAAATAAAAATACATTTGCATTTTGTAGTTTTGTTGAGATATAATATAAAGATATGATAAGAATAAAAAGACTTTTGATACTTGGTATTTGGGTAGCAGTTTTGCCTTATTTAGGTTTTCCTTATAATGTTAAGAATATATTTTTTACTGTCACAGGTTTGGCTCTGATTTATTTTAGTTTTACATTAAGAAGAGAAGTAAAGGAAGTAGAAAAAATGGAAGAAAAAAAGTTTGATAATTTTTCAGAAAATGCTTGAATTTTTAAAAACAAAACGCACTGCAAGCTTCATCCTGCTCGTTGCTGGTTTTTTTATTTTAGGTATTTATATTGGTTTTCACAGTAAATCAATTCCAGAAATAAATAAAGCAGATGTACAAAATAAAGAAACAGCTGTCACAACAAAAGCTGACTTTGCTCCATTTTGGAAAGTCTGGAATACCATCAACGAGAAGTCTCCGAACGCAAACAAGATAAATGACCAGAAACGGGTATATGGGGCTATTTCAGGGCTTGTAGGCTCTTTAAATGACCCTTATAGCGTATTTTTCAGTCCAGACGAAGCTAAACTCTTCGAAGATGACATAGCTGGATCATTTGGAGGCATAGGGGTAGAAGTGGGTATAAAAGACAAGGTTCTGACTGTCATAGCCCCACTTAAAGATACTCCTGGGTACAAAGCCGGAGTAAAACCAGGTGACAAAATTCTAAAAATAGATAAAACAAGTACAGCTGACTTGAGTATAGAAAAAGCTATAAAACTAATACGAGGCGATAAAGACACTGCTGTCACGCTTACTATATATCGTGAAGGTGATAAAGAGCCGAGAGAAATAAAAATAGTCCGTGATACTATCAATGTACCTACACTCGATACTGAATTACGTAAAGATGGAATTTTTATAATAAGACTTTACAGCTTTTCTGCCGACTCTGCGAGACTTTTCCAAAAAGCAGTCAAGGAATTCGCCGATGCAAAAACAGATAAATTGTTGCTTGATTTGAGAGGTAATCCTGGAGGATACTTAGATGCCGCAGTCAGTATGGCGAGCTGGTTTTTACAGAGTGGTAAGACAGTCGTGACAGAAGACTATGGGACCAATGCCAAGCCTAAAATACACCGAAGTCTAGGCTATGATGTATTCACAGATAAATTAAAATTTGCCATACTCATAGATGGAGGCTCTGCTTCTGCTTCAGAAATATTGGCAGGAGCAATGCAAGACCATAAAAAAGCAAAACTCGTGGGAACACAGAGCTATGGTAAAGGTTCAGTACAAGAAGTGGTAGATGTCACACCAGATACTATATTGAAAATAACTGTGGCAAAGTGGCTCACCCCAAACGGCACGTCAATATCTGAAAAAGGGCTCACTCCGGATTATAAAGTAGAGAATAAAAAACCTGCCCGTAATGCTTCGCATAGCGATGCAGGCGAGGATCCACAAATGGATAAAGCAGTAGAATTATTAAATAATTGGAAATAAAATCAATCATGAAAGTAATTTTTTTAAAAGATGTGCCGAGGGTGGGTAAAAGACATGATATAAAAGATGTAAATGACGGATACGCCATGAATTTCCTTTTGCCTAATAAATTGGCAGTAATGGCCACCCCAAAAGCCATAGCGGAATTAGAATTAAGGAAGAAAGAAATATTGGTTGAAAGGGAAGTGCAAGAAGATTTGTTAATGAAGAATTTGGAAGAATTGAAAGATAAAATCATCACCATAAAAGGCAAAACTAATGACATAGGACACCTTTTCTCTGCAATCCATGCGAGAGACATAGTGAGCGCCATGAAAGAGCAAAATCATGCAGATATAAATGAAGCTTTTATAATGCTCGAAAAACCAATCAAAGAAACAGGAGAATTTGAAATCCCCGTCAAAGTGAACAACAAAAAATCTTCATTCAAACTCATCGTAGAAGGGGAATAATTTCCTAGATAACATTCACAACTTTTTTGACAACAGTTTTGCTGTTGAAAGAAGTTTTGCGTTTTGAGCCGAATTTGACTGTGCCGTCTTTGAGAGCGAAGAGGGTATGATCTTTACCCATGCCGACATTTGTACCAGCTATGATAGGTGTACCACGTTGGCGGACTATAATATGCCCCTTAGAAGCGTTTTGGCCGTCAGCCAACTTCGTACCGAGGTACTTTGGGTTTGAGTCTCTTAAGTTTTTGGCGGTTCCGCCGGCTTTTCTATGTGCCATAATTGATTTTCTTGAGCGAAGCGATTAGAAAATCTTTACCCCTGTTAAATGAAATCTTTCAGATTTCAACTTTTGCTCTGCAAAAGTTATTTAACGGGGTTGATTATATAATAAAAACTCGCTTTGCTCGTTAATTTCTTATATAATCAAGTATAAACAATTATATGGAAAAAATCAAGCTATTTTCAAAATACTGTATAGAAAGTGATAAAGGCAAAAACATAATGACTGTAATCATAGTCATGCTAGTAGGTCTAGGCTCGTTTGGACTGGGCAGATTATCCAAAAATAATAATTCAGAAAATACTGGTGTAAAAATAGAATACCCTGCACAAGAGGCAAATGTCATAGATAACACCATAGATTATACCCAAAAAGGGGATAAAAGTGTGTCAAAGACCGTCTTTGACACAAATGGCTCAAAATCTGATTTAGTGAATAATAATTTTTTTGCTTCAAAAAAAGGCAAGAAATATTATTCTATAGGTTGCTCTGCAGGAAAAACAATTAAAGAAACAAATAAAATTTATTTTACAACTGAAATAGATGCCCAAAATGCAGGGTACTCAAAATCCACTTCTTGCAAATAAACACTAGAGGGAAGCGCTATTTATAATACGCCTGCCCGTCCTCTGGCGGGTCGCACAATATATCTTTGCGACGTCATTATTTATTATATAAGCTTTAAACTACTGCGGACTTTTGTTGCCTGGAAAAGTTGGCGCGTAGACTTCGTAGTCTGTAGGCTGGCCATCACGGATACGCTCCATATTATTTATAAATGATGCCCAGAAAATATTTACAAAAACATCATTCCAGAGATATGATAATGGCTCTTTAAAATAGTCATTCCAGATGCTTTTACTGCCTCCCCCAACATAATGCAAATTATCTTGCGTATCAGGACTCTCTACTACAGCGCGGATACTAATATGAAAATAACTGAGCACTAGTATCAAAAGCAAACCTAAAAGTAGGATTCCAAGTATACTTATCCCTCCTTTTTGTTTTGTATTTTTTTGCATTTTAAATTTTATTATTTAGAAAAACTTTGAAAGAAATTTTTTATCCATTCAAAAACATCAGCAAAAGTGATGTGCAGATATTTCATGATTAAAATCGCAATAATGAAAACAATTATAAATCTGAGAAACCCACCTTGTTTATTTTCTTTATTATTCATACTTATATTTTACCATAACACGCTTTAATGAGGCAAATAAAATAGTGGGTCAAGATACGCATTTATAGGAGAAATTGGCTGAGTCAAAACGCGTCCAGGGCAAGACTTGCTAGGCAGTGTTTTGAGCTCTACAGCATCTTTTGCATATAACGACACATGTAGATGCGGGCCTGTAGAATAGCCTGTATTGCCACTGTAGCCCACTACATCACCCCTGGAGACGTTTTGCCCTATATTGGCCTTTATAAGGGATAAATGCCCAAAGGTGCTGGCAAGGCCATTATTGTACTTGATAAGCACAAAACGCCCAAAAGAGACCCCAGCGCACTGTATGTCAGTATCACCAGTACCCGCGACTACCCCATCAGCCATGGCTTTGACCGGAGTACCCACCAAAGCTCTAAAATCAACGCCGTTGTGAGAACCATTAGCATATAAACGTTTCCCTGCTTCTGTCTTACCAAAATTCTGTGTTATGTAAATATAATCAAGAGGCCAGCTCAACACCCCTCCATTAGGCAATTTTGAAGGATCTAAAATATATTTTAATTGTGATTCATAATCCCGAAGCTCTTTCTCAAAAGCATCTTTTTTAGCTAATCTGTCTTTCAAAAGTTTCTGATAGTTTGATTCATTATTTTTTGTCTGAGCTAGAAGTTTTTTCTTTTCAGCTGTATTTTGGTCCACTATCTTTTTCTCATCGGCCAATTGATTTTTAAGAGAAACTAATTCTTTCTTAGCTTTTTCTGTCTGTGTTTTCTTGTCTTCGAGATCTATCTTTATTTGTTTTAATTGGACTATTTTTTCACGGATTTTATCACTGACTACCATCATATTGTCTATATCATTCCAAACTAAACTCAAATTGTCTTTCGAGAGTAGTTGGCCTAAAACAGAATTAGACTCGACTTCATGTGTCTGCTTGATCTGCTCGGAAATAGAATCTGAGAAACTCGTGATAGTATATTCTTTATCTGAAATATCCAAACTCAATTCTTCTATTTTTGTATTTGTATTAGCAATTTTATTTTGAGTTATTGAGATATTGACAATAAGCTTCTTACGTGTTAAATCAAGCTGTTTCAGCGACCCATTCAGGGAATCCTTTTGTCTACTCAAATCTTCAAGTTGATTTTGATAATTCTTTATCTCTTCTTCAAGTTTAGCTATGTCATTATTTCTACTTTTTATTTTATTATTCAAGTCATCAATAGTTCCAGCATACAAAAAAACAATTGGAATTATTAAAAAAATCCCAACCAGAAAAACACTAAATAGCTTTTTGTAAGCGAGCCAATGTTTCATTTTTACCTAAAACTTCTGCTATCACAAATGGATCTGGAGACTTATCTAGCCCAGAGAGGGCAAACCGCACAGGATGCAGTAACTCTCCCCTACTCTCTAAGCTATCAGCTATTTTCATCAAAACTTCTTTGACATTTTCCTTTGTGAAATTATTTTCATTCAATTCTTCTAATACTGAAATAGCTTTATTTATATTTTCTGATATGTTCAAAGTCGAACTTTGAACATTTTTATAAATTAATTTACTTTTATCATATTCCGGCTGTTTAAAGAAGAAATCAAGCTCCCCCACTGAAACCATATTCTTAATATCTCCCCATTTTGTGATACGTTCAAAAATTATTGGCACGAGTTTCACATTGCGCATATTCTCTGGCAAATTCTCCAAAATATTTTTATTTACTTCTTCTGTCGACAAAAGCTTCATATGCTCTTTGTTGAACCAATTTAATTTTTCTTCATTAAAAACAGCTGGGCTTTTTTGCACTTTTGATAAATCAAAATCTTTTACTAATTCATCATGAGTAAATATCTCTTTGTCTGTGCCTGGATTCCAGCCTACAAAAGCAACACCGTTTAAAATTGCTTCTGGTAGAAAACCCATATCTTTATATGATGTGATAGGCAAAGCTCCTCGCCTTTTTGAGAGTTTTAATTTATCAGCACCCAAAACAAGTGGTAAATGCGCGTATATTGGAGTCGGAGCACCTATGGCTCTTTGTATGAGAATCTGCCTAGGAGTATTTGAAACATGGTCTTCACCTCGTATCACATGCGTGATTCCTTCTTCAAAATCATCTATCACTACCGCTAAATGGAAAAGTGGTTCATTTAAATTCCTAGCAATCACAAAATCATTTAAATCAGTTGTATTCATTTTTACTTCTCCTTTTATTTCATCATGAAAAGTAATATCTATATTTGGATTCTTAAATCTTACAAGTTCTTTTATCTCGCCTGTACCATCTTTTGCTTCTTCTTTTGAAATATAAGCCTTGCCTTCTTTTATCATTTTTTCTAAATAAAATTTATGCCTATCTAAATTATCCGATTGACGATAAAATTGATCATAATCAAGTCCCAACCATTTCAAGCTTTCTATTATATTTTCTTCATATTCTTTTTTTGAGCGTTCTTTATCTGTATCTTCTATTCGAAGTACAAAAGTGCCATTATTCTTTTTGGCATATAGATAGGAAAAAATAGCAGTCCTATAAGTACCTAAATGCAAAAGTCCTGTCGGACTCGGCGCAAATCTTGTTACCACTTTTGATGACATAGGGATATTATACTTTAAATATACTAAGTTTCAAAATGACATAGGAAACTCCTATGTCATACGTATACTACGAAATAAGACGACCGCATTGTTTTATAGTATCAGTAAATATGACATATAAAAAAGAAACAACCCTTTATACAAATATAAAGGGTTGAGTTAATTTCTTCTTGGCTTAGCCAATCACTGGAGAAGAATTACCAGCGTTTAAAATAATTATTTAGTGAGGAAACGGTTCTTGTTCTATCCTAAAGCTTTCGCCGAGGAATAATTACCCGTTTAGGGAGTAAACTCCACCAGAACTAAATTTTATTATTTTTACAATTTACTAAATTAGTGACCGCCATTATACTTGGCGATACCTTTTTCGTAATTTTCGGGTTTAAAAGATTCAGAAACAATCTCAGCTAATAGCTTTCCCATAACCATAGCTACTTTCTGATTGTCTTCCTTTATTTCAGAGGACATGTTTCCTACATCTCTTTTTGCATCAGCAAAACAGATTTCTTTTCTTTTAAAAAGAGCTTTCACTATTTTTCTAAGAATTACTTGCTCTTCTTGCTCGGTTAGGACTTTTTCGTCCATAAATTTTTTTAATAATGCTTACTCTTGAACCGATTTTCAGCGACCTCGGGAATTATTATAAAATAACTTATTCAATAGAAGTATAGCACAACCAAGTTTAAAAGTCAAGGACTTTACGATTAAGCCTTTAAATATAAGCTTTTATTCTATTTCTCATGGCTCAAAGCCATATCTACAAGTTCGCGGGCTATTTGGAGAGAAGCACCTGGTTTACTGAAAGCGAGAGCCGAATGTGCCATGCGTTGTAGTGTTTCTTTGTCCCCTATTATCCTCTCAATTTCCGAACTAAAAATATTGGCAGTCATATTCATCTCTTCTATCACACTGCATGCTCCTGTGCGAGCATAGGCAAAAGCATTCTTTTTCTGATGATCAAGATTCGTCTTTGTAATAGGAACAAGTATCGAAGGAATACCCCAGGAAGCTATTTCAAATATTTGTGAACCAGCTCGAGAGACGACGAGTGAAGAAGCTCCAGCCACCATCTTCAAAGCCAGTGGATTTAAAAATGGCATCACTAAATATCTGCTTTTATTTGGATTATCCGCTAGCACTACTTCTGCCCTACCAGAAACAAGTTTGAAATTATTTACTCCTGCCTGATGCACTATTTGATAATTCTCTAGAAGCCGAGGCAGAGCATCAAGTACCGTATTGTTTATGAGTTCTGCCCCTTGAGACCCTCCGATAATAAATATCACAGGCAAACTAGATTCAAATTTAAAATATTTTAGAGCTTCGCTTCTCTCGGCACCATGCTCTATCTCTGTTCTTATTGGCTGACCAGTCCAAGCAGTAGTTTTTGGCGGGAAAAATGAGACTGCATCTTTAAAGGATACCGCCACCCTCTTGGCAAACTTCCCTGCCCATTTGTTTACCCGTCCTGGTGCAGTATCTGATTCGTGTACAAAAACTGGGATACGAAGAATCCTCGCAGCAACGATTGAAGGGAAACTCGCATATCCGCCTTTACAGAAAACTACATCTGGATAGATTGAAAACATCTTATATATTCCATTTATCACTCCAAAAAAAGTTTTAAAAATATCTGAAAAATTCTTGAAAGAAAAATAAGTGCGCATTTTTCCCGCTTTCACTTCTTCAAATATAATGCCGTTTTCAAAAAGAGCTTCCTTGTCATAAGGATTATCAGAAAAATAATACAGCTTGGCGCCTATTATCTTTTCGTCGCTTATTATTTGGTTGACTTTTTGAGCCACGGCGATAATTGGATAAAAATGACCGCCAGTTCCTCCTCCTGTAAAAACTATTTTCATAAATGATTTTAAATGAGCGAAGCGATTATTAAAATCTTTACCCTGTTAAATGTCCTTCGGACAACTTTTGCTTGGCAAAAGTTATTTAACAGGGTAGCGAAATTATATTCGTTTCACTCGTTAATTTCTGCTAAATTTTGATATTTGTAAAATTATACCTATAGCGACAAGGTCTATCATGAGAGAAGTGCCTCCGTGACTCATAAAAGGCAGTGGCACTCCTGTAAGCGGAAACACTCCTATTACAGAAGAAATATGCATAAAAGCCTGCGCTCCGATAAGTATAACAATTCCAGAGACCAAAAGTCTACTAAATAAATCAGATGAATTGTTCGCTATTTTAAACCCTCGCAAGATAAAAAGTAAATAAAGTAATATAGTAAAAATAGCCCCAGCAAAACCTAATTCTTCTCCTAGCACAGCAAAAAGTGAATCCCCTTGTGGTTCTGGTAAATAACTAAATTTCTGAATCCCCTGTCCATAGCCTCTGCCAAATACTCCTCCAGAACCGAGCGCTATTTGAGACTGTTGTATCTGATACGATGAACCTCTGGGATCTGAAGATGGATCAATAAAAGTTTTCACTCGATCTTGAAGATATGGGGTAAAGAAAACAAGTGAACCCAAAACAAGGATTGAACCCAATAAAACACTTAAAATGTATTTCACTGACACGCCAGAGATAAAAAGCATAGATATGCCTGTCACTGCTATTAAAATAAAACTTTTAGTGTCTGGTTGTTTAAATAAAATAATGGCGATGATAGTGAGTAATACGCCAAGTGGTAAAATGCCAAATTTAAAATCTTGCGCTTTATTTTTTGCCCAAGAAAGCCAAGCAGCAAAATAAATAACAAAACCAAATTTCAAAAATTCAACTGGTTGAAAAGATATCGGTCCTAATTTTATCCATCGTTCTGCTCCCAGATGCGTCAATCCTAATCCTGGAATAAATACTGCTAAAGTCAAAAGTATAGAACTTAAAAAAATATAAAAAGAATATTTTCGCCAAAATAAATAATCTATTTTTAAGCAGAAAAACATGCAAACTAAACCCAAACCAAGACCCAGAACAAGCTGACTAAAAAGTACTGAATAAAAAGTACTTTGGCTTCGAGATAATATCCCTAAAGAAGCAGAAATAAACATTGCCGTCCCTAAAAAAATAATAAGGGACACAAGTACCAAGAAAAATCTATCTACCTTTTTTTCTTTCATCTACTAATAACTACTAATATTATTCCTATAATTGCAAAAATAATGCTCAAAACCCAGAAACGCATTGTCACTTTGTAAGATGGCCAACCGATAGCTTCAAAATGATGATGGAGTGGTGTTATTCTAAAAATTCTTTTTCCACCTCTGAATACTTTAGAAATTTTTTGTAAAATAACTGAACCAGAGGTGATGACCAGTGGCATAGCAATAACAGGTAAAACTAGAACTGAATCGGTTAAAAATGCCAAGGTTGCCAGAGTAATAGTGAGTCCCATTATCCCCGTCTCCCCCATATAGAACCTCGCCGGAGGAATATTGAACCACAGAAACGCCAATATTGCTCCTGTAGTCACTCCACAAAATGTAGCTAAATCTATCTGATTATTTAAAAAAGCCACCGTTGAATATGCAGCAAAAATAGAAGCCAAAACTCCACCAGAAAGTCCGTCCAACCCGTCTATGATTCCACCAGAAAAAGCCGAAAGCATCACCAACATCACAAAAGGAATAAATAAAATACCAAGTTCTAAAATTCCATTAAATGGTATATGTATTCCTGTCATTCCTAATTTATAAAAGAACCACCAACCGGCGATAAAACCCAAAATGAGTACTAGTACAATTTTCCCAAAAGTGTACCAATGAGAATTACGAGTTATTCTTGATTTACCTATAATTTCTAAAATGTCATCTACAAGTCCGAAAAGTGAACCCAGTAACAACATCGCAATCGGTATGAATGTCTGCGAACGGCTAAGGAAATTTAATTTAGTAAAAATAGTATCTGGAAAAATATATAAAAATAAAGTAAATAAAAAAACAGTAACGAATACTGAAACCCATATAATGATCCCTCCCACACAAGGCACAGAGACTTCATTGCTTTCCCTTTCTTTAAAAACTTTTTTGAAATCTTCCAGTGGCACGTCGTCTGTCCTTGTTTTCTTCTTCCACATTTTGTGTTTGTAGAAGAAATGTGTAGCCAAAGGTGTGATAAAAATACCTAAAAAGAAAGCTAGCGTCGTCGGTAGAAAAATTTTAATTAAGTCAGTGAGCATTGTAATATTATAGCATTATTTTACTGTATTGATTTCTTCAGGCTTATATTCCGGTAATTCTTCTGGTGCACCAAATTTTTTATGTAAACAAAAAACATTTTTTTCTACTTGTATTTCAATTTTATCTTTAAAATTTTGATTAATGTAACCAACCCATTTATGCACCAATTCTTCTGTGTTTATTTCAACTTTAGGTAAAGCAAATTGTACAAACATAAGACCATTTTCATTCAATATGCTATACCATTTTCTAGCTATATTATTTAATATCGCTTCATTCTTTTTAAAATCATATACAGCCCCCATCATTCTAGAGATAATAAGATCCACTTTTTTCATATTAAATTTTTTATTAATATCATTATATATTTTTTTATCAAATATGTCTAAAATATCTCCTTCAATAACAAAATGATTATTTAATTTATCACTAAATTTTTCACTTATTTTGCGTAAATCTTTAAGACAAATACCAATAGTTTTATAAAAAAAATCTTTCGAAAATCCACGAAACAATTCTGATCCAGAACCACCAAATTCAATGGCATACAATTTTTTATTTTCATTGTTCTTTAATGTATCCTCTATATAATTTTTAAAAATATTTTCTTTTTTAGATCTATCAAAATTATGTCTTGTATTATATTCATCCGAAATACAACTAAAAAAAGTTTTAGAGAAATCTTCTATTGATGAGTCACGTGTGGGCCACTTTTCTTCAATAGCAAAATTGCCCATAGAAACTTCTTTATTTATTTTAATTGCCTTTCTTATTTTTCCAAATTCTCCTTCTTTCATAATTTTATTTTACTACAATATACTGTAACAAATTGTTATTCCATATTTTCATCTTTTAATTCTCCTGTCTTGTCATTAGACAGGTCATTTAAATTCTCTGCCACATTTGAAATAGAGTTTTTTATTTCTGAAAAGTCTGGCAATTCTTCCACTGATTTTACGCCCATAAATGATAGCAATTCAAAGCTTGGCTTGTATATATAACGCCTGCTGTCATCTGGATCAGTGATCTTCTCTACTAGCCCTCTGATAGACAATGCCCGTAAAGTAAAACTAGAGTTTACCCCTCTGATATAATCAATCTCTGCTCTACTTGCTCCATTTTTATATAAAATAATAGACAATGTCTCTAAGCTCGCTTTTGAAAGTTCTTTATTTAGCTCTTCTTTTTGTAATTTTTCAATCAATTCTGAAAGCTCTGGCATTGTACCTAAAGTAATTTCATTTTCTTTTTCTTGCAACACTATTCCCCGTCCTTTTAGATTCTCTTTTAATTTTTCAATAGCTTCATTTATCTCATTTTGTCCGACATTCAAAACTTCCGCCAGTTTCTTTCGAGACATTGGTTCTCCTTTCCAAAAAAGTAACGCTTCTATCCCGTTAGAGATCGCGAGGGCTCGCAGCGAGCCTCTATCTCTAACGGGATCTATTTTTTCATTTGTATCTATATCTATCATATATTTATTATATGTTATTTATAACTTCTTGTTTCTCCATCATAATATCTTCAAAATTATTATTCTGTATAGCATCCATTATTCCCTGTCTGACGAGCTCGAGCATTGCGAGGAAGCTCACAATCACTGTCACTTTATGTTCGCGGGTGATAGGTTTACCTGCAAAATCTTTGAAATTCATTTTTAAAGAATTCTGAATTCTATTCGTTAAGTTTAAAATCATCTCCTCAATACTGATGACTTTTTTCACTTCCACTTCTGGTAAAAATGTCTTCTTTGGCATCCTACCTAATGCCTCACGAGCAAAAGTCATCATATTGTCTTTCGTAATCTGTTCATCTGGCAAGAAAACTAGAATGTCGTTCTTTCTTTCCTGTGGCGCGAAAATAATATTCTCTCCAAATTTACTTTTTATATTTACTCCGAGATTCAAAAACATCTCGTAGAGTTTTAATCTTTTTTCTAGATTACTGATATCGCTTTCTTCTTCCGAAGTCAGATCAAGATTCGGCAATAATGATTTTGACTTTATTAAGATCAAAGTCGCAGCTACAACTATAAAACTAGAGATTTGAGCCCTATCTACTTCATTTGGATTGTTCACATATTTTAGATAATCCTCTGTCACCTCAGCCAAAGATATGTCATTTATGAAAAGTTTGTGTTTTTCTATGAGGTTTAAAAGCAGATGAAAAGGCCCTTCAAAACCGGCTGTTTTTACCTTATATGCATTCTCTAAAATTTCTGGATTCATTTATTTTTTATACTCTTCAATCATTTTATATAAAAGTCCGACAGGAGTACCAAGCGCGCCTGTAGCCAGATATTCCCCTGCCATCGCAGTCATTCGAGGAGCGATGTCTAAATGTGCCCATCTCGGACCTTTACCGCCTCCGGCTTTGCCTTTAATAAATTGATATAAAAATATTGCTCCATAAATAGCCCCACCATAACGCGAATCTTTGTTGTGTATATTTGTCCAATCCCCAAGACTACCTTTGATTTCATTTTCATATTCTTCCCACATTGGCAAACGCCATAAGTAATCCCCTGTCCTCTCGCCTATTTGTTCTAAAGTTTTTGACAAATCGTCATCATTAGTAAAAATGGCAGAAGCCCTCTCGCCCAACGCCACACAGGCAGCCCCTGTCAAAGTGGCAATATCCACCACCAACTCTGGATTGTATTTTTGAGCATAAGTAAGTGCATCCGCTAAGATCACCCGTCCTTCTGCATCTGTATTTAAAACTTCAATCGTCTGCCCTGACATAGAACGAATCACATCCCCAGGTCTATAACTTTTACCAGAAGCCATATTCTCCACAGATGGTATAAGCCCAATCACATTTATTTTCAATTTCATTTTTGCTACTAGAGCTACGGTGTGTATGACAGATGCTCCACCAGACATATCCATATTCATGCCAAGTAAACCGCTCGAAGGTTTTAAATTTATTCCTCCAGTATCAAATGTCACACCTTTACCAACAAGTACTATTGGTTTCTCACCTTTTTTACCTTCCATATACTCCATAATTATAAATTTTGATTCTTCGTCGGATCCTTTTCCTACAGCCAGTATCGCCTGCATATTTTCTTTCTGCATTTCTTTCTCACCTAAAACTTTCACTTTTACTGGTAAATTTTTCATTGCTTCTACCGCTTTTCTGGCCAAAATACTTGGAGTCATATCTCCTCCGGGAGTGTTAGAAAGTGAACGAGTTTTATTTATTTCTTCAGCTATAGCGTGCCCTTTTAAAATAGCTTTCTGTATTTTACTATCCGTACCTAAAATACAAACTTCTTTAATAAAAGAAAAACCTTCCTTCAGTGGAGTTTTATATTCCACAAATTCATAATTAGCAAAATCAAGTTGGGAACCGATTATTTCTGCTAATTCTGAATCAGTGAGCTTTCCAAACTTCCAGCCCGAGGATGGTCCGCCTCGGGTGGAGAAATCATTAAAATTAAAAACTAATTTTTCAGCTTTTACACTTTTAGCTAAAAATACCATCTTTCGTACAAGTAAAAAAAGTTTCCTCAAATTCATCTTTTCCACCTCCTCGCATTTTAAATAAAGGGTTTTAACACCATTTTCCTTAATTATTTCATCCTTATTTTCTGAACCCACAGACACAAAAAGTGCCTCTTTTATGCCTTTTGCATCATTTTTAAAAGTTATTTTCATCCTCTAAATATACACTTTTTTTAGAAATGTGTCTATTTATGCGCATCGATTTTAGAAGCTAAGATAAAGTCGTTTTCAGAGAGGCCACCGATAGAATGTGTAGAGAGGTCTAATAAAACTTTATTATAATGTATTTGTATATCTGGATGATGCCCTTCCATTTCTGCCACATCAGCCACTCGCTCAACGAAATTTATCGCTCCGATGAAATCTTTGAATTTAAATTCTTTTGAAATTCTCGCCCCGAACCGAGCTTGCTCTGGTTTGGGGTTGTCTTCCCAAATTAATTCCCACCCTTCAACTTGAGACAAATATTTCTGTGCCTCTTCCTTGCTAAAAGGTTTTATGTTTTTGCCTTCGCAAGGCACACACTTTTTCTTTAACAAATCATTCATATATAAATATTATTTTATAAGCGCTGATTCTAAAGCAGCTAGTGCAGCTTCTTTACCTACATGGAGTCGTTCCTTCGCTTGTTTTTCATTATTTACAGTAAGCACTCCAAAGCTTATTGGAATATTCTTATCGAGCATAACTTTCAAAATACCTTCCTGCGCCATTTTACAAACATAATCAAAATGTGGAGTCTTCCCTTTTATGACACATCCCAAAGCTACAAGAAAATCAAATTTCTTGGTAATTGCAAGCTTTTGAAGTATATATGGTATCTCAACGACACCAGCTACAGACACAACTCTGATATTTTTATCAGAGACTTTACATTTTTCCAATGCATCCAAAGCATTTACAAGTAGAGCATCAGTGAATTCTTTGTTAAATCTAGCTACTACAATGCCTACTCGTAGCTTCTCTCCATTTATTTGTAAATATTTTTTATTTCTTATTTGCATCCCATTAGAAAATTAAAATAATAAAAGTTTTTCGTACTGCCTCGTAGGCTGATTTTCTAACGGGACACGTACTTTGCCAGTATATCAAATTCTAAATTAACAGTATCCCCTTTTTGTTTTGATTTAAGATTTGTATTTTTTAATGTGTAAGGTAATATCTTCACCACAAAAGAACTAGTTGAAACTTTTGTAGTTGTTAAACTTATTCCTTCTAGGGCTATAGATCCTTTGTAGACTAAAAACTTCCTAAATTTCTTATCTATTTTTATTTCAAATACATTTGAATTCCCTTCCCTTTTTATTGAGATTATTTTACCAGTTGTATCAATATGTCCAAGCACTATATGCCCATCAAGCCTGTCACCAAACTTCATTGATCTTTCTAAATTAACTAAATCATTCTTTTTAAGTAAACTCATATTTGAAAGTTTTAAAGTCTCTGGCATATATTCAAATGAAATATTCTTATTGCTTCCTTTAACCGTAGAACAAACCCCATTTACAGAGATACTTTCTCCAAGTTTTATTTTCCCTAAATTATTTATAACTTCCAAAAGCATCCTGTTTTTATTAGATTTTATGTTTGCTACTTTTGAAGTTTTTTGTATTATACCCGTGAACATCCCAGTACTAAAATTTTATTTATTAATATTTATCATTATATCCCGTAATCAAAAATTTAGTACGGGACAAGTTTTTTCAAATCTTTCTTTATCTGTTCTATTAATTCTTTTTCTGTCTTAAATTTTTTGAATTTCCTGATAAATTTATTTATTTTAAAAACTGCTGTTTTACCGTAAGCATTCCCCTTGAAACCTATCATGTGAGCCTCTATCTTTGGTAACTTTCTTTTATCAAGCGGGCCAATAACGATCCCCGCCTTATATGTCAGACATCGGGTGTTTGACATAATTGAAACTTCTCCTGCATAAACTCCAAAAGCTGGTTTTATTTTCATTTTTAAAAAACCATTCCTCGACAAATTTATCGTCGGAAATCCAATCTCCCTACCATACCTATCACCTCTTATCACCTTACCCTTAATTTCCATCTTACGGAGTTAAGCGATTTATGTCTCTTGGAAAGAGAGTTGCCTCTTTGACATTGCCAAGACCAATAGTCTTTTCTACCAATCTGTCTATGCCAAAACCAAACCCTCCATGCGGAGGCAAGCCGTATTTGAAAGCTTGTAAATAATATTTATAACCTGAATGTTCAGGATTGAGTCCAGCTTTCTTCATTTGAGATACAAGATTCTCATATCTGTGTTCACGCATTGGACACGTAGCTATCTCTAACCCTCTAAAAAGCAAATCCGCCCAGAGCACCGTCGTAGGATCTTTTGGATTTACCATGTGATAGAATTTCATACTCTCAATCGGAAACTCGGTGACAAAAATAGCTTCACAACCATTCTCTTTTTTTGAATATTCACAAATCCATTTTTCTTCATCAGGAGTCATATCCTTCTCTCTGGTTGTGTCCGTACCTGTGGCTTTAGTGTACATCTCATGAATTTGTTTCAAAGTATATCGAGGAAAAGATGGTTTCAGAATTAATTCTGGTGCATTCCAGCTTTTTAATTCTTCCCCATGTTCTTCATATACTCGAGTGAGAACACTGTAAAAAAGGTTCTCTGTCATTTGCAAAACATCATCATGCGATTCTATGAAACCCATCTCCATATCTAGCATCGTTATCTCACTCAAATGCCTGGAAGTGGTGCTTGGCTCTGCCCGAAAGGCTGGACCTATTTCAAAAACACGCTCAAAAGCGCCCACCATTATTTGTTTATAGAATTGCGGGCTCTGTGCGAGAGTTGCCTCTTTGCCAAAATAATCAAACTTGAAAACTTCTGCCCCGCCTTCTGTGGCTCCAGCTAATATCTTTGGTGTTTGGATTTCCACAAATTCATTTTTATTTAAAAATTCTCTAATGTAACGATTAAGCTCACTCCTAATCTTAAAAACTTTCCCCTCTTGAATATTACGCACTCCTAAAACTCTATATTCAAAAAGAGTATCTAAATTATCAGATTTGTGAGAAATTGGTTTATCTATTTCAATCGGTCCGGCTTCTGTGACTGGTATCAATACTTGTATTTTAGGTTCGTGGATTTCTACTTCTCCTGGAGCCCGAGGTTCAGAAATAACATTCCCCACTATCTGTAAAACTGAACCAATTTGGATACCTTGCAGTTTTTCTCCTTCATTTTTATCTTCTACGAGTATCTGTACCACCCCTCTCCTATCCCGCAAGACTATAAACATTAGTCCCCCCATCGCTCGCTTCTTATGAAGCCAGCCTTTAACCAAAATCTCTTTTCCTATATAGTTTTTAATTTCATTTGATAAAATTCTTTCCATAAAAATACTATAACATAAAATTTTTACTTTATACAATGTCTATGTTATCTTATGGGTAGGTTAAGAAACCCTTTACCTGGAAAAGGGCTCCTGGTGCAAACCAGTTTTGTTCATTGAAATCAGATATAGAGTATGAAAAATGTTGAAAAAATTGTTTTTTTGAGCGGAAACGGGAATCATCAACTTGGTTCCGAAATACTAAAAGAACTAAGCGAACTGCTTGGTGAAAATTGTGAATTTGACCATATTAATTATAATGATTGGCCAGATGGAGAACCAGATGATCGTATTGTAAAATACGAAAAAATTAAAGGAAAAACTGTAGTATTTTATCAAAGTATATATAGTCAAGAACTTCAAACTGAAGCTTTTGATTTAATTTGGGCTATAAAACATCAGTATGGTGCTAAATATGTTATTGCAATTTTTCCTTTCTTTTGGAATCGGAGACAAGATCCGATTTCAAATGAAAATGAAAAAGAAGGACCCTGGTCAAAGAAAATTTTGAAACCAGACGAAATAAAAAGATTGGAAAGAAGTATACATTTGTTTAGTGTTTGTGGAGTAAACGAGATGATGGTTGCTACCCCTCATTCTAATGCAATGTCCAAACTTTGCAAAAAGTACAACATTGTATTTCATGAAATTAATCCAGCATCTTTATTTGCCACAAAAATTAATACTTTTGTAAGACTTGAAGATCGAAATAAATTAAGGACATACGCTCCAGATATTGGTTCAATGGAAAGAGCTATTGAAATGGGAAGAATCTTTAATTGTCCAGTTTTGTTTAATCAAAAAAATAGAGCAATTAATAGTGAAATCTCTATTGTGCAAAAAGAAGAAAATGAAATCAAAGAACTAATTTTAGAATTAAAAAAATTCTATAAATTTGAAGATATTCATCATATGACTCATGAACTTGTTCAAGATAATATTATGATTATGGTCGAAGATGAAATTGCTTCTGGAACTACAGCAAATGATACAGGTAGATTATTACAGGGTACAAAAGCAAAATCAATTATACTTGTTGCTACTCATACTGTTTTAACTCCAGGTTGGAGAAATAAACTTTTCAATAAAAACCCATTTGAAAAAATTATTGTAACAAACACTATCTATCGAGGATATGAAAAAAGAACTGGTGGATTGATTATTGATATTTCAGTAGCAAGTTTATTTGCTGATTCATTGTTTCAAATACTAAAGAGTTTAGAAAATAAATAACTCTTTTAAATATAAAACGCCAAAGCCTCATTGAAAGTAATTTCATGAGGCTTTAAATTTTAATATAATTTTACCCCTACTTTCTCCCTCACTTCGTCCATTTTTGGGCCGGATATTTTTTTGGCTTTTTCACCACCAGCTTTTAATATTTCTAGGGCCTTTGGAATATCTTTTTCAAATTCTTTTCTTTTTTCTCGAAGTGGTGCAATAAATTTTTCTAAATCCTCGATCAACATTTCCTTCAACTCTTTGTACTTTCCTGCTTTTTCTTCATAAATCTTTTTCAATTCATCTTCTGGTCGTAAAAGTTTATGTATTTCAAAAACATTTTTTGGAAATCCGCCCGCCGAATCTGTGACGATACTCATCACACATTTCTTTATCTCCTCATATTCCGCAAAAAGTGGAATGGTATTGCCGTAACTTTTGGACATCTTTCTGCCATCGGTCCCAGGCACAGTCGCTACCTCTTTCATTATTAGTGGTTCTGGTAATTTAAAAGTGTCTCCGAAAATACGATTGAATTTCTCGGCTGTATCACGAGCTATTTCAATATGCTGTTTCTGATCAGCTCCTACTGGCACAATATCTGGGCTATAAAGTAAAATATCTGCCGCCATCAACATCGGATAATTAAAAACTCCAACGCTCAAATCTTTATTTTTTGCTTCCGCATCTTTGAAAGCATGCGCTCGCATTAGATATGGCATAGTAGTAATGGTTTCAAAAATACGAGCAAGTTCGGTATGTTCAGATACATCTGATTGTTTAAAAATAGTCACTTTTTTAGGATCAAGACCGACAGCTAAATAATCTAGTAAAACATTCATAATATTCTGCTTCATATCTTTACCATTTTGCACGAAATCTAAAGCATGATAATCAGCAATCATTATATATGCTTCATATTGGTCTTGAAGATCCACAAATTGCTTTAATGCCCCAAAATAGTTGCCAATATGCGGTTTTCCTGAAGGCCTAACACCTGACAATAACACTTTTTTAGACATAACTATATTTTAGCACAAAAGCAAAAAACTTAAAATATAACAAAAGTCTATATTTAAAGTTTTTCTCCACATTTTAATAACATATTTACACACTTTTTGATTTTGACTATTTTTTGGCTGTGCTAATATAAACTCATGGTCAAACAAACTAAAAAAGAAGTCCGCATCCCTCCCCAAAGCTTGGACTCTGAAAAAGCCGTCCTGGGTTCAATAATGCTCCGCAAAGACGCAATTCACGAAGTGGAAGATATTGTAAATGCGGATTCTTTTTATGCTGAAAAACATAAAATGATTTTCCAAGCAATGCTCGACCTATCGCTCAAGAATGAACCGATAGATATGCTCTCACTTTCAACTAAATTAAGTGAACAGAAACTCTTGGATTCAGTCGGTGGAAATCAATATCTGGCAGAAATAGTAAACGTCGTCCCCTCTTCTACTAATGTCAAACACTACGCCACTATTGTTCAGAAAAAATATGTCTTGCGAAGTTTGATAGAGGCCGCGGACTATGTCTCTGAACTTGGATTTGAGGAAGGCGATGATCATATGGATGACATTTTGGATATGGCAGAGAAGAAAATATTTAGCGTGGTCTCTTCTCCTAAAAATCAAAAATATACAAGCTTAAAAGACGCATTACCTGAAGCATGGGAAAGATTAGAAAAACTACATGAACATAAAGACGCCCTCCGCGGACTCCCAACGGGATTTAAAGATCTAGACATAATGCTCTCTGGTTTACAAAAACAAGATTTAATTATTCTGGCTGCTAGACCAAGCGTCGGTAAGACTACCCTCGCCCTAGATATGGCTCGCATGTCTGCCATAACACATGGTAAGTCTGTTTTAATATTCTCCCTTGAAATGTCTTCCCAGCAACTCGTGGACAGGATGCTCTCTGCAGAATCTAGAGTGAATGCATGGAATCTGCGTACAGGGCGCTTGTCCTCTGATACTGAATTCTCGCACCTCCGTGATTCATTAGACAAGCTTTCAAAAGCGAAAATATATATTGATGACACTCCGGGGAATTCTATCGTAAAAATGAAAGCCCTTTCTCGCCGATTAAAAATGGAAAAAGGTCTCGACCTCATAGTAGTAGACTATTTACAGCTTATGACTACTTCGAAAAATTACGATTCAATGGTAAATCAAGTGACAGAGATTTCTAGATCCTTAAAAAGTTTAGCAAAAGAGCTCGATGTGCCAGTACTTGCCTTATCTCAATTAAACCGCGCAGTAGAATCTCGCGGTGGTAAGCCTCGCCTTTCTGACTTGCGTGACTCTGGATCTATCGAACAAGATGCCGATCTTGTAATGTTTATCCACAGAGAAGATAAAGGTAAAGATGAATCTGAAAAGACAAATATTGCAGAAATCTTGATTGAAAAGCATAGAAATGGACCAACTGGAAAAGTTGAACTTTACTTTGATGAAAAAACCACTACATTTCTCACTCTTGAAAAGAGCACGTTGAGCGAATTTTCACCTTCAAAAATAAGTGATAACTTGGATGAATTTTAAAAATGGATACAATAGATAAATTAACAGAAATATTTAAGGAATTCCCCGGTATAGGAGAAAGGCAAGCAAAAAGATTTGTGTATTTTTTAATGTCTCGGAATCCGAACTATGCTACCTTGCTTTCCAGCCTCATTTTAGATTTAAAAAAAGAAGTAACTCAATGTAAAGATTGTTTTAGATATTTCCTCTCTCATGAGAAATCAAATTTGTGTAATATTTGCACTGATCCTAATGTAGATTCTTCCATCTTAATGGTAGTGGAAAAAGATTCTGATTTGGAAAGTGTTAGAAAAAGCAGGACATATAATGGGAAATATTTTGTCCTAGGTGGACTGGTTCCCATAGTTGAGAAAACGACCAAAAGCCAAGTGCGAATAAAAGAATTAGAAAACAAAATTAAGTCTTCCCCGAAGACCGTCTTCGGGGAAATCATTTTGGCTTTTTCACTTTCCCCTCAAGGCGACCATACAGACTTTTATGTACGAAACCAACTGAAACCCATAACCGAACCATTAGGCATCAAAATCTCCTCCCTCGGTCGAGGACTCTCTACTGGCACCGAACTCGAATATTCCGACAATGACACTCTCAAAAATGCATTAAAGAATAGACAATAAAAAGCCACTTTGCAGCGGATTTTTATTTTACAGAAGTTATTTTGACTTGGAAGAATGGCTGACGGTGACCGTTCCTGCGGAGATAGCGAGATTTCTGTTTGTATTTCATCACGAGGACTTTGCGAGCGCGGCCTATTTCCATTATTTCAGCATCAACTTTAGCACCTTTTACATAAGGCATCCCGACAACAGTGTCCTTGCCATCATTAGTAAGTAGCACTTTATCGAAAGAGATTTTATCCCCTTTTTTGTAGTCTACTCCCACTGTCTTTATTTTCTCAATAGTGACAAAAGCCCCTTGTGAGACCTTGTATTGCTTGCCACCTGTTTGTATAACTGCGAATTCGTCCTTGTTCATAAGTAAGCCCTATATTACACGAAAGTTGTAAAAAAAGCAAATATGCCTTAATATAAATAGATGTCTCTCAAATTCTACAATACATTGACCAAGGAAAAGGAGGAATTTGTGCCAATACACGAAGGCGAGGTACGCATGTACAATTGCGGACCGACAGTGTATAACTATCCGCACATTGGGAATTATCGCGCATATATTTTCGCGGATACTTTGAAACGTGTGTTCCTTTACAATGGATACAAAGTGAAGCACATCATGAACATCACAGATATAGATGACAAGACTATTCGTGATTCACAACAAGCTGGTAAAAGTCTCAAAGAATTCACTGAATTTTATACTGAAGAATTTTACAAAGATGAAAAAATGCTCAATATTTTAAGCCCAGATAAATTCACCAAAGCCACTGACTACATAGATGAAATGGTAGAAATAATTAAGAAACTCCTTACGAATGGAATAGCTTATAAGAGTCCAGACGGCAGTGTATATTTTGATATAAAGAAATTTAAAAATTACGGGAAACTTTCAAACCTTGTTTTAGGAGAACAAAAAGAAAATGCTTCAGGCAGAATAAAAAAAGACGAATATGAAAAAGATAATCCGCAAGATTTCGCTCTATGGAAAGCGTGGGACAAAGAAGATGGAGATGTATTTTGGGAAACTTCCTTAGGCAAAGGTCGCCCTGGCTGGCATATAGAATGTTCTGCCATGTCTATAAAGAATCTCGGTGAACAATTAGACATCCATACTGGCGGAGTTGATAATATTTTTCCTCATCATGAAAATGAGATTGCTCAATCAGAAAGCGCGACAGGAAAACAATTTGTAAAATATTGGATGCACAATGAATGGATGCTCGTGGATCAAAAAAAGATGTCTAAATCTTTAAATAATTCTTATATTTTAAAGGATGTTATAGATAGAAATATTAATCCTATTTCTTTTCGATTCTGGCTCTTAATGGCGAATTATAGAACAAGGGTTAATTTTGTCTGGGAAGCCCTAGAGGGGGCAGAAACGGCTCTAAAACGCCTCTATAAGCTCTATATTGAGCTAGGCGACGAGATGGGTAAAATAGCCAAAAAATACCAACAAAAGTTCAAAGAATACGTTTCTGATGACTTAGACACACCTAGAGCGCTTTCCCTACTTTGGGACCTCGTAAAGGATGAAAATGTAAGTAATGCTGATAAAAAAGCCACTATCTTAGATTTTGATAAAGTCCTAGGGCTTGGGTTCGATAAAATAAAAATGGCTGAAAAAGTTGAAATTCCAGAAGATATAAAAAAACTTGGAGATGAGCGAGAGTCTGCTCGCAAAAATAAAGATTGGAAAAAATCCGATGAACTCCGAGATAAAATATTTTCTCTTGGTTATAAAATTGAAGATAAAGATGGGGGGTATGAGATAGGGAAAATTTAGAAATTTATTTATCCCAAGTGAATCCTCTGCCGAAGTGTCCCCATTTGGCAGTTTCGGCAAATTTTACATTATTTAGATTCAACATATTTTTTATTCCTTTTGGAGTGAGATCATAGCCCTCTATTTTCATTTCCTCCCCATCTACTACTGCCACAGCCATCACTGGGTCAGGCTTACCTATCGCATAAGCGAGCTTTACAAAAACCTCTTTGGCCTTTTTATTTTTCAAATAATCAATAGCTATTTTACGAGCCATATAAGCTCCACTCCTATCAACTTTTGTATAATCTTTGCCCGAAAAAGAACCCCCTCCAATAGGGACCTCTGGACCATAATTATCTATCACTATTTTCCTACCAGAAAGTCCAGTATCCGCATCGAATCCTCCTTGCATCCATTCCCCTGCCGGATTTATTAAATATTCTTTTGCTTGAATTAAATTTTTCACCAATGGCAATAATTCTTCATTCTTCGTATTTTGAAAGCTCACCACTACCGTCTCAACATCTGCGCCATTTAAAGTCACTTGCACTTTTCCATCATACGGATATTTTTCATAAACTTTCTGACACAAATTTAGAGCCAGTTCATACTCTCTGGGCATCATATTTTCTGTCTCAACAGTCGCATAGCCTTTCATGATGCCTTGGTCCCCAGCACCCCCAGTATCTACCCCGCTCGCGATGCTCGGACTTTGCTTTGATAAATTAATAATTATTTTAAAATTTTCCCCTACAATTTTTTTAACTATTGATTCCAAATCCGGATGAGTTTTGCTCGTGACTTCTCCATTGATAGTGATGAGGTTATGCCCACCCATGACTTCTACCGCCACTCTACTGTCAGCATCTTCTGCCAAATAAGCATCCAAAATAGAATCTGCAATAAAATCGCAGATCTTGTCCGGATGGCTCGGGCTCACAAATTCAGCTGTTTTAATACTCATAGTGGATAGATTATATCATAATATTTTGCATATAAAAGAAAAAATGATACTCTTAAAGATATGGTAAAAACGATCATTAATGAAAAGAATTGGGAAAAAGCAGACGTAGTATTACTCTCGGCTCCGTACGAAAAGACTGCTTCTTCGCACAAAGGCACTGTGAACGGCCCAGAAAAAGTGGTTAAAGCTTTGAATACTCAAATTGAGTTCTTTGATCGTAAATATAAAAAAGAAGTAAATAGTTTTGTAAAAATAGCCCATCAAAATTTAAAAGAAATAAAGAATTTATTGCCCGAAGAAACATTAAATAAAATAAAAAAGACTTATCAAAAAATACTAGCAAAAGATAAATTTATTTTTCTCTTGGGTGGCGAACATTCAGTGTGCATAGGAGCATTCCGAGCATTGGCAGAGAAATATAATCCGAAAGATGTCACGATATTACAGATAGATGCACACTGCGACTTGCGAAAAGACGACAGTGATTATACTGATAACCCTTCAAGCCTTGCACATTCCACAGTCATGCGTCATGCGAGCTCTCTCGGCTTCCCTATTATCCAAGTTGGCATCCGCACGTACTCCACAGATGAATATGAATACTTTAGCGACAAGAAAAATAATGTGACAGTTTTTGAATGGAACCCTTCCACCCCGGCTAAAGCCACCCCTCAAGAGGGGAATAAAATTTGGCAACCACCTTTAATAAATACAATTCTGAAAGCTATAAAGACAAAATATCTATACATCACGATAGACGTGGATGGATTTGATCCAAGTGTGATGCCTGGCACTGGTACAGCTGTCCAAGGCGGTCTCGAATGGTGGTATGGAGTAAATTTGATAGAAAAAGCTATTAATGCAAAGGAATTAATCGGAGCTGATATAGTAGAAATCTCCCCAATCCCAGACTCAGTCCTCACTGAATACAGCTCCGCCCAACTTTGCTACAGCATGATCGCTGAGAAGTTTAGGGATAAATTAAAATAATCATATTCCCTCTTTTTTGAGTTCTTCGAGAAGTTCGCGAGCTTTTTTAGAAATTTTACTAGGAATTTTTACATTTATTTTTATATATAAATCTCCTGCTTTTCCATTTTTTATTGCTTCACCATAACCCACCATCTTCAGAGTCTGACCGTTTTGAATACCAGCAGGAATTTTGGCTATTATTTCTTTCTGATTAATAATTATTTTTTTATCTACTCCTAAAATAGAATCAACCAAAGAAATTTGTATTTCAGTCTGAAAATCTCTCCCACGAGGAGTGCGAGTACGAAAACCACTCATCCCTCCAAAGAAATCTGTAAAAATATCATTCAAATTCCCAAAATCAAAATCTGCATTCCCACCCTGGAAACCCCCAGTAAAATTACTGAAATCAAAACCCTCAAATCCACCTTGACTATGTTGCCCTCCGAAACCTCCTTGCATGTTTTCAAAACCCGCTCCGTATTGATCGTATTTTGAACGCTTAGAATCATCAGAAAGCACCTGATAAGCTTCATTTACCTCTTTGAATTTCTGTTCATTCCCATCCTTTTTATCGGGGTGATATTTATGCGCCATTTTATAAAAAGCCTTTTTTATTTCCTCTTTTGACGCGCTCTTATTTACCCCTAAAGTATCGTAATAGTCTTTAGACATAAGACTATACTATCAAAAATTACAGCAAAAATCAAAATTAAATTTCCATACTACAAAATGAGACGACCGCATTGTTTTATGGCATCAGTATTTTTGGTAAGGCTAATATACCTCCTGCTGATAACATTTTTCGCAATAAACTATTTCAGGGCGTTCGGGGGCATATGGGGTTTCAAATTCTACCTCACATTTTCCTTGGTGATTATGACTTGTTTTATCACACATACATTTTCGATGCCAAAGTTTTGGTGGATTAACTAATTTAAAACGTTCAATAAATCTACAATTGTGACAAGTTCTCGGTAAGGGTAATTTCATTCTTTTGTAAAATTGAAATTCAAGACTAATTATTCTATATGCTCTATTGCAATTTATACACTTTATTGCTTCATTTAAAATAGTGTCTTCAATATCATCAATATTGTCTTTCAAATCTTTTGCATCAATTGTTATATCATATTCTCTGGTACTATTTTCTCTCCATTGATAACCTTTTTCTTCAGCTGTATTTTTATCTAAAGGGAAGAAAAACTGGGCCAAACTTTCATTGTAAGAAAGTGGAGAAATATCAAATGAGAAGAATTCACCATATCTATAAATTCTTCCATTTTTATCTATATATGGCACCTCATTCATCTGTTTTTTAATTTTTTGTACCATTAAAAAATACTCTTCTTTTGTATATTGCTTATTAAAAATACAGTATTCTTTTTTATACAAACCAACACAACCGAAACAATTTTTTGAACCTATACAATAAGCACAATATTCTAAATCACGTGCTTCTTCCCAGCAATGAAAACAAAATTTCAAATTATAAACACCCATACCACAAGTCATGCATTCATATATATTCTCAGCACCATCTCCCCATACAGAATAGTCATAACAATCACTGGCTTTTATCCAAACATCTTGGCAATAACGCATATTCTGAGCATTTTTAACAAAATAAGAATCTTTAACATTTTTTGAATCAAAAATTCTTTCTCCTGTCGAGTTAATAACACGAAGACCATGATAAAATTTATTTGGAAAATTCAACCAAAAGTTTGCGACTTTCTTTTTTGTTTCCAACATTATTTTATAAGAACCTGAAGTTAGAAATCTAATATTTTCTAAATATTCTTCTCTAGTACATGCTTTATTGAAATAATAATAAGATTTATTTCTTAAATTTACACAACCAAAGCAATTAGTACACCCACGAAGTCCTTTTGAAAACCATACATCTACACAACTTTCACAATCAGTAGAGAAAAAAGTCTGATAACTTTTATCTACTAAAACATTCTCATAACAAAGTTCATTTTCATCAACTTCATAACAATCAAAAGAGTCTTTGACTCTATGAGATTTTCGAAGATAGGCAGAATTTTCAATATAATCTGCATTAAAACATAAATAAGCATTTTTACATTCACTGGCTTCTTGACAATAATCTGAATTAACCATGTTGTATACTGACCTTGCTAAAACAGGTGCTCGAGAAAAAAGTAATCTGAACTGTTCAAAAAAAGTTTTTGAAAAATCATAATCTACTCCAGTCTCAAGTTGGTCCCAATCGGAACTATACCAATAGTTATTTTCATATGTTATAACTTTCGATTTTGGAGAAAAACCAGAAAAAATTTCTTTCCCAGTATGTGAATCAAGTCTACGAAAAAGCATTGATTCATTCCTAAAAGAAAGACGACGAACCATTCGACATTCTGGGCACCATGTCGGCGCAGGCACTTTCATTTTTTCGTAAAAGTTAAAATCTTCAGGTTCTATAATAAAATCTTTTTTACAATTTTGACAAATTTTTGTTTCGCTTTGCATAATTTTGTTTTGCTACAGTATATTGTAGTAAATTGTATTTTGATAAACTAGCCAAAGGCTAGTAAACTTCCTGCTGGTAACATTTTTCGCAATACACTATTTCTGGGCGTTCGGGGGCATACGGGGTTTGGATATCTTTGTAACATTTTTGACATTGTCGAGCAAAAAGTTTAAAAGGTAAAAGTAGATATATTCTATCTTTAATCCTGGCTAATGGTGAAATACGAGGGATAGGGATTCCCATTTTTTTGTAAAAAGTAAATTCTTGGTTTATTATCTTATAACCCTTGCCACTCTTTTCACATTTCAAAACTTTCGATAATATAGAATCATCCACATCCTTTATATCATCAAGAATATCATAATCGCTAAAATCATAATTGGTTTCTGGTTCTTCTCGCCAGATAAAACCTGCTTTTTCTACTTCTTCTTTTGTTTTTGGGTAAAAATCATTGGCTACAGTTTCATTATATGAAAAAAGTGAATGTTCTGAAGGGAAAAAATCTCCATAACTAAAAACTTGCCCTGTTTTTTGTGATTTAAAAGGATTTACCAACATCTCCTTTTTTATTTTTTCTAAAAGCTTAAAATATTCCTCTTTGGTATATTGTTTATTTAAAATACAATACTGTTTATTGCGAAGTCCAACACAACCAAAACAATCATTACAATTCAAAACTGTATATGAATATTGACAATCGAAAGCATTTTTCTTTTTGACTACATCTGAACCAAAAGAATATAGAACAGCAATACAATTGTAAAGTCCACCACCGTTAGCACACATATAAGTTAGTTCATTATTACCGGTAGAAGTTTCGTCGTAACAGTTTTTATTCCAAGCCCCAATATAGACATATTTTGAATCTTCTACTTGATCTGCTTGATAAATATTCTTTGAATTTTTTGAATTAACTACACTATTCCCTGAGCAATTATTTGAATGAGTTATTAAACTTTCTTTATGTGGAAAACCAAGCCAGACTTTTTTTGATTTTTCCAATAGTTCTAAAACACCTTTCTTGGAGCTTAGATTAAAACTATCTTTTATCTTCAAAAACTCTTTATGAGAATATTGCTGATTGAAAATACAATAAGATTTATTACGTAAGCCTGCGCAACCTATAATATTTGAACAATTAGAACAATCGTAAGAAAAATAAGTATCTAAACAGTCATAACATTGCTGTGAATAAAAAGTTCTATAGCAACGCTCGATCAGTAAACATTGATAACATTGCTCTGATTTAAAAGCCCAATAAGAATCATAAACTTCCCTACCCCAAAGACAGTATTCAGTAAAAGCACAATCTTCATTGTAATGTCCACCAAAAGTCAGATAGCAACGTTTGCCATCAGATTCCATATTTGAATAATCACTTTCAGTCATATTTGAACTCAAAAGCGAAACATGTGGCACGATAAAAAGAAGCTCCTTGAATTGTTCAAAAAACGTTTTAGAAAAGTCATATTCTTTTCCAAAAGACATAGCGTCCCAACCGTCTCCCCACCAACAGTCTCTACAATACATTCTGGCAGGATTATTCGGTGAGAATCTAGAAATGACACTTTTTTTACATAAATCACATTCCTTTTTATATAAAGATTTCACATTCCTAGTTGCCATCCTCTGCATATTTCTACACTCAGGACAAAAGGTAGGTACAGGAACTTTTATTTTCTCATAAAAGTTAAAATCTTCTGGCTCTATTACAAAATCTTTCTTACAGTTTTGGCAATTTTTTGTTTCCATGATTTTATATCACCATACTAGTAGGCTGATACTCTATATTGGCTATATCATCGGTTCGGCTTCTTGTGAAGATTTGACTTTCGTTTCTTTGGATTCTGATTTTTCTTCTTTGTTTTCTAATTCTGTTTCTTTTGTTTTAACTTTTTTACCCCCGCCTGCCTGCCCAACACGCTGTTGCGAGTCATGCGGGCGGGCATCACTTTGCGAAGCATTGCGGGCAGGCTTCCCTTCAATTATCGCTTTTTCTTCTGCACTACGGATAATGGTTGCTTCCTCCTCAGCGATCAATTTTTGCGCATCACCTTTCGGGATTGAATATTTTTGACGAGACAAAGCTACAATTTCTTCCCGATATGAAGGATGAGTAGGAGGCAAAACCCGTAAAGTTTCGGCAGAAAATGGATCATAAGATTCTCCGTCAATCGTCATTTTAATATAGAATTCTGTCACCGCTAAATTGATCAAATCTTTCACATCAAAAACTGGTGAAAACTCTGGTTTTAATTTTACTGCATCTTCTCCACCTACTCTGAAAGAGATGACGCTACCGGTATTTCCTAAAACTGCTTGGTGCACTTTGGGTAAAATCTGACCAACATATTGATGCGCCATAGTTAAATTTAAAGCATATTTTCTAGCTTCTGAGAGAATGTTTTCAAAAGTCTGAGTCACGATATTTTGAAACTCATCCACATATAGGTAGAAATCCTTACGCTCTTTTTCAGGGATAGCAGCCCGTTCCATTCCAGCTTGTTTTATTTTCGTCAAGAACATTGATCCAAAAAAAGAAGAATTCTCTTCACCAATGCGTCCTTTGGATAAATTAATGAAAATAATTTTCTGATCATTCATGAGTTTACTGATATCTATTTTATTTTGTTTTTGTCCGAAAATATTTCGAAGCAACGGATCAGAAAGGAATTGCCCAAGCTTGTTCACAAGCGGAATGATAGCATCGGTGTCAAACTTCTCAGACCAATCCGCGAATTCGATAGCGAAGAATCTTTTCACCATGTCGTCTGTGATATATTCCACTACTTTCTGTCTATAATTCCTATCCGTCAACATCGAGATCATCCCCCTCATCGTGGCATGTGGATAATCGAGAAGCGCTAAACAAGTAAAACGAAAGACGTGTTCTAGACGAGGGGTCCAATTTGCGCCGAATTGTTTCTGTAAGACTTCGATTAGCCCTTGGGTCAATTGAAATTTAAACATCGGATCCACATTCGCAAGTGGATTAAATGACGCTGGGAAATCAACGTCGGAAGGATCTATAATGCACACATCATCCATCCGTTCGCGAGGTATATAATCTAGCATTGCTTCTATCACATCTCCGTGCGGATCAATCAAGCAAAGTCCGTGCCCATACGTCACATCTTGTCTAATCATTAATTCCAAAAGCTTCGTCTTCCCTACTCCAGACTTTCCAATGATATAGAGGTGCCTTCTTCTGTCCACTCTCTTGATTCCGAAAATAAATTTCTTCTCTTCTAGGGCTGCCACATAATTCGTCCGTCCAATAAAAGAAACCTCTGCTGGGTCAACCTTGCCAAAAACAGGCAATTCTGGTGGTGGCGGAGCATATTTGATTATTTGAACTCGATTTGGCTTAGGCATAATATAACGTTATTTTAGCACTTTTATATTTATTTTGTTTTCCACTTTTTGATTTGACATAAAATATGATTTTGTTATACTTAATCTACAAATTGCCATTTGGCACGACTCCGCTTCGGCGGAGGTAAATACTGAGAAAAACTTAAGGAAATAATGCCTTAAGTTTTTCTTTTATTTGTGACATTTCTTTCTCTGTTATTTTACCCATTAAATAACTTAATCTTTTAGCATCAATTAACCTCATTTGAGACAAAATTAATGAGCCATTTACTTCTCCAGAATTTATTTGGATGTGAAATATATCATTTTTAATTTTTGAAGTGATAGGGATACCATAAAAGATTTCTTTATTAAATTTTCTAACTATGAGCATAGGCCTCAAATGATTGATACCTTTGCCATCTTCTTCACTACCTACATTTAAACCCAAAGAACAATTCCAGATTTCTCTTTCAGAAAATAAGGGAATTAAATTCTTAAGATTCATGCTTTTCTTAAGTTTGTTCCAATTATCAAAATCTTTTTCCATAATATAACGTTATTTTAGCATTTTTAAGCTTATTTCACACTTTCTACTATTTTTATATCCCTGATTTTCTTCGGTTGTCATCTTTGCACAACATCTGACAATTCTCTAAAATTGTTTTACCACCTTCATGCCAAGGTGTTATATGGTCAGCTTCCATTTCTCCAATAGCAAACTCTTTTTTACAGACGGGGCAAATACCATCTTGTCTTTCATATGCTTCACGCTTCATGTTTGGCGTAAAAGCACGGATAGAGAGATATCTTTCTTTTCGGGTTAATACATAAGGATAGATACCAGATTTTTTTGTTACATCTTCGTCTTGCATCAATTCTTTGATTTCTTTTTCAAGTTTTTCTGAATCAGGTTTTTTATTCCTAAACTCATTGTAAAGTTCACCCCAATTTACACCCGCCATTTCCTTTCTGTAATTTGGAAAAGTTTTTCGCACCCAGTGAATTACATCTTGAAAATACTGCCACAATTCATCTGCATTTTTATCATGCTGGTTTTTCGCCATATATCCTTCAATGTCTTCATTGTTTATCCAAGACAATGCAGTTTCTAAATATTCTTGGCGAATTGGTGAACCAGATACCAAAGAACCTCCGTCATTTGCAAGTAGATACGCCGCACAATTTGATTTACTAAATTTAAGTTTTGCGTCAGAAAGCCATGGTCCAGTATAAACAGCATTTCTAAGTTCTTGATCTGTTAGTCTTTCTCCTGCGATATTAATAATTTTAAACCAATCAAGTTTTTCCTTGTCTTTTCCTTCACAATGATAAATCATGAGATCGTAGTTCATAATTTGCTCTTGTTCTTCGGAAGTCAGATTGTGGAACATTGCTGTTCTTCCACTAAATTCAATAGAAAAATCTCCGTTCACGAATTGAGCAATACTGATTGTTCGCTGTTGTCCGTCTAACACTTCAAAATTTCCATCTTCTTTTTTGACCCAATACATCACATTGAGCGGAAAACAATTTTTTACAGTTCTGATTACTTCGTCTCTTTGTTTTCCGCTGTAAACGAATTCTCGCTGATATTTAGGACGAATATCTAGCTTACCACCAAAAGCAGACACGCCTTCCTCGGCACTGTCTTTGTAGTCTTTTACAACTTCTGAAATTTTTATTTTGTGCAGTTCTATTTTCATTTTATTTTTTATTCAAATTATTTTTAAAATCTTTTTTTAGTTCGTTTTTTATTTCTACAAGATCTGATTCGAATAGTTTCAAACTCTCATCCCAACTTTCAAAAGCTTTATTCGACGATTCTAATTGTTGTGATATGTGTGATCTTGATAATTTTGAGGTAATTTCAATATATTTCTTTAAAAATGTTTCTATTTTATCATTTGAAGATTCATCTAGAATAATTTCTATCTCCCAAAATTTGTGTTGAAATTTTTGAAATTTAACTTTAATATCATTAAGTGATTTTATTTTTTCTTCTAAAATATTTGCTTGCATATCTGCCCCTATAAAATATATATATCTTTTTAATTCAAATTCTAATCGAATTATCTCGGCATAAAGTTCTGTTATTAAGATAGATTTTCTATCATAAGTTTTTTCAAAAACATATTTATTTTTTGCTATAAAAAAACCAACTATTACACCAATAATTGAAATAGATCCTTTCATTAAGAAATCAATAATTGTTGTATAATTATTTTCCATATTATTTATGTAATTTTTTATTTTTAATTAAAATTCTCATATAAACAACCTTCAATTCACCATTTAAATTAACGACTGGACCTCTATTAAGGTCATTATAATTTTTATTATCTTCTATGGTATAAATTTTTGTTCTTATCCCTTCAGAGTTTTGCCTATCTGCTATCCAAATTATTTCAAACTGATCTGGATTATATTTATCAAGAAAAGTAATTGGTACACCCATAACACCTTTATAATCCATTGGAATATCTGAAACTTTATTCACGTTTATTGCTTCGTAGTTATCATACTTCGGATACTCTTTTGACGAATATTTTTTATAGAAAACTAATTTTTCATGTCGCTTTCCCGTATCAAGATTTGTATACCAATTGACTGCTGGAACTTTAACATATCCATCATTCGGATTATAACCTTTCCCTTTAACAAATTGCTTGTTGGCCTCAAGATCATTACTATAAGGAGTTTTGTATACCATTGACATATTGAAGCCGTAACCAGACCATAATTTATTTTCTTTTATTAATCTAAAAACCTCTTTATACGTAATTGCATTCATATTTCCTAAAATCAAAAACTTTTTATTATATTCAACTAACTGTGCAATATATTCTCGAAATAATGAAAAAGGTGGGTTTGTTACAACAATATCTGCTTGCTTCAAAAGCTCTATACTTTCATTACTTCTAAAATCTCCATCACCTTCCATTGGGACCATTCATTATTTTTATTTGCTTTTAATTGTTCGGCAATATCACGCAAATCAAAAGCACCATCGCCATCAAGATCATTGACCTCATTAATGATTAATTTATTGGCATTTGTCTTAGGGCGCCCTTTTATAGGCTCTAAAGTTTTATCATCTCCAAATAATCCTAATTGAGTATTGGCAATCGGTGATGGTTTGTAACTTGTGGCGATAAGCCTTTTCAATTTTAAGGCATTAAAATTTGAGGCAAAATATTTGAAAAAATTACTTTCAAAAGGATCGTCACAATTACAATACACAACCTTACCTCTAAATTGTTCCTTGTAATGTTTTAGCTCTTTTTCAATATCAATAAGTTGAGTATAAAACTCATCTTTCTTTGCCTTGTTTGCTTTGTGTAAATTTGAATTTGAAGACTTATTGGTCATATTTTTTACTTTGAATATATCTAACTTTTATATCTTTATTTGAATAAATCTCTGGCTCATTATTTAAAAAATCAAAACTTTTTGAGATTTCATTGATTTTTGTTATTTTATTAAGTTTTTTTATTTTTAATTCCATAATTTAAATACGGAGGCAACCCCTCCGTATGGGTTACTCTAAAATCTTTTTTAAGACATCTTCTGGCACTTCTTTAACCAACTGTTTTTGAGATTCTTCTTTGATTTCCCCGCCTGCATCGCTTTGCGAAGCATTGCGGGCAGGTTCTTTCTTTACTTCCTCTACTTTTGTAGTAGAAATAAGATTTTTTAATTTATCCATCTCTTCTGGGCTCGCAGAGCGATCGTTCGAAGTATGATTTGGTATTATTGGTTCTATTTTGGGTTTTAATTCACTCAAAGAAATAGGAGTTGGAACAACTTTCTCTTTTTCAGCTAAAGTTTTATTTAAAATTTCTTTCAAAGTTAGATTTTCTTTTGGAATTTCCCTCGGCTGTAGACCTACGGGCGAAGCTTTTATCTGATTAGTTTGAGCCAAAATAGCTGTTTTTTCTTTAAAAGAACTATGGGGGTGTAAAGATGGCTTTTGAAAAACTTTTTTAATAGAAGAAAATATACCGGTTTTCTGAGGTTTTTGTGGTTGCAAATTATTTTGCACTTCTTTATTTTCAAATTCGATTCCTAAATCTGCCAAGGGTTTGAAGAATTTTGATTCATCATATTTTATCTGATTCATTGAACCCTTTACTGGTTGTAATTCTCCTGATTTCATCTTTGCTATACAGTCTCTACAATACACAGGTCTACCTGGCTCTGGTTTAAATGGAACTGTTGTGTTTTTCTTGCAAATAGAACAAACTGCTTCGAATTTTTCCATACTACCTGGATCATTTTCATTACCCAAGGACATGCCACTCCAATTATTTATTTCTCTCTCTACCACTTCCTTTGGCTTGCAATATAAATTCCTAGAAGATCTGATCACTTCGTCTTCTACTTGTTTATTACCAGATTTCACCATTGGAGGCAAAGTCTTGGCAGAAAATGGTCTAGAAGTAGTACCATCTATCATCAACTTTAAATAAATACGGAAATTTGGCAAGTTCACTATGTCTTGAGGAATAAATTCCGGCTCAAACTCTTTTTCTAAAAATTTAGCATCATCTGCACCCACTCTAAAAACAATCATTGTACCCACGTTACCGAAAATAGCATCCCTGACACTTGAGTTTTTATCCACCACCAGTTGCGCCGTGTATTGATGCGCTACAGTTAAATTCAACCTGTATTTTCTAGCTTCAGACAAAATCCCAGCAAAAGCTTCAGTCACAAAGTTTTGAAATTCATCGACATATAGATAAAAATCTTTCCTATTCTCTTCTGAAATACGCACGCGCTCCATAGCAGCTAGCTGAATCTTAGTAATAATCATTCCTCCTAAGAGAGAAGAATTGTCCTCCCCGATACGTCCTTTAGAAACGTTTACCAAGAAAATCTTCCCTTCATTCATAATATTAAAAATATCTATCGTGCTTTTTGCTTGCCCGACAATATTTCTGATGATAGAAGTAGAAAGGAATTGTCCGACTTTATTTTGAATCGGTGCGATAGCTTCATTCCTGAATTTCTCCTGCCATGCTTCATATTCATGCACCCAAAAAGCTTTAATAACAGGGTCTTTTAAATTTGAAATTATTTTCTGACGATAATCTTTATCCACTAACATACGAGGGATACCTAGAAGCGTGGACCCTGGAGTATCTAGTAGTGCCAAGATAGTATTATTTAAAATGTATTCCATTCGAGCACTCCATGCATTGGCCCAAATCTTGGTAAATATTCCCATCAGTCCTGACGCCACTAAATGTTTATATTTTGGATCAATGAGTTCGAGCACATTGAAACCAATATGAAAATCAGTGTCCGCTGGATTAAAATAAACTACATCTTTCATTCTGTGTGGAGGAATAGCAGATAAAATAGCTTCGACATTCTCCCCGTGCGGATCCACCATACAAACACCATCGCCATTCTGGATATTTTGGATAATCATATTAAACATCAGCGCCGATTTACCGGTACCTGACTTACCCAAGATATACACATGCTGACGCCTGTCTTTACGCTTTATACCAAAAAGTGTATTTTTATCCCTAAAAGTCGTTTGGCCAATATATGTAAGGTCTTTATTTGGGGGTAATTCTGGAAGTTCCATAGCTATATTTTACAATAAAATCCAATATTTTGCTAATAAACTAACCAAATGCTAATAAATCTCTTGCTGATAACATTTTTCACAATAAACTATCTCAGGTCTTTCTGGAGCATAGCTTGTTTCAAATTCGTTTAGACAATTTCCTTCATGCCCATGATTTGTTTTGTCGCACATGCAAGATCGATGCCAAAGTTTAAAAGGATTTGTGTGTTTTATTCTATTTGCATGACGACAATAAAAACATTTCCTTGGAATAGAAATCTGCATTTTTTTATAAAAAATTAATTCATTTTGAACAATTTTATAATTCCTTTTACATTCAACACAACTAAGTATTTCTTGTATGACATTATCACTAATATCTTTAATTGAATCTGGAATATTTTGTGGTAATAATGTCTCTTTCTTAGTTGTTCGTTGTAAATTGTCTTGCCACTTATAACCTTTATTTAGAGCTTCTTCCTTTGAAAGTAGAATCTGTTCACATGCAAGAGTTTCATTATATCCAAACAAAGAAAGTTCAATTGGATAAAATTCCCCATAACGATATTCACAACCATTTTTATCCACATAAGGCATTTCATTCATTTGCTCAATAATTTTTCTTACTAAAGTATCATATTCTTCTTTTGTATATTGCTTATTGAAAATACAATAACTATTACTACGAAGCGCAACACAACCAAAAAGATGTTTTGAAAAGTGACAATGTTGCGTATATCTTATATCCTGACTTTTAACAGAGAAAATTCCAAAAAAGTTTAACTGCGAATGATCCACAACAACTCCTTCATAACATTCAGATGTTTCACCAGTCATCGTTATATCATAACAATCCTTGTCCTTAGTGGGATATTCTGAATATCTACAATTCTCACATCTTTTAGCAATGAAACAGTTTTTAGTATTTTTGCTATAAGAAATCACATCACCAGAACAATCTTTATTTTGTTTATGCCAAGCATACCTACGAGGATAATTTAAAATGAGTTTATCAAATTCTTCTTGCGCTTTTTTTACACCAGAAAAAGTTTCAAGTTTATAACTATTTAATATTTTTTCATACTCTCCTTTCGTATATTGCTGATTTTTAAAAAAATATTTTTTATTTCTAAGTCCAAAAGACATAAAACAATTTGAGCAGTCTCGACAATCATAAAGAAATTGAGAATCAATACAAGCTCCAGCATATTGTGAATATTTAACATTATAACCATGCGAACAATTTATACATTCATATAAGTATTCTGATTCAGCCATATTGATCATAGTATCCATAATATTTCTACCAGCAGTTATAAAATAACTATACATAACATTCTCCACATACCAGCCAGAAAATGCCATATAGCAGTTCTTTGAAAACCACCAATCATGGGTATATTCACAGTTCAAACTAGCAATCCCGTTATCATTGACTACTGAAATGTGTGGAACTTTTTTAACAAAATCTATAAATTGCGCAAAAAATGGTTTAGAAAAGTCATAATCTTGAGCATAAGATTTTGGATCCCACTTATCACTCCACCAACATTTATTACAATAAACTATTATTTCAGAATCTGGAGCATAAAGAGAAATGACTGATTTTGCACACAAATCACATTTTCGAGAATATAAAGTAAAAGTATTCCTCCAAGCATTTCGACGTTGAGCTCTACAATTTGGACAAAAAGTCGGTGGAGGAACTTTTATTTTCTCATAAAATCCAAAATCGTCTGATTCGATTGTGAATTCTTTTTTACAATTTTGACAAACTCTAGGCTCAGATTGCATAAGTTTATTATAACAAAATTACCTTATTTTATCTTTTCAAAATTAAGGCGGAGAGCATTTAAGATAATTCCCACATCCAAAATCTCTTGTAATATTGCCCCAAATATTGGGGTAATATATCCAAAAAGTGAAAAAATCATGAGACCAATACTGATGCCCATGCCAATAAAAATACCTTGTTTTGCAAGATGCACAGCACTTTGGGCAATATGCAATGCATCATGTACACGTTCTATGTTATTCACTAAGATAACTACATCCCCCGTCTCTGACGCCACAGTCGCACCATGACTCGCCATGGCTATACCCACACTGGAAGTAGCTAACGCAGGAGCATCATTTACTCCATCTCCAATCATCGCCATCGGCCCATAACTTTCTTGATTCTTTTTTATCCATTCCACTTTTTGTTCAGGTAATAGTTCAGAATAATATTCTTTGATTCCCAAACTTTGGGCAATATTTTTTGCTACTATTTCTTTATCTCCAGTCAACATCACTAACCTAGATACATCATGATCTTTTAATGAAGCAAACATCGCCTTTGTTTCTGGCCTTATAATATCTGAAAAGATTATATAGCCCAGCAAGTTCTTTGTGTCACTCAAATATATTGCTGTTTTACCTTCGTCTTCAAAAGTTTCAAATTTATCTTTTATATCACCTTTAAAATTAATTCCCTGCTCAGAAATAAAACTTAATTTACCCAAAAAATATTGACGATCTTTTATTTTAGCCTCCACACCTTCACCAATGATTTCTTTAAAACCTTCTGGATAATCCAAATCAAGGGATTTGCTTTGAGCATATTCTACTAATGATCTAGCAAATATATGTAAGGAAAGCTGATTCATTGAAGCAGAAATATTTAGTATCTCATTTTCTTTTAATTCTGAAGTAGAAATAATATTTGAAACTTCTGGGATACCAAGTGTTAGTGTACCCGTTTTATCAAATATTAAACCTTTAACTCCTCCTAATTTCTCTAACGCGCTTCCATTTTTTATAACTATTCCACGACTGGCTCCTTTACTGATACCTGAAATCATCGCTATCGGTGTCGCTAGAATAAGAGGACAAGGAGAAGCCACAACGAGTACGGCTAGAACACGAATAGGATCTTTAAATAAAAACCAAGTCAAAATTGCTAATGTAAAAGTGGCAATATTAAAAAATACAGCATAACGATCAGCCAACCTGACCACCGGGGATTTGGATTCTTGTGCTTCTTTTACCAATTTTACAATTATTTGATATTTACTGTCAGCACTATTTTTTATCGTCCTAATTTCTAAAATATGTTCTCCATTTACCGAACCGCTAAAAATCAATGACCCAGCTTTTTTCTCCACGGGTAAACTCTCCCCTGTGATCACTGCTTCATTTAAATCAGATATGCCACTAGTCACTACTCCATCTACTGGTACTACTTCTCCGGGCTTTATAATTAAAATATCTCCAATTTTTACTTCTTCAACTTTTACATTTCTTAATTTATCATTCCCGTCTTTTATGTGTGCAACATTTGGTGCCTTATTTAAAAGTTGAGTCAATTCTCTCTTTGCCCTTTTTTCTGCATAGTCCTCTAACGCTTCTCCCCCTGAGAGCATAAGTAAAATAACCACTCCTGCAAAATATTGCCCTGCCCAAATAGATGCAAGAATGGCGACTATGGCTATGAGGTCAACACCAAATTTACCTTGTAAAACAACTTTTAATACTTTATAAAAAAGTGGCAGAGATCCTAGAATTAAAATGTAAGGTAATATTTCTTGATACATATTACTTTACATTTTATCATATTTTAATATTTTATTTCTTGTCTTCTTCTTTGGAATCAGCATCACGGACTTCAGTTGGTTGTTCTTCAGGAGGAGTAGCTGGTCCTTCATCTGGAGTAGCACCAGCTTTTGCCATAGCTTCACCGATTTTTGACATTTCAGAAGACAATTCTTCGGTGGCCTTTTTAATAGCCTCTATGTCTGAACCATCTTTTAAACCACGTAGAGCAGTTATTTTATCATTTACAGTCTTCTTCAAATCTTCCGGAATTTTTGCATCATTATCTTTCAAAGCTTTTTCTGCTGTGTACATGATCATCTCCGCAGTGTTTTTTATATCGACATTTTCTCTTTTCTTTTTATCTTCTTCAGCATGTATTTCTGCATCTGCTTGCATCTTTTTAATATCCTCATCTTTTAATCCTGAACTTGCCTCTATTTTAATAGATTGAGTCTTACCAGAAGCTTTATCCTTTGCAGTCACATTCAAGATACCATTTGCATCCACATCAAAAGAAACTTCCACTTGCGGAATACCGCGAGGAGCAGGTGGCACTCCATCCAAAATAAATCTACCGAGAGATTTGTTGTCAGACGCCATAGGACGTTCACCTTGGACGATATGTATTTCTACCAAAGTTTGATTGTCAGCCGCAGTTGAGAATACTTGGGATTTTGAAGAAGGAATAGTTGTATTTCTTTCAACTAACTTTGTCGCCACTCCTCCTAATGTCTCTATCCCCAGTGAAAGAGGTATGACATCAAGAAGAAGCACGTCGCGCACATCTCCTTGTAATACTCCCGCTTGCACCGCAGCACCGAGAGCTACGACTTCATCGGGATTGATAGAAAGGTTTGGAGTCTTGCCAAAAAGCTTTTTCACTTCTTCTACGATCTTTGGCATTCTAGTCTGACCTCCAACCATGATTATTTCATTCATTTCTTCCATTTTAAAACCGGAAGCACTCATCGCGCGCTTTGTTATCTCTATGGAACGAGAAACATATTCATCAGTAAGAGATTCAAGTTGAGCTCGAGTCATTTTCAAAAGTAAGTGTTGAGGACCTTGTGGAGTGGAAGTAATAAATGGAATATTTATTTCAGTTTCCACGGCAGTAGAAAGCTCTATTTTTGCTTTTTCTGCAGATTCATCAAGACGTTGAAGAGCAAGTTTATCTCCACGTACATCTACTCCTGAAGTCTTTTTGAATTCTTCCGCAATCCAATTTATGATCTTGTGATCGATATCACGACCTCCGAGGTGACTGTCCCCATCTGTGGACTTTACTTCTATAACATCATCCCCTATTTCAAGCACGGATACGTCAAATGTGCCTCCTCCAAAGTCATACACCACTATCTTTTCATTTTTCTTTTTATTAAAACCATAAGCAAGTGCTGCAGCCGTCGGCTCATTGATAATACGCTTCACATCGAGTCCTGCTATTTGTCCTGCGTCTTTTGTAGCCTTTCTCTGAGCATCATTGAAATACGCTGGCACAGTGATGACTGCTTCAGTGATCTTCTCTCCCGTCTTAACTTCTACGTCCGCTTTTATTTTCGCTAAAATCATCGCAGATATTTCTTCTGGACGCATCCACTTATCTCCTATTTTTACTTCCACTCCGCCATTAGTTGATTTTTGAACTTTGAAAGATGCATTCTTTAAATCTTTCTGTACTTCGGGATCATCAAAATTATGACCCATAAAACGCTTGATACCATATACAGTATTTTCTGGATTCGTCACAGCTTGCCTTTTTGCAAGGAGCCCTACTAATCTATCCCCATTTTTCGCGATAGCCACAACCGAAGGAGTCGTGCGGTTCCCTTCTATATTCTCAATAATCTTTGGCTGTCCTCCTTCTATGATAGCGACAGCTGAATTTGTTGTACCCAAATCTATACCTATTATTTTCATATGTTTTTAATTATTAAACTTATAATTTTGTTAAATTTTACATAGTATATACTTACTTATAATCTTTTGCAAGTTTTTCGCGAACACGAAATACTTGTCAAATAGAGTATATATGATAGGATGTAAGTATGTCAACCCTATCGCTCGCGAGCGATAGGGTCAAGCAAATCAAATGAGCAACTATTCCAAAAAGATATTGAAAATACTAGGTGAAAAGACAGCTGTTTCTGTGCCAGAATTGCAAGAAAAACTAATCACCACCCCCAACCCCCTCCTCAACAAGGAGGGGGCTAGATACGCTATTACCCGCTCCTTAAAAAGTCTCCGGGAGGCAGGACTTGTGGAAAACTCATATTCCGGGCAAAATAACTATGCCCGCCTCACAACTCTAGGAAAAAAGAAAATAAATACTTTGAAATTAGAAGATGACACTACTCTAGTGAACACTGTCTGGGACGGATTCTGGAGAATTATACTTTTGGATATTCCAGAGAGTAGAAAAAGTGAACGTGAATCACTTCGTTATTTATTAAAAAAAGCTGGCTTTGTATGTTTAAAGAATTCTGCTTGGATCTCCCCTTACCCTTACGAAAATCTATTTATAAATATTAAAAAAGATTTGGGGTTCACTACAGAACTTATGATAATAGTTACAGATAAATTAGACGAAGAAACTAGACTCGCTTTTTTAGAAGCGATAAAAAATTAAAAATAATCTAGACAACTTCAGCCATCATCCATTCCCGATAAGCGCGATTGATTCTGCGAACATCCACTCCAGCGATCATTGGCACAGAATAACTATGATGCTTGGAAATAAGATCATTTACATCTTCCAAATGATTCTCAAAAGTAGCTATTGAAAGCATCACTTGGGACAAATGCCTCAAAGCCCCCTTCCAATTATACATAGAGTTAATTGGCCAATAATCAACACACGCACCCAACTTTTTATCTATGATGAGCTTGCCTAGAGTCTCTGCTTCGTTTTTATCAACACAAGTAGTATAAACAAATACCATAAAATTAGAGTAGAACTAACCCCGACCTTTAAATTTATTATACCACTTATTCAGAAAAGTGGTAAACATTGTGCAGAAGCCTTGCTTCTGCAAGGTTGTTAATAAATCTCTTGCTGATAACATTTTTCACAATACACTATTTCTGGCCTTTCTGGAGCATAACTCGTCTCAAATTCTACATTGCATTTATCATCTCCATGAAAATGACCAATTTTATCACACATACAAGACCTGTGCCAAAGTTTTCTTGGTAATCTTAATGCTATTCTTTTTTTATAACGACATTTGTAACAAAAATGTGGAATAGGAATATTTTCATTTTTATAAAATTGTAATTCTGCTAGAATTATATTGTAATTTTTACCACAATCTTCACATTTTAATATTTCATTAGTTATGGAATCTAAAACTTCAAAAATATTATCCGATATATTTTTTGAATCCGTAGTTTCTTTTCCGTGGGTTCCGGGCATATCATCTTCCCAATTAAAACCAAAAGATAAAGCTTTTTCTTTTGCCATTGGTAAATAAACTTGAGCTTGGCTTTCATTGTAGCCAAATGGTGAAAGTTTGGGTGGAAAGAAATTTCCATACTCTCCTGTTCTTTTCATGTGTTCAATTATTTTTTCTTTTAACTTTAGATATTCTTCTTTGGAATATTTTTTATTAAAAATCATATAACTTCCTTTCTTTATTCCACAACAACCAAACAAATTATCACTATAATGACACGAATCACAATACTGAATATCATTATTATCATAGGATAAATGAGAAAATAAAACACGAGATGATCTTACAATAGCATGACTTTCATAGGTAAGTTCACAATTAAAACCAACATGGCAAACATCCATCGAATTTTGGACACCAGGTAGTATTATGCCGTATTTGGTATCTTCTACATGGTCTGAGTCAAAAACCTGATTAGCGTTTTTTGAATTATAAAGCATATTTCCAAAAGAATTTACCGATTTCTCAATAATAGCAAATTTATGCAATGCTTTATTTTTCATTAAATCTAAAAATTGCTTATAAAGATTTTGTCTTGAATTATTGGAATTTAGATTAAAATTTTTAATTTTCTTAAAATATTCTTCTTTAGAATATTGTTGATTTAAAATCATATAATTTTTGTTTCTTAAATTAAAAGATAAAAAACAATTTTGACAATTATGCAAGTCATAGCAATAAAAACAATCAGTACAATTTTTTAAAAGTATACAAAACTGACAATTATAAATATCAGAAGAATCTATACATTCGTAAGACAAAACTCCATTTTTTATCACCATTGTACAATCACATAAATCCTGCCCTTTTTCCCAAATATTATTTGAGTACATTATATTTTCAGAATAAAAAGTAGAAACACACATATAACAATTTTTATTATCCCCTGAATGATTAGTGTATTCTGAATTAACACTATTTTTGGTTAAAAGAGCTATTCTTGGAATTTTAAATTGAAGTTCTTGAAATTGTTCAAAAAACGGACGTGAAAAGTCAAAATCTTGAAAAGATTCCTTCGCATCCCATCCATCCCCCCACCAACAATTAGGACAATATACTTTATAAGATTTTTTTGGAGAGTAAATTGTAACAGAACTTTTTCCACACAAATCACATGGTCTTCGATAGAGTGTAATTTCATTTCTCCAAGCATACCTACGTTGAAATCTACATTCTGGACAAAAAGTCGGTGGAGGGACTTTTATTTTTTCATAAAATGAAAAATCATCAGGTTCTATTGTGAAATCTTTTTTACAGTTTTGACAAGTTTTATTCTCTTTGTTCATGATATTCATAAACATTCACTCTCGCCGGACGGATAACACGCTCGCCAAGTTTATACCCTTTCTGGATAACTACAGCCACTTTGTGATCAGAATCTTTCTGGTCGGTTTTTATCATTTCTACCGGCTGGTGAATATTTGGATCAAAACTCTCCCCCACTTCACCTATCTCTTTTACTCCATATTCTTCAAAAACAGTGTTGAACTGGCTGTGAATATATTCTACACCTTTACGCCAGTTCTCATCTACTTTTTCCCAAGCTTCTTTGTTTTGGAATGCCATATTGAAGCTATCCATCACATTTAAAAAGCGAGTGAGCATTCGCTCTCGTACTGATTCTGAAAACATGGTTTTCCTGTCGTCTTCCTCTTTTTTATAATTAACAAAATCAGCTCGCTCTTTCTGCCAGCCGGTCAAATACTCTGCCTTTTCAGCTTTACAAGCCTTCAAATCAGCCCGAAGCTTCTTTAAAGTCTTTTTCAGATCCTCTTCCCCGTCTTCATTGAATTCAAACTCTACAACCTCGGAATCTGGGCTTTCTTCGGGTAATTGTTCCTCTTTTTTAATTTCCCCGCCTGCATCAGCTGTGCTGAAAGCATTGCGGGCAGGTTCATCTTGTTGCATATGAGTAATATAACATAAAACAAAAAATTTCTAAAATAGACTTGCAAAGGTTGATTATGTGGTCAGACCACATCCCCCGCTATTCCCAGCTCACGTTAAAAAAACGTTCGCACCGGAAATTTTCTCTTGCACGAAACCGCAACAAACGCTAATCAATTAGCGTTTGCTCCATTTAGGCGCTTTGCGAGCTTTCTTGAGACCGAATTTCCTTCGTTCTTTTGATCTTGGGTCACGTTTTAGATAGCCTAATGATTTCATACTTCCACGAAGTTCTGCATCATATAATACAAAAGCCCTAGAAAGTCCGTGTCTGACAGCTTCTGCTTGGGAGTGAATCCCCCCACCAGAGATCTTTACTTCTACACTCCACTTGAGTCCTGCTTTACTAGTGGGCAGACCCTTTATGATAGGATCTTGGATAAGACGTTTCTCTTCTTCGGTCTTGAAATACTCTTTCGCATCTATGCCATTAACAACGAAATTTGCCTTCGTAGATTCAAAAAGTCGCACCCGAGCAGTTGAAGTTTTCCTTCTACCTATTGCCTCAACATATTTTTCTTTTATAGTCTTTTTTTCTTTATCCATAGTATTTTTAATCTTCTATTTTTTCAGCCCTAGGCTGATCCGCCTTGGGCGGAAAATTTTAATCATTTATTATTAAGTGTTTCATCATCTCTCTTCGTAATTTATTTCCTGGAAGCATATTGTAAACTGAAAGTCTTAACAATTCTTTTAATCCTTTTTTGAGAGCTGTCTCGGCACCTTTGGTCACACGTAGTCCGCCTGGAATACCTGAATATCTGGTGTGATAAATACTTCCTAGCTTCTTTGGTGTGATGCTTATCTTTGAAACATTTAAAACTTTAACTGGAGAAAAAGTATAAGTGTGACGCTCATATGAAGCCTTGTCCTTACCCATCAAAGACACAGCTGTAGCACTAGCCACCCTACCGAGAGTTTTTCCTTTTGCGTCTATTATTTTGGGTTCAATTGTTTTCATTCTGTTATACTAAATTATTTTTAAAAATTATACAAATTCTATAACTGCCATCTCTGCGCCATCTGATTTCCTAGCACCCAATTTTAATATCCTCGTATAGCCACCCTTTTTATCCATGTATTTTGGAGTTATGACTTCCATAAGCTTTTTCGTTTCTTTGTCTCTATTTGAAAGTTTAGAAATCAAAACTCTACGACTAGCTAAAGTGTTCTTCTTTGCATAAGTCACTAACTTCTCAATAAAAGGACGAAGTTCTTTAGCTTTTGGTAATGTAGTCTTTATCTTTTCACGCACTATCAAATTGAGTGCCAGTGAATTCACCAATGCATTTCTAAGATTCTTTACTCTACCGAATTTTCTTTTGGAATTATGATGTCTCATATAATTATTCTTTCAAATTTAAACCTGATTTACTCAAAACTTTTTTAATCTCTGTAATACCCTTTTCTCCAATGCCTTCTATTTCAAGCAAATCCTCTCTCCTCTTGCGAGCCAAACCTCCTAAAGTACGAATATTTGCAGCTGTAAGAGCATTTAAAGTTCTAGTAGAGAGATCTAAACTGTCAGTACGAGTCTTTAGTACATCTGTAAAATCTTCTCCTTTTTTATCTTCTTCTGTCTCTTTCTCTCCACCTTTTGTGGACTTCTTTTCAATCTTTACTTCTTCTGGTTCCTTAAAATCAACAATGGCTTTCAATTGATTTATCATTATAACAATAGATTGAGAAAGCGCATCTTTAGCAGTCATTGTGCCATCGGTTTCAATAGATATACGAAGGCGATTGTGGTTAGTATTATCACCAACACGCATATTTTCTACTTCATAAGACACACGACGAATGGGTGTAAATATAGCATCGACGGCAATAGTCCCAATATCAACTTTTTCTTTCTGCATAATTTCTTTTGGAACAAAACCCAAACCCTTTTCGATTTTTAACTCAATATTTAAATTGACCTTACCTGTGACTTCAGCTATGTATGTCTCGGGATTCAATATCTCTACTTGCCCACCTGTTTTGATGTCAGAAGCTAAAACTTCTTTTGGACCTTTTACAGAGAGTGTCAAAGTCTGAGGTTCATCTGAGATCATTTTAAAACGAGCCCTCTTAAGATTTAAGATGACAGTTATGACATCTTCTTTTATACCGTCCATAGTCTGAAATTCATGAGACACACCATCTATCTTTACAGAGGTAATGCTGGCACCAGGCAAAGAAGAAAGGATTATCCTCCTTAAACTATTTCCTAACGTATGTCCATAACCAGGATATAGCCCGTCTATCTCAAATACTCCTTTATTACCTTCTTCGCTAACAATACGAGGCTTTGAAGGCATAATTATTTTATATTCAAGCATATGTTTTTTTATAAAAATAAAACTTTAATAATAAAAATTTCAAAAATTAACGACTATAAAATTCAAGCACTAAATTTAAATCAAGGAAAGTTTCTATGTTCTTTGGTTTATCTAAAATTTTACCTTCCATTTTTGTCACATCAAACGAAACAAAAGCTGGAGAATTATAATCTTTTAATCGCTCTGCCAAACCTGCAAATATTTTCTTTATCTTTGAACCTTCACGTATTTTTACAATATCACCAACTTTTACTTCATAAGAAGGCACTGTTATTTTATGGTCGTTCACTATAAAATGTCCATGAGAAACCATCTGACGAGATGCACGTCGACTTGGGGCGAGACCCATACGGTAAACAACATTATCAAGACGAGACTCTAACTCTTCATAAAACCTCTCTGCTGTACCAGCACCTTTGACAATAGAAGCTTTTTTAACATAATTTGAAAGTTGACGTTCAGTAATACCATAAGAAAAACGAATCTTTTGTTTCTCAATAAGTTGGGTTCCGTATTCAGACAATGCTTTTGGGCGGCTAGCTCCAGGGCCTGCGTTTTTACCTGAAGTAGCAGAAAACTTTGGAGTTTGACATTTATCATATACTCCAGGGCCCAATCTCCTACAAATTTTAAATTTTGGTTTTGTTAACATATATTTTTAAAATTATACTCTCCTTGGTTTCTTTGGTTTTGGACCATTGTGAGGTACTGGGGTAGAATCCTTGATTGAAGTTATATCTATACCATATGCCATAAATGCACGAATTGCTGGCTCACGGCCAGAACCAACACCACAAACAACAACATCTGATTCTTTTACCCCGAGTGAGGCTGCTTTATCTCCAATAACATCTCCCACTTTTGAAGCGGCAAATGGTGTACCCTTTTTAGCACCTTTGAATCCTAAAGACCCAGCACTAGACCAAAATAATGTATTACCTAGTTTGTCCGCAAAAAGAACTTTAGTGTTATTAAAGGTTGCATCAATATACAAAATACCAGCAGTCACTTTTTTCTTTGGTGTTTTTGTAGTAGTTGCTTTTACATCCTTTTCTCCCTCAACTACTTCCTTTTTTTCATTTGTAATTTTTGCTTTTGGCATTTTAATTATTTTTATGTCTTACTCTCTTTTCTCTTACCAGATGCCATTGTATTTCTGACATTACCCCTCACTGTGCGAGAGTTCGTTTTTGTTCTCTGACCACGTGAAGGTAATCTCTTCATATGTCTTGTACCTCTGTATGTCTTTATATCTTTCAATCTTTTAATATTGGCAGAAACTTCTCTTTTTAAATTACCTTCTATTTTCATACTTTCAATAATAGCTCTGATTTTGTTCTCCTCATCTGGGGTCAGGTCTTTAGCCTTTTTACCATTGTCCATTCCAACTTGTTTCAAAATCCTCCTAGCAGAAGAAATACCAATACCATATAGACAAGTGAGTCCTATTTCTAATCTCTTTTCATTTGGTACTGTAATTCCTAGAATTCTCATAAATTATTGTTTCTGTTTGTGCTTTGGGTTAGAGCAAACAACATGCAAATGTCTTTTGCGTTTTACCATTTTACAATTATCACAAATTTTCTTAACTGTTGCCTTTATCTTCATAAATTCGCAAAAACAAACAAAAACAAGGATAAATACCCTTATTTCATAATAATATAATTCCTTTTAAAACTTAATAATCATAATACACTATTTTATAAAAAATTACAACCTTTTAGAAATTCTCCCTTTTCCACCATATTGGTCAAGCACTACCTCGACAGTATCACCTATCAAAACTTTGATTCTATGCATTCTCATTTTACCTGAGAGATAAGCTAAAATCTCATCTCCGTCGTCTATCTTCACCCTAAACAAAGTGCTAGGCAGAGCTTCAGTGATCTGCCCTTTAACTACCAAATTTTTATCTTCCTTTTTATCTATCATTTATACAGATTAAATATAACAAAATTAAAGATCGGTGTCAAATACACCTTCTATTTTAAAGTTATTGTGGGTAATTTATGGTCACTTTTATACTTTGTGCTTTTTCGGGAAAATAATTCTTCCAAAAAGGGCTAATAGATAAGGACGCAGAGTCTATACTCACATAAGAAGAGAGTATCGTATCAAAATCTTTTTTACTCTTACCTAATATATCATTTATAAACTTATTTTCATCTATTTTCCAAACTATCTTAGGAGTACCCGATAAATTAAAATCTATATTCTTTACATCTTTAAATGAAGTACTTTCTTGATCTAGAAGAGAAAACTTTAGATCTTTTATATTTTGTACATATACATCGCTCCCGTCATATTTATCTACAATCGCTTGAGCTATATTCTTTGTAAGCTTTTTTTCATCAAAAAGAAAGCCATACAAAGTCCCTTTCACAGATACAGGGATCAAAGTATCTTTAGAAAAAGATTTAACATCATCATTGTTTATATCCAGAAAAACTGCATCCTTAAAGAGAATGAAGCCTTCGGGTATCTGCTCTGTGACTTTTTTCAGAAGTTTTGCTTTTAAAATATTTTTCAAATCATTCACCGCGAATATTTTGTCAGTATCAGAGACCTGATGGAAAACACCTTTGATCCCGCCTGTTATACTGCTTTCTGATCTGGCATAGATTTTACTATATTTTGCAGTACCTTTAAAACCTAAAACTTTGAAATCAAGTGGAGCGCTATTGTAAGATTCACCTGCAAGAGATGCATACACACCCACTTCGAACTTCCCAGGAGTGCCTCCTTTTGTCATGCCAGGGATGCTTATTTTTTTTGCGATTTTGTAAATTTTGCCATTAGAACCTTCAATCCTGCTATCTACAGCCAATACTTGCGGAGTATAACTAAAAGCATTGTAGAAAAGTATGGTGCCTTTTGCCTTTTCTGATACATTTTTTTCTTTGCTACCTTCTATATTTTTAGATTCATCTCCAGAGATTGCAACCAAGTCAAAAGACAAATTATCAGCAGTAGAATCCTTAACAGCAGAAATATTCTGATTTAGGGGCAGATTTTGTATTTTGGGGTTTATAATTATTTTTGCTTGAGAAAATAAAAAAGAAAGCGCAAAAAGTAAAACTCCAGTTGAAATAAAAGCTAAAATCCAAAGTCTATATTTAAAGCCACCCTTTTTGGGTTCTTTGTAAGCCACTTTAATTTCTTCAATCTCTTCTTCTTTGATTGGTTTTCTAGTAATTCTTTTTATTTTTATAACGTCTTGAAGTAAGTTTTTTGACATCTCTTTATATTTTAGTTGAGAAAACGATTAATGTAAACAGATTCTATGGTAATAAATGGATCACGAGCAATATTTTCTTCTATGGCTATGCCATGAAGAGCTTGAGTGCCTAAAAACACAACCTTGAATTCTGATTCAGTCATTGTGTGCTGACTAAATTCTTCTGATTTTATAATTTGACAGAAAAATTCTGAAAAATTCAAATCTGCCGTTATGAAAATGGTTGCTGGTATAGATATATCATTTGAAATATTTGCTAGAGAATTCTGAAAATGTTGCAACCATTCTTTTTTAAATTTATCTATAACAGGATCAAATTCCTTTAAAGCAGACTCCGCCATATGTCCTTCTTTGTAAAGTGATATAAGTGATTCTGCTTCGCTTAAACTACAATTCAAAGTCTTTGCGACACCACGAATAATAAAATTATGACCAACAGGGAAAGAAATGGATTCTTTTAAAATATCTTTTTTAACCATTGAAATGTCAGTTATCTCTCCTCCTAAATTAATCAAGAAAAAGTCCTCATGACTCATAAACATGTCACGTGCTACAGTAAAAGAAGCCATTGTGAAAGAAGAAAACTTTAGATTCTCAAAGAGAAAGTGTTTCTTTAGGGTGTCTTCTATCCTTTTTAAAATTTGCTCATGACTTAAGGAAACGAAAACACTCATTTCAACTTCTTTTGCCTTTTGATCAAATAAATTAGAGACTGTGTAGCCATTGAGCGTCGTTTTCATACTCTTTAGCTCTATTGGAATCATATTGCTGTTTTCTTTTTCATTCTTTTTGGCACACTCTTCCTTAAATAAAGTTATTCCTTTTTCTATCATACTGTTAGCTAATTTCATATTGAAAACAAAAGGAACATTTTTCTTTAGATTTATGGTTCTAATTTCAGACTCATACCAAGGTGAAGAAAGCACACAAAAGAACTTGTCTGGAGCTCCTAACCCGGATTTGTGCAATTTGCTAGCTACAATGCTGAGCGATTTTAGAGTAAGATTAAAAAAATTATCAGGGATAAATTCCTTCTCAAGATTTATAAATTCACGAACTGAAAAAACTATCCTTGGTACACCAGATTTTGTCTTATAAAAAAGAGCACCACCAACAGAAAAAGACCCTATGTCAAAAACAGCCATTAATTTATCTTTTTCTTTAGACTTTCCAAAAAAATTCATAACTTAATTATAACACAATTGGAAGCTCAACATAAAAAGTGGCTCCTTTGCCATGCCCCTCAGATTCTGCCCAGATTTTGCCATGATGGCCTTCTTCCACAATCTTCTTAGAAATATATAATCCTAATCCTGTGCCTTCAACATTGTTTCGCCAACCCTCATGTCCACGTTCAAATTTCTGGAATAGTTTTGATAATGTTTCCATATCGATACCCACTCCTGAATCAGTAATTGAAAACCTTACTTTTTCAATACCAATTTTCTCTAATTTTAACTTAATAAATCCTTTTTCAGTCATTTTAAAAGCATTATCTATTAAGTTTATTATTACATCATGTATCCATGTTTGATCTGCTTTGATAGTATATGGTGGATGATTATCAGTCTCAAAGGAAAAAGCAATACCTCTATCATTCGCAATTAAAGTCCAATCTTTTACTATTTGAGATATTAGGTTATATAAATCTAAATCTGCTATTTTGTATTCGACTCTATTTTCTTCGAAATCAAGGGCTTTCAACCACATTTTTACTGTCAGAGATAAATGCCTGGCAGATTCAAACATTCGTACCGAAGCCTTTTTTATATCTTCAATTTTATCTCCAAATGATCCATCAGCAAGCATAGAAGATGCCATAACAATATTTTCTATTGGATTCTGTAAATAATGTTGAGCGAAAGACAAAATACTAGATTTTGTTTCGTCAACTGTTTTTAATTGTTTATTGGCTAATTCCATTTCTTTGTTGACAGCCATCAGATTTTTATTGGCCATCGTAAGCTCTTTGTACATATATGACTTATCAAGTGAAACAGCTATAGCATCTGAAAAGGATTTTAAAGAATCCTTTTCAGATGCGGAAATCTGATCATAAGACGAATTATAGTTCAAAAGGATCACACCAATAATTTTTTCTTCTGTAAGTAATGGATATAATATAGTTGTTTTTAAATTGGCTGATTCTGTAATAGTTTTTAAATCATTATCATTTACAAGCCCGCCCCAAATATCAGAAATATTTCTTGTGACCACAAACTCTCCTTCAAAAAGACTGTTGAAAAAAGAACGTTTTGTAACCCCTGTAATTGTTATATCACTAAACAAAAAATCAAGTTTACGTAAAACTGAAATTAAACGATCAGATTTTGCGAAAGCAAGCGGCAAAAATGTGTCTTCTTTGTGAGTAAAAAGAAAAAGTCCCACCATTTCAAGATGTAGGCTATCGCGCATTAATATTGAAACTTGTGTCGCTACCGCAACAGGATCAAGTGAAAGCAGAGTTATTTTGTACAACTCTCGTAAAAGAGTAAGTGTCTTGTTGACAGAAGCAAGCTCTCGTCCATATTTATATATTTCTTGATTATAGAGAGTTTGTGCCTCTGTATTTTTGATGTCTGTATCAGGCATGTATTATTTAAGACTTGAAGGTATTTCTTCAGCTGGTAATTCTGAAATTAAATCTCTCGCAGCTTCTTTACACACTTCATCAGAAAGCTTGCCAAAAACTTGCTCATATCTAAGAACCAGTTTGTTTAAAATGTCTTTTGCGTCTCCATTAAAAGAAACTGAAGTGTGTGCCTCATCAACAACAAGTCCACTTACTCTGCCAGCTTCTTTCCAAGCTGAAACTCCTATAATCATTGCTTGTGCTTGGATTATTCTCAAAGCTATTTGTGGCAATTTAATTGTTGTATCCATAAAATTTATATTTAGTCTTCTATCCTAGAATCTAGAATACTTGGACTTAACATTGATAAACCTAATGATAAAACAAACATTGTTGTGGTAAACAAAAAGTCCACAATATGACCATTGAAATACGTACCCTGAGTGGTTGTGTACGAGAACAAGAAGTCTGAAAAGTAGTTTAATAGAAATCCAAAAAATAGTATCAACACTGGAACCTTATATATACCACCTAAAAATTTCCTTAGAAGCAAATAAACTGATGCTGTAACTGTCAATATGACAATGTCTCCTAGGGGGTAGAATAAATCAAAAAATAATTTAAATGGATTTTCATAAGTAATTCCACTACGAGCAACATACATTAAAAGATAAACAGAAATAAAAATAATAAGTGACGGTACTACAAAAAATATATTGCTTATTTTACGAAAAGCGAACTTAACACCAATAGCTTCAGATAGTTTCCAAATACCATAGGTCCAAAGTGGCCAACTTAAGATGAACACAATATCTGCCAATGATGGATAAGGAACTTCGTTGTTAGTAAAGAAAAGATAGTAATTCCAAATAATCATTCCTCCAGCCCATGCAATCAATCCAAGGCTCAAAGCCATAGAACTGCGTCCAACAACGCTTTTAACACCACTCCAGAGAAGAGAGTTTTTAAGACCTATAATACCACCAACTAATGGTAAAATTACTAGCGGTATTTGAGTAAAGTGTTGTATGGTCTCCAACAACTGGCTATCTATAAGAGCATATTTACTTACAATAAAGAGAAAAATCCAAAATGCACATATAATTGCATACAGTGTAATGATTGTTTTTGATGATTTTTCTAATTTCATAAATATTTACCTACACACGAGTAATAACAGTATGATTCTCTGAAGTTGCACCCCAAAAGTCTTTACAAAATTTTAATGCTTCGTCAGTGTCAAATTCTTTACAGGAAAATATATTAAGGTACACAGCTTTTAGTATAGGAAGAGGATGACAAACGACATTGCTTGTTTCAATAAACTGGAAACCAGAGATGCCTTGTAAATGAGGGATATCAGATGTGTCTTCCCAATAAAAAGGGTCTCCATGCCTTACCATTTTAATAAGGTCACATAATTCCACAAAAAAACGCTTTAGTTTCTCTCGACTTAAATCAGAAAGATCACACCCCTTAAGATCCATTATTAATTCTAGACCATAATTTCCTTTGTATCCTAAATGTGGTTTTGTTTCATTCATATCGATATATTATATTATTAAGTAAAAAAGAAGGCAAATTATAAATTTATTAAAATAACACCAGTGATCCCTAATAAAATACCAATAATTTTCACTAAAGATAATGTTTCATTGAAAAATAAGACACCAGAACCAACAACTATAATCGCATAAAGAATGATTTGAACTATTCCTACATCCACTAATTTTGTACCTATAAAGAAAAGATAAGAAAAAATAAGTGTACTAAGAATATAAAGTAAAATTGCAATTATTACCCATGGACTTTTTAAAAAAATGTAAAAATTAGTGTAGTTGGAAGCTTTTTTTAGAAGGACATCGCCAACAGCCACAGCTGTAGCTGAAATAACTACAAAAATAATATAAATAAACTTAGGCATATTGTAATTTATTATAGCATAAACACATCAGAGCAGTACAGCTTTTATGCGTCTAATACCTTGTGCTACTGCTTCTTCTTTTTGAATTTTAAATTCTCCTAGCTCCGCTGTATTCTTCACGTGCGGTCCACCGCAAAATTCTTTTGATATAGCATTGCCACTTCCGTCTTCAATAAAATAAACAGAAACTGTTTCAGGATATTTTGCTCCAAATTCCATTTCTGCCCCTAACTTCTCTGCTTCAGTTAAAGGCATTTCTTTATGCACTACATTTAGGCCTTGGTGAATTTTATCATTTACCCAGTCTTCAACTTTTTTCTTTTCTTCATCTGTTAACTTATGATCACAAAGGAAGTCAATACGCAAACGTTCTTCTGTAATATTACTTCCACGTTGTTTTATATTTTTATCAACTACATTCTGGAGCCCTGCTAACAACAAATGATGCGCGGTGTGTAGCTTAACAGTCTTCTCGTTATGATTTGCGAGTCCCCCTTTAAACATCCCAGCTGAAGAAGTCTGAGAGAGTTTCTGATGTTCTGCCATTTTTTTATTAAAATCTTCTACATCTATTTTTATCCCCTTCTCTTTTGCTAACTCTAAAGTGAGCTCTATGGGAAAACCATAAGTAGTAGCCAAAATAAATGGATCAATCCCCTTCTCAAATTCTTTTATACCATTCTCTAAAGTTTCCCTGAATTTTTTCTCTTCTTTTTCAATTTCTCCTTTATCATCTAAAATATAAATACTGTTATATATACCTTTTATTTTCTCAATTTCTTGAATTAAAGGATTTTTAGAAAATTTAACTGCTCGTCTAATCAACCTCCTCAAAACATATCCCGCCCCGGTATTTGAAGGCCTAGCTCCATCCGAAATCATAAATAGAGAAGCTTTCACATGATCAGCAACTATTCGCTCTTCTCTAGTTTCTTCGTTGTTAAAAAGATCAGTCTCATAAACATTTTTCTTGTTTTGAACAGTAGCAAGCAAGCGTTCCAAGCCCATCCCAGTATCAATACCCAAAATAGAAAGTTTTTTAAGTGTTGCTTCTCCTTTATCTAATTTTTCACGAGAACCATCACAAAAATATTCATTAAAAACAATGTTCCAAATCTCTACATCTTTACCTAGAGCATTCTTGCAATATATCTCTGTCGTCGGTCCACAAGGACCACTGTCCCCTGTCGGACCCCAAAACACATCACTGCCATCCTCTCTTATTTCCAAATTATTATCGAGTTCACTCCAGATCTTTTTTGATTCTTCGTCTTTTGGAACTATTCCCTCACCTTTATAAATAGTCACATAAGAAATACTTAATCCCAATTCTTTCGTTATAAAATCATAAGCATAAGTTATAGCCTCACGTCTGCCATAACCACCAAAAGAAAAGTTGCCCAGCATTTCAAAAAATGTCAGGTGCGTAGAATCCCCTACTTCATCTATATCCCCAGTACGAATGCATTTCTGCACTGTGACTACATTTCTAGAACCAAAATCCCTTTCCGCATTATCTCCCGCAGTATAATATGGTTTGAATTGTTGCATCCCAGCAGTAGTAAAAAGCACAGACGGATCACCTGCTGGGATAAGTGAAGATGAAGGGATTATTTTATGTCCTCTTCCTTCAAAGAATTTTAAGAATCTTGATCTGACTTCATCTGACTTCATAAAAAGAATTAATATTTTTTATCTCCATTTTCAGAAATTTTCCTAATAGGCTTTTCCAATAAATTCATCGCTACTAAAATAATCAACACCAAAACAGTAGTGATTACAGCCAAATTAAAAAATCCAAGTCCTGAAGCCATACCTATACCAGCTGCTACCCAAAGCCCTGAGGCAGTAGTGAGCCCCATAAGTCTCGACTCTTGCTCTCGGAAAATTATCACTCCTGCACCAATAAAACCAATACCCACTATCACCTGTGAGGCCATCATCGTAGGATTAAAGCCGACTAGACCAATGTATTTCTGTGCCATTTGTTCAGAGATGATAACAAAAACAGCCGCCCCAAGTGACACTAATGCATGGGTTTTCATTCCCGCTTCTTTGTGCACAAAAAGCCTTTCAGCCCCTATTAATGCACCAAGTAATAATGCTACTGCTAACCTAGTAATAAGCTCACTATTTTCAATAAAAAATGTAGACATGGGCATATTATACAACTATTCCTCCCCCAAGAACAACATCTTTATCATAAACTACACAAGACTGACCAGGGGCAACTAACACATTTTCTTTAAAGTGAATCTCAGCTTTGTCGCCTTTTAGAACTTTTATTCTACAAGGTAAGAAACTACCATGATAACGAATCTGTGCAGTGTAATCTTTATTTAATTCTGGGATCTTTGAAATCCAATTAGTGCCTCTTAAACAAAGACAAAAACCATCTTGCAAAGAGACTTGCGAGAGCGACTGGCGTGAGCACGAGGAATTTTTTAGTAAAAAAATATCCGTACTCTTTGCAAGATGGTTTTTGTCTTGACTCACGTATAAAATATTCTTCTTTAAGTCTTTACCTACTACATAATAAGGCCCATCATTAGGACTTTTCTTGGTAATAGTAAAACCATGTCTTTCTCCTAAAGTATTAAAAACTACCCCGTCATGAAATCCAATCTTCTCACCTTCTGTATTAGATACCTCACCTTTTTTTTCTTTTATGTAATGTTTTAAAAATTCTTTCAAATCAATAGCTCCCAAAAAACAAATCCCTTGACTATCCTTTTTCTCTGCCACAGGTAAATTTAATTTCTTGGCTAATTTACGAACTTCTGTTTTCTTTAAATGTCCAACTGGAAACAAAATCTTTTTTAATTGTTCTTGTTTTAAAATCCAAAGAAAATAACTCTGATCTTTTGTAACATCATTTCCTTTTAACAAACCAAAGTTTTCCCTTTCTATTTTGAGCTTCCCGAGGTTTAAATACACAGGGTTCCCCTGTGTAACACAGGGGAACCCTGTGTATTTATTGGTTTGTGCATAATGCCCAGTCGCCACATAATCCGCACCCATCGAAACAACTTTTTTGAGAAATGCGCCGAATTTCACTTCTTTGTTGCACATCACATCTGGATTCGGAGTCCTACCAGCCTTATATTCAGAAATCATATAATCAGCCACTTCTTTCTTGTACACTTTCTCAAAATCAAAAGTCAAAAAAGGAATATCTAAAAATGCTGCCACACGCATAGCATCTAGCCTCTCCTCTTCTTCATTGCATTTTAAAAATTCTGGATGCCAAGTACGGATGAAAACACCCACTACATCATACCCTTGTTCTTTAAGTAAAGTTGCTGACACAGCACTATCTACTCCCCCTGACATCCCCACAAAAACAGTTTTTTTTATTTTCATTTTAAGTATTTTAATTTATTTGAAACATGTTCATTAAAAGTGACAGCATAATGAGCTACACCAGCTTTATCATGTAAGTAGAAAAAATAAGATGAGACTTTTGGATGAATAGACGCTTCTATGGCTTCGAGCCCAGGGTTAGATATAGGATTTTTTGGTAATCCTTTTGTTTTATATGTCTCGGGTACAGCATCTACTTGTAACAACATCCCTTTTTTAAATCTTTTCCAAAGAATTCCAGAAATTATAGCTCTGTCATTATCGCCTTCCGCTTCACGTTCTATTATCGAGGCCATTATTATGATATCTTTTTTCTTTACATCACTAATGTTTATTGTAGAAAAAACAAGAGGAACTTTTTTATTAAAATTATCCTTCATAACTTTTATAACTTCTTTTTCTGTGTCTGTAGTAGAAAAAAAGTAAGTATCGGGAAAAAGATAGCCCTCTTTATCTTTTATCTCAGTCAAAAATTTAATTTTATTGAATTTTAACAATTTAGTGCCAAAAATATCAGCTATTTCTTTGTTATTTGAACCCTCAGGGATAGTCACTTTGACTGGTGCTAAGTTGTGATATCCATGTGTAAGACGCGAAGCTATATCAAAAACAGGCATTTTCTTTTCAAATAAATAGTCTCCTAGAACTATATGTTTCTCCCCCCCAAACATAATCACAAAAGCTTCAAAAGCCATTCTAGAACCAATTATCTTCTCGTCTTTTAGATATTTAGAAATACGGTGGAGACTTGAACCTTCTTGTATATTTACAATATCCCCTATTGGGAAATATCTTGGAGCATTAAAAAATAAAGAGTTAAAAATCAACAAGAAAAACAAAATACCAAGTATATACAAGAAACTGTTTTTAGATGAGAAAAATCCTTCCATAAACTATGTTGGCAAATTCGTAGGAGGAGAAGCTTCTTTTGATTCGATACGTTCTAATGTAGGAACTTTCAAGATCTGGCCAGGGAAATGCCATAACGTCGCTAATTCTTCTACATTCAATACAAATGTATGTGGGTGAAAATAAGCTAGAAACAAAGCAGAAAAAGGCCATTTGACTCTATTTTTATTAAAAAGTTGTTGCCTTAATGGATGATGGAAAAATGCTCGTTCTTTGTATTCTGTGAGCATCCTATCTGCCAAACGCATCACTGTCTTTGGAGAAGCTGGGAACCATCCACTGTATGCATCTCCTTGAGTACTATTGGTACGAGAAAGACTATTTAGTTGCGGATTAGCATACTGTCTAAAAATCAGACGGATATTACGCCTGTTGTTCATACTCCAAGTTTCTTTTTTGGCGACATAATATACTCTAATCCCAGTATCAAAACCTATTTTAGAAATTTTTGAACTAATAGCTTTTACAACTCCATCAAGTGGTCCTGGCACACGAACTTCTGTTCCAAATCTCCCTTTCTGATCTGCCCATTCACGAGTAGATGAATAAGGTAATAAAATTTTTTCTAATTTATTTTGCGCTTCTTTCACCCAATCATGATGCCCAAACATAGTCCCATGAGTATGATATTCTTTTTTGGAAGGTGTAATAATAATCTGTAACCATGCTTGCTCTCCTTTACTAATAGAACCGAAAAATTCTATCACCGGAGAAATAGGATCAACTTTTACTTCTTCTTTTGGATCTTTATCAAGTCCATAATCAACATACGTCTTGATGGGATAAGCCTCATGTTTTTCTAATACAAATTCACACCCCCAACCCATCCAAGCACTCTTTGGGCTTATCTCATCCACAGCAAGTGTATAATCCTCTGCTACTTTCACTTGCGCTTGTGGATATTGCGCATACATTTGAGTTTCAATCAAACTTCGTAATCTTGTCGGAGTGCGAATATAAAAATGCACCTGCCCTTCAATAGAAGCTATTTCAAGAGAAAACCAAAACCATACTGCTCCTTGCCAATATTCTTCCAACCCTCCTTTGTTACTCCAGTGGTAAAGGGCATTTGTTATAAATAGCTCCATAGCCTTTGGAGAACGCAAAACATCCCTCGGAGGCACAACTTCGAGTAAAACCCAATCAATCCCAGCAATAAAACTCTGTTGTACATAATGCACCCAAAGCTTCCAAGTAATATATCCTAATAAGAAAACTCCCAATACAGATAAAACATCTTTTTCTAGATTATATTGGTAAACAAAATATCCAAGAGGAAAAATGATAAAAAGCCACAACCAATAGTCTTTTATAGCATTCTCAATATGCTCCACAATTTTACCCATACTTACATTTTAATACAAAAAATACAAAACTCCAACCCCCTAATCCCCCTTATCAGGGGGACTTTTTTGTCTCCCCTGACAAGGGGAGGTTTGGAGGGGTTATTAAATAGTAGTATAAAGTCCGTTTTTGTTCTTTTTGAAGAATTTAGGATTTACAAGGTTTACCAAAATAGTGTTCTTCTTGAAATATCTTTCTTTCATCACTTTTTCTATTACATCTTCTTTGGAAAGCGGTCCTTCGCGCTTTAAAATATCACGGATGACTTCACGAGCGATACCGGTTTTATAGCCCCATTCTGCTAATGCATAAAGCCCCCTACCAACCAACACAAAACGAGGATCTTTTATGAGCTCGTTATGGCAAGTAGCATAATGAGTTTTCTTACCAAAAGTTTTGGAAATGGCATCCGCTACTTCTCGGAAATGCATAGGTGAACCGTGTTTCCTCATTACCAAGAAAGCATAGTCTTTAACTCCACGAGTATTTATATTTGGAGAGCTTGCCTTACCCCATTCTCCAAGAGGATTCTTGGAGATAGTCTTCGACATAGAGAGCCACCTTCGAGCTATCTCTTCATTTTTAAACTGCTCAGAAACATCTTTCATTTGATCAAAGAATTTCTTTATCATTTCAGTTTCAGGAACAAGGTCTTCATCTTTCAAAGATGCATAAAGTTTCTTCAATGATTCATGCACTTTTTCTGCCATTTCATCATCTACACTCCAACGAGTATGAAAATGTTCATCTTCGTGATGTCTTTTGAAAGAGTCCCCCAATACTAAATGGAAATGAACATGGTTCTGAGTATTTTTATCTTTTGAAATGTTTGGTAGTAATTCATGTTCAGCAATAATAGAACCAAGAGAATTTATAAATTGCTTTAATTCATTAAAAGCAATTTGTTCAAACTTATAAGCTTCGGACTTCTTTATAGAATTCAGAGCTGCTTCCTCTATCTGACGTACACGCTCTCTAGTGATGCTGTATTTCTTACCGATATCTTCGAGAGTTTTTTTCTCTGAATCAGCATTAAGCCCAAAACGGCTCATGATCACATCGCGTGAGCGATCCTGCAGATGAGACGTTATTTTTTTAGTTACTTGTTTTGGTTTAAATGATATTGTTGACATGACGTTTTTTAAAATTTAATATATTACCTTCTAATTATACATATTGTTGATTTTATGTCAAATGATATGTGTTATTAACTGACTCTGGTAGCTTTTATCCTGTCTATCTCAGTTAAATATTTTTTCCTTAATCGGACCGATTTTGGGGTGATTTCAAGATATTCATCATTATTCATTACCTCTAATCCCCTCTCAATACTCAATATAAATGGGGGTTTTAAGAATATTGCTTCATCTGTACCGGACGCCCGCATATTTGTAAGCTGTTTACCTTTGGTAGGATTTACTGACATATCGTCCCCTTTCAATACATTCCCTACTACCATTCCTTCGTATACTTCTGCCCCGTGTTCTATATACATTAGACCCCTTTCCTGTAAATTTGCAATAGAGAATGCAACAGCTTTACCAGAGACCATAGACACCATTGAACCATATTCTCTCTTTTTTATTTCGCCCACATATTCTTTAAATCCAGTCACGCGTGAAGACATTATACCTTCACCTTTTGTATCTATAATAAATTCTCCACGATAGCCAAGTAATCCGCGAGTCGGTATGTCAAAAGTGATTCTGACTATTCCATCTTTTTCCATCATATCTTTCATTAACCCTCGTCTTTTATTTATTTTTTCTATCACACTACCTGAGGATTCTGTCGGCACATCTATCACTAATTCTTCGTATGGTTCTGTTTTATTCCCATTCTCTTCTTTGATGATTACTTCCGGCTGAGAAACTTGCATTTCGAATCCTTCTCGGCGCATATTTTCTAAAAGAATCGCAATGTGAAGTTCCCCTCGTCCATAAACTTTGAAGAAACTGGGTCCTGATTTTATTGTTCCTTGATCTGGAGAGAAATCAACTTTGAGCCCAACATTTATTTCTAATTCTTTTTCTAATCTTTCTTTTATTTGTCTGGAAGTGACAAATTTTCCTTCCTTGCCAGCAAAGGGAGAATCGTTCACTAAAAAATTAAGCGAGAGGGTCGGTTCATCAATAGCGATATGTGGCAATTGTTCTATACTTTCATCCTCACAAATAGTCTCACCTATGTATATGTCTGGAATTCCTGCCACCAATGCAATATCTCCTGAAGTCGCAAATTGTGCTTCCTTTCTATTAATTCCTTCAAAGGAAAATAACTTAGTTATTTTACCGCTTCTTGTACCATGTTCACCCTTCACAAATACAGTACTACCAGAAGAAATCTTACCTGAATAAATACGGATCACTGCCATACGGCCTAAAAAGTTATCATAACCCAGATTAAAAACCTGAGCAGACATTTTCTTATCTTCATCCACATCTGCTTCTGGCACTTTTTCTAAAATAACATCAAGTAAAGGAGATAAATCCTTCGATTCATCATCTAAATGCCTTTTAGCTATACCCTCTCGTCCTATCGCATAGACAGTTTCAAAATTCGCTTGTTCTTCAGTCGCCCCCAATTCAAAAAATAAATCCAAAATTTCTTCATGCACTCTATGTGGATCTGCTGCCTTTTTGTCTATTTTATTTATAACAACTATTGGCTTTAAACCAAGCTCTAGAGACTTCTTTAAAACAAACCTTGTCTGAGGCATAGGACCTTCTACAGCATCCACAAGCAAAAGCACACAGTCAATAGCGCGTAAAACACGTTCTACTTCAGAACCGAAATCTGCGTGTCCAGGAGTATCCACGATGTTTATCTTTGTACCCTTATATGTGATGGAAGTATTTTTAGAGTAAATAGTAATACCTCGCTCTTTTTCTATGGCGTTTGAATCCATCGTCACCCCTTCGTCCTGAAGACCACCATTCTGCTTCATCAACCCATCCGTAAGAGTAGTCTTACCGTGGTCCACGTGAGCTATTATGGCTATATTTCTGATTTTCATAAATGATTTTTAACGAATGAAATGAGAATAAAAATCTTTACCCTGTTAAATGCCCTTCGGGCAACTTTTGCTCTAGCAAAAGTTATTTAACTGGGGTCAAGAAAATTACATTCACTTTGTTCATTAATTTTCTAAACAAAAAAGCCCTATCAATCCCAAAGGCTTCAATACATAATAACATATAAAATAATAAAATACAAATAATGTACAATAAATATATAAAAATGATTTGGTAGTATAATAAAAACTATGAATAACAAGACAAATAAAGAGAAAATTATTGCAGAAATAAACAAAAAATGGAAAGACAGATGCAAGTGTGAGCTAAAGAAAACAGCTACGCAAGCGGTCTTTGGAAATGGTAATCCTGACGCAGAGATAGTCTTTATAGGCGAAGCGCCGGGGAAAAATGAAGACGAACAAGGTATCCCATTTGTCGGAGCAGCCGGTAAATTCCTAAATGAAATGTTAGAGGAAATAAAAATGAAAAGAGAAGATGTTTATATCACAAACATAGTAAAATACAGACCGCCAAACAACAGAGACCCTGAACCAAAAGAAAAAGATGATTGCAGGGAGTGGCTCCATGAAGAATTGAATTTAATAAATCCAAAACTCATAGTGTTCCTTGGCAGACACTCTATGAATGACTTTTTCCCAACCGAAAGAATTTCAGAAATCCATGGGAAATTATTAATCAAGAAATTTGTAAATATTTCTTGTAATCATTTTTTTGCCTTATATCACCCAGCTGCGGCACTTTATAACGGCTCCATGCGAGAAACTCTCATGCAAGACTTTAAAAAGCTTCCAAAAGTTTTGGAAAAAATAAAGGATCAAAACTAAAAAAACGGAAGCTTTGCTTCCGTTTTTTTAAAATCTTTAAAAGATTATTTACCTATTCGTGCCTGTTGAAGTATTTGGAAGTGCTGGCATAGGAATCGCTTGCATCCAAGCTGAAGTCATAGATGGAGCAATTGTAGGAATCTGAGCTTTCATTTTCTCTAATGTATCATCATCAATTTTACCTGTAGCTTCTAAGCCTTCTTTTTCCTGATACTTCTTCAAAGCTTCTTTAGTCAATCTACCAAAATTCCCTGTCGCTACAGGATAAGCAAACGAACCTTCTTCTTTCAAAAATCTCTGGATTAATTTTATATCAGATTTATCTAAAATAATCCCAGAACCAGTTACTACTGGTTTCGTTTCTGTTGTTGGGAGACTTATTGTTTTTGTATTATTATCATCCCAAGATTTATCTGTACTATTTTCACTTATATCTTTGTTCCTATTGGTCCCACTAGGACTAACACCCCTTTCAAGTAATGAAACACGGTAGTCAAGTTTTTGTACATGTCTTTCTAAATTAGAAATCCTTCGCATCATGCAAGTAATAGTAATAAGTTCTAGATTTTGAATAGTTGATGGCATAGGACAAGATGTTTCTTCTCCATTACCAACAGGATCACCAATTGGTATTTGAGCATTAGTATTTAATGCAAAAACTCCAAAACCCAAAACGAGAAACAAAACTGTAAACAAAGCTATTTTTTTCATAATTATTAAATAAAATCTTAATTTATAATCTAAAAACTCGACTCTTCAAGTATATCATATATATATATATCGCAAGAAACTAATTTTCGCTAGAACCAAAATACTCTTCAACGCTTATATCTCTATCAAAAATTTCCTTAGTAATTTCAAGTCCTAAAAATCGATAATGCCAAGGCTCATAATCATAGCCAGTGATAAACATTTTGTCTCTTGGATAGCTTAAAACAAAACCGTATTTATAAGCATTTTGCTTAAGCCATAAATCTCCCACAGTACCATCAAATTTACTATCTGCGCCAAGATAATTGATTGATTTTTCTGTTAAATCAATGGTAGTGCCCAGCTGATGCTCTGAATGTAAAGGTTCAGCCACTCTGTATTTTGCTTTTTCTCCTTTAAGAAATAATAATGCTTTGTAAAGCAAAGATTGAACTTCAGGACGTCTAAAACCAGAAGTCACAGCAAAGTTTATACCTTCATCTTCAGCATCATCAAACATCTTTTTTAAAAATGGAGCAACATCTTGTTTTAAACAGATAATTTTAAAAGTTTTTACAGAATCTGAAATATCTATGAGGTCACTAGGTATATAATCCTCCGGCAAAGATTTACTTTTATTTAGATGAATAGTCATTTCGTCAGGAAATATATTACCTCGTCCATCTGGACATAATTCTTTGAAATAAAGATCATTTAGTAAAGTTCTAGTATTAGAATCCAAAGTGCCATTTACGTTCAAATTATTACTTTTTTGAAAATCTGAAACAGCTTTCGCAGTTTTTGCATCAAAAGAACCAGTTATATTTTTACTGCCAAAGTTTGGCGAAACTTTGTTCATCGCATATTGCAATAAACGCACATCTCTACCAGAATTACCAATAGTTAAATTCTTATTTAAACCTCTTTGGGAAGACCAATCCAAAACTTGATTGATATCAATACCAATGATAGATGCTACTTGAGTGGTAACAAATTGATTTAAATTTTGAAAAGTAAAAAATAATAAGGCAAAAACAGCTACACCTAAAAAAATAAAAGACAAAAATAAATTTTTCATTTTAAATATATCATTCAATCACCCATTTTAAACCCAACATAAATACCCGCTATTGCACCCAGAGAACTAAAGATAATGGAGGAAAAAGAGAAAGCCCCAGCTCCCCAAAGCCCAGGAATAAATCCACCGATAGTAGATCCAACCAATGTCCCAATCCAAATTAAAGTCTTCCTGTTCATTTGGTGCGCCGGGAAGGATTCGAACCTTCGTAGCCCATAGGGCGACAGATTTACAGTCTGTTGCGATTGACCACTCCGCCACCGACGCATTAGCATAAAATACCACAAAAATAGCTTTTTTGCACTTTTGTACAGAAATTTACACCTCAGAATGTTGGCGGATGTGGATAGGGCTTTTGATTTTCAATTTTTGTTTTTCAATAATCAATTCGTTATTTTTTACAGACACGGAAATCTTATCACCTTTTTTTACATCATTTGAAATAATATATGAGGCCACAGGATTCAAGATTTTAGTCTGGATTAATCTGTTCAAAGGCCTTGCACCATAATGCGGGTTATATCCTTCTTTTGCCAAATAAGAAATAGCATCATTTGAAATCTCAAAATTAATACCTTTAGCCATGAGTCTGTCTTCCACTACTTTTATTCTTAATTTTACTATTTCCATTATTGCTTCCGGAGACAAAATATCAAATACAATGGTTTCATCTAAACGATTTAAGAATTCTGGACTAAAATGATCTTTCAAGGAATCCAAAACTTTTGCTTTCATATTACTATAATCTTCTTTTTCAGAACTATTAGAGAATCCGATAGATTCCATCTTTTCAATAAATTGCGAACCAATATTTGAAGTTAAAATAATGATAGTATTTTTAAAGTTCACCACTCTACCCTTCCCATCAGTCAATCTACCTTCATCTATCACTTGGAGAAGCATATTGAAAATTTCTGGGTGCGCTTTTTCTATCTCGTCAAAAAGTACTACCGCATATGGTCTATGTCGAACAAGCTCAGTTAATTGTCCTGCTTCATCATATCCCACATACCCCGGTGGAGAACCAATTAATTTAGACACAGAATGTCTTTCCATATATTCAGACATATCTACCCTGATAACTGCTTTATCGTCGTTAAACATGAACTGCCCCAAGGCTTTTGTGAGCTCTGTCTTACCTACTCCAGTCGGACCCAAAAATATAAAAGAACCGATGGGCCTGTTTGGATCAGAAATACCAGCTCGAGAACGACGAATTACATCTGCGACTCTTTTCACGGCCTCATCTTGACCTATGACTCTTTTATTTAATTCTTTCTCCATCCTTTCTAATTTTGCACGCTCTTCTTCCAGCATTTTTACGAGCGGTATACCAGTCCAACGAGCCACCACTTCGGCTATATCTTCAGCGGTGATTTCTTCTTTTAAGATTCTTCGTGATTTTTGCAATTTCTTTAAACGTAAAAGCTTTATTTCTAGTTCTTTTTTAAATTCTGGGATTTTTCCATAACGAATTTCTGCTGCTTTAGTCAAATCCGCCCGCATCTCAGCATTTTCTGCTTCTAGACGCATAGTTTCTAACTCTTTTTTAATAACTCTAATTTCAGCCACAGTAGTCTTTTCATTTTGCCATTTGAGTTCTAATTCTTTTGTTTTCTCATGCAAATTTCCTATCTCTTTTTCTATGTCTTTAATACGATTTTTTATTTCTTTCTCTTTTTCCTTATCTACATCTGGCACAGAAATTTCTTTTTTTAAAGCTTCTTTCTCGATCTCCAAACGCATTATTTTTATATGTGCCTCTTCTAAAACTTGTGGTTTATTCTCTAGCATTATTTTTAAAGACGAAGAAGCTTCATCTATTAAGTCCACAGCCTTGTCCGGCAAAAACCTATTGGTAATATATCTAGCAGATAAATTTACCGCAGAAACTATCGCATCATCGGTAATGCGTACTCCATGGAAAAGCTCGTATTTTTCTTTTAATCCGCGAAGAATAGCTACAGCATCATCTATATTAGGTTCATCAATATAAACTGGCTGGAAACGTCTTGCAAGAGCAGGATCTTTCTCGATATGTTTTTGATATTCTCGCAAAGTTGTAGCCCCTATCGCACGAAGTTCTCCTCTGGAAAGTGCAGGCTTTAACATATTTGAAGCATCGAGAGTGCCTTCCGCCCCACCAGCTCCTACTATTGTATGTATCTCATCGATAAATAAAATAATTTTTCCATCTCCTCTTTCGATCTCTTTCATTATACCTTTCAATCTTTCTTCAAATTCTCCGCGATATTTTGTACCAGCAATTAGAGAACCTAAATCTAGGGAAACAAGCTCTTTTTCTTTTAAAGATTCAGGCACATTATTTTTAGCAATACGCAGAGCTAAACCTTCTACTACTGCAGTTTTCCCAGTACCCGCTTCCCCTATCAAAATAGGATTATTTTTAGTACGACGAGAGAGTATCTGCATTATACGCATTATCTCAATATCACGCCCAATCACAGGATCTAATTTATCTTCTCGAGCCAGTTTTGTAAGATTACGAGTATACTTCAAAAGAAGTTTGAACTTTTTTGGTTCTGAAACATCTGTAATATTTTGGCTACGAAGCTCTTCTAAGATTTTAATTACAATATCTTTATTAATTTTAAAACGAATAAGTAAATCTCGTGCTTCACTGGCTATCTCTAAAATAGCGATAAAAAGATGTTCAGTAGAGACAAAATCATCTTTCATATATTCAGCCAATTTTACAGAATGCTCTATCACTTGTGCCAGGTCAGGATTAAGATATATCTGATACGCTGGAGACAAAGTACTTCTAGACTCAGGTAATTCGATATCTTCTAATACAGAATCAGTTAGAAGCATTGTGTCTATCTCCATCTTGTCTAGTATTGAATTCACCATACTTTCATCTTGTAGCAGTAACGCTGCAAGCAAATGCACAGATGAAACATGATTTACCCCACGCTCAATAGCAAGCTCATGGGCCTTTTTTATCGCATCCTTTGATTTAGTTGTGAATTTGTTTAGCGGTGGCATATATTTTTAGAAAGTTTATTAAACTTTTGGAGTTTCCACCGGTTTACTTGCTGGTTTCAATGCATCAGTAATAACATTTATAGGTACAAAAGAATTAGTATCGCTAGACAACGCTATGCCGAGTGCTTCTCCATCTAAATTCAAAACAAGAGCTCCAGTATTTGATTTTGTAGTATTTATTTTAAGATCTTTATTACCCTCAAATATAAAAGAAAAAATGGTACTCCCTAAAACTAATATCTTTTGTCCGGCTTTCATTTTACTCAAATCTCCAAAAGCCGGTACCGTAAAGGTAACTTTATTTTTCTCATCTAGCGGCACACCTATCTTCAAAAATGAAAATCCATTCTTGTCATCAAGAGAAACAAAATCCGCTTTAAATTTACCACTGTCATTCTTCACATAATATACTTCCTTCCCTGGTACTAAAAGAGCATCAGCTACAACCACACCATCATCTGAAACTACAAAGCCCCGCCCAGCATTTACCTCAATTGTCTTACCGTCGGCATCCACAGATTCTTTAGTTATTGCAAACATCGCTGATTGATTTTTCGCAATAGCATCCACAACCAAGTCTTCTTCTTTCACCACGACAGTCTGAGTAATAGTTTTTCCCTCAACTTGTTGTATTTTCTCCACTGTTTGTTTGACAATCCTGTTTAATGGTACAGTGATAGAGGTTGGAGCGCGCTCCATCAAAGTGACAGTCGTGATACCTGTAGCTATAGACACCACAAAGCTCAAAAGTATAGCCAATAATATAAGTTGTGATTTATTTAAATCTTTTACATCCATAATCTAATTATACCACCTTTTCAGTTTAGTCAAAATTTTAGATAAAGTCCTTAGAGTGTAGTCAATATCGGCTTTACTTGTAGCTCTACCAAATGAAAACCTTAGGGAACCGTCTGTTTCTTTTATACTATTATCAATAGCTTTTATAACATGAGAACCTTTCCCATCACCAGACTTACAAGCACTTTTTGCGCTAGCCATAACACCCCTAGCTGAAAGTTCTATCACTAACAAATCACTTGGTATATTTGGAATTGTAATATTTATGTTATTTGGCAATCTTTTTCCTAAATTACCATTTAATTTAATTTTAAAATTTAAACTTAATAATTTTTCAATAAAATAATCTCGCAATTTTGTTAATCTTTTGTTTTCTTTTTCTTTTATTTTTTGTGAGAATTCAAAAGCTTGAACAAATTTAATAATCTCTGATAAATGCTCTGTTCCAGGACGTAACCCACTTTCTTGATCTCCTCCATAGAAAATAGGTGCAAGTGGCACATTTTTTCTTTTATAAAGCACCCCTACTCTACCAGCTTGCCCGTCCTTTGGCGCGGCTCCTTCTATTTTTGAACCAGAGATAGATAACAAATCCACTCCTAGCTTTTCTACATTTATATCTAAATAATTTACAGCCTGCACTGCATCAGTATGGAAAAATGGAAAATTTAACAGGTCTTGCCTGTTCATTTTTTTAAAATGCCTGATTTCTTTTGCAATTTCTTTTATTGGCTGGATTGTACCTATTTCATTGTTCGCATACATGACAGAAATTAAAATGGTATTTTTCTTGATAGCTTTTTTGATTTTTTTTGGATCTACTATCCCATTTTGCTCGACTGGTACTATCGTCATTTGAGCTAATTTTCTTTTTTCTAACATCTTAAATGTTTCTAAAACAGAAGCATGTTCTATGTTTGTAGTTATGATATGTGGAATTGTCTCCTTAAGGACAGACCTTTTTGAATTCTTAAGGTCTGTCCTTTCCCCGACAATTCCTTGTATGGCCAAGTTGTTGCTTTCAGTCCCTCCGCTGGTAAAGATTATTTCCAATGGTCTAGCCTCTAAAGAATTGGCCACAATTTTGCGCGCATTCTCTAACTTGCTTTTTGAACTAACACCCAAGGTATGTATAGAACTCGGATTAGGAGATACTCCAGAGGCATAATCTAAGTATATTTTCTTTGATTTTTCCATAAAAATAGTATATATTGAAATGATATGAATATAAAGCTCGAAAGCCTTTTTTTGATTTTAGCCGGAATTGTCATTCTAGTGGAAGCTCTTTGGATTGTCAAAACAGAAAAGCGCCTAAAAAAGTTCTTTCTTGGTAAGAAAGCAAAAGATTTAGAAGACACAATTTCAACTCTCGAAGAAGATATTTCTAAATTAAAAAATGCAAAAGAAAAAACTGAGAAAGAACTCACCGTTGTAAATCAAAAATTGAAGAAAAGTATTAGAGGTGTTGAAACTATTCGTTTTAATCCATTCACTGATCAAGGTAGCAATCAGAGCTTTGCTATTGGAATGTTAAATGAAGAAGGAGATGGAGTGGTTATATCTAGTTTGTATTCTAGAGATAGAATGAGTGTTTTCGCTAAGCCTGTAAAGAACGGTAAATCAGAATATGAATTGACTAAAGAAGAAAAAGACATCCTGGAAAAAGCTAAGGTTTAATAAAATGACAACAAATACAAAAGAAAAAATAATAGAGAGACCTCCGGTCGTCGTAGTGATGGGCCATGTGGATCATGGTAAATCGACGCTTTTAGATTATATAAGAAAAACAAACATCACCGAAAAAGAAGTAGGAGGTATCACTCAGCGTATTTCTGCTTATGAAGTGATTCATAAAGACGAACACGGAAAGAACAGCAAGATAACTTTCCTAGACACACCCGGCCACGAAGCATTTTCTAAAATGCGTGAACGCGGAGCCAAGATTGCGGATATCGCCATATTAGTAGTGTCTGCCGAAGATGGAGTAAAACCCCAGACTATTGAAGCATGGAAAACAATAATTGGAAGTAAAACTCCGGTCATAGTAGCAATAAATAAAATAGATAAACCAGGGTCCAATATTGAGAAAACAAAAATGGAACTCGCCGAGAATGAAATATATCTTGAGAATTATGGCGGTAAAACTCCTGTTGCTGAGATCTCTTCTAAAACAGGCGTAGGTATAGACAATCTGCTATCTTTAATCTTAATTTTAGCTGAAATGGAGAATTTTACAGGAGATGAGAATGAGAATGCATCTGGTTTTGTATTAGAAACAAATCTAGATAGAAAACGCGGGACAGAAGCGACATTGATAATAAAGAATGGTACTTTAAAAAATGGAATGACGGTGATAGTAGAAGATGCAATATGTGGAACTCGCATAATGGAAGACTTTCACGGTAAAACAATAAAAGAATCTAGTTTCTCCTCCCCTGTCAGATTGGTTGGATTCGATAAAATGCCAAAGATAGGTGGAGAATTTCAATCTTTTTTGAAAAAAGATGAAGCATTAAAATGTATCGAGGATTTTAAAAACAACCAGCTAGCAAAATCCCCTAGGGTTAGTCTAGGGAAAAATAAAGAAGAAACTGGGAGTGATAAAAAGATAATCCCAGTGATTCTAAAAGCTGATGCATTTGGGTCCATAGAGGCAATTGAGAAAGAAATCGAAAAAATAAAAAGTGAGAGTGCAGAATTTAAAATAGTAAGCAAAGGCACAGGCCCAGTATCTGAAACAGATATAAAAAATATTTCTTCCAGTGAAAACATCATTGTTATAGGATTTAATGTAAAAGTAGATAAAAATGCATCTGAACTCGCTCAAAAAAGAAACATCCCGATTTCTCTTTTTGACATAATATATAAAATGACTGAGTGGCTCACTCTCGAGATGGAAGGCAGAAGGCCAAGGATAGAAAGCACTGAGGTGACAGGTAGAGCAAAAGTTTTGAAAGCTTTTAGTAAAACAAAAGAAAGACAGATAGTCGGGGGGAAGGTCACTGAAGGAAAAATCAGCGTTATGGAAACAGTAAAAATAATGCGTAGAGAATTTGAAATAGGTAGAGCTAAAATAGTGAATTTGGAGAAAGGCAAAACTAAAACAAGCACCGTCGAGGAAGGTACAGAATTCGGCATGATGATTGAATCAAAGATAGAGATAGTGCCAGGAGACGTATTAGAATCTTTTGCTATTATTCAAAAATAAAAAATGAATCAGAGACAACAAAAAGCAGAAAATCTAATCAAAGAGCTGTCGGCCCAATTCTTAGGTAGAGAAAACAATAAAACTTCTCTCGTCACTGTCACCTCTTGTACCACTTCTCCTGACTTAAAACGTGCCACGGTGTTTATGACAGTGTTTCCAGAAGAGAAAGAACATGATATGTTGGACTTTGCTAAAAGGAAACGTGGGGAGTTACGGGAATTTATCAAAAAGAATTTGAGAACAAAAGTTATTCCGTTCATAGATATAGAAATAGACCTCGGAGAAAAGAACCGCCAAAAGATTGACGAATTGCTCCGTACAAAGTAAATTTGTGCCCGGAGTGGGAATCGAACCCACATCCCTTGCGAGACACGATTTTAAGTCGTGCGCGTATACCAGTTCCGCCATCCGGGCAATTATTTACTACCTGGAGGCCTGGGTGGGAATCGCACCCACGTATATTCCTTTTGCAGAGGAATGCCTTACTACTTGGCTACCAGGCCATAACCTATAATCTAACATTTTTTATAAAACTTTCAAAATTTTAATTTTTATGATAAATTGAATAGCATGCGCCCTTAGCTCAGCTGGTAGAGCAGATCCCTCTTAAGGATAAGGTCGAAGGTTCGATCCCTTCAGGGCGCACAAAAGTACATAAGTACTTTTTGCGAGGCGGAGTGCGACGGCACGAGCCTTGGTCGGGGAAGTTTTTAGTAAAAAACTATTCCTGACCACAAAAAAAATATGCCGTGGTGGCGAAACTGGTACACGCGCTAGTCTTAGGAACTAGTGTCGCAAGACTTGAGGGTTCGAGTCCCTCCCACGGCACACTTGACTTTTATATTGGATTATGCTATACTATCCTTATATGAGTAAAATAAACAATAAAACAAAAAGAAATATAGTCATAAATACCCTTATATTATCAGCTATTTTGGCTTTAGCCGTGTTATTCTTAATGCCTGCAAAGGCTAGTGCTTGTCAAACTTATGGTGCTTGGCACTATTATTTCGGAGATACTAATGAACCTTGTGATGGATATAATAATAGTAATTATAACTACAATAACGGTTATTATAATAACGGCTATTACAACAATCAAAATATCCCTACTCCAGTGATATATTCTATCACTCCCAATGCTACGGCTTCAGGCAATACTGGGCTAACTGTCACAATCTACGGGAACAATTTCACTGCTTCATCTGTTGCTCGTTGGAATAGCTCTAGCCGTATGACAACTTACATAAACTCTGCTACCCTACTTATGCAATTAAATTCAAACGACTTTTCTGTCTCGGGAGATTACCTCATCACAGTTTATAATGGGAATTTGTATCAGAGTAATGGTTTGTCAAATGCAGCTTATTTCAATGTTAGCCATAATGTTATAGCAAATGGAAGTATCACCAAGACTCCGCCTGTATATACTGCTTCTGTCAAAAAAACAACTACAACAAAGGCTGTGGCTAAAACAACTACCCCAAACACTTTTGGGAGCTTAGCTGCGAACGCCATATTTGGTACAAATAGCTTTATGCCTTCGAGTTTGATTCAATGGTTACTATTGTTTATCTTGATCCTATTGTTCGTAATTCTAATTAGAAAATTACTCGTAAGAGAAGAAAATAAACATACGCCTCTCAAACACGCTTAAAATAAATACTACAAAAAATAAAAACCCGAGATACTCGGGTTTTTATTTTTTAATTCTTTAGTTCATTTAAAGTTGGACTATAATCATTCAATTTTACTTCTCCTTTCTTTGGATTTATGTCTGTTATATTAAAAGTCCTTAAAAGTATATTCAGAATAGTCCACACTCCAAACATGATAGTCAGTCCTATTATCCCCCAGATCATATGGCTTTTGCCTTGCGTTTTCTTCTCGTCATTGTCTTGATTTAAGATAAATTCAAATACTCCGTAGAGGAAGAAAGCTAAAGCCAAAGCAAAGAGAAAGATGATAAGTGGATTTATGATCAGTCGATCAACATTCGCCACAAAAGAATCCACGCTCGCATAAGCTATATTTGTAGAGAATAAATTCATCCTATATGATTGAATTAATTAACAAGAATGACCTTCATAAGGAACACAAGGAATGATAATATTATTACCACCACCTTGACCTATCCCAAAAGTTCTAGAAACTATACCTACAAGGCCCCACATACCAATGATCACTACTAGACCAATGATACCAAAAATCATTTTATCTCTACCAGCTGTTTTAGCCTCTTCATCTCCTGCTACCACATAGCTAATAACTCCCCAAATGAAATAAATTACTCCAAGAGTTATCAATATAGGAATAACTGTATTTAGTAAAGCACCAATTTTACAAATAATATAACCTATATCTGAACCTGGTGTACCACATTGTGGCTGATTGGCTTGAGCAAAAGCAAGCATTGGAGCCAATGCTAGACCAGCTCCCGACAAAAACATTAATTTCTTTTTCATAATTGATTTTTAACGAACGAAGTGAGTATAAAAAATTTATTTAAATATAATCGCTACGCTCTTTATTTTAATAATTCAGCCAAAGGCTGATCCGCCTCTGGCGGAAATTTATAATAATAATCTATTATATCACAAATAACAAAGCAAGTGTATAGACAGTGTTAATTATCTATGCACCATTATCGCCTCCATACAATACATGTGGAGGTGTTCCGGAATTACTATTATTTACAGTTTGCGGGATCACATTTGTTATCCCAAAAGTATGCCCTACGATAGACACCAGCCCCCACACGCCCACCATCACCGTCAAGGCTAATATTCCCCAGATCATAAACATCTTACCCTTTTCCCGCTTTTCTGTATCCTCAGCGCCATTTATAACAAATTGCACCACTCCCCAGATAAATGAAGCTGTAGCCAAAGACATAATGAGCGGTATAACAGAGCTACTGATCAAGCAAGTGCCATAATCTAAAACATCAGCTATCTTCGTCTGACTATTATCTGGAAGAGTGCAACCAGCTGCAAAGGAAACATTTGGCATTATTAAAAGTAACCCTGCAGTCAAACCTAGATATTTTGTTTTTATTAGTTTTTTCATATTTGTAACGCTAATACTGTGTTAGATATAAGTTGCGCTATGGCCCAAGATCCTAGTAGTAAAGCCGAGCCGATGAGGGTATAAAGCAAAGTCTTTTTCGCTTTATCTAAAGTTTCCGTACTACCTCTGGCAGACACAAAGAGAAAGCCAGAATATATGACAGCCAGCGCTATGACAGGGATGCTGATCTTTATCACTCCGATCAAGATGTCTTTGATCAATCCATTTATATCAGTAGCTCCTATTGGATTACAAACTTTTGTTTTATCAGCACATTCTGCAGAAACAGAAAAAAGCGGCAAAAAAAGGATGAGGGCGATTATGTTTATTCTTTTGAAAAGATTTTTGATAAAATTCATACTTTAATTATAATACTAACTAAAATTTTTAGCAAAATCTAACCCCCTAAATCCCCCTTGTCAGGGGGACTACCTATTTTTCCTCCCCTGACAAGGGGAGGCCAGGTGGGGTTTACTGTAAGCCAAACCATTCACCTTGATATCCTAAAAGTAATAATATGCTATGTATTATGAGCCAAGCTCCCGCCGCTATAGCAAGCCCTGTCGCCACCCCGCTAAATATCCCCTTGGCTTTGCTGACTTGCTCTCCTCCGCCCGAGGTCAGATACAGAAATCCTGCATAAGCAAACATAATAGCAGAGATGGGTATAGCTATGATAAAAAGTATAAAATGTAAGATGTTATTGATGAGCACAAATATGTCATTAAAGCCACATTCTGCTGTATCTGCAGTGACAGGATTACCCGCACTGTCGACATTAGATTTGCCACAATGCACCAAACCATTACCTTTGACTGGTGTATCTGAATTTGTATTTCCTGTACCGCCTAGATATGGATTAAATTCAATCGTAGGATTTAAACGACCAGTATTTAGGGGATTATAAGTAGGATTATTATTTGTTGAATTTATACCTGTAAAAGGCACAGCTGTGTTATTGCTGTTTACAGTATAGGGAGGAGTTAATAAGACGCCATTGCCACCGAAAAATGCTTGGTTAGTGGTCAATATCAGCCACTGCCCGTAGAACTTTTGCTCTGCTCCGTGACCATTAAAATACGCTACTGCTCTAAAACGATAAGTCTTGCCATCAAGTAGATTGATAGTGGTCTCAAAATGATCTGTAATATGTCCCTTGTCACATATCACACTTATAGAACAAAGATGTTGAACTATGGGAATCGTTTTTGAATTCTCTATGTATGTATGCAGACCATCTCCACGCAATCCTTGCTTTTGTGTCTCATATTCAAAATAATATGTGAGCTCTCTTTTATTTACATTGCCATCATAAGTACCTTCGAGCCTAAAAGAATTCGTGCCCAATACCGAATAGCCAAAAGTATTTACAATCAAAGCTGGAGTGGCAGGATTCTCAGTTTGAATCGCAAAAACCCTGGTAAAAAAAATAGTTTGTAATATTAGAACAAAAATAAATAATTTTGGCAGTTTTTTTTGCATAATTTTATTTAATTAATAAAAGCCCAAGCTTAGAACTGGCATCTTTGACAGCATCATCAGGCGAAAAGCTATTTGATAATACTTTGTCGATCATACTACGGAATATATCATCTGAATCTTTTGGTGATGGATCAAGCCAACTCTTGGCATACAAGGCAGAATTATAAAAAACAGGGAAAAATGAATCTGTAAGCTTGGCTCCAAGTAAATCACGCCTAGCTGGAGGCACAAAGAGCGCATTAGTAAGTTTGGAAGCAAAATCTCCATTCGACATGAGCCCTGCCGCTGTGAGAGCAGTACTAGGATTCTTGGAAAAAGCAGAGATTACTAGCCCCAGCACATGGGCCCCAGTTAATTTGAAGGATGCGTTCTTGATCTGAGGGAAAGGCGAAGCTAAGAAATTTTGATTCGGATTCTTATTTATCAGAGATGAAAGCTCACTTGCAAACCCAAAGTAAAACGCCAAGTCAGAAGATGAAAATGCATCAGTGGAACTAGGGAAAGACCTGTTCCAGGAATACACGTTCTTCGTCGGGTCAGTGAAGTCAGTATAGAATTTCAAAATAGAGCCTAAATTAGAAGTGAGAGAATCTGCTAGAGTAGAATAAAAAGCGCCACTTTTTTCAGCTACGATGCTATTCCCTCCTTGCATAAATAAAGTAGAGATAATATCTTTGGCATGAGTGACATTAGTAAATTGTCCTAAAGCAGCGCCACTTTTTATGATTTTATTTCCCTCATCCTTTTTAGTCAAAGTCGGCACTAAAGACACAAAATCACTCCAAGTCGTAGGTGGATAAATGATGTTGTTGGCATCAAGCATGCTCCTGTTGTAATACATCACCAACGGATCGATAGCCATAGGAAGGGCTAAGATACCTTTGGAAGTCAGAAACACCTCCCCTGCTCCGGCAAATACATTCTTAAAAGAAGCAAGCGGATAGCTAGCATATGGTATAGCGTATATTTTGTTGGAGTATTTTAATACTAGATTATCCGGCAAGAAAAACATATCCGGGCCCACTCCTGAAGCCAAAGCTTCTAATAAATCTTGGTCAAAAGTCTCTGGATATTTCTGCACGTATTTCACCACGAAAGTTTGATTCACTTGATTAAAAGTTTCCAGTATCGGTGCAATGGCTTCATTTTTGATAGTTCCCCACAACACCACAGTACCTGAAGCGCTAGTCTTACTATCACCACCTATCTTTATCAGCCCAGAAAAAACCATCAAGCCAAAACCGGCTAAAGCAACAAAGACTACAACGACGATTATTTGAAAATTTGCTCGCATTTTACTTTACAACTTACTAAATATTATACCATAGTGATGCGCCCCAGTGTTAATTTCTCGCTCAAAAATAAAACCCTTTTCTTCAAACATTTTTCTAGCTTCGTCTTTTGAAACACTTTTTTTAGAACCAGCACTCACTATAGATATCCAAGAAGACCAATCTATAAGTAGAACTCTGCCACCTGGTTTTAAAATTCTATTTATTTCTTCGATAAATTTTTCTTTATCTACGACTTGAAAAAGTATGTTAGAAGCGATGACTGCATCTACTACTTTGTCCCTTATTTTTGTGCCCCCGAGTTTTTCAATATTGCCCCAAAAAATCTCCACATTATGTAAATTTGCCTCCACCACTTTATTCTTTAGAGTCACTAAATAATCTTTCTGTATTTCGACAGCATAGACTTTGCCTCGAGGCACCATAAACCCAGCCGGAATAGTATAAAATCCAGTCCCTGCTCCCAAATCCGCCACGACCATATCGTCACGCAGACCAAAAGCTTTTAGATTTTTTACTGGCTCGGTAAACATGCAGTAATTATACTACAAAGTAGTATTTCCTCATAAAAGTTATCAACAAACCTCATGTCAAAGACCGTCTTTGACATGCTATACTGTATCTATAAATAACAGAGATTACAAAAAATTTGCCTCCGGACATATTTTTCATGTTTATAATAGAGGCAATAATAAGGAAAAAATATTTCTTGACGAGCAAGATTACAAAGCTTTTCTCTTTAGACTTGGATTATGTCTAGGATTTACAGAAGAAGAACTAAATAAAGAAAAAATAACTTCAATGCCCTACTCTAGAATTAGGATTACTGAAACAAATAAAAACAATTTTAAACTGCATGCTTTCTGTCTCATGCCTAATCACTTTCATCTACTTATTGAACAAGTTGGAGATATATCCGTTTCAAAATTGATTTCAAAACTTTGCACAAGTTATGTAAAATATATAAATAAAAAATACAAACGAGTTGGGCACATATTCCAAGATAAATTCAAATCTGTATTAATAGAAAATAATCCACAATTAATGTGGACATCGACTTATATACACATGAATCCAGTAAAAGATAAAATTGTAAAACATCCATCAGATCATTTGTGGAATAGTTATGATGATTTCGCTAATAACAGAAATTTATCGATAATAAATAAAGAACTATTATTATCGACTTTTGGAGATCAAGAAAGTTTCATAAAAGAAACACTAATTTTTGATGTCAAAGACGGTCTTTGACATTTTATACTACGCGCAGGCGATAGATGCTATGCCGTCGCCAGCACGGAGACGCATGACTGTCACACCTTGAGTTTGACGGCCGAGAGAAGATATTTCTTTCAAAGCGGTGCGGATGACTTGTCCCTTTTTAGACATAGCAATCAATTCTTCTTCCTCGCCGGTAAGCACTTTGGCCACGATTAATTTGCCTGTTTTAGGGGTCACTTTGGCAGTTTTGATTCCAGAACCACCTCTTTTCTGCACTTTATACTCTTTTAAGGGTGTTTTCTTACCAAATCCATTCGCACTCATGGTTAAGAATGATCCGTCTTTTTTATCTTTTCGAACAACATCTACACTGATAACTTCATCACTTTTAGCCAGTTTTATACCCCTCACTCCACCAGCTGTTCTACCCATTTCCCTAATATCTGACTCTTTAAAGCGTATGGATTGCCCCCCTGCAGTCGCTAACATGACCTCATCACCTTTGTCGGTCAAAAGGGCTGAAATGAGCTCATCTCCTTTATCGAGCTTTATAGCGATGATTCCGCTCCTACGTACATCTTCAAAACTAACACTGGACATCTTTTTTGCTGTACCATTTTTAGTCACCAACATCAGCGACACAGGAGCTTTCTTAAATTCTTTTGGTATTGGCAAAATAGAAGTCACCTTTTCGTCTCCGGCCAGAGACAAAAAGTTCATAATAGATTTTCCTTTTGTAGCACGCCTACCCTCTGGTATATCAAACATTTTTATCTGGTACGCTTTACCCAGATTCGTAAAGAAAAGCACATCATCATGCGTAGATCCAGCTACTAGCATCGTTACAAAATCCTCTTCTTTTGTTTCTAGATCCACTACCCCCACCCCACCACGCTTTTGCGCATGATATTCTGATGGATCAGTGAGCTTCACATATCCGCCGGCGGTGAATACGAGCATCGCTTCCTTTTCTGGAATTAAATCTTCGTCAGAAATTTCTTTTACTCCACCTTTGACTATCTTGGTCCTTCTATCGTCTTTGTACTTTTCTCTAATTTCTTTTAGTTCAGCAGATATAACTCCAAGCATCTTTTTAGGACTAGCTAAAAGTTCTTTTATTTCTTTGATAAAATTTTGTCTTTCTTCAAGTTCATTTTCCACTTGTTTCCTTTCGAGACCTGCGAGCTTTTGTAACTTCATCTCTAAAATAGCAGATGCCTGCAAATCTGAAAACTTAAATTCTTTCATTAAGTTAGCTTTAGCCAATTGTGCATCTTTGGAAGCACGAATGACAGTGATAACACGATCAATCTTATCAAGCGCTTTCTTAAGCCCAAGTAAAATATGTTCACGTTCCTCTGCTTTTCTTAAATCATATTCTGACCTACGACGGACCACTTCTTTGCGGTGAGAAATAAATTCTGAAAGGATGGATTTTAAAGAAAGAGTCTGTGGCACCCCATCCACCAAGGCCACGATATTAAAATTAAAATTGGATTCAAGTTGAGTATTTTTATAAATATAGTTTAAAACTTTTTCAGGAAAAGCGCCGTTTTTCAAGTCGATAACTATACGAATATCTTTTGTGGATTCATCTCGCAGACCTTTGATACCTTCGAGCTTTTTTTCCTGTACCAATTCTGCGATAGACATTATCAAATTCGCTTTGTTTACCCGAAAAGGAATCGAAGTAATAATAATTTGGAAACTACTGTTTTTTTCTTCCACTATTTCCGCTTCCCCCCGACACACCACTCCTCCACGGCCAGTAGAATACGCATGAAGCATGTCTTTATATCCATATGCCACTCCTCCAGTCGGGAAATCAGGACCTTTAATGAATTGCATTAGGTCTTCAGTCGTTGCATCACTATTTTCAATTAAATAATTGGTAGCGTCTATCACCTCGGCTAGATTGTGCGAGGGAATATTTGTAGCCATGCCAACAGCGATACCAAGTGTGCCATTTAATAAAAGCGAAGGCACAGCCGAAGGGAAAACTATCGGCTCTCGGCGAGTCTGATCATAGTTTGGACGAAAATCAATTGTTTCTTTTTCTAAATCACGCAAAAGTTCAGAAGAAATTTTGGACATTTTCGCTTCGGTATAACGCATCGCTGCTGCATTGTCGCCATCTATAGAACCAAAGTTCCCTTGACCCAAAACGAGTGGGTAACGATATGAGAAATCCTGCGCCATACCCACCATCGAGTCGTACACTGCCGTATCGCCATGCGGATGGTATTTTCCGAGCACATCTCCGACTACCAAGGCAGACTTTCTGAAACGCGCTGAAGCAGTGAGTCCAAGTTCATTCATAGAAAATAAAATTCTCCTATGCACTGGCTTTAATCCGTCTCTGACATCTGGCAAGGCACGAGAAGTGATGACGGACATAGCATACGCCAAATATGACTCTTTCATTTCAGAAATCACATCGACAGGAATAATGCTTCCAGTAGGCACATTTTCTATTATGTCTTCATTCTTTTTTGCCATAAATTATTGGGTTGATCGATTGACTGATCCAGAAATATTATTATAACCATTTGTGATATTATCTTTTAATACAGAAAATGGCTTCAGATCATTTTGTAGTTTTGCTTTTACTTCCGGACCACTGAAGCTCTTAGCTAAACTGTACCCCCAAAGCACCACCATAATGACCGTGATAGCCCCGATCGAAATATGCAAAATATGCTTTCTTGTTTGCTCTGGTTGCTTCCTTAAATAATGAATTACTTTTTTCATATAATTAAATCGCTGATAAAACTATTATTTCCCCTTCTTTACCTTCTAAATCTTTCCTTTTCAATGTTAATTTATCCACTACTTCGGCCCCTTCTTCCCCCATCTCTTTCAAGAACGCTTTGAGAGATGCGCTATCATAATCCATCGGGATAATTATTTTTGGCTCGATAGATGATACTAGTTTAGCAGAAGATTTCGCGTCCAGTAAGCCCTTATCACCCACCGGCACAAAAAGTATATCTACGCTATCTATGGCCTCGCCTGCTTCTTTGGTAAATTCAGGATCAGACAAGGCTCCTAGAAAAACGATATTTATCCCGTCGATAGCCAGCGAGTAAATCGTATTGATGTATTTTTTACCATCAATCACCCCGCCAGACGCCAAACCTTTAATGAAAATTTCTTTAATCTCGTAATCCCCTGGGCCCGTCACACAAAAAGGCTCTCTGTCTCCATGCGAGAGCTGTTCTACGCCGTTATAGTCAGGATGGTTTGTGGTCACGAGGGCTATATCTGCCCCGAAATGGGTTGACACGCCTGTTTTTGAAGCTTTACTGACAGGGTTAAAAGCGATAGTCATATCCCCTTGCCCAATCTTGAAAAATTGTTTGCCAAAATATGTGATTATCATTGTATATAGTATAGCAAATTTTTTGGAAAAAAGGAACAAAAAAATAGAGATCTTTTACAAGAAACTCTATTTTTGGCTTACCAAGTACCAATACCAAATGGATTTGCGGGATCAACAATGCCGAGCGCATTAGCAACAGTATTAGATCCAATGGCTTTTCTTATATGCGTGATAGGTGTTTCGATTTCTTTTTGCTCTTCTTTGTTTCCATTGTTTTGGGTAATCTTTTTTGTGTCTACTTTTTCGACATACGTGCCTTCTTTTTTCTTGCGGTTTTCTTCCATTTGATTCTTGAACAATCTATGTAATTCTTTGTCTTGCATAATATTATCCTTTCAAAAAACAGACTCCTACAAAATGTAGGTTTATTTGTTTGTTCTAATAATACCTTATTTACATAAAAAGTAAAGAGTTTAAATCCTCACCGCTGCCTTTGGTTTTTCCTTCTCTAAATTCCCTTGCAATCTCTACCAATATGTAGTAGTATAAAAATAAGTTTATATTTATCAGCGGATTTGGGATAACACTGTGGAGACGTAAGTCAAAGCAACACCCAGACCTATAGTCCGCCATTTTGGCGGAATTTTTGTTTAAAAATCATTTATGGAAAAAGAAGAAATAATTGTAGAGAACTTGTTATTAAAATCAGTCTTGGATAGAAGTGTAAACAGACCAGAAGTTGATTCATTAGTTGAGGGTCCAGTTATCATGGTAAAAAAGTCCTCAGTGTATGTGGATCTTTCACCTATCGGTATCGGCATTATTTACGGAAAAGAATTTATCAACGCTAAAGACATCATCAAGAAAATAAGTCTCGGTGATATCATCAAAGCAAAGGTTGTAGAAAAGGAAAACGAAAACGGCTACATAGAACTTTCCCTAAAAGAAGCCAAACAAGCCCTCACCTGGAGCGAAGCGGAAAAAGCCATCAAAGCAAAGACTGTGATGGAGCTCGAAATAAAAGATGCCAACAAAGGCGGACTTATTTTAGAATGGCAAGGAATCCAAGGCTTCCTACCTGCTTCTCAACTCAAAGCTGAACACTATCCTCGGGTACTTGATTCAGATAAAGATAAAATATTAAAAGAATTAAAGAAGCTTGTTGGTCAGAAGATTCCCGTGATGATTATTTCTACCCTGCCAAAAGAAGGCAAACTAATCTTTTCTGAAAAAGACAACAATCCGGAACAGAAAAAGGAAATTTTGAGCAAATATAACGTCGGGGATGAACTAGAATGCGCTGTCGCAGGAATAGTGGACTTCGGTATATTCTTAAAATTGGAAGACAAATTAGAAGGCCTAGTACACATCTCTGAACTTGATTGGGGCCTCGTGGATGATCCTCGTAATATGTTTAAAGTTGGAGAGATGGTAAAAGCAAAAGTTATTGAGATAAAAGATGGCAAAGTTTCTCTTTCCATCAAGGCACTCAAAGAAAATCCATGGAAAGAATACGAGGGTAAATTAAAAAAAGGAGAAATAATCAAAGGTGTGGTTATAAAATACAACAAACATGGAGCGTTAGTTTCTATTAAAGAAGGAGTAGCTGGACTAGTGCATAACTCCACCTTTGGCTCTGAAGCTAAACTTCGCGAAAAACTCGAATTAGGTAAGAATTACAACTTCCAAATAACTTTGTTTGAACCAAAAGAACACAAAATGACTCTAGTATACTTGGAATAAAAAATAGAGGGTGATATAATGTACACGTCGGTTTATTAATGTTATTTTTGCAGAAAAATACTATGCTTGGAGGACATTAATCTTAGACAAAAACCAGGGAAGTTATTTTGGGAAACCTAAATGATTTCTTTGGTTTTTTGTTTTTAAGTTCAGAAAAAATGAACAGGGCAGAAACAAATAAAAAAATATGCGATGCCTGCGGGACAAGTGTTGTCAATCACCGTTTTTTACTTGTTTCCAGTATTCTAGATGATACTATGGGTAAGATAGACGAAGTATTTTCTAAAATATTAAAAAATAATAAATGGAATAATATCGCGAGCTCAATTGAAAAAATTTTACATAACTTTCTGCATATTATTGGCATAGTAAAATACAACGACGATATAGAAAAGGCTTCCACTGGAAGATCAAAAATGATCTGGGAAGAAGCACAAAGGCGTGGAATATTGATGCAACAAGTAAAGGTATTCGGGAAATGTATCGATCATTACCGAGCAAAAATAAATGATAAATTTTTCTATTTTCAAAGCTTGCCCATTCCCCCATGGTTTTCACAAAAAGGATATGGCTGGCTTGATGACAAATTAATCCTAGCGAAAGCATTAACTGACAAAGGTATACCAGCTCCAAAAACCAGAGAAGCTAAAAATTTCAAAGAAACACTAAAAGCATTTAAAGAATTAGAAAAACCAGTAATCATAAAACCAAAACTAGGTTCAAGGCAAAGACATACCACCACCAATATAAATACCAAGGAGGAATTGGAGTATGCATTTAATTCAGCTCGATTAATTACAAACTCTGTGGTCATCCAAGAACATTTATATGGATCTGTATATAGGGCAACGGTTATAGAAAATAAATTAGTAGGGTTCTTTCGTGGTGATCCACCAAAAGTCACAGGAGATGGGACAAAAAATATAAAGGAACTAATACAAGAGAAAAATAAAAATCATAATGAAAGACTATCCGACATCTCAATAAATGATGAATTAATTAATTTTATAAAAAGAGAGGGCTATACACTAGAAAGTATTTTATCTAAAGATAAAACTATAAACCTGACTGGGAAAACAGGCCGGATGTACGGCGGATATACAAAAGAAATGTTGCCTGAAGTACATCCTAAAATGCATCAGATTTTTAAAAAAGCGGGCGGGATAGTAAGTGTACCAGTAGCCGGATTTGATTTGATTATAGAAGATCCAACCAAAGATCCAGACCTCCAAAAATGGGGTATCATAGAATGTAATTCCCTACCCTTCATTGATCTGCATTATTTCGCTCTAGAAGGCACACCTATCAATTTAGCTATAAATGTTTGGAACTTGTGGAACACCTAAATCAGCGTCTCCAATATCTTTCATAATAGACATCACTTGCTCGGCATAACGAGGCACGATAGAAGGCGGATTATACGCACGAAGAATTTGTTTGGTAGTTTTATTATCATAGCGTCGAGCTGTGCTTGGATTGTTACCACCTAGGTTACGAGCAACAGTCTCAATAGCCTCATCGAGGGATTTAAAACCAATCTTACAAGAACCCCAACCAAAAGGGTTGTTATCAACATTCTGACAGTCAAATTTACCACCCGTAGACTCACGAATAGCGACAGCCGGCAAGAGCCTCCAATCAAGATCGTTCTTCTCAGCTTCAAGGACCATCTTCATACCTGTCCCTAGAAGTGGCATTTCTTTCGCCCTGAAATAAGCATCAATGGCTTCCGCCCTCAAAACTTCGGTTTTAGCCTTTTCATCTACTGCTTGGTTAAAAGCAAATAGATTTGAGGCTTTTGTATTTAATTTTTGCGACAATACAACTTGTGGTGAGTTCGTAATATCAACGTTATTTTGAGGCAAGCTCGAAACAAGCATTGATACACTCATAAACGGCAAAAGGATAAAAGATTCCACAAACCGTATTAATTTTTTGTTTTGCATATTATGGTGGTTTAGCTCCACCAACTTCGTAACTGTTATTTCAGTGTTTACTGAAACGACCTTGTTTTTAGGATTTTACGCCTATAACAAGGTCATAGTACATACTAGCATATTCTGATTTAAAAGTCAATAGTTAGACAACATTTTTACCCCTTGTCAAATACAAAATAGCTTGTAAAATAAGGATATTCTAAGATATGAACATTGACAAAAATAGTATAAATATGAGCAATTTAGTGAGTGTTGGTAAGAAAAGCTAGACAAGACAATTTTAAGAAACGTGTGGGTCCCCTGTCCTTATGTCCCCGAGGGCGCAGTTTCAGAAATTGTCTTGTCTAGCTTGTATTTGAATAATAAATCAGCAATTTTGTACGCTTCCCCTGCCCCCATAGTCACAAAAATATCATTTCCACCCCAAACCTGACTCCTTAGGTATTCCGTAGCTAGTTCAAAATCAGTAAAAGCTATGGCTTTGTCTCCATTTTTACATATTACCTCAGCTAATTTGCCACTAGAAACCGTTTCATCCAGTTTTTCTCTGGCAAAGTATATAGGCAAAAGGATAACAAGATCTGCCTCTTTGAAAGCTTTTGAGAAACCATCAAATAGAGCTTTTGTCCTGCTGTAGAGATGTGGCTGAAAGATAACTGTGATCTTTTTACTATTTTTAGGGTAAAGCTCACATAAAGCTTGTAAACTTGCCCTTATCTCTGTTGGATGATGGGCATAGTCGTCATAAATAATGGTCCCATCTTTTGTTTCTCCTTTTTTCTCCAGACGGCGCCAAGTGCCCAAAAATCCAGCCAGGGATTTTTGGGCATCATCCTCATCTATGCCTAAAACATCTGCCACAGCCAAAGCCGCCGCCCCATTCATCCTGTTATGCTCCCCTGGCACAGATAACTTTGGCACTTTGTTTAAATATTTTGAATAGTCCACTAGCTTACCCTTAAACTCGCCTACTAGTAGGCTGATGTTTATATTTTTACTATTATAAATAACCATATCTTTTGTCTGTGAAATAAATTCACTAAAAGCATTTTGTATATCTGCTAGGTCTTTATAATAATCCAAATGATCTGTCTCAATATTTGTAATAACTGCAATTTTTGGTTTTACATTTAAAAATGATCTCTCATATTCACAAGCTTCCACGACAAAATATTCACTCTTACCGACAATTAAATTAGATTTTGAATCTTTTAAAAGACTCCCCACTATCACTGATGGATCTTTTCTAGTATCAATCAAAATTTTAGCTATCATCGCTGTCACTGTAGTCTTCCCATGAGTACCAGATACTGCAATAGTGTGTTTGTCCTTTGTCACCAATCCAAGCATTTGTGGATACGTTAACATTGACACACCTAAATTCTTCAATTTTTCAAAAAAGTTCGGATCATATCTAGGAATAGCTATCGAGTAAACAATCAAATCTGCATCCTTTGGAATCAATTCAATTTTCTGACCTAAAAATATTTTTATTCCAAGTTCCCTCAGTTCATCTGTCATTTCATTCTCTGTAATATCAGAACCTATGACTTCTTTACCTTCTAATACCATCATTCTAGCAATAGCCGAGATACCTATCCCCCCTATTCCCACAAAAAATATTTTTTTAATTTTTGATAAATCTAGATTTTGCATTTTATTTCCCGCCTGCAACAGCTATGCTGTAAGCATTGCGGGCAGGCAATTTCTTCACTAATTTTACAAACAAATCATTCCTTTCATATTCATTATTAAACATTCCAAAAGAAGCAAACGCTGGGGAGAAAAGAACGGTATCCTGTCGTGAGGCAAGGCCTAACGATTTTTTAATTGCTTCTTCTAAACTTTCAACTTTATAACTTTCTACTTTCAACTTTTCACTCATAAGCTTCTCTGTCCCTGTCCCTGGAATCATTATTACAGCCTTACAACGTTTATTCACAACTTTTACAAAATTATCTAAATCAAGATTTTTATCTGCCCCCCCACAAATCAAAATAATATTTTTTACCGCTAGGTCTACCGCTAGGTCCTTCCTAGCGGTTATTAATGCTTCTATACCTGCAACTGTTGCTTCTGGGGTAGTTGCATTGTTGTCATTATAAATCTTTATACCCTTGTATATTTTTAAAAGTTGTAAGCGCCCTTCTAAACCTTTGAATTTCTCCATCGCTTTTTTGATAGATTGCATTGGAATACCAAGGATTTTAGCCATTTCCACTGTACAAGCCAGATTCTCCTTCTGATGCTCTCCGGGTACTATGAAATTCCAGTTTTCAACTTCTTTTTTGCTTACTACGATTAACTTTGACTTTATATTTTTAGGAATTAATTTCTGAACATCTGGACGAACAATTAAAAAATCATTTTCATTTTGGTATTTGAAAATATTAGCTTTATCGTTGAAATAATCTTTCATACTACCTTTATAATAATTCATATGATCCGGCATAAAACTGGTAAATACAGAAATGTGCGGAGAAATTTTCGCATCGCCAAACCCTTGTAATTGCCAAGAATCTAATTCACAAACCAAAATATCATTCTTTTTTACCTTTTTTAATAAGGGCAAAGTAGCTATGCCTCTAACATTGCCTCCAATATAGATTTTTCTTTTTAAGAATTTCTCATTCTTTTTGAGAATTTCGTAAATAAGTGCAGTTGTCATTGATTTCCCCCTTGTGCCTGTTGCTCCTATCAACATCACTTTCGGTGCACATTTTACAAACAAAGAAACATCCATCTTAATCGGAATTCGATTTTTTTTAGCTTCAGCGATATAAATAGAATCAAGAGGTACCCCTGCGGATTTGATAATCATATCTCTACCTCTAAAATCCTCTAATCGATGCTCCCCAAGTACAAATTTAATATTTTTATATTTTTTTAATACTTGTACTGAAGTTTTGAGTTGTTCTTTTGTTTTTAAATCCGTCACAATTAAATCAGCCCCGCATTCTGCTAAGAATCTCGTATATCCAAGCCCCCGTCCTAAAATCCCTAGCCCCATAACTGTTATCTTTTTACTCTTAAAAAATTCTTTATAATTTTTCATTTTATATCACTTCCTGCTGATAACATTTCTCGCAATATACTATTGGTGCCACCTTTTCCGTCAAATTAGTATGTATATCCTTATTACAATTTGAACATTTACGATCAAAGAATTTATAAGACCCGCGTCGAATTATGCGATTTGTAAAACGGCAATTCCAACATTCTCTAGGGATAGGAATAAGCATTTTTTTGTAAAATTCAAGTTCGCGTTTAATTAACCGATAATTTCTAGAACATTTAATGCAAACTAATACTTCATTTAAAATATTATCTGATACATCTCTTATATTATCTGGAATTTCCTCTGGCTTTAAGGTTTCTTTTCTTTTTGTTTTTTGAATATTATCTTCCCAACGAAAACCTTGTTTGATTGTTTCTTCTTTAGTCATAGGCATATTATCTTGCCCAATTGTTTCATTGTAAGCAAAGAAAGAAAGTTCAGTAGGGAAAAAATCACCGTAGATATTTTTATCTTTTAACTCCTTTGTAATATTATTTTTTATTTTTTGATATTCTTCTTTGGTATATTTTTTATTTAGAATTACAAAAGAACCATTTTTTATACCATCACATCCTACACAATCATTACTTTGACGAGTGGCAAATGAATATTGAACATCTTGGGAACTTTCAACCCACCATGAACATATAACATTCCTTGAGCCAGCCCCAACTCCAACTCCATTATATAGAAGTTCTGAACTGCGACAATGACCTATCATATCAGTACAATCTTTACCACGTTTTACTGAAAAAGAATGTCGTATGTCTTCACAAAAAGAAAGTTCAAAACATTTATAACAATTCTTTGATTCAAAAATATAATCTCCCTCACAATTAGTGACTTTTAGGTTATTACTACTTCGATATGGAAATTTAAGAGAGAATTCTGTAAACTTTTTTTTCATTTCTTCTGTCTTTTTAAAACTACCAGAAATTTCTGATACACGTTTTAACCATTCATTTCTTTCAAGAGGTTCATTAAAAAAATGATAAGATTTATGCCTTAAGTTTACACAACCAAAACAATTCTGACATCCTGAACAATTCAAAATAAAACGTGAATCTATACAATCGGATACATTTTGACCCCAAGCTATTCCATTACTTTTATGAACACTAACTCCTTCATAAGTATTTTCTATTTCATCTGCATAATAAACATCAAAAACATCTCGACTTTTTATTACACCGCGGGAATAAGCTATGTTTTCATTATTTGGTCCACAATTAAAAATCAAATACCCATCTTTATTACCTCCTGCAAAATTAGCATATTCACTGTTGATATTCACCCCAACAGAAATACTACTATAAGTGGCAGATTTTGGAACTTTTATAATAAGTTCTTTTAATTGTTCAAAAAAAGATTTAGATGAATCATAATCCATAGCGTAAGAATATGGATCCCATTTATCAGAAATCCAACAGTCATTACAATAGACAGTGTAAGGAGAATTCGGATTATACATTGTAATAATAGAGCGATTGCATAAATTACAGGTCCTATTATATAAAGTACGTTCATTTCTAAAAATGGCCCTCATTTTAAAACGACAGTCTGGGCAGATATTCGGTACAGGAACTTTCATCTTTTCGTAAAAAGAAAAATCGTCTTGCTCTAGAACAAAACTTCGATTGCATTTTTTGCATTGCCTGGTTTCTGTTTGCATAGTTTAATTATACGCTTTCTTAAATTCTTCCATATCGTTAAAATGATACTTCGCGCCTTTTATCTCTTGATAGGTCTCATGACCTTTGCCAGCACATAATATAATATCTCCAGGTTTTGCTACCTTTACTGCCTCTTTTATAGCTTCATGCCTATCCACAATTATTTTAACTTTTCTAGAATCATTCATAGATAAATCAGTTTTCATCTCGGCAATGATGTCCTCTGGGTTCTCGCTACGAGGATTGTCAGATGTAAAAATAGCGATATCTGATAAATTTGCTCCAATTTTACCCATAATCCTCCTTTTTAATGGATCTCTGTCCCCTCCGCAACCAAATAGAGAAATCAATAATCCATTTTCTGTTTTTATATCTTTTATAGTCAAAAGTATTTTCTCTAACGCATCTGGAGTGTGAGCATAATCCACAATTACCAATACTCCACTTTTTGAAAGAAAATGGTCGAAGCGGCCTCTTGGAGGTTCTATATTTTCTAAAATTTTATTTACTTTTTCCCCACCTGCATCAGCTATACTGAAAGCATTGCGGGCAGGCATATCAAAACCAAGTAGTTTACAAGCACTCCAGACTGAAAGTAAATTATAGGCATTAAATTTACCCAATAGTTTAGTTTTTATTACTTCCCCATTAAAATTCATTTCCAACCCATTAAAATCAAGTTTCAAAATTTCCCCCTTAAAATCAGCATCCTTCTTAAATCCATAAAGGAATTTCTTTGCCTTTATTCCTTCTAACATCATCTCTCCATGTTCATCATCAACATTTGATAAAGCAAAAGCACTACTTGGCAACATCTGGAAGAATTTCTTTTTTGCTAAAAAGTAATTCTCTAGACTTTTATGATAATCCAAATGATCATGAGTTAGATTTGTAAAAATCCCTCCAGTAAAGTTTATCCCTGCCACCCTGTTTTGATCCATAGCATGACTTGAGACTTCCATAAAGACATATTCACATCCTTTCTCAACCATCTTTGAAAGTAATTTATTTAAGAAAATTGGGTCGGGAGTGGTCTGCGGAGCATTGTCATCTGACAATATCTTTTCTCCCGCAATTATATTCTCAACAGTGCCAATAAGCCCTGCCCTATAGCCCAAAGCTGTGGCTATCTTGTACAAAAGTGTAGCAGTTGTAGTTTTACCATTTGTCCCCGTCACGCCAACAATCTTTAATTTTAAAGAAGGATTGCCATAAAAATGCATCGCTGCCAATCTCGCAATCATTCTCCTCTTTATCTTTAATTTTTTAATTATTTCTTTTAGTTTCATAAAAGTTTTTTAAGTAACATATTCAACTATTTTTTCCCAGTGTTGATTTAAAATATCAAAAATCTTTTTTGTAATTTTTCTGTGTTGCTCCAAATTCATTCCTTCACAGTCTGAAATTTCTTCTTTTGACCCTTCAAATTCTGACAAAAAATGTATTTTAGATTGTAAGTGTGAAAATTGCCTAATAAGTGCATCTTCATGATCTGAAAAAATCACTTTATCAAAAGTAATAATAATACTAGCTTTATCTGCAATTTCTTTAGTAATAGATTTCGCTTTATGTTTAGTAATATCAATATTAAATTCCTTCAATGACGGTTCTACCGTTTCCCATACTTTATCGTATTGTGTAATATTTTTAAATAATGTTGGTTTTGAATAAACAGAACCTTGAATGCCCCTCGAAATAACTTCGATTTTGTCATCCAATTGATTCTCCTTTAAAATTTTTTTGAAAACTTGTTCTGCTATAGCAGAACGATGAATATTGCCCTTACATACAAAAAGAATAATTTTTTTATCCCCATTTTCCATATCATTTTTATACTCTATATATTACCACAAAACCACACATACTACAAAATAAGACGAACGCATTACTTTATAGCACATGTAATATGCTTTATATTTTATAAACTACTTTAGTTTAAAAAACTTTCTCAAATTTTCATCGTAATCCAATTTTTCTACTATCATATATCTTATGTTTTTCCCGAAAGACAGATCAATTTTAAGAAGCTCAATAAAACTTGCACATTCATAAGGATAAATCCAGACACTACGTTGGAGTTGAATAAAACCAAAATTTTTTATTTCGTTCCGTAAAGTATTTCTTTTGTTTCTTGTATTTTCCCACACATCGAAAACAACTGCTCTCCATTTACCATCCCATTGCACGTTTTTCTTTTTTTCTGTGATTTGGTAATATAGTAATTTTCTCTCACCCATCTTGGTTAATGAAATATATTGCTTACCGTTTTCTATATCTATTTTAATTAAACCTTCTTTTATAAGTTTTTGTGTTTTTTGACTCAAATAATATTTAAGGTTGTATTTTTTCTTATTTTTTAAGAATGGTTTTAACACCTGAAGCACATTCGGAGCAAGAACTGCAATAGCTAAAATTCCAGCCGTTGCTAGTGTCATTAAAATAATTTTTTTAAAATCTATTTTAGAATGCATAATTCTATTATACTATAAAACAAGACGACCGCATAGTTTTATAGTACAAATCAGTTAATTAATAATCAATAAGAGATACTTACCAAATTCCCTCTTTTATTAAATCTGGAATGAGTTCTTTTTCTGTATGAGTAATCATTGGAAATGTGTGATTTTTAAAATCTTCTTTTGTAAACCAGATAACACTTTCAATCTCCATGGCTGGTTTTAATTCTCCTTCTATTTTACAAATATATACTCGTTCAATCATTTCTTTTTCTGGATGATAAAAACTTTGACTCAACTAATTGAACCCCGATTTCCTCATGAAACTCTCTCTAAACATTTTTCATCACTTTCACCATCCTCTAATTTTCCTCCTGGAGTCCAAAGTTCTTCATATCCTTTACCCTTTAAAAGTAAAAGTTTCCTATTTTGAATAATTATCCCAGCAATTCTAGTTTTTGTTTTTAAGTTATTTTCCATATTAGTTTTTCTTCGGCTTTATTAAAATCTTTTGCTTGATTTTTTTAAATCTTTCTATTTTCTTGCCATTAAGCACGACATCTTCCAAGAAAATCTTTGTTGGCCTAGCCCAAAGGACTCCATCTTCTAAATGAACATAAATAACCATCGGTTCTGAAGTCTCACTATGAAGTGCCTGACCTAAAACCTTTACCTTTGTCCCTTTATAATGCTTATATACTGCTCCAATTTCTAATTTTTTCATATTAGTTAACTAAAGATTTCCTATGTTGTGGAGCGTCTATGAGTCCACATTTTTTATACTTATAAACTTCACCCGTGGCTGGATTAATTGCCCCGCAAGGACAAGGGTCATTACGACCTACCTGCGCAGGCAGACCCACTTTTTTCCCAGTGTCACTAAATTCTTCAGGTTCATTATGACTAGTTATCAATATCTCTTTCGGAACTGGTTCATCTTCCATCTTGGCTGGTTTATTGATAGTTTTTACGAGAGCAAAAACTTGTTCTTTGAATACTTCTTCCATTTCTTTAAACATTTTCAAACCTTCTTTTTTATATTCCACAATTGGCTCATGTTGTCCATAGGCTCGCAAATTTACCGATGAACGCAAATAATCCATAGCTTCCAAGTGTTCTATCCACAAAGTATCGTTGGTATAAAGAGCAATCCTACGTACAGTGTCATAAAATGCACTTTCTCCTAATTCTGCCTTCTTGTCTGCAATAATTTTCTCTGACTCCTCGTTGCCAAGTGAAATTTCATTTAGAAGATTCTCTATGACTTCTTTTTCTCCCAACATCATTTTTTGACGTCTTTCATAAGTGACTTTTCTCTGATGATTCATCACATCATCATACTCAAGAGTATGCTTGCGGGCATCAAAGTTAAATCCCTCAATCTTTGCTTGGGCACTTTCAAGAGACTTCCCAATAAACCTGTTCTCGATAGGCATATCCTCCGGAATACCAAATCTGCCCATCATTGTCTTCATTTTGTCTGAACCAAACACTCGCATCAAATCATCTTCAAGAGACACATAGAACTGTGTCGCTCCTGGATCCCCTTGTCTGCCAGAACGCCCTCGGAGCTGATTGTCTATTCTGCGAGCTTCATGACGTTCAGTGCCGAGGACAAAAAGCCCACCTGCATTTTTCACCGCTTGATATTCTTCTTCAACTATAGGATTCCCTCCGAGTTTGATATCGATTCCACGCCCTGCCATGTTTGTAGCGATAGTCACAGCTCCTTTCTTGCCTGCTTGAGCAATTATCTCACCTTCTTTTTCATGATTTTTAGCATTCAAAATAATATGCTGTACACCTTCTTGCTTTAAATACATAGAGAGAAATTCATTTTTCTCAATTGAGATAGTACCGATCAAAACTGGTTGACCTCTAGAATTTAATTCTTTTACTTTTTTAGCAATGGCTTGGAATTTACCTTTTTCTGTCTGAAAAATAAGATCATTGTGATCAACACGGATCACAGGGCGATTCGTAGGGACCACTATCACATCTAGCCCATACACTTTTAAAAATTCTTCTGCAGAGGTTTCTGCCGTGCCCGTCATACCAGAGAGTTTTTTATAAAATCTAAAATAATTCTGAAAAGTAATAGATCCAGAAGAGCGGGTTTCTTTCTCTATCTTCACTCCTTCTTTTGCTTCAATGGCCTGATGTATTCCTTCAGACCAACGTCGTCCCGGCTGAAGTCGCCCTGTAAAAGGGTCCACAATTATGACTTCGCCTTCTTTAACCACATAATCCTTGTCCCGTTCGAAAATAGCCTGAGCTTTCACCGCGGTCTCCAAATGATGCACGTATTTTATGCCTTTTTCCGTATAAATATTGTCCACCCCGAGTAAACCTTCAGCTTTGGTAATACCTATATCTGTCAGAGTTATGGCTTTTAATTTTTCATCTACTTCATAATCAACATCTCGTTTCAATTGTTTAGCAATTTGGTAAAATTTAATATAAAAATCCTCAGAATCTCCTGCTTGAGAAGAAATAATAAGTGGAGTACGAGCTTCATCTATTAAAATAGAGTCCACTTCATCTACTATAGCGAAATAATGCCCCCTCTGTACTAGATCATTCTTTGAATTAGCTAAGTTATCTCGCAAATAATCAAAACCATATTCATGATTCGTGCCATAAGTAATATCCGCGCCATATGCCTCTCTTCTGCTACACGGTTTCAAAAAATCGTAGACAATTTTGAATTCTCCCACTGTATCTCTCTCTTTGTCTTCTTCTTTATGAGATGGATCGTACAAATAAGAAACATTTTGCGAATTTATGACACCGATAGAAAGTCCGAGAAAATTGTATACTTGCCCCATCAGCACCGCATCACGACGTGCAAGATAATCATTTACAGTGATAAGGTGTGTACCGAGTCCAGTCAATGCATTTAAATAAAGTGGCGAAGTAGCAACATTCGTCTTTCCTTCACCTGTTTTCATCTCAGCAATTTTACCTTCATGAAGCGCCAAACCTCCAATGAGTTGCACATCATACAACCTGAGTCTTAAAGTCCTTTTTTGTGCTTCACGAACCAAAGCAAAAGCCTCGGGTAGTATCTCATCGAGCATCTCACCCTTCTCTAATCTAACTTTAAATTCTAATGTTTTCTTTGGAAAATCACTATCTGGCAATTTTGAAATATCCGCCTCTAAAGCATTTATTTTTGCTACTATTTTCTCTGCGTCTTTAATGAATTTTGAAGACACATCTCCAAATATTCCGCTCAATAAACCCATTGCTATATATTAGCATAAACCCTGTCATTCGCGAATGACAGGGTAAAAACGAAAAAACTCCCCGTTTTGTGGGGAGTTTTCTAGAGAAGACTAAGCTCGCTTCTTTGCGCTCTTCTTTGCTTTCTTTTTTGCTGCCATAATATTTTTTTATTAAATTTTTAATTTTAGCCTCGTCCATAGAGCTACGGCCAAGGGTTTACGATAATCACGACCCTAGAAATAATTTCTAAAAATAATTATCGTATCAAACTTATTTAATTATCCCGCATATCGGAATCAAACACAATGATTTTTACAAAAAAACTGTGGATAACTTTTCTAAAAAATTTATTTTCTTTTTTATATAAACAAAAAAATTATTTCCATTTGAAGCGGGTGACGGCTAAACTCCAACATATGTGCCTATGTGAGTGCGATCACCCGCTACAGATAAAAATAATTTCTTAAATAGATTATAACACAATTATTTTAAAGCTTGTTCTAATATATGTTTGATAATGTGGCTAGTCTTAGCTCCTACGGATTCACAAGATTGGCGAAAATGTGAATTATCTTTTAAATTAGGACTTAAATTTACACCAGTTAGATATATCTTCCCTTTGGGGTGCACTATAAAACTAGATTTTAGATAACGTTTTACTCCTAAATGTTTATGTAAATCTTTGGAAATAGTTTCCAACTTTTCTTTTTCGTTTTTTGAAAAGCTATTAAAAGACTCGCCTGTGCAGACAGGAAAAACATAGACGTTTTGGTTTCTGAACCCTGACACAGAATGCATATATGCGACTTTGCCAGTGATAAATTCTTCAATCAAAATACTGACACCATGGTCTACTCCGTCAGCTATTGCTTTCTCTAATTCTATTAACATTTTGGCAACATGCACTCCCATACTCGAATTCTTACTTAGAGATCTGACTATCCAAGGAGGAGAAAATTTACCGAAAACTTCTCTAGTTTTTTTGCGGACATATTCTTCAACACCGCCATCAAAATCTTTTTGGTAAGCTGGAATTAATAAATGTCTAGGCATGTCTATGCCGATATTTTTCATCTGTTCACCCAACAAAGCTCTATTTTGTGATATTGAAAAATTAAAAGATGATGAACCAATAACGGGAATAGAAAAACTCTCCAAAATTTGAGCCAGATTCGGATGTGCAGTATTCCAAACAACATCAACTTTATGCACTAGTGTCGAAGGAATTATTGGTAGACCTTTCAAATGCCAAACTCCTTTTCTGTCTACAAAAATATCTAAAACATCAAATTCATTATTAAAATTTGAAATGATATAAGAAATAATTTCCGCACCTTCACGCAGAGAATCTTCGTAATTCTCAAAATCCCCTCCTCGCAATACTCCAACAGTTTTCATATATTTAATTATACAATAAAAAACAAAATATCGAGGACTACCCTTGATATTTTATAGAGAACCATTCATCATACTTTTCTATGTTTAATTTATTCTTTAAAAGGTACTCTGGAACCAATGAAAAATCTAGAATTTTTGATTCAGGACGATTTATTTCTTGATAATCTAGGTAACTTGAATACTTATAAGATTCTAAAAACTTTTGAATAATGGTTTTATCTCCAATTCCATTTTCTTTGAAATCTTTTTTTATAATTCCTATTGGATTTAAATGTATATAAGAAAATATCCATAAATATTGAGATTCATTTAATATATGTTGTGAGCGAAAAGGATGAGTAAATAAAGGACCACTTCTTTCATATTTAGTATTAAAATACATTGAATAAGCTGTAAGTAAACGAGACATAAATTTACTAATTCCACCTTCTTCGTTTTCATAAACTAAAATGTGGAAATGATTCGGTATAAGCGTATAGCTTAGAACTGACACTAATTTCTTTTCTTTTGATTCATTAAAAATCTCTACTAACTTTTTCTTTTTCAAAAAATTGGCAAGATGAAATTCACCTGATTGGTTCATAATATAAAGCAAAGCTATGAACCTTTCATAATCTTTTGTATTAAGAAAAATTTTTCTTTTTTCTACTCCGCGACTGTATAGATGATAATATTCTTTAGGTGCAAATTTTACTTTTCTTTCCATACCTTAAGTATACCACGAGATATCAAGGGTAGTCCTTGATATTTTGTTGTAGCTAAATACAAACAAAAAACCCACCGAAGCAAGTTTTTTGTCTCCGATGGGAAATTTTATTGTTTAAAAAGATAAGTAAGTAATTATAACTACAACGCCAGCCATCAAACCAGCAATTGTATCATCAAACATTATTCCAAAAGAACCTTTAATATTCCTCTCAATTAATTTTATTGGCCAAGGTTTTGAAACATCAAAAATCCTAAAAGCAATAAAAGAAAACATTAACATCGTAACTTGCCAACTGAAAGTTAAATTAAAGAAAAAAATTGGAAGACCAGCAATAGCTTGACCATGAACTTCATCAATATTTGTTTGATTATAATCATAATCCACCAATTCACCGGTATGTCTTTTTCTTTTCCCGTATTTTAAGAACATATATTTTTCTGCTTTTTCAACACAGATAAGACCCAATACAAAAGAAAATAAAATGAGCAATATATCAGCTTCAAAACCAAAACCGTAATAAATGAAATACAGTTGAATGAAGAAACCGACAATACTTCCCATTAATCCTCCACCAGCACCATCTTTACTAATAATTTTGCCAGGCAAAAAACCAGTAAAGAAAGTGGATGAAAACATAAGCGAGATAAGATTCATATATACCCTTTCTTGGATTAATTTATGATTGAAATGTACTTTTCTTAAGGTTATCATATCTAATAAAAATATCAAGGGTAGTCCTCGATATTTTGTATCTTATTATAAAGACAACAAAAAATACCCCTTGTGGGGTATTTTTTGTATTTTGCTGTTCTTTGTTTTGTTTCGTTCTTTTTTCCGCCAGAGGCGGATCAGCCCGAAGGCTGAAACTTTTTTATTTGCATGTCTTTCCACGCTTGTCATAAAATTTTAAGTTTTTCCAAACTATTGTGTAGTCAATTGAGCTACACAATACCGACTTCTTAGTCCGGTAGTAGAGCTTTGCGATGTGCGTAGCACTGCATCTTGCGATGCGTCGCAAAGTCTCACTACCGGACGTTTTTCAAATTGAATTATTCCACGAGCAGCTTCCGCTACCCGTGCCTTGTTACGACTTAGTCCCTGTTACCGAGCTTGCCTTAGGCCCTACTTATGTAGAGACTTCGGGTACTCCCGGCTCCCTTGACTTGACGGGCGGTGAGTACAAGACTTGAGAACGTATTCACCGCAGTTTAGCTGACCTGCGATTACTAGCAATTCCGGCTTCATGGAGTCGAGTTGCAGACTCCAATCCGAACTGGCGCCGCTTTTGACGATTAGCTCAGGGTCACCCCGTCGCTGCGCGTTGTAACGGCGATTGTATTATGTGTGTAGCCCAGGGTATCAAAGGGACATGCTGACCTGGCGTCATCCTCTCCTTCCTCCCCCACCTAAATTCACAAATAAACCTACCCCTCCCCGTCCCGCCAAAGGCGTGACTTCCCCTCCCCATTTTTTAAAAAAATGGGGAGGGGCTAGGGGTGGGGAAAAATATTTATGTTCTTAGGTGGGGGCGGTCTCGTGTGACACTTGTAACACACAACGAGGGTTGCGTTCGTTAGCCCACTTAAGGGTACAATTCAAACCACGAACTGACGACGGCCATGCATCACCTGTCCTACAGTCTTGCGAGGGATCTAGTTTCCTAGACCTTTCAATAGGATTTCTAACCCTGGTAAGGTTCTTCGTTTACCATCGAATTAAACCACATAATCCACTGCTTGTGCAAGTCCCCGTCTATTCCTTTGAGTTTTAGCCTTGCGGCCGTACTTCCCAGGCGCTTCTCTTAACGCGTTAGCTAAGGCTCTCAGAGGGTCGATACTCCGAAAACCGAGAGAAGATCGTTTAGGGCGTGGACTACTGGGGTATCTAATCCCATTCGCTACCCACGCTTTCGTGCTTCAGTGTCAAATATGCGCTAGCGTACTGCTTTCGCATTTGGTATTCCCCATGATATCAACGGATTTCACCCCTACACCATGAGTTCTGTACGCCTCTCACACTTTCAAGTTTTACCGTATCACTCGCCTCCCCCAAGTTAAGCTCGGGTTTTTGACAAAAGACTAATAAAACAACCTACGCACCCTTTACGCCCAATAATTCCGGATAACGCTCGAGGCTCTCGTATTACCGCTCCTGCTGGCACGAGATTAGGAGCCTCTTATTCATGAGGTAACGTCAATAAACTTCCTCCCTCATAAAAGATCTTTACGTCCCATAGGGACTTCATCAATCACGCGGTGTCGCTCGATCACACTTTCGTGCATTGTCGAATATTCTCGGCTGCTGCCATCCGTAGATGTATGGTCCGTGTCTCAGTACCATATGTGGGGGTCCGCCTCTCAGCGCCCCTAGACGTCATAGCCTTGGTGAGCCATTACCTCACCAACTAGCTGATATCGCACAGGCCTTTCCCAAAGCGTTAAAACTTTACTCTTACGAGACCATCGTGTATTAGTCCACCTTTCGATGGATTATTCACGACTTTGGGGTAAGTTCCTGCGTATTACTACATCGTCTGCCACTAATTTTTCACGACTTTTGACTTGATATAATCTCATCTCCAATTTTGAAAAATCCGTTCAACTTGCATGCCTTATCCACACCGCCAGCGTTCATCCTGAGCTAGGATCAAACTCTAACTAAAAGTTAATTAGAACGAAACAAAACAAAAAACAGCATGTTTTTGTTTTTACTTTTATCCTAGCTCTGACCCGCCTGCAAAAGCTATGTTTTAGCATTGCGGGCAGGAATTATTTTAAAAAAACAAAGAAAACTTTCTGCTGAGACTTGCTCCCCTGATTAAATCAGGGGGTTCTCAATCTACCCCGACGTATCGTCGGGGCTATTCAATTATCAAAGTTTCACTTCAACATTGAAATAAAAACGCCCTATTCCATATAGAATTAGACGCTATGGGAGTATATACCAATCCGATTACCAAGTCAAGCCAGTGTACAGTTAACCATATGAGGTGACAATTAAGATACAATTGAGGTGACAAAGGGTAACCGTGTAAAATTCACATATATGGCAAACAAAAATCAAGTGGCGGCCTAAACTTCAATCTATCAATTCTACAAGAAGAAGGGATTAGTGAGAAGACCCCAAAAGAAATTACCTTGGTACAAACCACTGAAAGACCATGTAATACCTAAGGCTCCTGGTGATGTAGTGCAAGCTGACGATAAATATATTTGGATTGAAAATGAACGAAAGTATCAACGAACATTCATTGATATATACACAGGATTCCAGCACGCAGTAGTGACTGACCGACTTGATTCAGTGTCTATGTGGGATGGAGCGGTAGAAAGAGCTCATGGAGTGATTGATCAAGAGTACTATCTAAATCCAACACGCACATGGAAAAGTTTAGAAGAATATTTACATTTCTACAACTATGAAAGAATCCATTTAGGAAAATATTTAAACGGCATGATACCGGTCGAGAAACTTAATTATTATTTATCCACAGTGTCACCCTTGAAGGGTAACTAAACAATTGCGCCTTCGGCTTTTAACTTACGTAATTTTTCCGCTCTGCCTCTGTTATATTCCCCTATCAATCCATCGGAACGGATAACACGGTGGCAAGGGATTTTCGGATTGTAATTTTTCTTTAAAATACTCCCCACGGCCCGTGATGCATTCACATTCCCTGCTCTCTTTGCCACACCTTTATACGTGAGCATTTTACCTTTTGGTATTTTACCAACAACTTCCAAAACTTTTTGTGTAAAACTTTTATTTTTCATTTATAGAATACCTGTCCAATATCGCTTCAAATATGAATGGAGCGACGATGGTAGCATCAGACTCTATCACGAACATTGGAGTGTCTACAGTCAATTTATCCCACGTGATTTTCTCATTTGGAGTAGCGCCTGAATATGAACCATACGAAGTCGTAGAATCTGAAATCTGACAGAAATATCCCCACGGACGAACAGGTCTCTTCAAATCATATTTAATAGAAGGCACGACGCATATTGGGAAGTCTCCGGAAATTCCTCCTCCTATTTGGAAGAACCCAAGCCCTGGGCCATCTTTCGCAAGCTCAGTATATCTGTCATATAAGTACATCATGTATTCCACCCCTGTCTTCATCACAGTCGGACTTACTTCACCAGCTTTACAATATCCAGCAAAAATATTCCCCAATGTTGAGTCTTCCCACCCTGGCACCACTATAGGAAAATTCTTCTTGGCCGCTTGCAAGAGCCAGCAAGCCTCTGGATCACCCTCATACTTATCTTTTAATTCATCAGAGAGTAAAATCTGATAAAAGTATTCATGCGGGAAAAAACGCTGGCCGTTTTTTCCCGCCTCTTTCCATCTTTTTAAAATAATCGGCTCAACCACCCGAAATGCCTCTTCCTCAGGAATCGAAGTATCTGTCACCCTCCTTTCCCCTCTATTTAGAATCTCTTCATCGTCTTTCTTCGTAAAATATCTGTAATCTGGATAATCCTTATAACTCTCATGAGCCACAAGCCGGAAAACGGATTCTTCTAAATTCGCACCCGTGCAAGATATAGCATGAATCTTGCCTTCTTTTATCATCGGAGCGAGGGTGATGCCCATTTGCGCGGAAGACATCGCCCCTCCCATAGCAAGCAACATCTTGCCCCCTTTATCTAAATGAGCCTTGAAGGCCAAAGTTGCATCTTTCATCGCCCGAGCGTTAAAGTTGTGGAATAATTTTTGAAACAAATTAAGCATTGATATTTCTTTTTTCATAATATGTAAATTATACAGTATTTGCATTTTGGAGGCAAAAATGCGATAATGGACCCATGATTTTATTGAAGCAAATACTACCATATATAGAAATCATACTTTCAGTGGTCTTAATAATCGCTATTTTACTCCAGCAATCTTCCGCCGGAGAGGGGGCTCTAGGTGGTGGAAGCACTGAGTCTTTTAGTCATACACGTCGAGGTTTTGAAAAATTCCTCTTTTATTTATCTATTGTCTGTGGAATTCTTTTTGCTTTGTCTGCAATTTTAGCTATAATATTGAAAGCTAAGAGCTAACCCCAGAGAATACCGTTCGGGATATTCTTCTTTATGGAAAAATTCTATAATAATATACGCAATTTTAAATTTCCAAAGAAACACGAATTAAATTCGGTTTTTTCTTATTTTTCTAAAAAAGAATGGATTAGTTTTTGGATTTTGGCAGTTATTTTAGTCATAAGCACGATAATACTACTCCAAAAAGTAAATCAATCTTTTATGGTGAGCATACCGATGAAAGGTGGATCAATCAGTGAAGGAATAGTGGGCACTCCTCGCTTTGTAAATCCAATTTTGGCTATTTCCGATGCTGATAGAGACTTAGTATCGCTTATATACTCAGGGCTGATGAGGAAAGATAGCGACGATAATTTGATTCCTGACTTAGCAGAAAAATATGATATATCAAAAGATGGTTTAATCTATACTTTCACTCTTAAAAACAATATTTATTTCCAAGATGGCAAACCTGTCACAGCTGATGACATAGTATTTACGATAAATGAAGTAAAAGACAAAGTTTTAAAAAGTCCCAAAAAGGGTAATTGGGATGGAGTAAGTGTCGAAAAGGTGGATGAAAAGACAGTGAAGTTTACTTTGAAGCAACCCTATTCTTCATTCTTGGAAAATACAACACTCGGCATCATGCCTCTCCACGTATGGGGTAACTCAATAGTAGAATTAAACGATGCCAATACTAACCCCATCGGTTCTGGCCCATATCAAGTCTCTAAGGTAAGCAAACAATCTTCTGGAATAATAGACTATTATGAATTAACCCAGTTCAAGAAATTTGCTTTGGGCAAGCCATACATCAAAAACGTAACTTTAAGATTTTATTCAAATGAGAATGATTTAGTGACGGCCTTTTTAAATAATGAAGTAGATCAGATAAGTTCTATAACCCCTGAGGATGCTCTGATACTAAAAGAGAAAGGTTATAGAATAGAATCTTCTATACTCCCCCGCGTGTTTGGATTATTCTTTAATCAAAACCAAAATCAGATATTTACAGACAAAGTAGTTCTAAAAGCCATAAACGAAGCAGTAGACAAAGAAAAAATAGTACAGGAGGTGTTGCAAGGATATGGCACTACCATAGATAGCCCAATACCAGAGGGTATAATCTCCTACCTGAAATTAAGTAGTGAGAGCGGTGACTCTACTCGTGATGAAAAAGTGCAAAAAATACAAGCAAGTTTAGCAAAAGCTGGATGGAAGACAGGAGTGGATGGATTTTTAGAAAAGAATACTGTTGCCAAGAAAAAGAAAACTACCTCTCGTTTAGAATTCTCAATATCCACAGGCAACTCAGCCGAACTTGTAAAATCAGCAGAAATAATACAAGATAATTTAAAAGAGATAGGTATAAAAGTAAATGTGAAAACTTTTGATATCGGGAATTTGAACCAATCAGTCATTCGTCCTCGTAAATACGATGCTTTGCTCTTTGGGCAAATCATAAATCACGAATCAGAACTTTTTGCATTCTGGCATTCCTCACAGAGAAAAGACCCAGGGCTAAACGTGGCAATGTACACCAATACAAAAGTCGACAAGATATTGGAAGACGCGTATGTGACCATAGACGAAAAAGCAAGGGTAAAAAAGTACGCCCAATTCGAAGATGAAATAAAGAAAGATATACCGGCTGTATTCCTCTACAGTCCAGACTTTATATATGTAGTATCGAAAAACCTAAAGGGATTTAAGATGGGTAACATCATATCCCCGTCGGATAGGTTCTTTGACTCATATCTATGGTATACTAAAACGGATAATGTTTGGAAAATGTTTTCAAACTATCAGCCCTAGGCTGATCTCCACCCGAGGCGGACAGGCTGCCTTGGGCGGAAAACTAATTATTAATTTTTAAAAACAAAAAAAGCCAACAAATGAAAAAGAAATCAATACTGCCCTTTTCTGCTATGAGCATAGATGAAAAGAAACCAGTTCATGAAGCGACACATAATAGTGGAACAGTGGGAAATAATAAAGGACACAATTTTGCTCATAAAGGTGGAGAAAAGAAGAGAACTCAAAAAGGTTCTACTTATCAATATTCTAAATTTGGTAAAAGGGGTGGAAATAAGAGCCAATCTTTCCAAAATAAAAATCAATACAAAAATGTAAATGACGCCAAAATACCTCCACCGGAGGAAGGTGTAGTACGTATTATCCCACTCGGTGGAGTTGAAGAAATAGGTAAAAATATGACTGCGATAGAAATAGGAGATGACATCATCATCGTCGACGCAGGCATGCATTTCTCTACTGAAGAAACCCCCGGGGTGGATTATGTCATCCCAAATACTACGTACCTTGAAGAACGTAAAGACAAAATTCGTGCGCTCATTGTCACCCATGGACACCTCGACCATATAGGAGGTGTACCACTTGTGCTCTCACGTATCGGAAATCCTCCTGTATATTCTAGAAATCTTTCCATCCTTCTCATGCGTAAACGCCAGTCAGAATTCCCCCACCTGCCAGCTATGAAAGAAAATATCGTGACTAAAGATGACGTTATAATGTGTGGGAAAATAAAAATCAGATTCTTTGGAGTCACTCACACTGTACCAGACTCTATGGGAGTGATAATAGAAACACCCCATGGATGGATAGTAACCCCAGGAGACTACAAACTCGACCAAGTTGATGGGATAGTTTCAAAAGAAGAAGAAAAAGAATATTCTATTTTTGATAAAGCAAAAGTTTTACTCTTGATGACAGATTCTACAAACATAGAAAATGAAGGATTCTCTTTAGCTGAAGAAAAAGTACACAAAGGGCTTGAAAACTTAATAAAAAAAGTAAATGGCAGAATGATCATAGCCGCTTTTGCCTCACACATCACTCGTCTGGCTCATGTAGTCAAATTTGCAGAATCTATCGGCAAAAAGATAGCTCTAGAAGGACGTTCAATGAAAACAAATATCGAAGTAGCTATCGAAGCTGGGCTTTTCACCCCTAAAAAGGGCACCATTATACCGATAGAACAAGTTAATGATTATCCTCCAAATAAAGTCTTGATCCTAATGACTGGTGCACAGGGTGAAGAATTCGCAGCCCTAAACAGAGCAGCCAATAAAACTCATACGAAATTCACTTTACATAAAGATGACACCATAGTTCTCTCGGCATCTATCGTCCCCGGTAATGAACTTGATGTCCAAAAGATGAAAGACGGATTAACTAGACAAGGTGTACGTATCATCAGCTATCGTACTTCAGGAGAAGATTTTGTGCATGCTACAGGTCATGGTAACCAAGAAGACATAAAATGGCTCCACCGGAAAACTCACCCAAAATTCTTCATACCTATTCATGGTTGGCATTCGATGCTAGTCCGACACAAAGAACTCGCGCTTGAGCTCGGTATGTCTGAAGAAAATATAATAGTTCCCGACAATGGCTCTATTATTGAAATATCCGCTGATGGAGAAAAAATTATTTTAAGGAAAGAAAAGGCCGCTAGCGGGGCAATGATGGTGGACGGAGTCTCTGTCGGCGACACTCAGGATGTGGTCATCAGAGACCGTTTGATGCTCGCCCAAGATGGAATGTTTGTAATCATTGCGCTAGTTGATCAAAATACTGGAAAGTTAAAGAAGTCTCCAGACCTTATCTCACGTGGATTTGTATATCTGAAAGAAAATCAAGAGCTTTTACGACAAGTAAGAATCATTATCAAAAAATCAGTAGAAGACGCTACGACTAGAATGCCTGGGTATAATGGACAGCCTATAGACTTTGATAATATCAAAGCTGGACTCGGTGAAAATATTTCAAAATTCTTGTATCAAAAAACTGCCAAGAGACCACTCGTCATCCCGGTAGTTTTAGCTGTATAAAAAATGAAAAATAATAGAATTATAATATATTTCATAGGTTTTCTGTTCTCTATTTCTATCTCTCTTACTTATTTTATAAGTTCCAGTTTTTTAGAAATTTATATAAATAAATATTACGTAAGTTTGGTATACATACTAGCATCTGTTTTGAGTATCTGGGGAATGTTAGAGGTGCCAAAACTATTAAATAAAATAGGTAACAAAAAAAACACCTTATTTATGGGCGTATTGATTTTACTTTCACTTATTTTGATGGGGATTAGTAAAAATGTATTTGTCGTTATTTCAGCTTTTGTATTAAATATAATATCAATAAACCTTATAGTTTCATCGTTTGATATATTTGTCGAAGATTTCTCAAAAAGTTCTTCGATTGGTAAATCTAGAGGTTTTTATTTAGTCATACTTAATCTAGGCTGGGTAATTTCTCAAGTTATTTCTATACCTATCATAAATAAAGCATCTTTCAGTAGTATATATCTACTATCAGCAAGCATCATGGCATTCATTTTGATAATTTTTGCTTTATTTTTAAAAAATTTTAAAGATCCAGAATACAAAAAAATATCTATTTTAAAAACAGTAAGATTCTTCATAAAAAATAGAAACATCTCTAAAATTTATATAATTAATTTTATTTTAAAATTCTTTTTCGCTTGGATGGCTATTTACACTCCAATATATTTACATGAATATTTAGGATTTAGTTGGGATAAAATAGGAATAATATTCACCATCATGCTTATTCCTTTTGTAGTTATAGAGTTCCCTCTTGGACGCTTATCTGACAAAATAGGTGAGAAAAAAATGCTTCTTTATGGATTTATAATTACAGCTATATTTACTTTGATAATGCCTTTTTTTGAAAAGCCTAGTTTGATAACTTGGGCCATCATACTTTTCGGCACGAGGATAGGAGCTTCAATGATAGAAGTATTGAGCGAAAGTTATTTCTTTAAATTAGAAGATGAAAAAGATGCAGATGCAATTAGTTTCTTCAGAAATACTTCCCCGCTTTCTTTTATCATCGCTCCACTTCTCGCTATCCCAATACTCCTCCTAGTCCCTTCCTTCGGCTACCTTTTCTACATCTTGGGCGCCATCATGCTTTTTGGATTCTTCGTGACTCTGCGTTTGAAAGATGTGAAATAAAAAGGATTCAATTTCTTGAACCCTTTTTTATATATTGAATTGGAATATTTATGAATTCATCAGAGAACTAATTTCTCTTTCAAGTTCATAAATTCCGCTAAAAGTGCTAACCGATTTTCCAAATCCCGCTAATGCCCTAACTGTGCTAAACCCATACTGTGTGGTTGAGAAAACATCAACCAAAATTAAATCAGCTTGTTTTTTCCCTTCTTTCGAAAAAAAAGAATCAACTGAATTAAAATGGGAAACACATATAAGTTCTGGGAATTTTCGTTGTATAAAATCATTAGCACTACCAAGGATAGTATTACTGTCCTTGATAATACATATGTTTTTCATAATAGATTCCTTTCAATTAATCTTATTCAATTAAAGACTAATATATATATAGCCGAAAGTCAACTGCCATAACTTAAACCCCTCCTAGCCTCCCCTTGTCAGGGGAGGTATTTATTTAAGTCCCCTTGATAAGGGGGATTTAGAGGGTTGTATTAGTTAATTATCCTTCGCAGTTTCGAGGGTGACGGAGACGGTTTTTTCTGCACCTTTGTGCAGGATTTTTAGGTTCAAAACATTTCCAATACTTTTTTGTCTAATGACAGAAGCCAAACTATTTTTATCATCCAATTTTACCGCATCTACTTCAAGTATTATGTCATTCTCTACTATCCCCGCTTTATCGGCAGGACTCCCTGGAATGACCGCCAACTCATTTGGATTGCTCCCCGCTTTCACCAGCACTCCATAATCCACTGTCAAATTATTTTTCTCTTTCATTTCTGCATTAATAGCCACATAACGGACTCCTAGATACGGACGGACTATTTTACCAGTTGATTTAACTGATTCTATGGCGCTTTTAACACTATTTATAGGTAAAGCAAAGCCGATATTCTGAGATCCTTGTGCCACTGCCACATTCACCCCAATAACTTGTCCTGATAAATTCAAAAGTGGTCCACCAGAATTCCCTGGGTTAATAGCGGCATCTGTCTGGATCACATGATCAAGGGTTTCTGATTTACCAGAAGCATCTCCAGCGGTGATGGAACGAGCCAGTCCTGAAACAACGCCGACAGAAACAGTATTGCGAAATTCCCCAAGCGCATTCCCTATAGCAATGACACTCTGCCCAATTTGTAATGAATCAGAATTACCGAGTGAGAGGTATGGATAACCAGAACCATCAACTTTTATCAGTGCAATGTCGAGAACTGGATCACGAGCTATAACTTTAGCAGAATGCTTTTTGCCATCATTTGTAAAAACAGTGTATTCTACATCCTTTTGATCTACTACGTGTTTGTTCGTCACAATCAAACCATCGCTAGAAACAAAGAACCCAGAGCCACCACCGATGTCTTTCTTCTCTGTGCCATTTTGACGATATTGTGGGATATTAAAATTGAAATTAAAACCTGGAAACAAATCGCCAAAAGGATTTTGCTGTTGGTTGGGATCTGTATAAGCTTCATACTTTGGAACTTCTTTGGAGATGATTATAGACACCACGGCTGGATTCGTCTTTTTCACTGCATCAATGACAAAAGATTCTTGTGTAAATATTGATTGTTTCTCAATTATTTTTTCTGTAACATTCTTTGTATCATTTTTATTACCAGAACCGATTTCTGTAGTTTCTTTTAGATATTCTTTAGCAAAATATCCAAAAATATCCCCTCTATTGTGCCAAACAATACTAGAAACAATACCCAAAACAATAATAACCGAAATAAGACTGGTCAAAAACCCATTTATAAAATTTTTATTTGTTAAAAAATCTTTTATATTTTTCATAATATTTATATTATATTTATCTTTTTTTATTAAGCAAGTGGTTTTTATAAACAGTCTGTTTGTATGGCTTCAACCTAACTATTTTTACTAAAATTCCCTTATTTTTCAAATCTTTTTTTAAGTTTCTGACATAATCTTTTTGATCATATCCCAAGGCTATTATAGCAGGTTTTTCCGCAGCTATGTGTGGTATATGATTTTTAATACCAGATAGTACTACTTTATCAATTATTTCTATCTTTTTTAATAAATTAAGTCTTTCTTTTTCATTTAAAATGGGTTTTTCCCTTTTTATTTTAATTACGTTTTTATCTCGAGCAATAGACACTGTCAAGAAAGCATTTTCTGCTAACTTTTTTGCTTGTTTAAAGAAATCCAAATGCCCAGGATGTACCCCATCAAATGTCCCAAATACCATCACTTTTACTTTTATATTTTTTTGCATTTATTTTTTATATTCCACAAGTTTCCCTGCTTTTATCTCTATTTTATCTGCCTTGCGCAAATTTTTAAAAACTTTTTTTGGAGCAATATCATAATGTTTCATCTTGTCTAGCTTTTTATCTATATACCACAAATTTCCTTCTTCTGTCACCCATTTTGAACCAAAAATATTTAAGTTTAGTAAGCAAGAATATTTACGTAAAGTCTTTTTACCATTATCTAAAAAATATTCGTGAAAATACGATATCACAAGCTCACGAATACTTTTGTAAACTGGCTCACGATATCGCAGTACTGCATGATTAGTCTTTGAGAGCGCTCCATAAAATCCACCTTTTTTAAAAATTGCTATTACATGATCAAAATCATCTTTGGTAGATTGTATATACATTATAAGTGGCTTATAGCCATGAAGAGACAAGATATAAGCACCCAGGAGTGCTCCCTCCATACAATGCGCCTTTCGTGCCCTCAAAGTAAATAATGGAGATTTAAGAGTTTCCCCATTCCCTCCACGGCGGGCAGGCTTCTCAAAATTAAATTCTAAAGTGTTTAAGAAATCCTGCACCTTTGCCGGAGTGTTTAGCTTCTGCATTAACTTTTTTTCTTCTTTAGTAAAAGAATTCATTTACAAAACATTCTCTTTTTTGTAAAACTTAACAACAAGTAAAATAGTAATTAAAATAACAAAACTCGTAAGTGACAAAGATGGGATAGATATGTACCCACCCATTTCGTTTACTAAACGTTGAACACAAGACACTCCAGAAGAATCACAAGGTGCTAATCCCTCACCAAAATAGTAAATATAATTGTGGTAAAAAGCTATCACCATACCTGTTATGAGTAAAGGAAAAGAATAACTTAAAATTCCTTTATCCTTTTTGAAATATGCTACCCCAAAAAGAAAAACTTGCGGGAAGATAAATACTCTTTGCCACCAACACAGAGCACATGGCGCAAAACCTACTATTTGGGAATAGAATAATGAAGATAAAGCAATAAGTAGTGAAAAAATAAATCCAATCGTTACAAAATTCTCTTTAATAATAGTAAGTAATTTATTCTCTTTGGGACCAAAAAATAATAAGAATAAAACAAGTAAACATAAAACCTGTGCCACTATTGCCCCATAACCGAAAATCAAATTAAAAATATGTACATATTCTGGCATATTATTTTGTAGCACCTTCTGGTGGAAGTTCACAAGAAGTTTTTTGTGCCAATGTTTCGAGTGTCACTCCAGCACTATTCTCTACCGGTAAACGAGTACCATCTTTTAATTCCCAAGTTGGGTAACTTGCTATCTTTTTATCTTTACATATCTGTGTCTGACCATTACCATCAGCCGTAGAACATTCAACATAATTTAATAATTTATAAGCTGAACCAAAAAGCTTCTTCTGTGCTTGGCAATGTGGACACCAAAAAGCGCCATAAAAAGTAGCACCCTTGTCTTTCAAACATTGGGCAAATGTATCATATTTACCATCTGGCACACCACTGGCATCTCCTCCTCTTTTTGAGACAAAAGTTAAAACCCCTCCTAAAATTAGAACAAAAATAATAATAAAAACTACATTTAATTTTTGATTTTCCATAAGGAAATTATAGCACCAAATTAAAAAATAACAATAAAATATCAAGGACTACCCTTGATATTCTTAAAAAATTTTAGGCAGGAAAATAATGAGTCCGACTGTTACTGCAGTAAAAACAGAGAGCAATACTGCCCCCGCAGCGACGTCTTTAGTGTCTCTAGCGTATGGATGATATTCTGGAGAAGTCAGATCTATGTCTATCTCTATGGCTGTATTTACCGCTTCTGTCACAAAGACAAAACCAATAGAAAAAATAATTACTATCCATTCAAAACTAGAAATATTAAAACAAAATCCAAAAACTACAGCCAATACAGTAAAAAATACATGCACCCATAGATGCCTAGTTGTCGCACTCAAAACTCGCAAACCCCTAAATGCGTTTTTAAACCTTTCACTTTTCTTCACCTCCCGCCAAGCCTTTTCTTCTTTATCTGATTCCATATAATTAATGATGCTTGCCATGATAGTGATAAGGCTGGTCATCATTATCAAAGAAAGCTTTATCTGCCTCCCAAAAATCACTTTCTTCTTTAGTGAAATTAATACCAAGTCTTTGTTTTTCACGGATCGAATTTTTTAACCTTTCTTTTCCTCCTTCAGAATAATCTAAAAAGGCCTTCTTCTTAGTGTTTTTATTTAAATTTATATTTTCCATAATGCTATACATTATACTACTTTCTACTGATATTGTATATATATCGGACGAGGGTTTAGTTTGAGTAATTCTTCGGGAGTAAATAGTACAGTACCTGGCGTCAAAACATCATTTTTGTAAAATAATTTAAAACCTGTAAACTGCACTGGTTGTTTATATACAAATTCTTTATAGGTATTCAACTTTTTCGCCTTCACCCCCCACCCATCCATATTCATCACTACTTCTACCTCAGGCACTGGCTTTATATTTTTATAATTCGTCACCATTTTTTCTGTATAACGATGCACTACAAGTATTTTTGGGGTTAAATTATTATCTTTTACAATTTTAGCTAAAAAATCTATCGCATAATTTATATCAGACGCATCATACGTCCCTACTATCTTCCCCGGGCGAATAGTCCCCTTCATGGAAAATTCTGGATCTATTCCTAGGTGGACCTGTGGTAATTTTAAATATTTTTCTAAAAGTGGAAGCTCATTCTCTAGAGTGCTAAACCCAACTTGCACATCTAGAAATAGAATAGCATTCACTTTTTTAGCAATTTCTAACACTTTATCTATTTCACTGTATGGCATCCTAGATCGATATTTTCCATCGGCTCCTGCATTACCTTGAGCTACAACTGTTATGTAATGAAGTGCTGGAATGACAGGAGTGCTCGGGTCGGCAAGTTTCCATTTCTTCACCTCTACATCGAGCTGAGAAAGCATCTCATCTGTTGAATATTGACCCAAAACACCCATCCCTTTTGAGTATAAATTGCCATAATAAGCGACTATTCGGCTAAATGGCAATATTGCCCCAGCGAGGGGATACATGGTCTTTACAGGCCAAAGCGTGGGTTTGAGGGCAGGTGAAGGCGTTGGAACAGGCTCGGGAGCTGGCAAAACAGCTGATACTGCTGTTTTGCCAGCTTTGACCTTTTTCACTGTTTTGGGCACTTTTGGCACCACTACCTTAGGCACAGGATTGTTTGCTAAAACAAGCATTTTCTTATCATAAAGCACAGTGTCAAGAGGAGGTAATTTATGTTCTACCACTTTTTTAATCATCTCTTTTATCACTTCCCTTTTTTTGTAAGAAACAATTCCGGCACCAAAAAACTCTGGCACAATAGAAAAAATTATAAACAGCAAAAAAGCTAAAGCTAAAATAATTAAAATAAAATAAATTCTTTTTCTCATTATTGCGGACTCATTTCAGATACTATTTCTACCTCATCATAAGAATAAATATCAGCTCCTTGAAAAGCCACAGAAAGCAAACCAAACATTAGCCCAACATCTCGAACACCTACTGCAGAAAGACCCACATCAGAAACAATCATCGCTAAATGTAGGAACAATAGTGTAGCAACCAAGCGAATATGAAAACCAAAAGAAAGCATCATGGCCATAATAATTTCAAATAAACCATTTATCACCACAAATGCTCCAGCACTGATACCTGTCGCATTCACAATCCAAACTGGTATGAGCGAAACCCACATCGATTGATTTAAAAGTTGATTGAGTCCAAACCAAACAAATACAAAAACCATTCCTAAGCGTAAAACTATTGGCGCAAATATTTTTAATTTATTCATAATATTTATATCTTTGTTTTTGTTTTTTAAAATTATTTTAATACCCCTATTTTAAAATTTGCAAGCTCACTGGCTGGACGACGTTGTCCACCATGCTGACCATTAAAACCATCAGAACCATCTATACCGCAAAGACTCATTATAGCTTCTTCTCCACCGGGATGTTGAGAAATAAAAGGCGTCACATTATAGACTGCACCATTTATGGTAGTCCAACAATCAGAACTGCTAGCATGTTTTGCAACATCAGTAAGGGTGTATGATTTTATAGATGGAGCAGGAGAATTTGGTGTATTAGAAATGCTACCTATATTTGTATTATTAGGCGGAATTACTGTATTTTTTGTATTATCGACAATGTTAATGTTATTTTGGATAGGTGTTTTTGCTTTATAGTCAATAATCTTTTTGTTGCTATTACCTATAAATACGACTACAACAGCCACTAAGACTACAATAATACCTATAATAAAAGAAAACGATTTATTTTTCATAATGAATTTAAAACTATTTGATTAAAAACTATTATTGTATTATTCTATCATTATATTGCGGGTTCGTCTAACGGTAGGACACATCCCTCTGGAGGATGGTATTGGGGTTCGAGTCCCTGACCCGCAGCCCTGAATGCAAATCGCCGTTTTCGCCAAAATGCGGAGCGTCGCAAAGCGACGCGACCGGAGTTTCCGCCAGAATTCGCCAAGGGTTTTTGAAATCCAAAAGGAGCGAGCGGGACGCGAGGCGGGGGTTCGAGCCAATCTTTTTAAGAAAATCTCTTTTGGCTTCGAGATTTTCTTCGGAAGCGATAATTAAGGCTTGGTTGCTGTCTAAAATAAATTGTTTAGAAAGTTCGAGCCAGCGATTGCCTTTTCGTTCAAAATCTTTCAATTTCTCTGAAAAATCAATTTTCTGGTTGAGGAGCTTTTGCTTTTTGGCGATATACTCATCGCTCGTAATTGTGCTGTCCAAATGAGCGTCAAGAAGCCTGTCCAGCGTCTCCTCAACACTTTTGATTTGATTTTTCAAATTTTGAACGAAAAGCTCGTCAGAGTGGAAACTGCTCGCTTGCTCCTTATCTAGTTCAGCGAGCATGAATTCTTTCCACTCGGACGGCAAAGAAACCTTTTTGATAGTCTCATTTACTCGTTCGGCGAGGAATTCTTCGCGGATATATTTTTGTGTGCAAACACCTTTCTTTTTGGTGCAACGATAATAGGTATGACCTTTTTGTATTTCGCTGGTGATACCACAGCCACATTCTCCGCAAAAAAATATTCCGCGAAAAGTGTGTTTGATAATTCCTCGCTTTGTTGGGTGAGCGTTCCTCGCCGATACCTCTGCGCACTTATCAAAAAGTTTCTTTGAAATCGCTGGCTCGTGCTTTCCTTGGTAAAGTTCTCGATTAAATAAAAACATTCCGTAGTAAAAAGGATTTTTCAATATCATTTGTGTGTTTGAAATAGTGAGAACTTTACCATTTTTAGACACCAAGCCCTTTTGGGCGAGCAAATTCCTTGTTTCTTTCAGAGAATAATTTCCAGTAGCGTAGACTTCGAACATTTTCCTGACGAGGCGAAATCTTTCAGGGTCGGGAATAATTTTCTTGTTTAGTTTGTCATTCAAATATCCTGTCGGAGCTTGACCACTTTGTTCGCCTCGTCTTACTTTTTGTCGAAGTCCACGCTTTACATTCTCTGAAAGATTATCTACATAGTATTTGCTCTGCCCAAAAGCAATATTTAACATAAACTTACCTTGTGGCGTAGCATCAAACCAAAAGGTCGGGAATTTTAGCTCTTTAATTTTGCCAAGGTCGCACAGATAGATTATCTTTCCGCCATCAATACTATTTCTCGCTAATCTATCGGGGTGCCAAGCTAAAATTCCCGACGCTTTTCCTTTTTCTATGAGCGAGAGCATATTGTTGAAAATAGGTCTACCCGGCTCTTTAGCGGTCTGTGATTCAATAAAAGTTTCAAGAATCTCTAACTGCTCTCGCGTGGCAAATTCTTTCAACTCGTCAATCTGCGCTTCAATACTCAAAATCTGACGATCGGGCTCGTCGGTAGATTTTCTAGCGTAGAGAAAGAATTTGTTCATAGAAAAAGGTTTATGTTAAATATTGATAATTATCGCTTCAAGATTGGCTCACAAAACTTTGTTTTGACTGTTCGGAGAACAGAGAACCCCCGCCTCGCGTCCCGCTCGCTCCTTTTGGATTTCAAAAACCCTTGGCGAATTCTGGCGGAAACTCCGGTCGCGTCGCTTTGCGACGCTCCGCATTTTGGCGAAAACGGCGATTTGCATTCAGGGCTGTGTCTCTTGAATAAAATCCGAACTTTTTTCCAAAACAATCCGGATGCTGACTAATACCGACCAGCGCCTCGCAAAGCCTCGGCGCTCCGCCCTCGCCCCATTCCGCCTTTCATTCTAATTTTTTTCGCGGGGGGATTCTTTTTGAAATTGTATGGGCGGAAACGGGGCTCGGTCGGGCTATGTGCATTATATTACACGATTGCAATATGATGCAAGTGAGAATAAAATACAAAATATGTCATCTGGCAAGAAATTAGGTGAAAACCTTAGAAAATGGCGTCTGAAAAAGAATATGTCGCAAGGAGACCTTGCGACCGCTTTGAGTGTGGATAGAGCATATATTAGCAATATTGAGAATGGTCGTATGAACCCCACTCTTTCCACCTTGGAAAAGATTGCTAATGCGTTGGGGATTTCCAGTAGCGAACTTTTGAAATAAATTTTTATGCAAAAAGAAGCCAAAGCCAGAATCAAAATCAATAATTTACTTCAAGAATCCAACTGGAGATTTTTTGACGATGAAAAAGGCACAGCAAACATTGCTCTAGAAAACAATGTGAAGCTGACAAAAAATGCCGTTGATGAGCTTGGTAATGATTTTGATAAAACGAAAGATGGCTTTGTCGATTTTCTCTTGCTCGACGAAAAAGGTTTCCCGTATTTAGTTTTGGAGGCGAAATCAGAAGAGAAAGACCCTCTGAACGGAAAAGAACAGGCTCGTCGATATGCTCAATCGCTCAATGTTCGTTTTATAATTCTTTCAAATGGCAATATACATTATTTTTGGGATTTGGAGCGAGGTAATCCACAAATAATTACAGTTTTCCCAACACAGGAATCTCTGAAGCATTTTGAAGCATTCAAACCAGACCCGAAAAAACTTGCGGACGAAAAATTGACTGCCGATTATATCGCACTAACACAAAATCCTAGTTATCAAAAAGACCCACGATGGAACGACGACAAGAAATCTGAACTTGTAAAAGAATACGACCTAAAATTTCTGCGTCCGTACCAGTTGAAAGCGATTGAGGCATTACAGGGCTGGGCTAGTAGTGGAAAAGATCGTTATCTTTTTGAAATGGCGACTGGAACAGGTAAAACCCTTACTTGTGCCGCCGTTATAAAATTATTTCTTAAAACAGGAAACGCGAAAAGAGTATTGTTTTTAGTAGACCGCATAGAGCTTGAAGATCAGGCGGCAAAAAATTTCAAAAAGTGGCTTTCAAAAGATTATACGACTGTGATATATAAAGAAAATCGTGATGATTGGCGAAAGGCAGAAATTGTCGTTACCACGATTCAAAGCATTTCTGATAAATATCAAAAACTTTTCTCTCCGACAGATTTTGACCTTATTATTTCAGACGAAGCGCACCGATCAATCGGCGGAAATAGCAGAGCGGTTTTTGAATACTTTGTTGGGTATAAACTGGGACTTACAGCAACACCGAAAAATTATCTCAAAGGCATTGACCCTGTAAAATTAGGCGAAAAAGACCCGCGAGCTTGGGAGCGTCGGCAACTTCTTGATACATACACTACTTTTGGTTGCGAAAACGGTGAGCCAACTTTCCGTTACAGCTTGTTAGATGGTGTGAAAGAGGGATTTTTGGTAAATCCTATCGTTGCTGACGCTCGAACAGAAATAACAACACAGCTTTTATCTGATGAGGGATATTCTCTGCTTGTTGATACGGAGGAAGGAAAAGAGGAACAAACTTTTTACCAAAAGGATTTTGAAAGGAAATTTTTCTCGGATAAGACAAACACGATTTTTTGCGAAACTTTTCTCAAAAATGCTCTTGTTGATCCAGTGAGTGGAGAAATTGGTAAAAGTATTATTTATTGCGTTAGTCAAAACCATGCGACAAAAATTACGCAAATACTTAACCAATTAGCTGATAAGCACTACCCGAATAAATACAATTCCGATTTTGCCGTTCAAGTTACTTCAAATATCAGCGACGCCCAGCAATTCACAATCAATTTTTCAAATGATAATCTCAACGGACATACAAAATGGCTCGATGGGTATAAATCAAGTAAAACGAGAGTTTGCGTAACTGTCGGGATGATGACTACTGGCTATGACTGCCAAAATATATTAAACCTCGGACTTATGCGCCCGATTTTCTCGCCGACAGATTTCATTCAGATCAAAGGGCGTGGTACAAGAAAATATGTTTTTTCGTTTGAAAACGATGGCGACAAAAATAATACCGAAAAAGACAAATTCAAGCTTTTTGATTTCTTTGCAAACTGCGAATATTTTGAGGAAAAGTTTAACTATGACGAGATTCTAAAAATACCAAAAATTGGAACTGGTGGTACAGGTGGCGGAGGAGTTGATATTGACGAAATAATTATTGGAACTCCTGACCCACTTAAAACTTTCAACGAAAAAGCCGTAGGCGTTGAGGGAATGAAAGTTGATAGGAAACTCTTTGAGAAATTTGAGGACACAATCAAAGCTGATTCATTTATCAAAGAGAAATATGAACAGGGCGATATGCAAGCCGTTGAGGAATATGTAAAAACGGAGATTTTCGATAAACCGCAGGAATTTTACAACCTTGAAAAACTCCGAAAATCAGCAAAAGTTGATCGTCGCATTTCCCTACGAGAAGTCATAGACAAAATTTTTGGTCGCCTTGATAAATTCAAAAATAAAGATGAGCTTTTGGAAGAAGAATTTGAAAAGTTTATCTCTATCTACAAACCCGATAGCAAATATTACTATCCAATCAAAAATTTCCTAAAGGCATACATAACCGACAATGAAATTCGTGAGATTGTGGAATCAAAAGAATATGGTCGTTTTGCTACAAATCCAAAAGTATCAATGGGAGATTTCAAAGAGCTAAACGGCTTTCGTGAAGTGATACCGGAATATGTCAAAGATTATGTGTCCGTAAATACTTATATGTAAATTATGCTTACTCAAGAAACAAAACGAAAAATTGACTCTGCCCGCAATATTCTTGTCGGCAAAGTCCCCGACCCAAAAGCCCAAGTTGAACAAATCACAACGGCTTTGATTTACAAGTTTATGGACGATATGGATAAAGAAGCGATTGAACTTGGCGGAAAAGCAAGATTTTTCACAAAAGGTTTTGAAAAATATGCGTGGACGAAATTACTTGACCAAAAACTCGGTGGACATGAGCGTTTAGAGCTTTATGGCGAAGCCGTTGCTAAAATGTCTCAAAATCCACACATCCCACAATTATTCCGAGATATTTTCAAAGATGCCTTTCTTCCATACCGAAGTCCCGAAACTTTAACTTTGTTTTTGAAAGAAATTAACGGTTTTACTTATGACCACAGCGAAGATTTAGGAAATGCTTTTGAATATTTACTCTCTATTCTCGGCTCTCAAGGCGATGCAGGACAATTTCGCACACCACGCCACATTATTGATTTTATAGCCGAGGTAGTAGACCCAAAGAAAGGAGATAAAATTTTAGATCCTGCTTGCGGTACGGCTGGATTTTTAATTTCTGCATACAAACATATTCTCAAACAACAAAAAGACAAGCCACTTACCCCCGACGAAAAAGAAAAATTGATGAATAATTTAGTCGGCTATGATATTTCTCCTGACATGGTAAAACTTTCAAAAGTAAATATGTATTTGCATGGTTTCGCCGAGCCTAAAATTTTTGAATACGACACACTTTCAAGCGATGAGAAGTGGGACGAAATGTACGATGTAATAATGGCAAATCCTCCCTTTATGACACCAACAGGCGGAATCAAGCCACACAAAAGATTTTCTGTTCAAGCAAATAAAGCGGAAGTTCTTTTTGTTGATTATATGTTAGAACATTTAGGGATTAACGGTAGAGGCGGAGTAATCGTTCCTGAAGGAGTAGTATTTAACACCCAAAGCTCTTTTAGATCTCTTAGAACAAAATTGGTTAAAGATAATTGGTTGTGGGCTGTAATCTCACTTCCCTCAGGAGTTTTTAATCCTTACGCAGACAACAAAACAAATATACTCTTTTTTGATAAAGAGATTTCAAAAAAGAGTGATTCTGTGTATTTTATCGATATTCAAAATGACGGCTATGATTTGGGGTTACAAAGAAAAGAATTTGAAAAAAATGATTTACCATTATGTGTAGAATTGCTAGATGAAATCAAGAAATCAATTTTAGGAAGTTATAAACTAGCACACAAAACCAATTTAGTATTTCATATAGTTAAAAAAGAAAGTATTTTACTAAGTAAACAATCAAAGCTGTTAGCTAATGAATACTTGAAAAATCATAATGCTGAAAATGATGATTTTGTAAAATTATCAAAAGTACTATCATTTTATAATGAGAAACCCATATCACTTGTCGATGAAAAGGAATATAAAGTTCTTGGAGTGCGGTCGCATGGTAAAGGATGTTTTATTTCTAAAGTTGTAAAGGGAAAAGAATTAAAGAAAACTCTAAAATATAGACCGGTTAAAAATGATTCTTTGTTCTGGTGTAAGGTTGATACAAAATCTGGTGGATTCGGATTAATAACTAAAGATTATTCTGATTGTGTTGTGACTTCGAACATGGCTACCGCAAAATTAAACACTGACTTAATCTTGCCAAAATTTCTTAATCTTGTGATTTCATCAGGCGACTTTGAGTCTATAGTGGCAAATGCTTCATCTGGATCAACAAATAGAAAATATCTAACACCGCCTGATTTATTGGAAAAAATATATATTCCACTACCATCAATTTCAGAACAAATAAAAATAGTGAAAAAGTACGATGAAGTAGAGAAATTAAGAAACAATCTAAATAAAGAGGATGTTTTGCTTAGGAATACGATTTTAGATTTATGGAGATAGTTCCGTTCCATGTTTACTAAAGAATATGTCAAAAAATGTCTTAAATTTAAACCCAACAGATGCAAAAAAATTCTTTATAAACCAAGAATCCTTTTCTAATATAGAATTGCCACCCTATTTTTCATTTAGTAAATTACTTTCTGTTATTACAAAGAATTTTAAAGATAAAGAACTCACATTTGACGATCTTAAAAAAGCGAAAAAATACGAAACAGTTAATCATATCTTATATGGTAATAAGGATGGAAAATATGCTTGGAGAAAATATGAAATTATAAACCCGTTGTTGTATGTTTCTCTAGTAAATGTAATCACACAGAAAGATAACTGGAAATCTTTACAAGATAGATTTAAAGAATTTCAAGGTGATAAAAATATCGAATGCGAAAGTATTCCTGTATTGCCAAGATATAAATCTAAACAAAGAGCATCTCAAATTTCGCAATGGGTTAATAATGTAGAAAAGAAATCTGTAACTCTAGCTTTGGAATATAAGTTTTTATATCAGACTGATATTACTGATTGTTATGGCTCTATTTATACGCACTCAATACCTTGGGCTATTCATACAAAAGAAGAATCAAAGAAAAAGCAAAAATATGCAGACTTATTTGGAAATAAAATTGATCACCATGTTCAAGCAATGTCTTATGGTCAAACTAATGGAATACCACAAGGAAGTATTTTGATGGATTTTATAGCAGAGATAGTCCTAGGTTATGCTGATACTGAATTATCAAACAAACTTAATACTACGTTGAAAGATAAAAAATTTCACATACTTCGGTATCGAGATGATTATAGAATTTTCACGAATGATACAATGGATGGAGATATAATTCTAAAATGTCTAAGCGAAACACTGATAGGATTCGGTTTCCGTCTAAATACTAATAAAACATATTCTTGCGACGATGTTGTTACAGGCTCAATAAAACCCGACAAGATAGAGGCTCTTAAATTTGAAGCCGTTCCTAAAAAATTATCAAAAAAAGAATTACTCCGGCAGTTAATGATTGTCCAACAAATTGGAAAGTGGCATCCAAATTCAGGAACTCTTAAAAATAGACTGTCTAAAATTCTCGATGCGGTTAATGACAAAGATTTTTATAATCAACAAAAACTGATAACAAGTTTGCTTATTGATATTGCTTATAACAATCCAAACGCTTTTCCCGTGATCGCTGGTTTAGTATCGAGTTGTATATCAAAACTAACAATAAAATCTAAAAAAGAACTACTTCTAAAAATTCAGAATAAGATTTGTAATCTTTCAAATACTGGACTAATTGAAATTTGGATACAGAGAATGTCGATTGGTTTGAAATTTAAACTATCGCTTAATGAGAAATTGTGTAAAGCCGTAGATGGTGAAGCGCAAAATATCTTTGTTACAGATTGGATTGATGATGCAGTGATTAAAAAATCAATCGAGGATAGGTCATATATTGATAAGGCAAAAATCGGCAAAACGAAGACTCTTATTAGCAAAAAGGAGGTGCAAGTGTTTGACTCATATTATAATTAACAAAATTTTATGTCTGAATACTATAAAGCAAATAGAGGTGATGGGTGGAATTATGGCGGAAAGAACTGGAAACTTTCTCGTTCTAAAATTGATTTGTTTAAAGAGTGTCCACGATGTTTTTACATTGATAACAAACTTGGTGTAAAACGAGTACCCGGATTTCCGTTTTCTATCAATAGTGCGGTTGATTATCTTCTTAAACAAGAATTTGATTCATACCGTACAAAAAACGAACAGCACCCACTACAAAAAGAATATGGAATTGACGCACGACCAATGTCTCACAAAGAGCTTGATGAATGGCGAAGAAATTTTGGTGGTATTAGATATTTGCATGAGCCGACTGGACTTTTGGTAACTGGTGCGATTGATGATTTGTGGATCAACGGAAAAGACGAGTATATTGTCGTGGATTATAAAGCCACTGCAAAGGATGAAGCTGTTAAAGCGCTGGATAAAGAGTGGCAAGATGGCTATAAACGCCAAATGGAGGTGTATCAGTGGCTTTTGAGGCAGAATGGGCTAAAGGTCTCTGATATTGGTTATTTTGTATATTGCACTGGAAAAATGGATAGACAAGCATTTGATAAACGAATTGATTTTGATGTCAATTTGATTGAACACAAAGGCGATGATTCTTGGGTTGAAAAAACTTTGTTTGAAATTAAAAAATGTTTAGAAAGTGATGTGATACCAAAATCTGGTGAGCATTGTGATTGGTGTGCATACTGGAACGCAAGAAAAGTTTTAGAAAATTAAGGGAGCCCCGCTCGCACGCCTCTCGTCCTTGCGAGCGGGGTTTTGCGCACACGCGAACGGGAGGGTGGGTCAAGTGTGCAATACGAATTTGAGCCTCGGACATTTCCGCGACGGGCGTCCGTGGCTAAAGGATGAGCGCCGACGATATAAACAAAGGATAATCTAAAATCTTGAGAAATACTCGGATATGAAAACGAGGATGGGGGTTGGCTGAGCCGGTTGGTCGAGCCCTGCCGAGACGAGGCGAAGCTGGGGGAAGGATTCCTTCCTTCCCCCAAACTGCTGGCGCCCGAGCTCCGGCACCACAGTGCCGTAGAGCGAGGAAACGCGCCAAACCTAGACATCTAGGCGCGAGTAGCCCTAGCGGAAATGTCCGAGGCGAATGCCGAGGATGGACTCCTTTGGTCACGGACGATCAAAAATAGTATAATGTCCGAGACACCACGTATTTACCGACCGCTTCTTCCTTAGAAGAAGCCCGACCGAGCCCCGTTTCCGCCCATACAATTTCAAAAAGAATCCCCCCGCGAAAAAAATTAGAATGAAAGGCGGAATGGGGCGAGGGCGGAGCGCCGAGGCTTTGCGAGGCGCTGGTCGGTATTAGTCAGCATCCGGATTGTTTTGGAAAAAAGTTCGGATTTTATTCAAGAGACACAGCACGTCTTTTTTATCAACATTTTGTCTTGAATTTGGATAAAAAAAGAGTTAAGATTTATTTTATAAATGAGCAAGTATAAATGGTTTTTACTGATAGTTTTCGTTGTGGTCCTTATATGGTCAGGCATACGCCCCCCGGCATCACAGTCAGACTGGTGGCTTGAGAACAGCCCGATATTTGTGGGGCTGATATTTTTTGGCATATTCGGAAAACGTCTCCAAATATCAAATTTATCTCTCACCCTCATAGTGGCATACCTACTCCTACCACTCGTAACTTCGCATTATGGAGTGACAGGCGTACCTTTTGGAAATGGCTTGGGGGAATTCTTAGGATCTACGAGAAATATGTATGATAGATTCACGCATTTTATGTTTGGATTTTTATTTTTTTACCCAGTACATGAATTTGTAATAAATATAAAGAAAGTAGAGAATGGTTGGAGTTATTATGTACCAATGGAAACCATCCTCGCCTTCTCTGCAATATATGAGATATTTGAATGGCTCGCCGCCGAGACTGTGAACCCAGTCCTCGCTACTTCATTCTATGGTTCACAAGGAGACATCTTTGATACACCAAAAGATATGGCCATGGCTGCCATAGGCACCCTTGTTGCAATGTTTATCGTTTCCCTAATTCGAAAACGTAAACAAAAACTTTCTTAAGAAGACTATTATTTCCCGCCTGCCTGCCCGACACGCTAAAGCTAGTCATGCGGGCGGGCAAAAGCTACGCTTTAGCATTGTGGGCAAGCTTAGCAATACACGCTCTTATAAAAGCGGTGAAAAGTGGATGTGGAGAAAGGGGTCGGGCGAGAAATTCCGGATGGAATTGAGTACCTAAAAAGAAAGGGTGAACTTTTTTCGGAAGTTCCGCTATCTCCATCAACTGTCCATCTGGAGAACGACCTGAAAATACTAAACCTTTGGCCTCCAATTCTGCTATAAATGCAGGATTTACTTCGTAGCGATGTCTGTGACGCTCTACTATTTCTTTTTTGACATAAGCAGAACGCGCAATAGTACCATCACGCAAAATAGCTTTATAACTCCCAAGTCTGTTAGTTCCACCATATAAATGCTTTTTCAAATGTTCTTTTTGAGAATCCATCACATCTATCACTATATTTTTTGAATCTGGATTTATTTCTCTAGTATTTGCATCTTTGAGACCTAAAACATTCCGCGCGTATTCTATCACCATCATTTGCATTCCATAACAAAGTCCAAAATACGGAATCTTGTTCTCTCGGGCATATTTAACCACATTTAGTTTGCCTTCTACTCCTCGGGCACCATATCCTCCTGGTACCAATATACCATCATATTTCTTCAATTCTTTTAATTTACTTTTATCACCCTCGAAATCAGTCGAATTGAGCCAATAAATAATTGGCTTTTTATTTTGGGCATAACTAGAATATTTTATCGCTTCAATCACAGATAGATATGCATCAGACAAAACAAAATCCCCTGTTTCAAAATACTTTCCTACTATTGCTATTTCTATAGTTTCTTTACCATTATGTGCATGCTTGGCAAAATCTTTCCATTTATTCCAAGCTTTCTCATCTGGCTTTTTACAAGTGACACCTAAGATATCGCAAAGTTTATCTGAAAGTTTTTCCCGTTCGAAATTTATTGGAATATCATAAATGCTTTCTACATCTGGCGCAGAAATTATTCTGTCAGTTATCACACTACAAGACAGAGCAAGTTTTTCTTTTCTTTTTTCATCCAGTTTTGTATCAGCTCGAGCTATTAATATGTCAGCTTGAATTCCCGAAGAGTTGAGCATTCTAGAAGCATGTTGGGTAGGCTTGGTCTTCATTTCTCCTACCACATAAGGAGTCGGTAAATAAGAAACCATCACAAAAACCACATCTTTTGGATACTCTATTTTCATCATTCTGGCCGCTTCTAGGAAAAGCATGTTTTGATATTCACCTATCGTCCCTCCTATCTCTACTATCACCACATCTGCCTCTGCTTCTTTACCTGCCTTTTTTATCCTAGCTATAACTTCAAGTGGTATATGAGGTACGACTTCTACACATTTGCCTTTATATTCTAGATTTCGTTCTTTTTCTATGACTGTCTGATACACTCTACCGGTCGTCATATAATTTACCTTAGTTAAATCCAAATTTAAAAATCTTTCATAGTTCCCCATATCTTGATCCGTCTCATCACCATCCGACAATACAAAAACCTCACCGTGCTCAGTGGGGTTCATAGTACCAGCATCAATATTGATATAAGGGTCGATTTTTAGAGCCGTCACTTTGAGTCCGCGATTCTGTAATACTACTCCGATTGAAGAAGAAGTAATACCTTTCCCTACTCCAGAAATAACTCCTCCAACCACAAAAATATATTTTGCCTCTTTTTTTGACATACTGTTATATATTTAAATATTTACGGATGGCCAGTAACGAAGAAAGAATACCAATTGTGATACCTGAAAGCAAGACTATGGCTAGTATTTGCAATATATTTGAAAAGTAATAATCATACATATTTGTGCCTAAAAGCGGAGTCATATTGTGCCCCAACCACGCTGTAATAGGCCAAAACAAGAGAAAGGTGACAAAAGTGGCAATACACCCATAAACAGCTCCCTCCACTAAAAATGGCCCTCTAGTACGCATTTTACTCGCTCCAACTAGACGCATCACCCCTATTTCTTCCTTAGAAATGAATATAGCCAAACGGATAGTATTGAAGGTAATAATAATAGAAATTATAACCAAAATAATAGTTATCAAGAAGCCAAGTTTTTGTGCCCCAGAAATTATATTATTTAACCTGTCTATCACAAGTTTGTTTTGATAATAATTCACCTTATCTATAATTGAAGCAGAACCTAGTACGAGAGCATTGTCTGATTTCAAGAAGTTTGCAATGCTTTCATATTGAGAAACCTCTTTGGCTTTGATATTCAAATAAGCACCGAGAGGATTCTGACCTATCTCATCCAAAGCTTGAATAGTAGGATAATCTGCAGAATGCCTGTCACGAAAGATCTTCAATGCCTGTGCAGATGAAGTGTAAGAAACTTCTGCCACTTCTGGCATTTTTTCTAAATATGATTTCAAAGCTGTTATTTTATCTTCGTCAGCATTTACATTAAAATAAATCGTCACGTCCACTTTGTTTTTTATTTGATCAAGTGAAAAGTGAAGCACAGCTTGGAGCAAAATAAGAGCAGTGATGACCGAGAGAGTAATAGTCATCACCAATACAGATGCATAAGAAACGAGTCCACCTCTTTTGAAGTTTATGAATCCAGCTTTTAAAATCCTTTTAAATCCGATCATAAAAATTGATTAATTATATAACGTATTTCCCTTCTTTGTCATCTCTAATAACTTTTCCTTTTTCCATCGTCACCACTCTCTTGCCGACTGAGTCTATCACGCCTCTGTTGTGCGTCGTTAATATCACAGTGGTGCCAAGGTCATTTATTTTTTTAAGAATTTGCACAATCTCGTAAGTATTTATAGGGTCCAAATTCCCAGTCGGTTCATCGGCAATAATGAGTTCTGGTTGATTGATAATAGCTCGAGCAATAGCAAGGCGTTGCTGTTCACCGCCTGACATTTGATGCGGAAAATGGAAAATCTTACTACCTAAATCTACAAGCTCTAAAACATGTGGTACGTCACCGGCTATCTCCTCGTCTGTTTTCCCTACTGCTTCCATAGCAAAAGCGATATTCTCATAAGCAGTTTTGTTTGATAAAAGTTTAAAATCTTGAAAAACTGTCCCAATACGACAACGTAGCTTGGTCAAATCTTTATTTTTCAATTTATGCACATTTTGAGACTCAAAAAACACTGTGCCATTGGTGGGCACATCCTCTGCAAGAATCATTTTAAGTAGTGTCGTCTTCCCCGCCCCAGAATGCCCCACGATAGAGACAAATTCACCTGCTTTTATGGTCAATGTCACATCATCGAGTGCCACCGAATCCTTGTTATAAACTTTTGAAACATTGTTAAAATAAATCACCTATCAATTATAGCATAATTGCAGATTAGTAAAACAAAAGATTTTCTACCATACTTCTTTACCTCTTGGAGGCCCCCAATCAACTTCCTTGTGTCTATTTTTCTTTGTAATACCTTTTACCATATCTTCTATTGTATATTTTGGATGTATTAATTCTTTACCTTCTATAATAAATTCATAATCTTTTTTTGAAAAAAAACCATTTTGTATTTTATTTAAGCGTTCTTTTATAACTTTTATTGCTTGTTCTGACTGATCTATTCCTATCCAATTCCTATCCAATTCTTGTGCACCTATTAATGTTGTACCTGAACCACAAAAACAATCTAAAACAATACTATCTTTATTAGATGAAGCGGAAATAATAAATTTAAGCAGATTAAGATTTTTTTCGGTTGGATAATTGGGATATTGCGGATCTTTAAACTCCCAAATATCTTGTGTTTTTTTACCATCCCTTTCATCAATATAAATTTTTTTTCTTGGAACATCATTTTTTGACCACTCAATCAAACCTTCTTTGTCCCATTCTTCAAGAATTTTTGGGTCGGTTCTCCAATGCCGTCCTTTTGGTGGTTTAACACCACGCCATTCTTTACCCGTATTTCCCTTTGTTGTTTCTCCTGGAGCATGTAATGGTATTGTTGTGTATTTTCTTCCATCTTTATCAGTTTTTTTAAATAACCGTTCTTCGTCTTCATTCGAAAAAGCAACACGAGGATCATTCCAAATAGGATTTCCATTTTTTGTATAAAAAAGTATCATATCTTTCACATTGCCATATGCTTTTCTATGAAAATTTTTTGGGTTGCATTTAATTCTGGTTATATCATTACGAAAGTTTTTTACTCCAAAAACTTCATCCATTATCAATTTTACATAATGACCAATTTTATAATCAATATGTAAATAAATAGAGCCTCTTTCTGACAATAATTCACGAAGCAAAATTAATCTCTCTCTTAAAAACTCCAAAAAATCATCCCCAATTAATGTATCGCTATACGCAATTTCATCAAGATTGCTACTACTGATAGTACTTGTTCTATCTCCTATTTTAAAATCAGTATTGGTGGCAAAAGGCGGATCAATATAAATCAAATCAATTTTTCCTTTCAAATTATAATCTTTCATTAAAGACTGAAGAATACTTAAATTATCACCTTGAATAAGTTTATTTTTTGAACCTTTCCCTGAAATAATTTCTAGGCTCGCTTTTGGAGTATTTAAGATCTCAAATTCTTCTTTTTTGTTTTTGTATGTTATAAACATATAAAAATTTAAAGTTGATAAAGAAATTCACGTAATACAAGACTACTCATTATATTTTCTTTTTTATATTTTGTCGTAATACTTCTATACATTTTATTATTTCCTTTAATATAAAGAACTCCATCTAAAATAGCTATTTTAACTGCATTTACATGCTTAGTTTTTATTGTAGAAATAGCATCATTAAATTGGGCATTTTGATGTCCACCAAAGTCAGTCAAGAATTTCGCTTCCCCAATTACATATTTACCATTAAAACGAGCAATAAAATCTAACCCTTTATTGTGTTTATAATTAAAATGTTTTTTAGCAAAAGTCATCATTTCTGCATCACCTGCATCTAGCACAGCATTTTCTTTTGTAGCTAAAAATTCTGTAGATTCCAAGTATGGAACACCTAAAGATTTGCTACTCAACCAACGACGAAACAACGGACCAATTTGTCTATTTGTTTCTTTTGGCTCTGAACAACGTTCATAGATAGTATTCAAACCCATTTCATATAAACGCCCTGCTAATCTTGATATTGTTTTTGGATTTCTTAGAGAAGCTGTTTTATCTTTCTTTAAATAAGCAACATAGGAATCTTTGATAGGAAATAAATCTAACTTAACTAAATTTTCAATTAAGTTTTTATTGTTTTTACTTTTGAAGGAGTTTTCTATATTTTTCCAAAGTTCTTCATTAATTTCGCGTATACCATCTGGTATAGTTGGATAAACTTTAAAAAGATCATCCAAATAACTTCTCTGATTTGCGTAATCAATACTTAGCTGTATCCAAGGGTTCATACTACTAATTGTATCACAATTACAAATTTTTCTCCGCTTCAATGAATAGTTCTAAATCGCCAGCGAGGACTTCGTCAACATTGGAAGTCTCTGCTTCTGTCCTATGGTCTTTCACCATTTTATACGGGTGCAAAACATACGAACGAATCTGATTCCCCCACTCTATCTGAGTATTTTTAGTTAATTTTAGACTTTCTTCTATTGTTTTTTTATCTTGTTCAGCTTTTTTGAATATTTTAGCCCGCAGGATTGCCATTGCTCGCTCCCTATTCTGCTCTTGCGAACGCTCATTTGAAGCATGCACAGCTATACCACTTGGAATATGCACCACTCTAACTGCAGTCTCTCTCTTGTTCACATTTTGCCCGCCAGGACCACCGGAGCGAGCAAATTCTATTTTCAAATCCGCTTCTGGAATCACAAAATCCTTCTCTTCGAGTTTTGAGAATTTTGGCAAAACCTCAACCAGTGCAAAAGAAGTATGACGTAATTTTTTAGCATTAAAAGGAGAAATACGTACGAGACGATGCACTCCTCCTTCGTTTTTTAAATTCCCATAAGCGCCCTTTCCCTCTATTTCAAAAGATACATTTTTATAACCACCATGTTCATTTTTATTTTCATGAATGAAAGAAACACCCCAGCCTTTTTTCCCAGCATATTTCACATACATTTGGAGCAACATATTTGCAAAATCTTCAGAATCATCCCCTCCTGCGCCAGAGATAATAGTGATGATTGCATTCCCTTTATCATATTTTCCAAAACCCTCTTTCTTTGACTTTAATTCAGCAATTTCTTTTATGATATTTTGCGCTTTTATTTTATCATTCCAAAAATCTGGACTTGTCATTTCCTTTTCTAATGTACCTATTTTATTTTGTATTTCTTCTTTTTCCATGAGTGTCTTTACGATTCCGCTCGAACTTACTTTATCAAAAATTCGTGAGAATATCCACAAGCGTTCCCCGCGCGCTGAAGCGCCTCTGTGCGAAGCACAGAGCTTCTGCTGAAGCAGAAGTGCGGGAGAATGCTCTGCACTCCGCCACAATGTTTTGGGGGCAAAGGAGGCGGAGTGCAGAAATGCGGAACGCGAGCGAAATTTTGCGAAATGCTGGGGGTTTGGGGGAAAGTATTTCGCAAAATTCGCTTCGCGTGCTTCTTGATTTTTTTTGGCAAATTAATTTTTTTGAATTTTTGCTCTCAGAGTTTTGAGAGGAGTAAATACTTTAATTTAAATTCTTATTTATTTTGAATAGCATATTCAATTATTGGTTGAATTACGTTTTTCTTCCAATTATATTTTTCTATAAATTCTGGAATGGGCATCATTTGTCTTTCAAACGCATCTTCCTTTGGTATAAACTCTTCTAATTCAAAAGCATCGGATACATAAAACAGCATTGATTTATCTTTTCCATCAAATCTCATGATAGCAAAAGGCTTAGCTTTTTTGAGTGTTACACCTGATTCTTCATCTACTTCTCGTACTAATGCAGAATACAAATCTGTATCATCAGCATCTACGTGACCTCCTGGGATATCCCACCCTCTTTCATTTCTTGCAGCGAGTATCATCCCGTCTTTTATGCCAACTAGAAATATGGCACTTATGTGGGAAGTCTCAATATTAGAGGGTTCAATTCCTAAAGTTAAATTTACAAATTCAATTTTTAAATTAGTTGATTCTATTTTGCTACTCATTTTATTATCCATTGGTTGTTCCATAATTTTATTTTAAACTATTAATACTAATAAATATAATCGACTTTACTTTTTTTGAGCTTGGACACATAAAGAAAAAATATTTTGTGAATCATCTTTTATTTTGAATATAAATGCTGGATCTTGATCTTGTTTGTAGGTTTTTATATTTTTTAATTTTTTCTGATTTTTCAAAATCTTAATAATAAGTTTCTCATTATATATCATTCTGTGTCTCCATTCCTTTTTTGTATTTTTTGTCCAATAACCCCATCCATAAATTTGAGATAAAATCGGGGTAGTAGTATCGACCGATAAAGATTTCCTTTTTTTCTGATCAATACCACTGTTTAAAGACTCAATTACAATATCAAGATCAGGAACTATGATTCTTAACACGCCGTTTGGTTTTAATACTCGTATCCATTCGGATAAAACTTTTGGCACATCGTCTAAAAAAATATGCTCTAATACATGAGAAGCCCTAACTTCTTCAAATTTACCACTCCATTCTTTCTGTAATACCATTATATCACAGATAAAATCAGCTGCTTTTCCATCGATATCAACATTTAGCCAAGGTAATTTAAATTTATTTTTTACCTTTGGGCCACATGCTAAATTTAACTTGGAATATTTGTCCATATTAAATAACTTTTGTTGAGTGTGTTGTTTTCCAGACATGTTTTAATTTTATAATTTTAAAATTAATTAATAATATTTCCAAACCGACAATCAGTTTAATGAAATGAACAATTATTTGATAAATTAAATATAAAAATTTTTGTTCATAATTTTTATATTTTTTAAACCCATACCTATTTTTTGAAAAATATTTTTTCTGAATAAAATTATGTTCGGGATATAAAAAAGATAATCTTTTGAGCTCAATAATAATTCTACGATAACCAAAGAAAAAATCTATTAGATTTTGCGGTGGTTTAAAATAAATAATTGATTTTTCAACTTCTTTTATGGCGCCAACTCCATAAGTCGCTACAATTACCCTTGAAAGATATATATCATCAACTAACGGACCGTATTCTAAAATCCATTTTTTATTATTTCTTTTTATTCTTTCAACTTTTAATAAATCAGCATTTTTTAAAATGTAAAATCTTCCGTGAATATATCCTCTCGTATTTGAGAAACGTGAATCATAATGGCTTTTCTGTATTCTATAAATAAAACTATCATTACCCCTAGGGGTCATATTTGAATACACTGCAAATAAATTTTTGTTATCTACAATTTCTGCATACAATTCATAAATTGCCGACACCTCAAGTAAAGTATCTGCATCAATAAATCCAATTAGATCATTGTATTTTTTAGAATTTAAAATAGCATCGATTGCATTTAATTTACCCTCCGAGCTAAAAATTAGATGGACGTCTAAATGTGAGGCAATTATTTCATTTTTTATAATATTTTCTGAATTGTCCGTAGAGCCATTTATGCAAACTATAATTTCAATCTTGATATCTTTGTAGATATTTTGTAAATAATCGACAGAAATGTTTAAAGAATTAATAAATTGTTTTAAGTTTAATGATTCATTTCTTACAGGGATTCCCAATGTTAAATTATGTAAAGCCATAAATTTCTAATTAAATCTTTTCTAAAATTGAGCTTGTAAAACTTAATTGTCCAAAACCATCGAATAGAACTAAATTTTCTTGATCTTTAATAATAATTACCCCAATATCTTTTTGACTTAAATTTTTATCATAATATTTAACAAACGAATCCCTCTCTTCAATTCCTGAAACTAACTCAGTAATTTTCGCTCGAAAGCATCCATATACCATTTCTCTAGCACAAAATGTTCTAAATAGATTTTTATTGTTAAATTTTGATGTAGATAAATTTTTCCACCTAGGAATAAATCTAATATAGGTTTGAGCAATTTTTGCTATATCTTTTGCCACAACAGTGTAAGCACTAATATCTTCACCCTTAGCAACATATTCATCAGAATGATGTACTAAAAATTCCAACATTTTGTTTTCATTAAAAGCTTTTGTTAATTCTTCAAAAAAACTAAATTTTGTTGGATCTTTATAATCTAGTTCTTTTTTTGAACGTATTTTGTTTTTCATTGGCCCAGAATGAATTGCTTCATATTGCAAAATTTGAGATTCTTGATCGAGACTTATACTATCATTTGGTTTTAATAAATAATAAGCAGTTAAAAATGAACGTAAACTTTTTACAGAATATGCTACTGTTAAATCGAAATCAATTAAACCTGCTGCCTCAATTGTTTTATCTATATCAGTTTCAATAGCCAATCTCCTAAATTCATCGGGTTGAGTTTTATCATTAGTATGCTCGGCATGACGATGAAACACCATTGCAATCGAATTTTTATGTGTTTCAAGAAAATTTTTTAATCTTTCAAATTTTGTTTCAATTTTTTTGGGTGTCTCTAGGTTTTCCATTTTATTAAGATTTATATTTATAAAATCTTTGTATTGGATACCTAAAAACAAAATAGGCACCCCAACAAAGAGGTGCTGACAGATAAACGGCATTCACCGTCAATCGTGTTTCCTCATATTGGGATGCCAATATTGGACGCGATTGACGGAAAAACCATCAATGAATGCTCTAAATATATTTATCTGTCAGCAAATATACTATAACATATTTTACTTTTTTATTGTAGGCTCAAAACTCTGAGAGCAAAAATTCAAAAAAATTAATTTGCCAAAAAAAATCAGGAAGTACGCGAGCGAATTTTTGCGAAATACTTTCCCCCACACCCCCAGCATTTCGCAAAATTTCGCTCGCGTTCCGCATTTCTGCACCTCGCCTCGTTTGAAAAACATTAGTGGCGAGGTGCAGAGCGTTTCCCGCACTTCTGCTTCAGCAGAAGCACCACGCTTCGCGTGGTGGCGCTTTAGCGCGCGGGGAACGCTTGTGGATATTCTCAGGAATTTTTGATAAAGTAAGTTCGAGCGGAATCGTAAAGACACTCCAAAACCCGACTTTTTTGTTGGGAACTCACAAAGGAGTGGGCGTCGCAAAGCGACGCCCATGCTGTTTGCATTTGTTTTGCGGGGGGATTCAGAAATTCTGGCGCGCTTGCGCGCACTAATTTGTTTTGGAGGAGGAGGTTCGGAATCTAATGCAATTTTTGCAATTATTCAAAAAGAATTTTTGTTCTCAAATATTTTTTGCTATACTAGAAATGTTGAAACCAGTTATTAGCTAATTAGCAGAAATGACTATTCCAGATATCTTAATTAGCGTTAAGGTTTCAACACTGGAATAGTCATTTCTGCTTTAACAAAAAAATATATGTCACAAAAATTCTTTTTGTACGCTCGCAAGTCTACTGATGTCGAGGATAAACAAGTTTTGTCTATTGAAGCACAGTTGGACGAATTGCGAGACTATGCCAAGCGAGAAGCGATTGAAATTTCCGCCGAGTATGTGGAAAAACAATCTGCGAAAATTCCAGGTCGTCCGATATTTAATAAAATGTTAGATGAGATTGAAAAACTCGGCGGAAGCATTCTCGCTTGGCATCCGGATCGTCTCGCAAGAAATAGCGTTGATGGTGGACGAGTAATTTACCTCCTCGACACAGAGAAACTTGCTACGCTAAAATTTCCAACATTTTGGTGCGATAGCACTTCACAAGGAAAATTTATGCTCAACATGGCGTTTGGGCAAAGTAAGTATTATGTGGATTCTCTTTCCGAAAATACAAAAAGGGGGATGCGCCAAAAAGTTAGGCGCGGAGAATATCCAGGACTAACTCCTGTTGGTTATATCAACGATTCACGAACAAAAACTATCGCAGTTGATAAAAAGTCCGCGCCTGTTATTCTCAAGGCGTTTGAGATGTATTCAGAGGGAAATCAAACACTAGACACTATCGGTATGTTTTTGGCGCAGAATAATCTTTTTGCAAAAAACGGAAAGAAAATCCACCGAACCCGTGCCACTTTCATTTTATCCAATCCATTTTATTACGGACATTTTAGATTTAATAAAGAAGTGTATGAGGGCAAGCATGAGCCAATCGTGGATAAGAGACTTTGGGACAAAGTGCAAGAAGTGATGAAAGAAAGAGGTCGTCCACGACATAAAATGAAAAATGAACCGCAAGCATATTGTGGTTTGTTATCATGTGCCACTTGCGGAATGATGATCACTGGCGAATACAAGGTGAAGACACAGCTTAACGGAACTCAACATTTTTACACTTACTATCGTTGCACCAAGAAACGCCGAGATATGAAATGTCCTGAACCTTGTATTCGCCAAGAGTCGTTGGACGAACAAATTTCATCACTCTTGCAAAAAGTTTCTATGCCGCAAGATTGGGCGGATTATTTGAATATGAGACTTGAAAAAGACAAAACGGAATCCGCCCAATCTGTTCAAATTTTTGTTTCGGAGAACGAGAAGAAGATACAAGACATCGTGGTGAAGCTCCAGCGACTTTTAGACGGATATTTAGACCAAGATATAGAAAAGGAAATTTATCGTTCTGAAAAATCAAAATTGTTATCCGAGAAAAAGTCGCTGGAGACAGAAATTTCTCGTTCGGAAGGTAAACAAAAATTGTGGCTCGAACCGATGCAAAAATGGATAAATAAAGCCCAGAATATGGAAAAAATTGCATTGGATACAGACCTTTTTTGCAAAAAGGTCTGTGCCAAAGAAATCTTTGGCTCGAACCTCCTCCTCCAAAACAAATTAGTGCGCGCAAGCGCGCCAGAATTTCTGAATCCCCCCGCAAAACAAATGCAAACAGCATGGGCGTCGCTTTGCGACGCCCACTCCTTTGTGAGTTCCCAACAAAAAAGTCGGGTTTTGGAGCCGATGGACAGGATTGAACTGTCGACCCTCGCTTTACGAAAGCGATGCTCTACCAACTGAGCTACATCGGCAAACGAGAGCCGTCGATGGGGATCGGACCCATGGTCTCTGACTTACCAAGTCAGTGCTTTACCACTAAGCTACGACGGCATAAGCTAACTTAGCCACTATAGCAAAAAAAGAGGCTTTTTAAAAGCAAAAATTACTAGGCAAGACCTAGTAATTTTTGCTGTTTGTGCGACTGATGGGTTTGGTCACAAATATTTCCTCGCCGTCGCTCGGAAATTTCGCGACCCCGGCTCGTAATTTTATCTGCTGACAAAATATAGCTCCGCCTGTCAGCACCCAACGAAATGTCTAAAAGATATTTTTTCGTCTTGCAAGAATTAAAAAAGACTTAGCCGAAGCTAAGTTCTTTTTTAATTTGCGCGGCTGATGGGTGCTGACCCCACGGCCTCCCACGTGACAGGCGGGTGCTCTACCGTTGAGCTACAGCCGCAAACGTATGTATTTAATCACAAATTAAGGTAATTCCCTAATCTGCTTGTGTCGGCACCAAGAGTTGCACTTGGGACCTGGCGCTTATGAAACGCCCGCTCTAACTACCTGAGCTATGCCGACAATATATTATTCTTTACTGCCTTGATTAAACCAATCATTCTGTATTTCCAATTCATACCTTTCCTTACAACCAATCTACATATACCGTAATAATTATCATAATTATCATACACCTTACTTATTTTGGTATTTACATAATAAGGTTTTCTAAACTGATTATCTGGTAAGTTTAGCAGTTTTTTCCAAAAATTCAAGACAGTGTTTATCCTTTTTTCATGAATCCTATTAATCTGAATAGAACATACTATTTCTTCAGACGGTATATCTAGAACATTTACTAAAAACAATTTCATTACCAAAATCATCTCTGGGTCCGAATTAACAAATATAAAACCCGAAGTACGATCACTTTTTGATCCTTCACTCCAATACAACGCTGTAGCGATCAATAATAACTCTCTTTTAGAAATTTTTTTAATAAGTTCACTTCCCCAAATATCAGCCGACTTAATAGCATCAATCCTTTTCCTTTTGTTCATTTCCGCTCCAATTCTTTGACCTGTTTTTACTGATATTCCTTGATTTCTTTTTAAATTTTCAAATTGTTCTTTAGTCAAAACTATATTTCGACACCATTTACTAGCTGTACCTTTTGAGACTCCAAGTTCTCTCGCAATGACAAGAATAGAAACTCCTTCTCTTCTCATTGATAAAGCTCTTATTCGTTCATTATATTTAGACATATATAACAGTATATCATAAGTTCTATTATTAATGCAAACCATAGAAAATCATAAGTTACATTTGCAAAAACTAATTTTTTAATGTATCATAGAAAACATCGCGGGGTAGAGAAGTGGTATCTCATAAGGCTCAGCGTTAGAAAATATGGGCCCCCTCTTTGGAAACATAGGGGTGTGTACTCGTCAAATTCGGAGAAATCCTATCTGCATATTTTGTAGAAAGACAATTCCGAGCTAAATTCTTTGGTGTTTAACTAAAGATAAAAGTGTAGAGACTAGATGGCGAGCTCCTTAATCTTTAATTTATTTTTTAGAAAAGGAGATGGTATAGTCCAGACCACAAAATTTTTGTAGTGAAAACTATAGTGGTAAAGCATAACCTTAAGACAACCGTTCGATTCGGTTCCCCGCAACAATTCTAAATAAACCCAAACTCTTTAAAAATCTGCTCATAGAGGGCTACTACCCTCTTTGCTTCACGTTGAGTAAGTATAAATGCAGAACCTTCGTGAGCAATCCTATTCCTAATAGTATGAACTTCCCAAGCTGAACTCAAACTATGAAAACTATCTCTGTCAGCATTTTTGAGTTTCTCCCCTAAACTTTCCCCTTTAAAACCAAGATCCCCTACCAAAACTTCAAGCATGGAATTAGCTTCTATCACTGCCAGTTTCCAATCATTTTCATTTGGAGACAAGGTATATTCTAAAACCTTTTTCCATTTTTCATTCTTAAAATCTGCTCCTATAACTGAAGTTTCTTTTTCTGCGTGGTGATGCGCGTATTCCTCTATCTCATGATGCAAATGTTCGTGTTCTTTTTTACGAAGTTCAAGCATTCGCACTACTACATAAGCAATCAAGATTAAGAAAAAAATGGAAATAATCAATAAAAATACTTTTATAATACTCCAGATTTCTAAATAATTAATTTGACTTAATATGTGAGTGCCACTTTTAAATAAATAATCAGCATTGAAAAATTTAGAATCCAAAAAAGATTTTCCAAAAATATCGCTAGGGCTTGATGATGTATACATAATTTATAACAGAATTATATCACGAAAATTACCTTATTTCTTCAAATTTCTTACCGACATTAAATAACGCATCTTCGCAAAAGTGAGGCGCTGTAAACTGGATTGAAAAAGGTAAACCTTCACTGTTAAATCCAGCTGGGATAGCTATCGATGGTGTGCCTGTCAGGTTTGCCGGTGCATTAAATAAATCGCAGAGATACATCGACACTGGATCATTGAGTTTCTCCCCTAATTTAAATGGTAAAAATGGCGCGGTGGGAGTGACAATAAAATCAACTTTTTGAAAAGCTTCATTCATCTCCTCTTTTATTTTCTCACGTATTTTCACAGCTCTATTATAATACGCATCGTAATATCCATGAGAAAGCACATAGGTACCAAGTAAAATTCTTCTCCTTGCTTCGGCTCCGAAGCCTTTAGCTCTGCTTTTCTTGTACACTTCCATCAAGTCTTTGCCGTCGTAATGAAAACCATAACGGATACCATCAAAACGGGAAAGGTTCGTAGATACTTCCGCCGGCATGACTATGTAATATACTGCGAGAGAATATTTAGCATAGGGAAGTTCGATATCTACTATCTCATATCCAGCCTTTTTTAATTTCTCAATAGATTCTTTAAAATTATCCATGATTACTTTATCTAGATCATTTTCAAATAAATGCCACGGCACACCTATTTTCTGTCGGGAAAAGGACGGTCCTTGGAGAGACTTCTTAAGGACCGTCCTTGAGGAGACAGGTACAGAAGTAGCATCATCTTTGTCATATTTTAAAAGCGCATTACAAACTATCTCGGCATCCCCTACAGTTTTACCAAATGGTGAAACTTGATCTAAAGAGTTCCCCATAGCTATCACCCCATGTCTTGAAATTCCCCCATAAGTCGGCTTGATACCTACTACTCCACAAAAGGCAGCGGGCTCCCTGACTGAGCCACAAGTCTCTGTCCCCAATGTCACCAAAGCCATATTTGCAGATGTCACAGCAGCTGAGCCCCCAGAGGTTCCACCTGGCACTCGAGAAGTATCAAGAGGATTTTTTGTAGGCCCATAAGCAGAATATTCAGTGGAAGAACCCATGGCAAACTCATCCATATTGGTACGTCCTAAAATAACTGCCCCGGCTTTAATTAATTCTTTTATAACTGTAGCACTATAAGATGCTTTATAATTCTCTAAAATTTTCGAACCAGCCGAAGCTATATGTCCTTCAAATAAAATATTATCTTTAATACCAAACGGAATACCAGTGAGTATTGTATCCTGCCCCTCCTTAAACATTTTCTGTGCTTTATCTGCTTGCGCTAATACATCATCATAAATTTCCAAATATGCATTGAGTAATTTATTTTTTTCTTTTATATTTTCTAAATAAGCTTCAGCTAATTGACGGCAAGTAAATTCGCCTTTTTTTAGACTATTATGTGCTTTTTCAATTGTTAGGTTTTTTAAATCAATCATAGCGAATATAATAAACTAAAGTATTTTTTTAACTTTCAAAAATCCATCTTGTGAATCTGGGAAGCCTTCTTTTATTAATTGAAGGGAGAAATCCGGTTCACCTACACGTGGCTCGTCCTCACGCCAAGCGTTATAGACATCGTTATGTAGTTCTATGTCGCCAATTTCGGCACTTTTTATCGTATCCACATACGCCAAAATACTATCAAAATCTTTCAAAAGACCCTGTTTTTCTTCTTCTGTCAGATCAATCCTAGCCAGCTCCGCCAAGTTCTCCACATCCTTTATGTTCATAAAAACAGTATAACAAAATTGGGCTAAAAATAAAAGTCGCAGAAATAGCTTTTTTAGGGGGTTTTGAGCTCGACGGAGCGAAAACTTCAGGATTTTTTAAGCTTCAAAAAATCCGTACCCTAGAAAAAGCTATTTCTGCGACTTTACACTACCAAGACCCCGAGGAACCCCCTCCCCCAGAAGAACCACCGCCAAAACCTCCAAATCCTCCACTTCCAGCACCGCCCGATCCCCCGCCAAAACCTCCAAAGAACCACCATGGAGGCCTTCTATTCTTGTTTTTTGACCTTCTAATAATAAGAAAAATTTGTAAAATCAAAAAAGCAAAAAATAAAATATTCCCAATATTTATATTAGATTTTTTATTTACTTTATATCCCTCTGGCACAACATTGCCACCATTAAGAGTTTCTATTATTTTATCTACTCCATTATTTATGCCTCCAAAATAATTATCCTGACGAAACGCTGGAGTGATAATTTCACTTTGGATATATGACGTAGCAAGATCAGTCAAATCCCCCTCTACTCCATACCCGGTCTGAATCCGAGTTTTGTGTTCAGCCATAGCCACAAGGAGCAGAACTCCATTGTTTTTATCTTTCTTGCCAATCCCCCACTTGGTAAAAATGTCTTGTGCTATATTCTCAACTACATCTCCATCTAGAGATGGGATTATCACTACAGCTATTTCATCAGTAGTCTGTTTTTCAAAATTTGAAATTTTTTCTTCAAGAGAATTTATATTATCTCCCGACAAAATCCCCGCATAATCATTTACAAAATTCTTAGGCCTACTCGATATATCAAAAGCCATACTTACATTTGCAATAGTAAATAGCGTAAATAATGTAAAGATTAGGAAAAGAAGAAAATATTTCTTCATTTTTTTATATTATTGAGTAAAGTCAACTTTTGGCACTTCTTTTGCTTCATCTTTTACTTCAAAATAAGAATGTTCTTTCACTCCAAAAATAGAAGCGATTATAGAACTAGGGAAAGTTTTTATATTAGCATTTAAATTCTTTACCAGATTATTGTAATTCATTCTCTCGACTGAAATCCTGTTTTCTGTGCCTTCAAGAGTTACCGTCAAATCACGAAAAGATTCTGAAGATTTCAATTGAGGATAATTCTCTGCAATCACCAAAAGTCTGCCAAGGGAAGATTCTACTTGACTCGCATATTTAGCTTTTTCATCTACCGAGGTAGAACCTGCATAACGTGTGCGAGCTTCTGCAAGAGCTCCAAAAACATCTTTTTCTTGTTTGGTTATCCCTTTGACAGTATTGATGACATTGGGAATCAAATCAAAACGCCTTTGTAATTGATTCTCTACCTGCGCCCATTGTGAAGTTGTAGCTTCATTTTGTTTTACAAAGAAATTATATTTACCGACAACCCAAAGTACCAAAACAACTATTATTGCTAAAATAATGATAATTTTTTTATTCTTCTGCCAAAAATTTGTTTCCATATAGCTGTATTATAGCACAAAATTATTTCTTTTTGTTTTGTTGCCATTCTTCGATAAGAACGAGGAGTGGAGATGCAAGGAATATTGAGGAATATGTTCCAAAGAACATCCCTGAAACGAGCATCAAGGCAAAATATTTAGTAGAAACTGGGCCAAAGAAGAATAAGGATAAAAGAACCAAAATGACAGTCAAAGAAGTACAGATAGAACGGACATAAGATTGCTCGAGACTTTTCCCCACTACTTCACTAAAATTGACTTTGGAAATATTCACTTGATTCCTCAAATTCTCACGAATTCTATCAAAGATGACGATGGTATCTGAAACAGAGAGGCCTAGTACTGTCAATACTGCTACTACGAAAAGTGTGTCCAGTTCTGCCCCATAATAATGAGACAACATCACAAATAAACCGACAGGAATGGCTACATCGTGAAGAAGTGTGATAATTGCGATAAAACCATATCTCCAAGATGAAACTGGTTTTGAAACTTTACGAAAAGCGAAAGCAATAAAACAAATGATACCGAGAGAAACTAGAATAATAGCAATAATTGCCTTTCTGGTAAGTTCGTGGCCGACAGAAGGACCAATCGAATTAAAACCTGTTTCTTCAAATTTGTTCTTGCCATTTGCAGATAATATTTTTAGAAGTGCAGAATGTTCTGTATCTGAAAGTTCACGAGATTTTATAATATAACCTAGATCCCCTGTCGGCTGGATAAGCACTGAGCCAAGATTCAAAGCCTCAATATCCTTACCGAGGGCTACTTGATCGGGACGACTGTCTTTGTATAAAACTTCCACTATTGCTCCCCCTTTAAAATCTATCCCAGTTTTTAAACCCCAAAATAATAAGAAAGCAATAGAAAAGACTACTAAGGCTGTAGATATACCGATAAATATTTTTTTGTGTTTTATTATAAACATGTTGAATAGTTATAAAGTTATTTTGAAATTCCTGAACTGAATAAAAATCTAGCGACCTTGTTTTCTCCGATGAAGTTAAGTGTTGAAAGGAAAATCTTGGTGACAGTGATGGCTGAAAACATCGACACTAAGACTCCCATACCGAGAGTAAGGGCAAAACCTTTAATTAAAGATGTACCAAACCAGAACAAAATAACAGCAGTAATAATACTGGAAATATTAGAATCACGAATTGAAGACCAAGCACGGGAGAATCCAGCCGAAACAGCATCATGAATAGTTTTACCTAAACGCAACTCTTCTTTTACACGTTCAAAGATAAGAACATTTGCATCGACAGCAATACCAATAGAAATGATAAATCCAGCGATACCAGCAGCAGTGAGAGTAACAGGCATCATTTTGAAAAGAGTCAAAATTATTGAAATAAAAATACAAAGTGAGATAACTGCTATTAGCCCTGGAAGTCTGTACCAGATAACAAGGAAAAAGGCTACTAACAAAAATCCAATAATTGTGGCTTTCACTCCAGCATTTGTAGCAGTATCTCCCAATGTCGCACCAATAGTTTGTTTTGAAAGTAAACTGATAGGTACAGGCAATGCACCAGAATTCAACCTACCTACAAGGGTCCTTGCTTCTGTAGGGTTAAAACTACCAGAAATCACTGCTTGCCCACCTGTTATCTCTTCTCGCACTACAGGGGTAGAGATAGGGGCACCATCTAGATATATGGCTACCATCTTACCAACATTTGCTTTTGTAATCTGTGCAAAAAGTTTTGTACCTGTGTCATCAAACTGAAGAGAGACTTTTGGTTCTCTAGTGTTCTGATCGAATTGCAAAACGGCCTTCTTTAAATATCTGCCAGTTAAATCGGTAGCAATAAATTGCGAACCAACATCAATATTGACTTTACCGTCTTTGCCGACTGTCGCAGTCTGAGGTGTACCCTTTGGAGCTTCGGTTTTGAATTCTAGAAGTGGAGTCTGGCCTATCATCGTGGTCGCTTTTTCAACATCTGTTACTCCTGGAAGATCGATGATGAGTTTGTTTTCTCCTCCAGAAATAAACCCGCCACCTTGCACTTGTACAACTGGTTCAGAAACTCCAAACAAGTTTACTCTCCTTTCTATCACATCCCGAAGAGCATCCATAGAACCGGAAACATCACTAGCCTTTATAGCAGAAACATCTGCTTTATATACTAGATGACTTCCGCCAGAAAGATCTAACCCCAAACGAAAAGGATGATTCTTAAAAAACGAACTTTCAGCTTGAAAATTATGGTTTAATTTAGGTTCTGATTTATAGACAAAAAAGGCAAAAGTAGCTCCTAAACCAAGCAATATTACCGATAAAATAATCTTTTTAATCATATAAAGATACTGTATTCTATACCCGAACACTTAAAAAGTCAAAATTAAGTGTACGGGTATATGTTTTCTAGTAAATATGCAAATTTTATTTTCCTCTTAATCTCTTTATTTTTACAATGCTTCAAAACACCCATATAAGATGCTTTAATTTGTTCAAAATTTTCTTGGCTTATTTTTCCTTCTAATAATTTGCTTTTAGCATTTTTTAGCTTTTTAAAAATCCTGTTTTTTGTTTTAGTTCTTAAAACTGCAACATTTGGTAAAATCACATAACCCACAAAATCAATTCCCTGTCTTAATTTTCGTATAAATACTTTACCGGGGTGCAATTCTAATTTTAGATTTTCTGCTAAAAATAATTTAATATTTGAAAGATAATTTTCTAAAGATTCTTTATTTCTATCTATTATCACAAAGTCATCCGCATATCTAAAATAATATCTAACTTTTAATTTGTGTTTCATAAATTGGTCAAACTCATTGAGATAAATATTAGCAAAAAGCTGACTCGTCACATTGCCCAATGGCAGTCCAGTATTTGGACTTTTTCCAAAACTTTTTAAAATCTGATCTAAAAGTATGAGAGTTTCTGAATCTGTAATTTTCTTTTTGATTAGAGAAAATAAAATATCATGATTTATAGAATCAAAGAATTTTCTAATATCGCATTTAAGAGCAAAAACTGGCGTGTGCCAGTTTTTGCTCTCTTTTCTTAAAGCTCTAAAAAGTCTTTTCGAAGCTTTATGTGTTCCCTTGTTTAATCTTGAAGAATATGAATCAAAAATAAAATGCTTATCAAAAATATGATATAAAATTCTGAAGATAGCTTGATGTAAAACTCTATCCCGAACTACAGCTTTATGAATATGTCGCTTTTTTGGATCATACACATAAAATGCTTGGTATGGATCTGGTTTGTAAGTTTTGTTTATTAAATCCTGATACAAAGAAAATAAATTATTTTCCAAATTAAACTCAAATTCGGCAATATCCGTTTTAGAATTTTTGCATTTTTTAAATTCCTTCCAAGCTTTCAGTAAATTTGATAGACTAACTATATTATGAAAAAGACTTTGAATGGAACCCCCCCCCCAACGCAATTTTGACATCCCTGTTGTGCATAAGATGGGGAAATTATACGCCTATGTGTATTTAATTGGCAACAAATTGCCAAAACGAGATAAATTGGGAATCCATAGCTATATTGAAAAAGAATTTTTAAAAAGTTTCTCACTTTTGATTAGCGCTTCACTGGAAGCAAAATATGAAAAAGTGATTTCACTGAAAAAAGCAAGAATTCAAATAGAAACATTAAAACAGTTATTTAGAATAGAATTTGAATTAAAAATAATCACCGAAAAAGTGTATCTGAATATAGAGCTAAAATTACAGGAAATTTCTAAAATGACCAACGGCTGGCTCAAATACGCTCAAACACAAAATCCGCCACAATTAAGTTTGTAGCGGATTAAATGAGAAACTTCTGACGGATAGACAAGTTCGGATTGGCATTATTCGGATTGTTCCAATTCACTTGAAACTTGTCGTCGTTCCAGTTCGAGTTCACGGCATTGCCATTCTCGTTACGAGAACCATACTATGCTTGGAATAAATCTATATTCACCGATTATCGATTACTCAACAACCTGTATTATTCTCTACATTATAGAGCAATGTGTAGCATCTTAATTTATCTGAATTATCTATGCTCAAATTTCAAGCAAGCAGTTTCTAAATATGGCAAACTGTTATTTTAATTTAATTAAAATCAGTTTATCAGCCAAATCTATTATAACACAAAAATAAATCACGTTAGCTTTGGAAAGCTAACGTGATTAGGATAAAAGTTAAAAACAAAAAGTTTAAAACTGCTTCTGACGGATAGACAAGTTCGGACCGGCATTATCCGGATTGCTCCAACTCACCAGAAACCTGCCGGCGCACCAGTCCGAGCTCACGGCATCGCCATGCTCGTTACGAGAACCACAATGAAGCGTCCAACCATCAACATCTAAATGCATGCCATTATCTTTGAAAATTCTCCCATCAATAATACAACCTTCAGTAAATGTTGTGCCACATAATCCAAGTTTCATGCTGTGATTAAGCGAAATGTGTGGGTGTAAAACTTTTGCATTTTGCTCTGCACGAATTACAGAAACTTTCATTCTTGGAAACACATCAATTATTCTTGCAACTGATGTATTTTCATAAACTATAGTAATCTGCTTCCGTAGCTCAAAAGCTTTTTGCGGATTCATACTATCTGGCACCACGATTGACCAATACTCTTTCCCTTCTTCAAGAATTAAATTCTTGGGCAAAGGAAAATTTGCAAGATCAATAGTTTCTCCAAAATTTTTATAAAAATCCACCCATCCTTCATGAAATTCAAGCAGAGATTCGGGATAAATTCCCTCTACTCTTTTTGTCAATCCATTTTCACTTGGGAAAAATATTTCCCGTATTTTTCTTTTAAATGTTAACGGTTTTTTTATATATTTATCCGTCAAATCAAAAGAAACATTTTCGTTCAAACTCGGTAAATTTTTTACAAAAGATGATACTATTTCATCTCTCATATCTGAATTCCAAGTACGAACATTACTATTTTTATCAGTTTTTTGAGTCATTTTCGTATCTGTTTATTGTGTTTTCAAATTCCTCCATAAAAAAAGCGAACATAGGGAGGTAACCATATTCAAGTACATTATACACCCGTTTGATTATTTTGTCAAATTTTCCGTAAAAATGCCAAAAAATAAGGGTTTTTCAAAGATATACTTAAATACAAAAGAAATAGCAATACCTATGGCAAAACCGCCTAAAATATCAACTGGAAAATGCACACCAGAAGCAATACGAGTAATTCCTATTAGGAAAGCAAAAAACATAAAATAATAGCCCACTTTTTTATTTATAAAAAATATAGTCATGGCTAAGCAAGAGAAAAATGCCGCATGTCCAGAAGGAAAAGCAAAACTATTCTCAATAAATAAACTTTGTACATCTGAAAATACTAGAAATGGACGTGGAGTATGAATTAAAATTTTCAAAATAGATGCTATGGCATAAGCAAAAAAAGAAGATAGAAAAACAAAGATAAATTCTTTTATTTTAAAATGTTTGTAGAACAAAAAAATGCCAGCACCTACAGCAACTATATACGGAAAAGTGTCAGCCAGAAAAACAATCATTTTATCTAGAAAAATAGACTGATGGGCTAAATTATAAAAAAAGAAAAAGACTGTGTCATTCATAAATTCATATTCACCTCACCCCTTCCCCTCTCCTTATCAAGGAGAGGGGTAAACTTCTTAATTTGTAATAAAACTTTTTCCAAATTTTTATCTAATTCACTATTTTTAATCCTTAAAACTTCACAACCTAAAATTTCCAAATATTCTGTCCTGTATCTATCATACAAAGCATTCTCTTTTGCTAAATGCTGGTTACCATCTAATTCTATAACTAATTTACATTCTGGAGAATAAAAATCTAAAACATAACCACCTATACTATACTGCCTTTTAAATTTAATTCCAAGTTTCCGATTTCTTATCTTTTCCCATAAAATTTCTTCTTGTTTAGTCTGGTTTTTTCTTAATTCTCTACGTCTTGGAAGTAACTTGGATTTGTTTTTTAAAAGAGTCATAAAATGATTTTATTTTTCACCTATTCCATAACCTTCAACGACCTCAACTTTTTCATTATTAAAATATTTAATATTATTAGAAGCTATGGCTTTTTCAAATAATATCTTTGAATATAAAGGCGGTGCATTTTCTGCACGAGATAAAGTTATATGAGGATATTTATTTTTTGATTTTAAATTTTCAACAAGTAAATCATCTCCAAATTCATCATGGGCACGTCCAATAATTTTTATAGAATATTCTTTGCCTGTTTCAATTCCATTTAAATTTTCTGGCTCAAATTCAATTGTTGAATGATGACCAAAGATTTTTTGATGTTTAGGTGGAAATCTTTTTAGTAAATCCTCGATATCTTTAACAAATAAAGCTGTATATTTTATATTTTGACTCATAGTACTAACTCATTAATTTATTCTGAAAAATAGCGACATCTTCCCCTCTCCTTTATAAGGAGAGGGGTTAGGGGTGAGGTGAATAAGTTGGGGTGAGGGACTTTGCTACTTGTAAAACATTCTTCAAAAGCATAGCTACAGTCACAGGGCCTACACCCCCAGGCACAGGAGACACAAAAGAGGCTTTGTCTTTGACTGATTCTAAATCTACATCCCCCACCATTCCTCCAGTCGATTCAGAAGTACCAGCATCTATCAATACTACTCCATCCTTAATCATATCACTAGTTATATATTTACCTTTACCCATACCAGAAATAATAATATCAGCATTTTTTAATAAATTTAATTTTTCTTTTTCTTCTGTTTTACTATTTATAATTTCAAAATCTAATTCACGAGACTTTAATAATTCTGCAACAGGTTTGCCTACTAATTCACCTTGGCCTAACACCACTATCTTTTTATCAACTAAATTTATTTTCAAAGAATCAAGAACCATCATACAAGCAAGTGCTGCTGGTGAAGGTGTATCTACATCTAATTTCTTTTCTATATTATTTAAAACAGCGTGTGTGTCTATGTGTTTTGGTAAAGGAAGTTGCACGATAATACCACACATGTTTTCAATCTCGTTTAACTTTTTTATTTCTTTTATTAAATTTTTGGTTGAAATATTTTCTGGAAAAATTGCATTTTTGGTCTTCATCCCTACGTCTTCAGCAGTTTTGTTTTTCATACGGACGTATTGCATCGAAGCAGGATCTGCTCCTACTAAAACATCACAAAAAACAGGCTGAAAAGTCAAAGTAGCTACTTCTTTTTTTATATCATCTAAAATATCTTTTTGTATTTTTTTACCGTCTATTAATTGCATATAATTCACCTCTCCCCCAACCCCTCTCCTTATCAAGGAGAGGGGCGAAGGGGTGAGGTCATATTCCTAAAAATTCATTTTTTGTATCATCAGTATGAGCTCCTTTTGCATACCTCCTCATACTCATTAAGATCCCAAGACCAGCAAATTCAGCTAGTAAATGCGAGCCACCATAGCTCATAAATGGCAGTGGTATCCCTGTTACGGGTAAAAGACCTAAATTTATAGATATATTTATGAGTATATGACTCGAAAGCAAAATAGCAATACCCATACCAAAAAGCATTTCAAAATTCGATGCCCCCAAAGAGGCATAATACAAAATACGCCAGATAACTAAACCAAAAAGCATCAATATAAGTAATGATCCGATAAACCCCCATTCTTCAGCAAAGGCTGCAAAAACAAAGTCAGACTGGTATTCAGGTAAGAATTTAAGTCGTGATTGAGTACCAAAGCCAAGACCTTTACCCAAAACTTGCCCCGAACCAACAGCGATAGTGGATTGTAAGGCGTTATAACCTGAACCATGGATATTCGCAAACGGATTCAAGAAGTTAGAAATACGTTCTTTTTGATATGGAGCAAAAGCAAAGAACCAGAGCGACATAAAAACAAGACCAGCAGACAAGAAAATCAAAAGTAAGTGCATTTTAGAAATTCCAGATACTAACACCATTCCTAGCCAAATCAAAAATATAATCATCGCCGAACCAAAGTCTGGCTGGAGCAAGACTAAAACAAAAGGAATAAAAGCATAAAATCCAGAAATAAAAATATGCTTTATGGCCTTTATTTCTACATGCCTGCGAGAGAAATATTTAGCTAAAACGAGTACTAAAGTGAGCTTCATCATATCCACAGGCTGAAAAGAGAATCCTCCGAGAGAAAGCCAGCTCCTAGCCCCATGAGAAACTTTTCCTAAGCCAAAAAGCACTAGTAAAATCCCTGAGAAAAAAAGGAAAATAAAAACTAGTACATCTGTGCGTTTTAAGAAACGAAAATCAATAAAAGAAAAAACAAAGAAAATTAAAAAAGATATTAGAACCCAAATTATTTGTTTATTAAAAAAAGTATCACTATCCTCTACTCCAGCAAAAGACTTCATGGTGGCAAGCCCAGCCAGAATTATCGGCAACACAAAGAAAACTACCATCCAGTCTATTCTGTTAAGAACTTTTTCTGCCATAGTTATTGTAACTTTGCCAAAAAGATATTGAACATTGGTATTATTTCCTTTTGGACAACTTTCGAAGAGAAAGGTTCCGGCCAAGTGAAATTAATAGTATTTGTCTCTTCTCCTTTTAATTGGTCTAAATAAGTTCTACTCACAGATACTGCATCCCCCCTCTCGTCATATAGAATCGTCACAAAATTCACTTCAGAAATGTTAAAAAGTGAACTATTCTTGACGGTAGCAGAAAGTTTTGGACTAACATTTTCACCTTCTAATTTAATATCTGAAACCAAGACTTTGAGCTGATTTATTTTATCTGTAGATACTTGAATCCAAGTCGGTGTCTCTGTAAACTCAAAATTAGTATAAATAGGAATAGAATTGCCTAAATCAATTGCTGGCTCAAAGATAGCGAACTTCCCAGATGGAGGAACAAAAGTAAAGCCTTCCCTCTTGCCTATATAAATATTATCTTTATCGGCAAAACGAAATCTATAGCCTATTTTATAAATGGATGCATTTTTATTATGATTCTCTAAATACGCTACTGCGTTATATCGCCCTGGTACCACCTTGAAAGCTCTGGACCAAAAAGTAGAGATCTGATCTACTTGGTAAGTGCAAGCCTTGGCACAAGAGCCACCACAATCCACCCCCGTCTCATTTCCATTTTGAGTATTATCCACACAAGTAGGAGCTTTGTTTAATTTTGGAGCGATTATTAAATATCCAAAAACTGCAAAAAACAGCACGATTACTGCCACATAAAAAATCTGTCTCTTCAGTCCCCAAGTCATATTGTAAGTATAACAGAATTATAACTAAGGCGCCAAAGGTTTTTACTCCGCATTAAATTCGACGAAGAATTGAGAGCCTTTGCCTGGACCTTCGGACTCACCCAAGACACGGCCTTTGTGTGCATCCATAATTATCTTTACAGAATAAAGTCCATAGCCGGTACTATCCACATTTACCTTTACAGAATCCTTGCCTCGCCCGCCTTCAGTAAATAAATTCTTTTTATCTTCATCTGTTATCCCTACACCAGTATCTTTTACAGAAAATAGAATTTTACTGTCCCCGCCTTGCGTCGAGGCAGGTTTATTTTCAAGCCCCACCATTATCTTCCCTTCTTTTGTATATCTGATAGAATTCTCAAGTAAATTGTGTACTACTTCTTTGAGCCAAAATACATCACCTAGAGTATTATAACTGCCATCACTTATATTAGTTTCTAACTTCAACCCTTTTGCTTCTATTGCTCCCTTTTTATCATCTATAGTTTTTAAAACCAGATCTTTAAAATCAAAATCTTTCATGTCGAATTTCACATTTCCTTTCTGCAGATTCGCAGCATTCAAAACAAGGTCCACAGTCTGTATACCAGCATTGTCTGACTCAAGCCCTTGAGTAGCCCTTTTCTTTATTTCATCGTTTACCTCACCGAACATCCCCTCTAAAATACCCGCAAAAATATATTTAGAATGTGTAAACGAACCCTTGACTTTGTGAGTAACGAGGTGCACCAAGCTCTCTCTTTGTTTGACTAAGTTTTCAAGGTTGACATTCGTGTCTTCGAGTTCTATTGAAAGCTTTTCAATGCGCACTCTCTGATCTGATTCCCTCTTCAAGTTTCTAAACAAAATAAAGCTTAAGCCCACTGCTGATATGAGAGTAATGAGTGTAAGCAATTTATTCACGCTACCCTGTACGAAAAATATCTGTACACTAGTAAGTACCAAAAAGCCAGCTACCAGATAATAAGTGCCTAGAACCTGCACATGAAATATATTTAAATCGAAAACAGAATAAATCAAAGCAAACAAGAATATAGGTAAGATAAATAGACTGTATAAGTTGAGCTCATAATATCCAGTTATAGAAGCGATGTATTCCGTGACCCCAAAGACAGACAGGAACAAGAACATCGAGCCCAACACCACCAGATTCGCCCTGTTTATCCTCCAAGAAACTTTTTTAATAAAAGGAATAATTAGGTAAATGAGAATAACAACTAAAATAACTACCTCAATAATTAATTTATAAATATCGAGGAAATTATTATTAAATGCTTCACAGACTGGGTAATTAAAACCTCCAACCGATTGTTTAATTAAAGTAATGAAAAGTGGTGGAAGTGTAATAATAAAAAGTAAAACTTTAGTATAAAATGAAAGTGCAGTTTGTCTAATGAACAGAATTGCAAAATAAAGACCTAAAACATAAAAGATAATTTCAATATAAGCAAGAAAGGACCATGTTGTATAAACTAAATAATAATCATTTGAAGTCCAAGTTATTAAATCTCCAATTAACCAAATAGAGAAAACTAAAATGAAAGAAAGAAAAATTTTTGAAAGCAGACTTCTACCCGCTTTCGCAAATACCAAAAATGCTAAAGACATTGAAAAAAATACTGGGATTAAATGGGAATAAAAAGCCAGTGTGATTATTTCTTTTTTTATATAACATGTATTTAATACTGCATTTATATCAAGCATAGATATTTTTATTTTATTTTAATATAAGGTTCAATTCTTTTATCATAAGATAACCAACATGTATCTTCTTCAATATCCATTGGTGGTATAGGTACTATTAATGGTTTCAAACCTGTTAAATTATACACCTTTTCAAAAGCTGGTAAAAATATATTTTTAACAAAATTACCATCATCTCCTGTTAATAAAAAATTTTCAAAAAGAATACCATGATACACATATAACAACAAATCATTTTCATAATAGTCTTTTGCTTTATCACCATGTTTCTTTAACCAATTAGATTCATCATAAAAACATAAATTTTCATTTTCATAACCACAAACTTTAAATAATCTTTTATGAAAGTCAATCAGTGATTCTGACCAAAGAGTTAAAACATCTTTAATAGGTTTGCCATTGTATTTATTAAAATCCACAATAGTAATTTTTTTTATTTTATGTTCACCTTTTTTATTTAAATTATCATATACAATTAATTGTCCTAAGGAATGTTTAAAACTATTATTAGAAGTAAATTTATCATTATAATATTCTAAAAAAACTGGTTTTAAACTAAACTCTTTCATTAAATTTAAAAACCATCTAGTATCAAAATTAGGGGTAGCTACTTGTTTACTACTAATTCCATATTTATCAATTTTTCTTAAAGGTTCTGGAATGTCTCCTCCTAAAAGTTTTTCAATTTTTTCCCTCAAACCTTTATCTTTTTGCCTTTCTTTTAAAATTTTTATAGCCTCAGTCAATGATGTATAAACCACTTGGTTGAAAAGTCTGTGATCCGCCATTATTTTATCATAATCATCAACTTTGTTCATAGAATTTAAAATTAGTTATATCAATCCAAAAACAAGTATATTTTACCATACTAACAGAAAATTACGTAGCACTTGAATTTGTTAGATATAGATTATCATTACTTAACAGCACTTTCTAGCAATAATATGAAAAAAATGCCAATGTTTCATTTTTCCAGAAACAGGCAAGGCATCTTTTTCTTCTTATATAAATTCTATTACCTCTAAACCAGACAGAAGCTTTAAAACTTCAGATTTTTTATGAAAAACTAAGTCTGAACCTTTTTTATTCCAACTATCTTTTACTCCAAAAAATTGACCTACAAAAACTCCTTTGTTTTTTAGAGAGTTTTTTATTTTTTTAAACAAAGTATTAAAACCTTTTTCCCCATTGAAAGGTAAAGCATATTGGGCATTTATTAAATCAAATTTATTTTTTGGAAAATTATATTCCTTAAAAGATATATTTTTAAAACTGAGTCTAACATCATTAAAATTCTTAACAAAAAGCCCTACATCTGGCGCATTATCTATCGCAATTACTTTTTTAAAACCATTATTTAATATGGCTCTTGATTCAATCAATGTACCTGCTCCTAAATCTAACGCCACATTTTTAGAAGCACAAAAAGAAAGAGCTTTAATGAGCTGTTCCTTTGGTTTTCTGTTTAAATGTTTTTCAAAATAAAGTTTCCAATTTTTCATAATGTAACAAAATTATTTATAAATTTTTATATATCATTAAAAAGCTTTTCTTTTAGCAAAGAGAAACCAAGAATAACATAAAGTTCTGGAAGTGTATTTATTGTCTTATATATTTTGTGTAATAGTTTATATGTTCCATGAACAAAACTAACTTCCTGAAATGGAACATCTTTAATTTCTAAATTAGAAAAATAATCTTTGTTATGTTCTGTAAGTTGTAAAATACAATTATCACCTCGAATTTTATTTATGTCATTAACTATCAAATAATCATTACCGAAATGAGAGCCCCCACAATAACTATATACATATAAAATAATTTCAAAAGGAACAGAACAAAGGATAGAAAAATCTTTTAATATATATAAATATTCATTCCAAAGAACATTATGTGTAACATGAGTAGAATCTTTGTATTTTAGCCTCTTTTTAACTTCAATGTATTTTATGAATAAATTAACATTCAATGGATCATGTTTTGAAAGAATTTCAAAAGCTTCTACTAAAAAACTTCTCATTTCTCTTGAATCTACGCTGTACAAATTAGTCTCTTGTAACCATTTATATAGGTCAAAAAAATCAAATCTCAAAGAAAACTCTTTTATAATATTATTATAAATGTAAACAGGATCAATATTTATAACATTTTTTAGTATATTTTTATAAAAATCCATAATCTCATTATAATTTATTTTTTCCTTCAAAGAAAAAGGATTTATATCTTTTAATATATTCTCCATTTTTGAAATATCTTTTTCGAAGTTTACAATGATATCCTCTTTTGAATAAGAATTGTTAATAGTAAAAATATTTTTATCTAAAAAATAAGGAATACATATTTGCTTAACACAACTTTCTGGATTAAAAGAAAAAGTATCTGTAATTACAATTCTAAGTATTTTTTTATTTTTATAATTTGAGAGCTTAGATAAAGTACTTATGATTCTTGATGGTGGAGAAATATAAGCATGTTCCGTCGTTGATATTATGTCAGGATAAAATCTAAAATATTTTATAAAAAGATTTTTTATTTCTTCCATGTTTCAATATAATCTTCAAGTTTAGGCATATCTAAATCACCAAAAAGAATAAAGTTTTTCGGTTTTACCCCCTTTTTATTACAGAGTTCCATATATAAATCATCACAACTTGCTCCATATTGAATAAAATTATTCATATTAAGTAAATTTTCGTATTCTAAAACTTTTAATTCTTCCCCTTCAATCTCAACAATGTAACCAAAAGGAAATTCGTCAATGGTAATTTTTATATCATCGTTAGAAAATGTTTTTCTTATCCTTTCGTATGAGTCTCTTTCGTTGAGTCCAATAATTTTAAAAAGAGACAAAAGATTTTCTGCTGGTTGGTTAGAGTCAAAATTATAACTAACTTCGGTCTCTTTTTTAATACCATTTTTTATAGAAAGTCTTTTTTTGTAAGTAAATTCAAAATTCTTTGTCTGCCCATTTAAATCCGTAATTTTAGTACGTAAACGCAATCTAGCATCTTCTTTTTCAAAAATACCATTTCTATCAAAGTTTTGATTTTTCTCGTATTGATGTGATATTTGAGATAAAGATAATTCTAATAATTTCTTTTCAAATAATTCTAAATCAGATTTTTTGAGTAAATATTTTTTTTCTATTTCAAGATATGTACCTGATAAATTAGAATGTTTAATATTTATATCTGAAATTAGATTTTTTGAATGCATCATTCGGTCAACCTTAGTTTTTAAATACTCTTCATTAAATACAAAATGTTCTGATTTAAGTTCGATAGTATCATCAACATTTATACCAAGATCAAGAATTTTTGAAATTTTATCTGGATTATTTGTTATTAAACGTATTGATTTAATACTAAAATCTTTTAATACATCCTTCACGACTTCGTAAGACCTCATTTCAGCTGGTATACCCAAAAATTCATTAGCAGATATAGTATCAAATCCTTTTTGTTGTAAGTCATATGCTTTTATTTTATTTATCATATTTATACCTCTCCCTTCCTGAAAAAGATATAAGATGACACCTTGACCATTTTTTTGTATAAATGACATAGCCTGATCAATTTGACTTCCACAATCACATTTTTCTGAATGAAAAATATCCCCCGTAACACAAGACGAATGAATCCTTATGGGAATACCTCTTTTATTCAAAACATCACCACATGTTAACACAACATGACTCTCGTAGTTTATAATATTTTGGTAAACATACATGTCAAAATATCCATATTTAGTTGGAAGAAGTGTGTGTCCAACATTTTTAAATAGTGAAAATATATCTTTATTATGAGATTTGAGTTTTGTAACAATATCTGAAAATATCAATAATTCGTCTTGATCACCATTTATAGAAAAAAAAGATTCTGATATACTTGATAATAATTGAATAGCCGGATTTACATAATTTAAATATTCATTGATTCTTAATTTTACCACCTCTGGATCATCATCAATTCTTCTTATTAGTTTGCCTGAATCAAAATCACAAATTCCCTCGTTCCTGGGTCTTAAAATATCATTAAAGAATTTACCACAGTTTTCACAATATTTTCTACTTTCTATTCTTTTAAAAAGGGTTTTTTCTGTGCATGCAATATTGATTACACACTTTAAATTCAAATTTAACTCTTTTATTATTTCTATAAAATCTTTTGCTTCTTGTGTTCTTTTTGGAAAACCATCAATGACAAAATCAGTGTTACCGGCTTCTAAATCTTGAACAAAAGCCTGAACTATTTTTTCTTTTATATACTTTTCAGGATATGAAAAACCATGTTTTATATTATTAAGTATAATCCTCTTATCATCTTCAGAACCAAATTTACTGTTTAATATATTCCTTGTAATTTTACCCCAAGAAATATATTTATAACCCATTTTTTCTTCAAGAAGAATTGATTGTGTTGATTTACCAGAACCAGGTAAACCAAATATTACTATTAAATTACCTTTGTGTATATTTTGATTTGTCATATTTTATATAAAATAATAACACATACCCAATAAAAAGCATGTGTTATTATAAATGATGTTAAAAGAGATTTTTTAATATATCTAGACAATCACCTTTTATGAGTACTGTGTTTTTGTCAGATACAAGCCCAACTCTCTCATACCAATTCAACGGGAAATCTTTACCAGCAAAAGTTACTGCTTCGAAACTCATTGCCTTGTATTTCCCTACAGCTTTCTCTAATATTTTTTTAAACAAGAATTTTGCAATTTTTTGTTTTTTATATTGAGAATCAACAAAAATAATTCCAGCACAACATCTCATACCAGTTCTCCATGGCTTTATATTAACAGCAATAGCTCCTATTGGTTTATTATCTTTAAATGCACCAAAGAACATATCTGGCTGTATTTTTAACCAGTACATAAGATGTTTATATGAATTATCTTTATCCCAAGGCTTTTTTATATCTGCTTCGGTAAATACTTTTGAAAATATTTCCGAAAGAATTAGAATGTCATTTTTATGAACCAACCTTATTTTAAAAGGTTTAATATCATTATTTTTCATTCTTTTTTCACTTTCTGGATCCTTGTATTATTCCTCAATGAATTTCGAAGAACCTTGATCCAAAAGGGAGTATAACCCCCCCCCCGCAAAAAGTCAAGGATGTTAAAGATTATTGACTATTTTCTGGTATCTCTGGAGACACACAAGACTCTCCTGTCTCGGTATCAGGTTCGCATTTTACTGCTGTACACTTTATCTCCCCACTTGCACACACACTAGCGCAATCTTCATTTTTACACTTATCAAAATCACTAGCCTTTAGGCTATACCTTTTAAAATCAGACAGACCGTTTGGTGGGCAATCGTCAGGATTGGAACAATCACGCTCAAAACAAGTCTCTTTGGTTTTGTCGCAAGTAACTTCTACAATAAAATCAAAATCTTTTTTGTAATAGAAAAAATAGAACGATACAACAATAGAAAGTAGACAACATATTATGAGTGTCTGCATAAGCCAAGTCTTTGGTTTTTTCTGTTCATTTTCCATAAAAGTACTAAATAACACTAAAATTCCACACCTCTCTCCACATCTTCCTTGTCCGACAACTCAATATTTTTGAACTTTGGGAATTCTGGCAACATAAAATGTTATTAACTTCTATAGTTTACCACAACACTAGGAAAATTTATAGCACCTGAATTTTATATCATGATGTGGTATCCTGTATGTGAGTAATATTGCTCATCGAAAACAAAAAATAAAAGAGGTCGTGAATGGAAAAAATTAAGTATTTTGGGAAATGGGTCTGTATAGATGGATATGCTTTCAATATTGAAACTAAACAATTAATTGAATTAGGAGAACAACAAATCAATAGTGAATTTTTTAAATCAGATTCATTTAGAGAAATAGTTAATTCTGATTCAAGTATTGTTTATCAAAAAAGTAAAGCTAACCAAATATTAGCCTTAGAAATAACCGAGGAATGTAATTATAACTGTCATTATTGTTTTGAAGGTTCTAATTACAAAATGAGAAAATCGCTTGATTATCAAACAGCATGTAAAGCTATTGATAAATTACCGGATAGTAGCCAATTAAGATTTTTTGGTGGTGAACCATTAATAAAGTTCGAACTAATTAAAGAACTAGTTAAAAAATACCCCCAACATTCTTATTCTATAGTTACAAATGGAAGTCTGATAACACAAGAAATAGCAACATTTCTTGCTGAATATAAGTTTTCTATTGGCCTTTCATATGATGGTTTTGGATGGCAAATAAAAAATAGAACATCTAAAAATAATAATTCACAAAATGACTTTGAGAAAGCAGTTAAACTATTATCGAAAGCTGGTGCTTACATAGGTATTTCAACTGTCGTAACAAAAGAAAGCATCCCCCATTTATATGATATTCATCTTGAAGTATTTGATGATTATCCAATTAATGGTTGGGCATATTTGATCGGTTATACACCAGATATGACCTTCTCTGATTTAGATATATTTAGAGATAATTTACTGGAAATAATTAAAGATTTTCCAGCAAGACATTTACTTAAAATAAATGACCTCAGAAAATGGTCAATGAAAATAACTGGTGAATGGCCTATTGATAAATTTTGTGGAGCAGGCACTTGTTATAAAGCATTAACAAGTAATGGTGAAGAGAGGTTTTGTCCTTTCTTTTTGAGAGAATCATCCTGTTATGGACCAAGTATTGGACTAACTGAAGTTGATTGTAAAAGATGTCCAATTTGGAATTTCTGTAAAGGTGGATGTTTAGCATTAAATTTATATGGATCTGGAGAAACACATAAAAGTCATCCATTTTCATGTAAAAAAAAATCATATATATTTTGAAGCCGGGTTAAAAACAAGAATTAAAATAAGAAAGGAGGTGGAAAAAGTATGCAAAAAGGAAAATATTCAGAATTGGAAAGAATAGAAAAAAGAAAAAATATACTTTCCAAGTATGAAAACCAAAAAAACAACGAAGGTTGTGACACTCCGTGTGATACTCCATGTAGCACACCATGTGAAACTCCTTGTAGCACACCATGTGGTTAAAAACACATTAGGTTACAAAGTAAAGGGTGGTAATTAACTTGCCACCCTTTTTTTATATATCTTTATAACTTCTGATATCCACTTATCAAAATTAGGCTTTCTTTCTGTCCATAATTTTAAAACTTCTTTGCGTATATCTTTATGATGAGGATAACCATCATCAAATTTATATATAATGTCAGCAAATTCTTTATTTATAATTACAGTAATAATTTCCTTTAATTCATTTTGTTCTTTCTCGGATATTAGATCAGAAGTCTTTACAACTTTATTATATTTTAAAAAATTTTCACTATCTATATACTTATAAAAGTATAAATGACTTATTTCATGAATAATTATTGTAGGATAAGCTATAAATGAATGATTTAAGCCAATTGAAATATATTCTTCTGTACCATTATGTAAAGAAATATTTGTGCTATTTATATAGTACTTAAAATCATCTATCTTAAAAGATAAACCAGTTAAATCATTGAATCTTTTTATAAAACTATCACCATATTTTTCTAAATAACCATTTAAATAATTTATCAAAAAAGGGAACAAAAAAGATTTCCGATCGTTTCTTTGTTTTGTTATACTATTACCCCAAATTACATCTAAATTCTTAATTTTATCCTTGGACCAAAGATCAACTTTTTTGTCATATTTAAACATAAGTACATTTTAACACTTATTTTGAAAGACAGAAAAATCTTATAATATCTCAAGATTTTAGAAACATTCAAATATTTATTTTTCTAACGCCCTTCCCATCTTTTATTCTTTCTGTACACCTCAATGGCTCTTTTAAAGATTATCTGTCTAAATTCTTTTTTCTCAATATATTTCTTAAAATCACTTGGATTAATCCAAAGTATCTTATTTACACTTCCAGCAGGGTCTTTTTTAAATCTACTAATTGGCCTCACGTTACAAATGTACTGTAATCTATAATGAATATCATTATTTTGGCCTATTATCTTTTGATAACTAATTGGCCGATAATTTAATACTTCACATTTAGTTTCTTCTAGAATCTCTCTAATAAATGTCTGCTCAATTGACTCATTTGGTTCACGGGTGCCTCCTGGAATACCCCAAACATCCCATTCTATATGATGCACTAAAAGTAGTTTATTGTTGTAAAAACAAACAGCATGAGCTTTTGAAATGAGGTCTTTTGGAATATCGTCAAAAGTTTCGGTATTTACATGTAAAACATCATACTGTTCGTTATTACGGTTAATTACTTTTTTAAATACTTTCATACTGCTTTTGTAACACCTTGAACTTCTTTTTCCATAAAATTAAGTAGTAGGGTCAATTATTTTATATTTTAATCACACGAACATCTTTCATTTTAAAATCTTTCACATTTCTTGTGACTAAAAAACTATTGGTATAAATTGCCGAGGCCGCTACAATACTATCAGCAACTTTGGTTTTAAAATTTCTTCTGATAGCAGAAGCAATGTCAGCAATCGTTTTATCGAGACTGATTTCTATAGTAAAACTTAAAAAATCGGAAATCGTATTTTGTTCGATTAAAGTTAAATCCGACTTACTAAAGAGTTCCAATCTGACAATGGTCGGGACGTAAATCGTCTTATTTTCTTCCAATATCTTTTTTACAAGAGCAACAGCCTTTTCCTCACCAGAGAGAAAATATATAACTGCATTTGTATCAAATAAATACATAAAAAATTAACGCCAACTCATCCGTGATTTTTTAGACACTTCAAGCATCTTTTTTGCCTCTTTTTTTGAAATCAAGCCAATTAAACCTAGCACAGAAGCTACCCGTGATTTTAGATTAAAAATTGATTTATATCTCATTAAATTATTTGGCTGAATTTTTGCAGTTTCCATATATTTATAGTACCATTTTCTCAAGTTAGACACAATGGGTGATTTTCTCTAACACCCTTTCCATAATATTTTCTAAAAAAACATTACAAAACTGCCAAAAAGCATTATTAAAATGGCAATAACTTTTGGAATTATTATTCTCTTAGAAAAATCTTCAGATGCTACACTGGGCCAGAATTTGGTAAAAACTAAAGTAAGTAAAAGTACTATCGCAGGCTGAAAAGAGCCTACCATATATACTAAAGCAACTGGTGCCAGTAAAAGAGCATAATTTGTCAAGAGATTGCCTGAGATAGTCATAAATTCTGTGACAACATTTACTAAAAATATCTTATATCCACCTTTTTTATTCATATCACGAAACATATTTCTATAATGTGGAATAAATAAATAAATAAATAACCCCGAAAAACCAACACCTAAATATTCCCAAAAAGATGAAACCCAGAAATTATTTTCTATAGTCACATATTTAAAAAGAACGCCTGAGATAGAAACACACAGCGCGACACAAAGCATATAAAACACGGGCTTATGTTTTATTTTTCTATTCTCTCCACTAAAATCTATCGATATAACAATAAGACCCAAGAAAGTAATCAATGAGCCAAGTATCTGATGCAAGCTCAAAGTTTCCCCTAAAAAGAAATAACCTAAAATATACCCAAATACAGGTATCACCAAAAACCATGGTGTTACTTTGGAAGTTTCTTCCATTTCTAAAGCAAAAAGATATAGTATTACCCAAACAATAGTGAGAACTCCAGAAGTCAAAAGTAATATTTTATCTACTACTGGTATATTTGAGATATTTTGGGTAAAAATCCAGATTCCAATGGCAACCAAAAAAGCTATAAGACTAGCAAAAAGAGCCAAAGCCCCAGAGCTGTGCTCTTTCTCTTTATCTGAGAATTTAGCCACCAGAAAACTATCAGCAATATTAACCAGCGCCCATAAAAATGGGGCACTGAGAGCTATGAAAAACCACGTAGGCATATGTAGATTATAACATATCAAGTACTTTGTGCCTGCCAAAGGCAGATAAATTGGTGACCTACTTTGTCACAAGTCAAAGTCTACTGACTTTGCTCGCGACCCCGCCTCCCCCGACCCAAGTCGGAGTCCGGCCTTGCGAAGCTTCGCTTCTCACCGCGCAGACTATCATTTGGTTAATTCTGTTCGGAATGGGTGAGTTTGGGATAGGGACCCGAGCGCAAGACTCATTGAGGATTTTTTGAGTGCAACGCACGACAAAAAAGTCTAATGAGTGGACAGCCCCTGTAAGGGGGAGGTGTAACCCTCAAATACAATGTTCTGGCACCTACCTACTTTCGCCGTTAAGACTATCATCGGTACTAGCGGGCTTAATTGCTCTGTTCGGAATGGGAAGAGATGTGACTCCGCCGTCAAAGCACCAGAACATTATATTCGAATTATTATTTTATCTAGAACAACTAGATTGTGGTTTGCAAATTTCTTAACAGGAATCGAAACATTAGTACTTCTCAGCTGAAGCGATTGCTCGCCTTACACTTAAAGCCTATCAACCTGATCATCTCTCAGGGTTCTTAACGATTCCTAATCTTGAAGCTGGCTTCCCTCTTAGATGCTTTCAGAGGTTATCCATTCCCGACATAGTTACCGAGCAGTGCCCTTGGCAGGACAGCTCGTACACCAGAGGTCAGTTCACGCCGGTCCTCTCGTACTGAGCGCAAATCTTCTCAAGAATCAACGAGTGCAGTAGATAGGAGACCAACCTGTCTCACGCATCTACATCCCAAATTACTTTGGGGATTGGACTGTGACATAATCTTTTTTGAAAAAGATCGCTAACATTCAGTCTCTACGGGCAGAAAAAATCTTTCCCTCGGCGTTGTCCTATTGAAGTAGGATTTCGCCGATATAAGTTAGCTTGCCATATTATATTTCTATAATACGCCGCCGTGATGTGACTTACATTTTTTTGTAATTCACTTGGTTACATAACAGTTCTAATTCATATGAATCGAATTCCTCTGAGGGTTCAAACTGTACTTCAGCCGAAATAAATTTCCGCTTCAGTACGGTCTGAACCCAGCTCGCGTACCTTTTTAATTGGCGAACAGCCAAACGCTTGGCAGCTTCTCCACCGCCGCGCTAAGGTGAGCCGACATCGAGGTGCCGAACTCCGCCGTCGATATGAACTCTTGGGCGGAACTAGCCTGTTATCCCTAGAGTAGCTTTTATCCGTTGAGCTTCCACCGCGTCTAATGCGTATGGTCGGATCACTATGTTCTGGTTTCCCACCTGCTTGAGATGTACCTCTTACAGTCAAGCCATCTTGTGCCATTACACTATCGGCACGGTTTCCATTCGCGCCTAGATGACCTTTAAACCCCTCCTTTACTTTTTAGG